>JAGAXF010000035.1 GCA_017941085.1 Bacillota bacterium
AATGCCAACAGACAAAAGCATAGCTGATACCTACAAGAGGATGACTGCTCAAGAAAAACTGTCAGAGTCAATTCCTACATGGGGTGATGCAGTTGTTTGGGGCGAGCTTCATAGGACGTCAGATTATCCAGTGTATTGGGACTAGCCATCAACGCTTTTTGTCCTATAACCCAATTTTGTAAATTGATTTAATAAAAGAACAGTAGCCTTGCTACTGTTCTTTTTATACATAAGGCCAGGGGCCGATTTTTAATTTCCTTCAGTGGGTGTTGTGGGTTCCGTTGGTGTGGGGTCATCAGGTATAGGTGGAACATCGGGAACCACTATATCTCCACCGGTGTTTCCGCCAGTGTCACCACCGGTATTACCGCCGGTGTTGCCACCGGTATTGCCGCCGGTGTTTCCGCCGGTATTACCGCCGGTATTACCGCCAGTGTTTCCTCCGGTATTACCGCCGGTGTTGCCGCCGGTATTACCGCCTGTGTTTCCTCCGGTATTGCCGCCGGTATTGCCACCGCTGTTTTCTTCTGTATAATTATATTCGTAATCCGGTGTTTCCGTGTTTTCGGTACTCTGTTCTTCCGTAACTTCCGTTTCCTCAGGTTCCTGGGCTTCCGTCAGCTGGTCCCTAATAGATTTTATTTTATCGGAGGCAAACTGGGATACTTTGGTTTCCACATTGGATTTATTCTTTTGATTAGCCAGAATTGCTTCCTTATTCTTAGAAAAGGCATCTTCAAATATTCCGGATGTTGCAACTCCCAGTTCAGCGGTGATTTTCTTAACCGCCTTACAAACTTTAAGTTTGTCAGGAGTTTTAGCTTCTGCTCTGAGAGCACAACCGGACAGAGCCGTAGAGGCACACAGTACCATTATTATAATAGCCGATAATAGTGTCTTTCTTCTCATTTAAAATCTCCGATTAACAGATATCTTTAAACTACAAAGCTAATAATTGCGTAATTTGTGCCCTAATATTATAACATTTGCTCTATGGACCAGTCCAGCAAAAAATAGGTATAATCCATAAAATCCTACCCACAGTCTATGGGGATTATGTTAGAATAATATGGTAGATTTAACTGTATTTATTGCAATAATAATTGTTTTTATAGAGGAAAAATGGATTTCGGGAATCTTAATGATAAACAGATAGAGGCGGTTTGTTATACGGAAGGCCCCCTTTTGATATTGGCAGGTGCCGGCTCGGGAAAAACCAGTACCATGACCCATAGAATTGCCTATTTGGTGGAAAATCGTATTTGTGAACCTAGAAATATTCTGGCTGTAACATTTACCAACAAGGCTGCAAGAGAAATGAGAGAGAGGGTTGAGGCCTTGGTGGGATACACCGCCGGAATGTGGATAATGACCTTTCATGCCATGTGCCTTAGGATATTAAGGGAACATGCAGGGGTCTTAGGCTATGATGAGAACTTTGTTGTTTATGACACCACGGATCAAAAGACCGTAGCCAGAAACATCATCAAAGAGCTTAGGTTAGATTCCAAGGAATACAAGCCGGCCTATATTCTTGCGGTAATAAGTGACCTTAAGGAACAGGGAATCAGCCCTGCCCAGTATGAATCGGCGTCGGGGAATGACGCTAAAAGCAAGGCTCTGGTTAATGCCTATTATATGTATGAGAGAATACTTAAAGAAAACAACGCCATGGACTTCGACGATCTTCTTTTAAATGCAGTTAAGCTTTTTAAGAGAGATGATAGGGCGCTTTTAAAGTATCAGGAAAGATTTAAATATATAATGGTGGACGAATACCAGGACACCAATCACACCCAGTATGAGCTTATTCACATGCTTGCAGAGAGGCACAAGAATATTTGTGTGGTGGGAGATGATGATCAGTGCATATATCAATGGAGAGGTGCCGACATTAGAAATATCCTGGATTTTGAAAGGGATTTTCCCGGAGCAAAGGTAATTAAACTGGAGCAGAATTACAGATCCAAGGGAAATATCCTGGACGCAGCCCATTCAGTGATAGAAAACAATAAAAGCCGAAAAGGGAAAAAGCTTTGGACGGAGCAGGAGGCCGGTGAAAAGATAACCTATTACAGGGCCGAGGACGAAAAGGATGAGGCTTCCTTTGTGGCAGACGAAATAATGATGTTGATGGACAAAGGTGGTAGAAACTACAAGGATTTTGCCATTCTCTACAGAACCAATGTCCAATCCAGACAGTTTGAAGAATCTCTTACCAGAAGGGATATACCCTACAGAGTTTTGTCTGGCCTAAGGTATTATGACAGAAAAGAGATAAAGGACATTTTGGCATATATGAGGCTGGTGGTTAATCCCAGCGACGAGATTTCTTTGGTGAGAATAATCAATGCTCCCAAAAGAGGAATCGGTGAGAAGACCTTTGAAAAGCTTAGGGCCTTTAGTGCCGTTAGAAATGAAAGTGTTTTAAAACTATTAGAGGATGAAAGCATAGTTTCTGCCCTTCCGGCCAAGGCCCAGGAGCCTATTGGCAATATGGTAAAGGTCCTTAAGCTCCTAAGGGAAGAGGAAGAGAACCTAAGAGTTTCGGATATATATGATCAACTTCTTGTTAATACAGGTTATTTAGAAGCTTTGGAGGCGGAAAAAACCATCGAGGCTGAAGGAAGGATAGAGAACCTCTTGGAATTTAAATCCGTTATTTTGGATTACGAGGAGGAAATGTCAAAGGGAGAAGACTCCAAATTCTTTGATGAAGACGAAGGGTTAGAAGGTCCCAGTCTTTCCGGGTTCATGGAGAAGATTTCTTTAATGGCGGATGTGGACAATCACGATGAAAATGAGGATGCGGTGGTTCTCATGACTATGCACAGCGCAAAGGGGCTGGAGTTTCCGGTGGTTTTCCTGCCTGGTATGGAGGATGGGCTCTTCCCCAGCCGCAGAAGCTATGATGATCCGGAAGGCATCGAAGAGGAACGTAGACTTTGCTATGTGGGAATGACCCGGGCAAAGGAAAGGCTTTTCCTTACAGGAGCCACAGTGAGAACTCTCTATGGCAGAACAGAATATAACCGTGAGTCCCAGTTCCTTAGGGAAATCGACAGTAAACTATTAAGGGGAGACGCTGTATTCCAAAGACGGGAAGATATTGGATTTGGCAGGGTGAATGGACCCGGCGTTGCCACAGGTTCAATAGATGGGGCCGGTTCCAATAGCCTAATAGGATACAATCCCTATGATGCATATAAATCAAAGGAAGCGACAAAGAAGTCTGCAGCAAATCAAGGGGAAAGCCTCACTTTTGAAGTGGGAGACCAGGTGGAGCACAAGAAATTCGGAAAAGGTGTGGTAAAGGCCTATACTGAAACAACAGTAACCGTAGACTTCGAAGGTGTGGGTGAAAAGAAACTGGCCACTGCCGTTGCTCCCATAACAAAGATATGAGAGGAAAACAATGAAGGATAAGACTGCCCGCATGAGGGAACTTATTGAGGAACTAAATAAAGCATCGAAGGCTTATTATGTGGAGGGGAGAGAAATAATAAGCAATTTCGAGTACGATAAACTGTATGACGAGTTATTGGAATTAGAAAAGGAAACGGGAATTGAACTGGCGGGAAGCCCTACCCAGGAGGTTGGTTATGAAGTCTTGTCGGAGCTTCCCAAGGAAGTACACCCCACAAGAATGCTTTCACTTAATAAGACCAAAAGTCGGGAGGAGCTGGCGGAATGGCTGGGGAACAATAAAGGGCTTCTTTCATGGAAGTTGGATGGATTAACCATCGTTCTTACCTACGAAAATGGTGAGCTGGTAAAGGCGGTTACCAGAGGAAATGGTCAGATAGGTGAAGTAGTGACTGCCAATGCCAAAACCTTTGTTAACCTTCCTGTTAAGATTGGTTACAAAGGTGCTGTAACCCTGAGAGGTGAAGCAGTTATAAGCTATAAAGATTTCGAAGAAATAAACGAAAAAATACCTGAGGTTGATGCCAAATACAAGAACCCCAGGAACCTTTGCTCCGGCTCTGTCAGGCAATTGAATAGTGGCATAACTAAGGAAAGGAAGGTTAGATTCTATGCTTTTTCCTTAGTATCCCAGGAGGGAGATTATCCACCTCAAGTGGAGGAAAGCAGAGAGGCCGGTCTCAAGTGGCTTGAATCCTTGGGATTTGATATTGTTAATTACAGAGTAGTGGACGGTTCAAATGTAATAGAGGGGGTTTCCTTATTTGAAGGTGAGATAGAGGATAATCCCATTCCTTCCGATGGTTTGGTACTAACTCTGGAGGATCTGGAGTACAGCAGAAGCCTGGGAACCACTGCAAAATTTCCCAGAGATTCAATAGCCTTTAAGTGGAGAGATCAAATCGCTGAAACTTCCTTAAGGGATATTCAGTGGAGCGCCTCCAGAACAGGACTCATAAACCCTGTGGCCATCTTTGATCCGGTGGAACTGGAAGGAACTACAGTAACAAGAGCATCCCTTCATAATATAAGCATAATGGAGGATCTGAAACTGGGCATAGGAGATAGAATCCAGGTCTATAAAGCCAATATGATTATTCCTCAGATAGCAGAGAATCTTACCATGTCCGGTAAAATTGATATTCCTTCAATATGCCCTGTATGCCGGAAACCAACGGAAATCAAAAATGAAAATGGGGTTAAGACTCTGGTTTGCAATAATAAGGAATGCCCGGCAAAGCATATTAAAAGTTTCTCTCACTTTGTTTCAAGGGATGCCATGGATGTGGAGGGTCTCTCTGAAATGACCGTAGAGAAGCTGGTTTCCCAAGGAATAATAAAGGATTTTGCAGATATATTTAAGCTGGAAAACCATAAGGACGAGATCGTTAATATGGAGGGCTTTGGCCTTAAATCATACGAGAATCTTTTGGCAAGTTGTGAAAAAGCAAAGGATACTACACCGGATAGGCTTCTTTATTCTCTAGGCCTTCCGGGTATAGGCTCAGCCAATGCTAAAGTGATAGCCAAGGCCTGCAAGAATAATTGGGACAGGATCCAAGGCCTTACAGAATCAGAACTTACGGAAATAGAAGGGGTTGGAGATATTCTAGCCAAAGGCTTTCGAGAATACTTTGATAATCCTGAAAACCAAATCAAAGTGCAGGAGCTACTAAAGGTTATTCGATTAGATGAAGAGTATAATGTGGATGAATCTTCAATGTTTATGGAAGGGAAGACCTTTGTTATTACCGGAAGCCTTAACCACTTTGCCAATAGAGACGCTTTGGTAGAAGTTTTGGAGAGCAAAGGAGCAAAGGTGGCAGGTTCCGTTAGCTCCAAGACGTCATATTTAATCAATAACGATTTAACATCAAATTCCGGGAAGAACAAGAAGGCCAAGGAGCTGGGAATTCCAATAGTTGATGAAGAGACGGTAATGGATTGGTTAGAAAAGGGGAGCGTGGAATGAAAACAGGAATTATAGATGTTGGCGGCGGCATGAGGGGAATTTATGGAGCCGGAATTATGGACCGCTTGATGGATAAGGGAATACAGTTTGACTGCTATATTGGAGTTTCCGCCGGTGCAGCCAATGTGGTTTCCTATATGGCGGAGCAGCAGGGAAGGAACTACAAATTCTATACCGACTATGCCTTCCGCAGCGAATATATGGGAATGAAGAACTATATACAGACAGGTAATTATATCAACCTAGATTATATTTATAGTGAACTTTCAAATCATGACAAGGAGGATCCTCTAAACTATTCCGAAGTGCAGAGGAAATTTGATCAAGGCAAGAGGATTGTCGTTATAGCAACGGATGTGGAAACTGGAAAGCCTGTTTACTTTAGCAACGAAGACATGGGCCAGGATAATTATGATGTTATTAAGGCCAGCAGTTGTGTACCCCTGGTTAATAATCCCTACGAAATCAACGGTAAAAAATACTTTGATGGAGGATTAAGCGATTCCGTTCCCGTGGAAAAGGCCTTTGAAATGGGATGTGACAAGGTGGTTCTTATTCTTACCAAACCAAGGGATTATTACAGAGAAACGGATACGGATAAAAAGTTATCTTCTTTGATTGAAATAAGGTATCCAAATGTGGCAAAGGCTCTCTCTATCAGAGGGGATTTGTATAATTTCTGTCTGGACAAGGCTAAGGATATGGAAAAGGAAGGTAAGGTTCTGATCCTTGCTCCCGATGACATAGGTGGCATGAAGACACTAACAAGGAAAAAAGAGGACATGGATATGTTATACTGGAAGGGCGTGGAAGATGCTCTTCAGGTACTACCGTTTTTGGGCAAATAGAGGAGAATTATGGATTTTGTTTTTTCTGTAGTCACAGCGGTCTACAATGCTGAAGAAACTTTGAGAGAAACCATTGAAAGCGTTGTTAGACAGACACTGGGATTTGAAAACAACATACAGTATATTTTGGTAAATGACGGCAGCAGTGATTCTTCTGCCGATATTTGCCTGGAGTACAAAGAAAGGTATCCAAATAACTTTGTTTATGTGGACCAGAAAAACAGCGGCGTATCTACAACCAGAAACAATGGTATGGAACTGGCAGAGGGAAAATACGTTTTATTCTTAGATAGCGATGACAAGTGGGACTTAAAGGCATTTAAGAGAATGAAGGATTTTTTCGATGCCCATTATGACGAAATAGATCTATGTTCTTGTAGGATAAAGCTCTTTGGAACAGCCGGTGATGGAGAGCATCCTTTGGATTACAGATTCGACAAAGGCACCAGGGTAGTGGATCTTCTTAAGGAGCCTGAAATAGTATCCTCCACTGTAGGGAACGTTGTATATAAGAATGAAGCCTTAAAAGGAAGGCGATTTGATGTAACCTTGGCAGCGGGAGAGGACGCAGTATTCTCCAATACAATTCTTCTGGAAAAGAAAAAAGTAGGCATAATCCCAAATGCAGTTTTCTATTACAGAAAGGATAAGAAGGATGAGTTGTCTCTTTCAAAATCTGCACCAAATAAAACCTCATGGTATACGGAAGTTCCTGAAAAGTATTATTTAACCCTTATTGAAGAATCAAAGAAGCAGGGAAAAGTATTTGACTTTATTCAGCACGTCATTATGTATGACATTCAATGGCGAAGATATAATTCCAGAATGGTCCCAAGGCTTACTGAAGAGGAAAAGAATTTACATAGAGATATTTTGCATAGAGTATTGTTAAATGTTGACGATGATAATATTTTCTTAATTAGGGAAAGGCATTATTATTTCTGTCTATATCTTTATGAGTTAAAGTATCTTGAAAAAATTAAGGACGTAGTTGAGCTTAGGGATGATGGATATTACGTCGGCGAAAATTGGGTAGGAGAGCTAACAAATCGAAGGGTATTCGATATTCTAATACCGTCAGTGGAGGATGACTGCTTTAGAATACAGGGCCAGATTAGATTACAGAAAATCCCCGGTTACACCTATGAATTCTACGCCCAAAATGAAAAGGATGAAATCTTCCCAATAGAAACAATGCCCTATGAAAAGCACAGTGTTAGGGGATATGTAGGAGAGGTTATTGCAGAGGGACTGCAGTTTGACACAAAGATCCCCGTGAATATTGGCGATGTTTTAAACATTTATCTAAAGGTTAATAATATTGAAATTCAGCTCCATCCGGATTTTACAGGAGAGACTGATCTTCATGGTAGATGGTGGAACAACTATGCGGTAATAGATAAGTATATTGTAAAACGACGCAAGAACAACATAGAATTTCATAGAGATACCTGGTCAAAGCGATTTGGCAGCGAGTGTTTGTTTTGGCTTGAGATGACTGCCAGGAAAAAAATAAAGGCACCTATATGGTGGGCAGAAAGAGTTAACAAACAGATGCTGCAGGGAATAGCCAAAAGGACTGTGCCAAAGAATCGAGTTGCCTTCATAACATCCAGAAGCGATACCTTACAGGAGAATATGAAGCTGGTTTATGATGCGGTTAATGCTCCCAAGGTCACCTTCGGCAGATACAATCTATACCAGAAACCCATAGACAGAATCAAAGGCGCAAAAATAGTATATGGCAGCAAGGTTGTGGTTACCGATGATTATCTGTTCTACTTTAGACGCTTCGGAAAGGGCGCGCCCAAGAAGGTGGTTCAGCTTTGGCATGCCAGCGGAGCCTTTAAGAAATTTGGAAAAGACGGAACTATCATGCTTCCGGCCCAGGATTCTCTTTATCACAGATACTATGACTTAGTTACTGTTAGTTCCGAAGGCATAAGGCAGACTTATGCAGATGCTTTTGGAATTGATGTTTCAAAGGTTCAGGCTACAGGAATAGCAAGAACGGACAACATTGTTAATGGTACTCATCGAGAAGAAATAAGAGCTTCCATTTTTAAGACATATCCTGATTTGATTGACAAGGAAATAATACTTTACGTACCAACCTTTAGAGATAATTTCGGAGCCAGCAGAAATAAATTTGTTCCGGAATTGAACTTTGGCAGATTGTCAAAGAACCTAAAGAGTCACCAGGTATTTGTTATTTGTCCTCATCCTGTCATGACTGAGCCTATTCTGGAGGAATCATATTCAAATGTAGTGGAGATGAGAGAGTTTAATACTGATGCCATGCTTAATGTGGCGGATCTTATGATTACAGATTATTCTTCTGTAATATTTGATTTTGCTCTAATGAATAAGCCGGTGGCGTTTTTCTGTTATGACTATGATTCCTATGACCGTGATTTTTATCTTGATTACGAAAAAGAATTGCCGGGGGAAATCCTAAGAACAGAGGATGAACTTTTGGATTATCTTGCAAAGGATGAATATACTGTAGATGATAGAATGATTGCCTTTGTGGAAAAATACATGAAGGCCTGTGATGGGCATAGCACTGAAAGAATTGCTGATGCAATAGAAGGATTTTTAAAGGAATAATCTATGAAACCATGGGTAACGGTAGTAGTGCCGATCTACAATTTGGAAGATCATCTTGAGGCCATGTTGAAATCCATAAAAAAACAAAGCTTCAAGGATTTTGAGGTGTTGTTAATCAATGATGGCAGCAAAGATGGCTCTTTAGCTATTGCAAATAGTTTTGCTGAATCCGATTCCAGATTTAAAGTACTTAGCCATGAAAATAGAGGAGTTTCTGAAACCAGAAATCGAGGAATAGAAGAGGCCCGAGGAGAATATATAATATTCTTTGATGGTGATGATTACATTCCTCCCAATTCAATTAAGGACTTAGTTTCCTCAGCAAAAAAAGAAGAGGCTGATATTACAATCGGCATAATGCAGGTGAATAATGACGGCAGTGAGACAATAGCAACGGCTAGACGGTTGGTTAAGCAAAAAAGCATAAGCCCCGGTGATACCAGCTTTATACATGCCTGGTCAGTATGCAATAAGCTATATAGCTTGCCCTTTTTAATTCATAACAATCTTAGATTTGAACCTATGAAGCATTCCGAGGATGCGGTATTTACCTATGCTACCCTGGCAAAGGCAAAGAAGATAACCGGGTGCAATTCCATAGTTTATAAGTATATAAAAAGATCTTTTTGGTCAACGAATTCTGCAACGCAAACCTTAAGTGAGGAGATGCTTAAGGATCTTTTCAAGTCTCATGACAGAATAATAGAAGAAGCAAAAAGTATTTTTACTGAAGATACTACCGAAAAACGAGAGGAGTATTTTTCAAAATTATATGCCCGATTTATCAGCAACGAGGTATTAGAAGGATTTTACAAGAAGCTATGGCTGGCGGAGGAAGCTGTTCCACAGCTGATAATGGATAGAATAGATACCTATAGGCAGTACATTAATGAAAAAGATTGGGCAAGAATTGCCAAAAAACATAAGGACATTTTTCAAGGTCAGAATTTGCTATCCCCTCAAGAGGTGAAGAAGAATCCGAAGGTCACTTTGCTAGTTACAGAAAGCTATTTAGGTGAGACAACTAATGAATTTCTCAGTAGTCTTTATGCGCAGCAGTATCCTAGGTTCAACCTTTTGGTGGAAGGCGCTTTAAGAGACAGAATCAATCCCCGATTTCAGAAAGCTGAGAATCTGGAATTTGTGGAGGAAAAAATCCTTGTTGATGAAGGAATAACTCCATCAGTAAAGAATAAGCTGGCGGAATATGTAATGATTCCCCAGGACCATATATATCTCTCCAAGGACTCTCTTTATGTCCTGGCACGGGCTCTGGAGAATGAAAAATCCCCGAGTATTTCATCATGCCTGGTTAAGTATTACGATGGAACCAAATTCTCCGTCACAAAGGAAATGGAAAGTGCCTTTGGATACGTGGGCAAACCAAGAGTAGTAAAGGCCATTGATAGTTTAATAGGCAACAAATTATTCCGAAGAGACAAATATCCTTTCAGTGACCATGAAATCTGTTCTGTTGTTAGAACCGGAATAATGCTTTCCGATTTAGATAAAAAACAGTTCGATACCTTGGTGAAACAAAAGCTGAGGCTGGGACATTTTCTCGTAAATTCCAGTGTGGACTTAGCCATGAAGATGGCAAAGAGAAAACTGGCCAGAGAAGACGTTGATTTAATTTTGAAACGGTTTAATAGGGATTCCTCAGAGATTAGGTAGGTGCATAGTCCGAAGTGCTTATTTGACATCATATAGGAAAATTACTATAATTTTATTGGTTTTATATTGCCCTTTCATAGCTTCGTATGGCATGGTTTGGGTCCTGCGCAATGGGACGCCGCGAACCTTGTCAGGTCCGGAAGGAAGCAGCAATAAGTGGATTTTTCCATGTGCCGCAGATAAGCCTTCTCCAACGTCCTGCGGAGCTATTAAAGGGCAATATTATTTATAGGAGTCTATAATGAGTGTTAGGGAAAGAGTTACATGCATTGAGGATATAGCTTCATTGAAGGATAATACCATAGTCTTTAGCGAGGCTGATGGATTTGAGATTATGGACGAAGTGGAGATTGTCTTCAGTGGAACCAACAATATTCTTTTTTGCGATGGTAGAGTAAAGCTAAGAGAAAGCATGATAAGATTCGAGGGAGATAATAGTATAGTGTTTCTCTCGTCTAGCTCACATATTTATCGTGCCAACTTCACCCTATACAATAATAATGTACTGTTTATCGATGAGGACTGCTACTTCAGCGATGTATTGAACGCCATTTGCTCTGAACAAAAACACATAATTATAGGGAAAGAGTGTCTTTTCTCTTTTGAAGTATGGGTAAGAACCGCCGATCCCCATTTAGTATATTCCAAGGCAACCAACAGAAGGCTGAATCCATCTAAAAGTGTTTTTCTGGGAGATCATATATGGGTGGGGCAAAATGTCGGTATACTAAAGGGGTCCAGAGTTCATTCCGGATGTATAATTGGCGGACATGCTCTGCTGCCAGGGAAAACAATACCGTCCCACTGTTTGTTTGCCGGAAACCCGGGACAGGTTATAAAAGAAGATATATTTTGGGAAGGAAAAAGTGTTCATGGCTGGACTGACTGGCATACAAGGCGGTTTCAGGTCTATAACGAAAAAGACGCTGAACTTGGTTATACCAAGGGGAATTGTATATATGAATATGATGAAGAGCAGCATCTACCCTTTGATGAAATAGAAAAAAACCTAGTTAATACTGTATCTGTAGAAGAAAAACTGGAATATCTAAAAGCATTAAAAGATAATAGAGAGGTTAACAGATTTACAGATAAGCCGAAGCCGGCACCTGTAGAACCGCCCATGACATTTAAGCGTAAAATAAGGCTTTGGCTAAAAAAATGGATTTTACGCATCTTAAAATAAAAGGACGTTAAAATGTATACAGCCTTATATCGTACAGAGAGACCTGAAACCTTCGACCAGGTTTTGGGACAAGATCATATAGTAAGAATTCTAAAGAACCAGGTGAAGACGGGAACGGTGGGCCATGCCTATCTTTTTTGTGGTACCAGAGGAACAGGTAAGACCTCTGTTGCAAGAATACTGGCAAAGGCCGTTAACTGCACCGGAGAAGGGGAAAAACCCTGTGGAGAATGTCCTAACTGCAGAGCAATTCAGAATGGAAACTTCCTTGATGTAATAGAAATAGATGCAGCCTCCAATAATGGAGTGGACAGCGTTAGGGAATTAAGAGAAAGTGTAAACTATCCACCATCTATAGGCAGACGAAAGGTGTATATAATTGACGAAGCTCACGAGCTTACCACCCATGCCTTAAATGCTCTCTTAAAGACTCTGGAGGAACCGCCGGAAGGTGTTATGTTCATACTGGCAACCACAGATCCTCAGAAGCTTATTCAGACCATTCTATCCAGATGTCTAAGGCTGGACTTCCATAGAATCTCCGAGGAAGATTTGAAGGGTCACATGAAAAACATATGTGACAAAAGAGGTGTAGAAATTACAGATGAAGCTCTAAATCTATTGACCTCCAATGCAGATGGCTCTGCCAGAGATGGACTTTCGCTTTTGGATCAGTGCCTTTCCGGAGGGGATAAGTTTTTAGACAGAGATTTGGTTCTGGACTATTTGGGAGCTGTTTCTGATGATTTCTATATAAGGCTTACGGATTGCATTATTGAGGGAGATGTTTCCTCGGCATTGGTGCTGCTGGATGAGGTTCTGAGAGAGGGAAAAGACGTTAAGCAGGTTTTGGCAGGACTAGTGGGACATTATAGATCCCTTCTGGTGGGACAGTTTGTGGAAAACCCGGAATCAATGCTTAATATGTCAAAGGAAAATGTAGATAGGCTGGTTATTCAAGCCAAGTCAATTCCTCTTGAAGAAATAAATAGAAGCATTATGGTTTTGGCTAATGCAGTGAACAATGCCAGATATTCTACTCAGCCTAGAATCCTTACCGAGCTGGCCATAGTTACTCTGGCATCGGGAATTGAGGCAAAGGAAAATGCTGTGTCTAAAGCCCGAATTGTACCGGTTAAAAAGAACTTCCAGGAGAAACCACCGGTAAAAGTTGCTGAGGAGAAACCACCGGCAATAATTGCTGAGGAGAAACCCCAGGCACCGGCTCCTGACAAAAAGACTGCTGCTGAATCCGTCCCTGAGGAAATGGCGAGGGATAATGGAGCAGAGAGTAATACGGATCTAGAGGATCTTTGGAGTCAGGTTTGGGATAAGATTGACGACTTGGGAAGCGTAACCATGGTAAGAATCAATTCTTCTCTTGCGGGTCTTAGCCAAAGCGACTTTAAGGTTCTCATTACAGGTGGCGTCAGCATGATGATTGCGGAAAAGAATCGAGACATATTGGAAGAGGCCATGTCCCAGGTGGTTGGACGTCCACTAAAGATGGTATTAAAAGAGGGAGAGGCTAAGAAAAACGCAGTGCAGGAAAGCTTCTTTACTTTAGAGGAAAACAGAGAAGAAGAGTCTCTATGGGATGAAATGGATGCTGATGCCCCGGGAGTAGAGTGGGATGAAGAATCAGAGGATTCATTGGACGAATCCCTAAAGGAAGAAATAGAAAGTAAATTAAACATCAGCGTACGAGTTGAAGACTAACTCATAAGTGTTAAGTATTAGCAAAGTAAAAACAGCGAGGAGAAGAAATGGGAAAAGGAATGAAGGCCGGAAAAAAGCCAAAAAATCGTACCGGCGGTAATAGCTTTGGTGGTGGAAATATGCAGAAGCAATTAGCTCAAGCCCAAGCAATGCAGAGACAGATGGAACAGATGCAGGCAGAGCTTGAGGAAAAGGAATTCACGGCAACTGCAGGAGGCGGAGCTATATCCGTAACGGCCACCGGAGCTAAGGAAATAAAATCTCTTACTATAGAAAAAGAGGTTGTGGATCCCGATGATATTGAAATGCTTCAGGATTTGATTGTTGCGGCTGTAAACGAGGTTATGAGACAGGTTGACGAAGCCTCCGAAAGTGAGATGAGCAAGCTAACCGGCGGTCTTAACATACCTGGACTGGTGTAGGAAATGAGACAATATCCAAGAGCCCTTGGACGTTTAATAAACGAGTTTAACAAGCTCCCGGGAATTGGCGAGAAATTGGCCCAAAGGGTATCCTTTCATATTCTCTCTTTGTCAGATAAGGAGGCGGAGAACCTGGCCAATTCCATATTAGAGGCAAAGCAATCCATTAAGTATTGCTCCGTCTGCGGTAATCTGACGGAAAAAGATCCTTGTGACATATGTACCGATGACAGCAGAAGACAAGATGTTATCTGTGTGGTGGAAAGTCCAAAGGATGTGGTGGCCATGGAGCGGGTGAAGGAATTTGACGGACTGTACCACGTGCTTCACGGAGCCATTTCACCAATGCAGGGTGTAGGTCCTGACGACATTAATTTAAAGTCCTTAATTATAAGGCTTCAGGGCAGCAGTGTTCAGGAACTGATTATCGCCACCAACCCCACCATTGAAGGTGAGGCCACGGCCATGTATATAGCAAAGCTCATTAAACCCTCCGGAATTAAGGTGACAAGAATAGCCAACGGAATTCCTATTGGTGGAGACCTGGAATATGCCGACGAGGTTACTTTGCTAAAGGCCCTGGAGGGAAGAAGAGAGATTTAATAAAAAGAGACCGGCTTATGAACTTCGTAATTCAAAGAGTGACTTCCGCATCTGTGGATGTTAACGAGAATGGTGAAATAAAAGAAACAGGACGCATTGACCTTGGGTTTGTGGTTTTAATTGGAATAAGCAAAGGAGACAATAAGGATATTGCAGACAAGCTGGTGCACAAGCTCATCAACCTAAGAATATTCCAAGATCAAGAGGGAAAAACAAATTTAAATATAGATGCGGTTAATGGCAAAATGCTTCTGGTATCACAGTTCACTCTTTATGCGGACTGCAAGCATGGCAACAGGCCTAGCTTTACTGATGCCGGCGAACCAAAGGAAGCGGAAGCTCTGTATAATTATATTGTTGAAAAGTGCAAGGATGCATTGAATCACGGCGAAGAGTCTAGAGTTGCTACCGGCGTCTTCGGCGGCGATATGACAATTAACCTTGTGAACCAAGGCCCTTTCACAATCATTTTAGATTCGGATAAATTATAATCAAATGGTACAAATTGATTTCTTTGACAAAGATATAGTTTCAACATTAGTTCCCATTTCCACCATTCAACCGGAAAGGGTCATCTTTTTAATTGACAAAAGAAATATGTCCGGCAAGGAATGTGAAAATGTTGAAAGGGCCATTAAAGAGATTCTTCCTCAAACTACCGTGGAGTATATAGGAGTTGCTGTTGATAGCCTTTCAGAGATTTATGATGCCTTAAAAACTGTGGTTGAAGGACTGGACAGGGAAGAGGAGGTTCTTATAGATTTAACGGGAGGCACTGAACTAATGAGTGCCTGTGGCTATAGAATTGCAAAGGAATACGACATACTCCCCATTTATGTGGATGTAAGAAGAGAGTATGTTATAAATGCGGACACCGGAGAAATAATACATCCCGTTAAGCATATTTCTCTGGAGTCCTGCTTAACAGCAATAGGCGCCAAAAGGCTTAAGGATTCCCATGATCTGCCCAAGAGAGAAGACTTTGGTAATATACTGGCCATGAGCGAAATAATATTTTCCAATGTGGTCTCCTGGCAGGAACTTTGCCAGTATATAGCCAATACCGTCTCAACCAGCAGTAATCAAATGAAGGTGAAGCTGCCGGAAAAGGTAGGGAAAAATCAAAGAGCCATCTGCCGATTGGTAAATGGATTTATGGAATACGGATTCTGGAAAAGACTTTCCAATGAAGGAGAGATTAAGGGCGAATACCAGTTTGCCGATAAAAAGGCAAAAAGCTATATGACCACCTTTGGCACCTGGCTAGAACTTTACATATACATTAAGGCTTTGGATGTATTTGATGAAGCGGCAATGGGAGTAGTTATCGATTGGTACGAGGGTGATAATATCGATACCCAGGATAACGAAATAGATGTTATAGCCATGAGAAGGTCCATTCCTATCTTCATATCCTGCAAAATGAGAAAGCCGGTTTCCGGTGATTTATATGAGGTGGGATTTGTGGCCTCCAGACTAGGTGGCGCCAGGGCAAAGGCATTATTGGCCACCACGTATCCGGTAAAGGAGATGGGAATAAGTCCTAAGAGGATGTTCCAAAGGATGAAGAAATTCAAGGTGGGCTTAATTGAAGCCGAAAGATTTAAAGAACTTCCGCCGGCAGACGTTTTTAATCAGGGAATACAAATGACGGACTAGTATTGAGAGGTGTGATGATATGAAGGATAAGGATTTATATGTTCGACCTTTGGAAGAACAGGATGTTCCAAAGGTTATGGATCTTCTGGAGCAGGTGAATCTGGTTCACTTTAATGGAAGACCGGATATATTTAAACACGACACCAAGTTTACTGAAGAGGATGTTAAAAGAAGCTTCATCGGAAACGAAATGGCTCCGGTATTTGTCTGTGTGGAAGTAAACAGTGAGGGTAATGAAGCGGTTTTGGGACATGCATTTTGCGAGATTCAGGAAAGCCTTGGAAACAGCGTAGTCCAAGCCAAGAGAAGTTTATATATAGACGATATTTGTGTTGATGAAAAGGCCAGAGGCAAGGGTATCGGACGCAGGCTATACAATTATGTTCTCGAATTTGCCAAGAAGGATGGAGACTTTGATAACATCACATTGAATGTTTGGAATTTCAATGAACCTGCATACAATTTCTATATTGAAATGGGTATGACGCCTCAGCGAACAATTATGGAAAAACCTCTTAAATAAAGTGCTGTTGGATTATATTACTTCAGAGAGCTTATAGATAGTTACAGAATTTTTTGAAAAAAGTTTAATCAACACCTTATATTTTTCACATTATTGTGTTATTATTATCGTTAGCGATATATCGTGGTAAAAGTCCTGTCCTACCCAATATTAGGCAGGAATCGAGCTACAATAGATATATTCAGCAAAAGGGGATGGGGGAAATCCGTTATTTCTTTGGAAGCAGTGTGATTAGTTAGGAGGTACACTAATGGCTAAAACACAAATTGTTTCTGCAAAGGAAGCTGCAGCATGTGTAAAAGACGGAATGACCATCATGCTTGGTGGCTTCATGGCAAACGGAACAGCTGAATCCATCGTTGATGAGATTGTAGCATCCGGAGTAAAAGATCTTACAGTTATCTGTAATGACTCTGCATTTCCAGATGTCGGCATTGGCAAAATGCTGGCTGCAGGTCAGATTAAGCACCTTATCGCATCCTTCGTAGGATTGAACAAGATCGTTGCTGAACTGACAAATTCCAACCAGTTGGAGCTCACACTTGTTCCACAGGGAACACTTGCTGAGAGAATTCGTGCAGCAGGCGCAGGCCTGGGTGCTGTAGTAACACCTACCGGTGTTAACACACCAATCGAAGAAGGCAAAGAAAAAATCACTATCGATGGCAAAGAGTATCTCTTAGAGATGCCTCTCAAGGCAGATGTAGCAATTTGCCAGGGCTATGTAGCTGATGAGACAGGTAACATTCGTTATCGTGGATCCACCAGAAACTTTAACCCAACAATGGCTACAGCAGCTGACATCACCATTTTCGAAGTGGAAGAAATCAAAGAAGCAGGCGGCATTGGTCCTGATTTCGTAGAAACTCCACACATCTATGTTGATTATCTTGTAAAGAAGGAGGCTTAAATCATGGATAAAGATCAAATTAAGCCGTATATCGCAGCAAGAGTTGCAAAGGAACTGAAAGACGGCGACGTAGTTAACCTCGGCGTTGGACTTCCAACAATGGTTCCTGCATACCTTCCGGAAGGTGTATCCCTGACACTTCAGTCCGAGAACGGATTCGTAGGTATCTCCGGTGAAAAGCCATCCGAAGAAGATGCAAAATATATCGTAAACGCTGGTGGACAGCCTGTATCCATCGAGAAGGACGGAGCTTTCTTCAGCAGTGCTGACAGCTTCTCCATCATCCGTGGTGGACACGTAGACGCTACAGTTCTTGGTGCTCTCCAGGTTTCCCAGAATGGTGACATTGCTAACTGGATCGTACCAGGCGGCATGGTTTCCGGAATGGGCGGAGCTATGGACCTCGTAGTAGGTGCTAAGAGAGTTATCGTTGCTATGACTCATACCCAGAAGGGTGAACCAAAGATCATGAAGGAATGCACACTTCCGCTTACAGCTGCAAAGCAGGTAAACATGATCATCACAGAGATGGGCGTTATGGATGTAACTCCGGAAGGTCTTGTACTGAAAGAATACAATCCTGAATTCACAGTAGAAGAAATCCAGGCAGCAACAGATGCTGACCTCATCATCTCACCTGATCTTAAGCCAATGGCATAAGGGAAGATTCACGCGACTCTCCTATAAGGAGAGTCGTTTTTTGTTAATAACGCGCTGACAATATATGAACATCGTTTTAAGATGGAGGAAATATGAAAAAGCAAGTAGGTATACTAGTCCTGATACTATGTCTCATTGGTTCTGTATTCTCAACGCCTGTTTATGCAGGTGGAACAGAATCGGGATTTCCCAATGAGATTTCTTTATATGTATTGGATGAGAAATATGAAGGACAGATGGAAATACCTGATTCGTATACGACTAGCTATAAAATCATTCCTCCCCAGGACATGAAGAGCGATGTTAAATATACGATAAAGTCTGGTTATTCAGTTACTGTCTCCCCAGAGGGATTAGTGGAGCCGATTCCGGTAACCTATTACAGGAAGTTTTTATCAGGTAATAGTGGGCCATTTTATTGGGTTACAGAACCCATTGCTGGAGCGGAAACAAAGGTGGAGTACAGAAAAGGACTAACAGTTATAACCGTAAAATCGGGAAATAAATCAAAGGATATTGCTGTTAGGATAAAGGATTTTTCTAAAGAATATGTTGAGGACGAAAAAAACAGAATAATATCAAAGATTATCACAGGCGGTATGTCTGATTATAATAAAGCAGAAGCTATAGTAAATTACATTGCAGATGAATATCCGTATAATGCCAATAATGAAAATACTGAGAGTACACTTCTCTGTAAAGCTGGCAATTGTTATGGCTTCATGCATCTGGCATTGGATCTTTGCGAAATGGTAGGAGTAAAGGCTCATTTTAGAAACGCTGCCAGATTTACGGATTTCCCCGGTTCAACTACGGGATCGTTACATTCCAATGTAATAGCTCTTATAAATGGTAAGTACTACATTTTGGAGGTGGGGTCCGGAGGAAGCGCGCCTCGTTGGAGAGGTATCATGGAAGAAGATGCCGGTCTGTATATGGAAAATAATACATTGGTTCAGTATGATTCCTATAATACAGTTGCCGTTATTCCATCCAAGGTAAAGGTAAGAAACGTTGACACAACAGTTGAGACAATAGGCAATCTCAAGACGGATTCTGTATTTGGTACACATTATTATTATTACTATACAGGTGCAGGATATGGGTACGTAAAGGATCCGGTCACTTCAATAGTATTGCCAAACACGGTTAAAACAATTACAAATACTGCATTTGTAAATTGTAATGCATTGCAGGCTATTTTTATTCCCTCCAGTGTTAATAGTATAGGGGAAAAGGCTTTTGATGACTGCCCAAATGTTACCATATACGCTCCAAGTGGATCCTATGCAGCGACTTATGCAGCTCAACACAATAAACCCTTTGTAGCTGCATCAACTGCGCCGAATCCCACACCTCTAAATGTAAGTCTATCACGAACGAATTTGTCTCTTAACATTGGAGATAGTGAAAGGATAGCCGCCACAATTGCGCCGGGATTCATTGATAGTTCAAAGGTTAATTGGTCTAGCAGTAATAATGCTGTTGCCTCTGTGTCAAGGGATGGTAAAATTACCGGCAAAGGAGCCGGTAGCGCAACTATTACGGCCTCAGTAGGTGGTAAAAGTGCAACGTGTACAGTTACGGTTGCATCTAGGGTGGTAGGAGTTAGCTTAAATAGAAATGAAGCTAATTTATCTCAGGGTGAAACTATGACATTGACACCAACAGTAACCCCCTCAGATGCTTCAGACAAAAGCGTCACTTGGGCAACAAGTGATTCCAGTGTGGCAACTGTAACAACGGGAGGAGTTGTAAAAGGAGTGGCTCCCGGTAGAGTGTCTATCACTGCGACGACCAAAGACGGAAGCTTAAAAGCCCTTTGTATGGTTACCGTATTATATTCTCCCGTAAGCAGTGTGTCATTAAGCAAAAAACAGGTGAATATTGTTCACGGTAAAACCTACAATCTTACAGCCACGGTACTTCCTTCAAATGCAAGCAACAAAACCTTAACGTGGACAAGTGATAATGCTAAAGTGGCTACAGTAAGTCAAACAGGATTAGTGCGTGCAGTGAACCCAGGCGCAGCCACTATTAAGGCGACATCATCCGACGGACCAAGCGACTCTTGTACAGTTACGGTGGTTCATGATTTGGTCAAGACTGCGGCAAACGCTGCAACATGTACAACTCAAGGAAATCATGAGTACTATTCTTGCAGTGTATGTAATAAAGTGTTTAAGGATGCTGCGGGTTCCGCAGAAACAACAGTTAAGGAAATGACGATAAATGCTTTGGGGCATCAATATGGAGCCTGGACCAAGTTAAACGATACCCAGCATCAGAGAGTATGTAAGACAGACAGCAGCCATGTGGAGAAGGCAAACCATACCTGGGATGCAGGAAAGATAACCAAGGCAGCAACAGAAACAGCAGAAGGAGTAAAAACCTATACCTGCACAGTATGTAAAGGAACCAAACCAGAAGCAATACCAAAGCTAGCCCATAGTCATAGCTATGGAGCCTGGACCAAGTTAAACGATACTCAGCATCAGAGAGTATGTAAGACAGACAGCAGCCATGTGGAGAAGGCAAACCATACCTGG
>JAGAXF010000036.1 GCA_017941085.1 Bacillota bacterium
ACCCTCACAAACGTTGATAAACTGCTGTCTGCGTTCTCGGGCATTGAAAAACTTTCGATACTGCTTCAAAAGCTTCCGATACGAAAGCTCGTCCGGGATTTTTGCCTCATCCATCCACATGGATATAAGGTCAGCCCGGAAGCTGCCGCTTGCAATTTCAATATCCAGCAGCCAGTTATCCTCCAATGTTTCATAATCAAAGGGCACATACACCAAATAGTTGCTGGTGAGGTCATCATGGGAAAGAATCTTCTTGGTCAAAAATTGATTCTTTCCCGTAAGTTTCAATACCTTGGCATTATCCAGTTGCAATGTATCAATTTCCTCGGCAAATTCTCCCTCTGGGTCATGCCAGAAGATAATATGCCGTTCATAGTATTCTTTTAACGGCAGGGCAAATCTCCTATTCAACTCCTGCACAATTTCTGCTATATCCATGGATTACTCCTGATTCTTTTCCTGTTGCTGAAGATAAAAAATTGTCTTTTGGGCTTCTATTTCTGAACGCAATTCTTCCTCCGTAGGCAAATATACTTTATATTTGGCTGCGAAAAGTTGTTCGTTGCCATGCAGAATAGAAAATCTGGCAATATCTTCATCGGTGTCCGTGCAAAGTAGTATACCAATCGTAGGGTTATCGTCTTCTCTGCGCTTCAGCTCGTCATACATGCGAACGTACATATCCATCTGGCCAACGTCCTGATGGCTTACCTTGGTTGTCTTCAGGTCGATAAGCACATAACATTTGAGGATGTAGTTATAGAACACCAAGTCAATGTAATAATCCTCTTTTTCCGTTCGGATATGCTGCTGACGGGCTACGAACGCATACCCCTTGCCAAGTTCCAGCAGGAATTTTTGCAGATTGCCAATAATGCTCTTTTCCAGTTCACTTTCGGTAAAATCCGTATTGCTGGATAAACCAAGGAACTCCGCTATGACAGGATTTTTGATAAATTCCAGCGTGTCCTGCTGATAGGACTTGGTTTTCTCCATCATTTCCTGCTTAACCAGTTCCTTTTTCTGTGTCTGTAACAGGCGGTAGTAATACTGGGAACTAATATTTCGTTGCAAGGTACGGACACTCCATGTTTCTTCCGCCGCTTCCTTGGCATACCAGTCACGAGCTACTTGGTCATGTACTTGGAGCAAGGTGCGATAATGTGTCCATGAAAGAAGCCCCTGAGATTTTCCACGCAGTGAGTGGAAAATCTCGGGAAAGCACTGATAAAAGGAATAAAAGCTATACAAATTGGTCTTTGTAAAGCCCTTACCACATGTTCTGGTCAGCTCTTTTGCCAGCATATTGATTACCTTGGCACCATATTCCGCACGGTCTTCCCCCTGCATGACTTCCTCGGCAATTCGTTTTCCCAGCAGCCAGTTTCTCTGCACCAACACCAGATTTATAGACTGGTATGCCTTTCTTTGAGCAACATCAATAATATGCTGCATATCATCTATGATATGCTCACTTTTCTCGTAAGCAATAATATTATTCTCCATCACTCAACACCTCACTTTATCTTTGCCAAAATATCCGCAAAGAGGGCGTAGTTATGCTTCACACCGTCATCGAGGTCAATTTCCTGCCGCAGGTCGGCGTAGTGGTGGATTTTTTCCTCATAGACGTGGATTTCGTCAAATTGCTCATGGAGCTTTTTGAGTTCACGCTTGAATTTATTCTTGTCTGTCTGACTGGCGGCGGTGTCGATGCGATTCTGGGTGGTTTCGATACGGGTCTTGTAGAGTTCCTGCTGTTTGTAGACGTAATTCGTCCGCATACGAGCGAGGGTGTCTTTATCGTAGCGGTGGAGGTAGACCAGCGCCTTGAAGCTGTTCTTCTTCCCGGCATCAAAGAGCCAGTAGATAGGACGCTTCTGGTAACGCTTGCAATGGTCGGAGTAGAAGTCATTGAGGAAGTAATTACGGATCACCTCACGGGGAAGCCCCTTGCCGCCGGAGAGACTATCAGCAATGAACAAGAGATTATCCATAAAGTTCTCCTTGCCAAAGGCTGCGGAGAGCCATGCACAGAAGCGGTCTACAATATCGTCCTCGAAGTATTCATCATCACAAATGGGAATGATGGCATCCTCGTCCGGATGATAGGTTTCATATTTTGACGGGTCAAATTCCCCTCCGGCACAGATAAGCCCCGGCTCATCAAGGGAGTAACGGCCAAACATGCAGCCCACGGCGTAGGAGATAAGGGACTTCACCACGTCCTCACGGGTCAGGACATAGTTGTTGCCCTTCATACTGTCGGGAATTTCCTCTTTCGTGTCGTAGATACGGGCTACGGTTACATCTTTGTCGGCTACTTCTGCAGTCAGTTCATCAGATAAACCATAAATGTCGATGAAGATACGGTTGAGTTCTTCTTCGTTAGATTTTAGAGCGTCAAAACGCTCATTTGCGGTCTTCTTGTAGATATAGTAGGCTTCACTTACAGATTTACTGCCATTAAGTAATAGATGTTTCTCAAAGTCCCACGAGTTTTCAAAAGCATCCCAATCAATACGTGATATTCCAATACACGCTTCTGTTAAATTCTGGACTTTAGTAATATTGTTTTTATCAATTCCAGCAACTGGCAGTTTCATAACATCACTAACTTGCGAATTAAGCGTCGGATTTATTACTTGCAATAGAACCTGTGTAACCTTACTACATAATAAACCCAAAATAAATCCTCTATTATCCTTTACAAAGCCAACTGGCCCTGCATCTCCAAACAGCACCCCTTTACTTACGTCACGGAAAGCAATGGTTGATGATGTAATTCTCCCCCATGTAATCCCCGACTGGAAATAATATTTCTTGTCCCTTAATCTATAATTTTTTACATTATTTTCTATGTTAAATCCCATATGCCATAGGTCAATAACTTTAGTTTTATTACCATACCATTTTCTAAATTCACCACCGCTACTTAAAGGGAACCATTTATATTCTCCCATATCCTCAAATGATTCACAGTCATACTTCATCTTTGTCAAATCTATTTCATGCCACAATTTTATATAGTTTTCATTGCCCGCCATAATTCCGGACTTAAATTCAACGTACTTGTCGAGTGATTTATTATCAAAATTTCTTAATAAACAATCACTAACCCAATACGCAACAGGATTCCCAGGAATCTTAGCAAAGCTTTCTTGCTTAACGACAAACTTTCCTTTTCCTTCAATAAATTTCTGCTCTTTGATTTCAACACTATCGACAGCGCCCTGCTTTTCAAACAAACGACGATAAGCGCTCTTATAGTTATTAATACGCTTTTTACCGATTACAAAAGCCGTTGTACCAAAATCAGAACCAAATATTCCCCTGCCTAAATGAAGCATGGATGAGTAACTGTTATTTTCAAGTATATTTTTCCTCAATTTTTCATATGACAATATAAACATCCACACAGGAATATTTATCATTGCCATATAACCATTATCACTAAGCATAGCAATGGTTTTTTCCATGCTAACAGTACTCATATCAGACTTCGTATCAGGATAATTATTTTTTACAAAATCTGACAGCTTCGGTCCCATATTCCCACTACCCATATACGGCGGATTCGTGACCACTACATCATACTTCTGCCCCATAATCTGCGCCTGTTTCACCAGCCCCGGCAGTCTTTCGCCTACTTCATGCAGCCAAGCAGCCATGGACAGGTCAAGAACACTGTTTTCCTGCAATTCCTTGATATAGGTCAGCAGTGCTTCATAATCCTTGTCTGCTACATCAAGAATAGAGCCGTATTCCTTAGCATCTTGGAACTTCTCAATCAGTTCATCAGCCAACTGCACGAACTGGCTTTCCAGATTCAACTGCTGGGCGCCGCTCATATCCATATTCAGCTCCGACCACTTGCCAAGACCATTGCTCTCCTGAATGGCGCAGAGATTCGGCTCGATGCGCTTCACCAGTATGCGATGGTTGTAGTTCCATGCACGCATCATTACGGCAAAATAAGCCAGCTGGTAGGCTCTATCGTCAATATCAAGGCCATAGAGGTTATTTTTCAGGATAAGCTCGGGGATGTCCTTTTCCCGGTAACCGGCATCCTTATAAATCTGCACCAAGATGTCAAATGCGTACACGAGGATGTGGCCACTGCCCATGCAGGGGTCAATCACTTTGATTTCCGTGGGATTCAGGTCTTTGCGGCTCTCGCGCAATTCTTTGAGACTTGCAGCCACTTCCGGCTCCTGCTCGGCCTCCGGCAGATAATACTTCCATTCATAGCCTTCAGCAAGCTCTTTTTCACTCTTGGTATCATCTGCTGCACATTTATGTTCCATCCAGAGTCTACCCAGCGAGTTTTCCACCATGTAGCGTACAATCCAGTCCGGAGTGAACAGCTGGGTAGCAGCAGGGATGTTTTCCTTGCTGACCTTGATATTTTTCTTCAAGGCCGCAAAGACAGCATCCTTTGGTTCGCTGTTGTAATACTGATAGAGCCAGCCTATAATCTGCACTTGGTCACGCCAATCGTCTTCCTCAATCTCGGTCACCAGCTGATGGA
Source organism: Bacillota bacterium (assembly GCA_017941085.1). Lineage (GTDB taxonomy): Bacteria > Bacillota > Clostridia > Peptostreptococcales > Anaerovoracaceae > Eubacterium_B. The sequence continues at coordinate 4,532 of JAGAXF010000036.1, forward strand.
TAACACTGCCTTCACGCAGAAGATTGTCGGGGAGCAGCAGTTCCGTGTAATCCTCTATCTGCTGGAACATGACCGGCAGGATGCTGCCCAGTGCATTACACTGGGTGATGAGCAGATACTTATAGAGGTCTTCTGTGGCATCCTTTTCCTTCAGGTCAAACAGGACGGACTTATCCAATCCATCCAGATTTTCCATCGTCAGGCATTCGTCAAGAATCTGTGGTGCAAAGGCACCCTCACGGTTAGAGAATACCCTTACTCTTGTCGGCAGTACACCGTTGACCTCCATGTAGCGGAGAGCAGCAAAGCGGTTAAACCATGTATAGGCGGCTTCCTCCATGACGTTCTGGAAGCCTTTTTCCTGTACCTTCAGGACAAGTTTTCTTCTCCTGCGGCGCTCATCTTCGGTAAGCAGTCTGCCATTTACCTCACCGGCATCAGGATTAGCCTGACTTTCCCCATCCACGCCGTAGTAATAGGCTCGCTGCGTAACACGCATGATTAACTCTGTCCGCGCCCATATCGCAAATTTCTTGATTCTATTCTTATCC
>JAGAXF010000037.1 GCA_017941085.1 Bacillota bacterium
CTATTCATTCTTTAAGGGATAATATCCGGTGACAATAGCGGGGAGGTCACACCTGTTCCCATCTCGAACACAGTAGTTAAGCTCCCAAGCGCCGATGATACCTGGTGGGCGACTGCCCGGGAAAGCAGGACGTTGCCGGTTTTACAAAAATACGAGTTGCGAAAGCAGCTCGTATTTTTAATGTAAAACGGGACAGCGTAGTGCGAAGCACGAAGGAGGGCAAAGCCCGTTGCCGGTTTTACAAAAATACGAGTTGCGAAAGCAGCTCGTATTTTTAATTTAGAATCCCATATCTTCTTGATTAATTAGCACTATCTCTATGTCTCCCACCATTGGGGCTTTCCAGATAACGCTCATTCCCCGGCAAAGTCTTTCGGGGCTTTTGCAGTCATGGCATTTGCCATCTACAACGCAGGGTGTCTTTACTCCGTATCTTTTACAGTTCATAGGGCTGGCAATATTCCTGGCTCTCCAAACTGCGGAATCGTAATCCTCAGTTATTTTGTTTTTACTGATTACCAGATAGACCTTCTCGTGGCCATAGAATACGGAAGCCAGTCTGTTAAAGGCGCCATCGATGTTAACCATTTCGCCGGTTTCAGCAACGGCATTTACAGAGGATAGGTATACTTTGGTGTCCTTGGCTGCCATCCGGGTTTCATTGGCAGTGGAGCCTTCCTTAGGATACCAGTGCCATATGACGTCATTGTGAGTAGAAAGAGAATCGAATAATCCCATCTGATCCAAGGTCTTTGATCCGCCAAAGGAAACCGTTGTAGAGTCTATATTTTCATTCAGGAAATCGGCAGCTTCCGAAGGAGTTTCAAATAGATTTACAACAAATCCGTTAGCCTCTAAATTTGCTTTTAGCTTGTTGATATCTCCCATTTCATTTCCTCCAATTAAATACTATGTATTTCTACGATTACAAGTATTATATCACAACTCCCGAGGCTTGCCTAAATGCAATATCCGGAGAAACATAGAAGGATTTGCATTGGAAATATGGCTAATTACTCCGCGTAATATAAATGGATGTATTTTACAAATTTGGGGATTATATGGTATAATTTCCCTGTATGTGAATTTGGGACTGGGGAGAGATCAAAGTGATATTATTGAAGATTCTTTTGTGCATACTGCTTTGTTGCCCGCTGGCATATTTAGCGGTGTATTTATTTAGCAGACTAATGGAAGTTATCCTTAAGAAGAGGTAGAAATGAGCGGTTTTTTTATTTCTGTAGAAGGTGGAGATGGTTCCGGAAAATCCACCCAGCTAGAAAATATCAAAGGCTTTCTAAAGGAAAACAATATTGAATTCATCTTTACCAGAGAACCGGGCGGAACTGAAATTAGTGAGAAAATACGTAGTATTATCCTTGATCCAAATAACACAGAAATGGCAGATATAACAGAGGCCCTTTTATATGCCGCTTCCAGAGCCCAGCACGTTGCAGAAAAAATCAAGCCTGCTCTGGACAGTGGAAAAACTGTAGTATGTGACAGGTTTGTGGATTCCAGCATAGTGTATCAAGGCTATGGTAGAGGTTTGGGGGATGTGGTGAAGGCCATAAACGCCCCTGCCGTTAATGGATATATGCCCCATATTACATTCTTCTTGGATATTAGCCCGGAAGACGCCATGCCCAGAATAAAGAGCAGAAATCTGGATAGACTAGAAATGGGCGGAATGGAGCTTCATAAGAAAATATATGAAGGCTATAAAAAACTTATAGCGGAAGATAATACAGGTAGAATTGTTTCTATAGATGCCAACAGAAGCCCGGAGGAAATCTGGCAGGACATTAAAATGGTTTTGGAGGAAAAATGTCTTTAGAAAACCAGCGGAAAAACATCAAAGTTTCAGAGAGACTGACCAAAGCCATAACCAGCGGTAAATTGTCCCATGCATATATAATTGAAGGAGACAAGTTTTCGGATAAAAGAAGCTTCGCATTGGACTTTGCTAAAGCTATAGTTTGTAAAGTGAAGCCCGGCGAAGGCTGTGATTCTTGCAGAAGCTGCAGGATGATAGATGAAGGTACATATAGAGATCTGTTCAATGTAACCGGTGATGAGAAATCGGTAAAGGATAAGGACATAGAAGAGCTCCAGGGAAAGCTGGCTTCCCTTCCTTTAGAAGAAGGGGGAAGAAATATTGCCATCATCGAGGATAGCGATACCATGACCACCAGGGCTCAAAACAGACTTCTTAAATCTTTGGAGGAGCCATTTCCGGGGACGGTTATAATTCTTCTGTCAGAAAACAGCGAAAGACTTCTTCCTACTATTAGATCCAGATGTCAGATAGTAAGACTTTATGAGAGGGATGAAGATAGCCAAGAAAACAGCGAGTATATAGCTTTGGCAAAGGAACTATTGCAGCTATCAAGGAAGGGGTATTTTTTCGAGATAAGAGAAGCTCTAAAGGAAGGAATAAGCGACAAGAATTCCGCCCTTCTTTTGCTTGATGCCATGGAAAAAGAGCTTTCCAAAATGGTTATGGCGGGAGAGGATATTGATTGGGCAGCAAAGGGAATTCTAGAAATAGAAAATGCGAGAAAAGAATTAAACTATAACGTGAAAGAGAAATACGCCTTGGGCAGTTTAATGCTCAAGATCGGAGGTTGAAATAGATGACTAAAGTTGTAGGGGTAAAATTCAGGAATGTGGGAAAGGTTTACTACTTTGCTCCGGGGAAGCAGGAAGGACTAACCTTGGGAACCGGCGTAATTGTAGAGACCGCCAGAGGCTTGGAATTTGGAACCATTTCCATGGAGGTTACAGAAGTGGATGATGGTCAGCTGGTTAAGCCCCTTAAGCAAATAATCAGAATAGCCACACCTGAAGACATAAAGCAAAAGGAAGAAAACGATCAGAAACGAGAAGAAGCCATGAGGCTTTGCCAGGAGAAAATCGACAAGCATGGCCTGGAGATGAAGCTGATTGATGTGGAGCACACCTTTGATAATAATAAAATTGTGTTCTACTTTACAGCCGATGGACGAGTTGACTTTAGAGAACTTGTAAAGGACCTGGCCAGCGTTTTCAGAATGAGGATAGAACTTAGGCAGGTGGGAGTGAGAGACGAGGCGAAACTTCTGGGAGGCTGCGGCCCCTGTGGAAAAGGCCTTTGCTGCGCCACCTGGATGGTGGACTTCCAACCGGTATCCATCAAAATGGCAAAGACCCAGAATCTATCCCTTAATCCCACCAAAATATCGGGCATTTGCGGTAGACTAATGTGCTGTTTGAAATATGAGAACGACGCATACATTGATCTAAGGAGGGGTATGCCGGAGGTTGGAGAAATTGTTGAAACCGACGCAGGACCGGCAAAGGTTGTGGAAACGAATCTTCTTGGTGGAAAACTGAAGGTCCGAGTATTCACCGGAGAAAAAGAAGAGGATGGAACCGATAAACTTTCCTCTGAAACTTATGTCTATTCCAAGGAGGACATAAAGAGACCAAACAATAAGTGCAACAAATGCAATAAGCAGTGTAAGGGCGAGGGGAATAAAAAGAAACATAAATCCCGTGGTAAGCATAGTGATGCTGACATGTATATGGATATGGAGGGCGACCTGGATATCCTGGCGGAAGTTGATGAAGAGTACAAAGCCGAAATTGAAGCTTTGCTAAAGGAATAAGGAGGAAGATAAATGATTACTGTTGATTTAAAAGCTTTGCTAATAGCACTATTACTGCTGGCTGCAATTGTTCTGCTGGTTTTCTTGATTATTATGATTTCAAATCTGACAACAACACTTAAGAAGGTAAACAATATTCTTGATGATACCAAGACAGTCACAGGTATTGTAAACGAGAAGGCTATGGAAACAAAGCCGGTGGTTGACGATCTTTCTAGTGCAATCGTCAGCTTCAGCAAAGGTTTAAAGGGAAATGAAACCAGTATTTCTTCTCTTTCCAATTTGGCCAAGTCCCTTAGCTCAATGGTTTCAATCATTAAGAATAATAAATAGCGTTTGGATTTCATAATTTGAAAGGAGTATAAAAATGAAAGCAACCGGTATAGTTAGACCAATGGATGCACTTGGTAGAGTTGTTATCCCTATTGAATTGAGAAGAAACCTAAACATCAACACAGACGATTCATTGGAAATCTTTGTTGATGGTGAATATATAATGTTAAAGAAATATGAGCCTGCTTGCATTTTTTGCGGAAATAATGATGGAGTCCGGCAGATTCACGGACGCAATGTTTGCGTGAACTGCATCGAAGAAATGAGAAAACTGTAAGGCTGGAGGCAAGGTGAAGTGGCTAAATTTTTAGTACAAAAAAGCGAGCCTCTTTATGGAGAGGTCCATGTAAGTGGTGCCAAAAATTCAGTTCTTCCTCTCATGGCAGCAGCTATTTTAAATGACGAGAAATGTCGTATCTATGAAGTTCCAAGACTGCTTGATGTTACAGTAATGGAAGAGATATTGATGTCCCTTGGCGGTAAAATAGATTTTCAAGAGGATGGCACCTTGGATATAGATATGTCCGGTATGAATTCCACAGAGGTGGGGTTTGACCTGGCAAGTAAAATGAGAGCCTCCTTTCTGGTAATGGGACCCCTTCTTGCAAAGAAGGGCCATGTGAAGTTATTTATGCCCGGTGGATGCACCATAGGTGCAAGGCCTGTGGATCTTCACCTTAAGGGTTTTGAAGCCCTGGGAGCAGAGATAGACAGAAAAAGCGATTCATTCGTGGAAGCCAAGGCAGGCCCCCATGGCCTTATAGGTGCCAGCATATATTTGGACTTTCCCAGCGTAGGGGCAACAGAAAACATCATGATGGCTGCAGTGCTGGCGGATGGTGTTACATATATAGAAAATGCTGCAGAGGAACCTGAGATAGTTGACCTGGCCAACTTCCTAAACAAAATGGGAGCCAGCATCAAAGGCGCAGGAACCGATACAATAAAAATTGAAGGCGTTAAGGAGCTGAAGGGAACTGCTCATACAGTTATTCCGGACAGAATAGAAACGGGAACCTTCATGCTGGCAGCAGCAATCACCAGAGGTGAAATACTTATTAAAAACATAGTTCCGGATCACGTAAGAGCTATTGCAGCAAAGTTGAGAGAATGCGGCGTTGTTGTAGAGCTTACAGACGAAGGACTCTATGTTAACGGAGGAATGAATCCCCTGGTTGCAACGGATATTAAGACTTTGCCGTATCCGGGATTCCCAACAGATATTCAGTCTCCCTTCATGTCATTTTTGACTACTGTTGAAGGCTCAAGCACGGTTATTGAAACAGTATTCGAAAATAGATTCATGCACGTGGCAGAACTAAACCGTATGGGTGCGAATATTAGAACCAAGGGAAATAGAGCCATGATTCAAGGTGGAAAGAATCTTGAAGGTGCCAGAGTTCTTGCTACGGATTTAAGAGCAGGAGCAGCAATGGTTCTTGCGGGTCTAGTTGCATCAGGAACAACTGAGATATCGGAAATATATCATGTGGAGAGGGGATATGAAGACTTTGTTGAGAAGTTCCGCTCTCTGGGTGCGAATATATTAAGAATAGAGGATTAACCCAAAGGGCTAATCCTTTTCGTAATTAAGGAGACAATCCATGACAGATCATAAATACTTACAACTGTTGGCAGATCGCTATCCTAATATTATGTCGGCGGCCTCTGAGCTTATCAACTTGAAGGCGGTGTTGGCCTTGCCCAAGGGAACAGAATATTTTTTAAGTGACCTTCATGGGGAATACGAGGCCTTTGTTCACATGATAAGAAGTGCCTCAGGAACGGTTAAAGATAAAATCGATGAATACTATGGAAGCAGCCTAAGCGATGAAGAGAGGTATCACCTTTCGGCTTTGATTTATAATCCACAGGCAGAAATAGCAAGAAGAAAGAAATCGGAATCGGACTTTGATGGTTGGTGTGTAACCATGATATACAGGTTGGTTAATGTATGTAAGTCCGTTTCTACCAAATACACTCGTTCCAGAGTGCGTTCCAGGCTTCCGGAGCATCTCACATACTCCATGGACGAGTTGCTTCATGCTGATGATGAAGACAACAGAGCCAATTATTATGAGCAGATAATCAATTCCGTTGTTGACGAGGGGCTGGGTGAAATATTCATTTGTGAAATGGCGGACGCCATCAGCAGACTGGCGGTAGATCAACTGCACATAATAGGTGATATTTTTGACAGAGGTTCGCACCCGGACTACATTATGGACTACCTTATGGAATTCCATGACGTGGATTTTCAGTGGGGTAACCACGATATGGTTTGGATGGGAGCAGCCACCGGAAACTGGCCTTGCATAGCCAACATAATCAGAATGAACATAAGCTATAACAACCTGGATATGTTGGAGGTTGGTTATGGAATTAACCTTAGACGTTTGGCCACCTTTGCCAACGAGGTTTATGGTGATGATGAATGCAAAAAATTCTGGCCTCACATTATTGAAGAGAGCGAGTTCGATCCCATTGATGCGCAGCTTGAAGCCAGAATGCATAAGGCTATTGCCATTATCCAGTTCAAGGTTGAGGGACAGACCATAAAGAAGCATCCGGAGTTTGATTTAAACCACAGACTTCTGATGGACAAGGTGAACCTGGAGGAGGGTACTGTTGAAATTGAAGGAGTGAAGTGGCCTCTTAATTCCACAAACTTCCCGACCCTTGATCCTGCTAATCCCTATGCTTTGACAGAGGATGAAATTGAAGTGATGAATACTTTGGAGGCGTCCATTGTTCACTCCGAAAAGTTGCAGAGGCACATCAGATTTTTGTTTAACAATGGCGCTCTGTATATGTGCGTCAACGGAAATCTGCTGTTCCACGGTTGCCTTCCTATGACGGAGGATGGCAAATTCCAGGAAGTGGATATCTACGGAAAGAAGGCTTCCGGCAAGGCGCTTATGGATCACTTGGATGAAATGATAAGGGCATCCTACTTTGCTCCGGAGACGATAGCTGAATACGGCGAACCGGGAGAGCTTATGTGGTACCTTTGGTTAGCAAAGGATTCGCCTCTGTTTGGCAAATCAAAGATGACGACTTTTGAAAGATTGTTTGTGGATGACAAGGCTACCCACAAGGAGCCGACCCGTCCCTACTATAGCCATATAAAAACCAGAGAAGCCTGCGAGAATATACTTAAAGAGTTTGGACTAAATCCGGAAACCGGCGGTAAGATTCTAAATGGTCACGTGCCGGTAAAAATTAAAGACGGAGAAAGTCCCATTAAGGGCGACGGCCTACTATATGTAATCGACGGAGGAATTTCCAAGGCGTATCAAAAGCAGACGGGAATCGCGGGATATACATTTATCTTTAATTCCAGATACATGGCACTTTCTGAGCACAAGCCATATAGTCCGTTGCAACCGGATGGAACTCAGGAGTTCCATAATCCCAAGATTAAGACGGTGTTCACATTACCAAAGAGAATGCTTATTTCTGATACGGATAATGGAAAGAAGCTTAAGGAGAGGGTAGAGGGTCTAAAGGAGCTAATAGAGGCCTATAGAGCCGGTATAATCAAAGAGCGGTACTAGAGTTTTGCGACAGATTATATTTGGGTTAGGCTGAGGCTAATGGAAGAGTAGACCTTTACAAAAGCACATTATTTATATATAATGTTTGGGTACGTTATTTGTGCATTTTTAGCAATGTGCGGACGTATCCACAATTTGCACCGCTAGCTCAATTGGATAGAGTGCCTGACTACGAATCAGTAGGTTGGGGGTTCGAGCCCCTCGCGGTGCACCAAGAGGGGCATATCCGAACCTATATGTTTATCCCGGCGAATTCGCTGCGGAAATATGGTTCGAAGTGCCATCTAAAAAACGGTCCTGAGTAATCAGGACCGTTTTTATGTATGAAAGCTACAAACCTGGATTTGGGTTCTTTCCCTTTTTCTTTTGATTGTTCTTCCCAATTATCTTTAAAGCAGCCATAGATTTAATTCTCAGCATTGCAAAAATCATCGTAAAGGATTATAATGAATGTACGAAAAGTAAGGAATTAAAGAAAAAGGAGAATTAATATGGAATTAGCCAAAATAACATCTAAAGGCCAGGTAACCATCCCCGTAGATATTCGGAAAAAATACGGTCTCACTGAGGGCAGCAAGGTTCTATTCCTTGAAGAAGGAGATAGGGTTTATTTGATTAACTCTACTATGATGGCGTTGGCAGAGTTGCAGCAGGCCTTTGCTGGTGCCGCAGCTGAAGCCGGTCTCACCTGTGAAGAAGATGTTATCCAAATGATGAAAGATTACCGCGAAAGGAGCAAGAATAAGTAAATGCGCGTAATGCTGGATACAAACATTCTTATCTCCGCAGCTATGTTTCCGGGTAAAAGCATGGACCAATTAATACAGATTATTTCCGCTGAACATCAATTGGTTCTATCTTCATATGTCATAGATGAATTCAAGAGTGTTGTTGCCGAAAGGTTTCCTAACCAAGTAAGTGCTGTTGACAAGTTTTTCTCTGAAATTGGTTATGAATATGTATATACTCCGGAAGTTCTACCCGAAGGCAAGTTCGAAATAAGAGATAGTAAGGACTACCCTGTTCTATACTCCGCAGTCACAGAATCGGTGGACGTTTTAGTCACTGGAGACAAGGATTTTGCTGATGTCGAAGTTGAGGATGTGGATGTTTGCACACCTTTTGAATTCATAGAGAAGTATGTAAAGGAATAATGAAATACGCAGTAATATATGCAAGATACTCCTCCGATAGACAGAATGAAATGTCTATTGAAGGGCAAATAGAAAAGTGTAGAAGTTATGCTGAAGAGCATGACATGTAGAGAACGTCAAATCGAAATTTGTGAGGGAATAAAGAATGAGTAAAAGACCAAAAATCCAAATAAGTGTTATAGATAGACGCGGCGAAAAAGGGTGTCACAGAGGGCATAGAGTAGGACAGACTTTTGATTATGATACGCAGCGAGGTGACATTTGCCCGATGGCAATGCACTGTGGATTTCCATATATAGATATTTTACGGTATGGTGGAAGTTTACCTGGTCAACCGAAGGGTATTGCGGAATTCTGTTGCTCTGATGCCGATACCATTATGGTGTTTAAGGCTGAAATAGTTAACGACTAAGGATGAGCATGCAATTAAAAATTCCAATTTGTAGAGGTTATTATATGAACATAGAACTATCAAGATTCCGAGTGAAGGATTGTTGGATTGAATAATAAACAGCGGAATATTATAATTAATATATAGTATTTCATGGTTAAGGGGACCTTGTAGGGATGATGGACGCTAAAGAGAGAGCTATATATCTTAAGGAAAAGTTTAATATGGAAGAGCATCCGGAAGGGGGTAGCTTTTCAGAGGTTTATTCCGGTTTTCGAATTCTATCTAAAAGCGAAATAATAGACGCATATGGAGATATTGCAGAAGAAGTTTTGTATCTTGCATACGATTAAATTATAGATACTCATTTTACCAGTTTCATCAAAGGGCTTATTGAGGGAGAATAGCATGAAAAAAAGAGCCAAAAAAGCAATATCGTTAATACTTACGGTTGTATTCCTTCTTTCTCTAATTACCACCAGCATATTTGGAGAAGAGACTGATAGTTCCTATATAACTGAGGGGGATTATCAATACACTTCCAATGAAAATTTTAACAAACAGCTTCCGGATTCATTTGTATTCAGGGAAGACTGTTTTATGCGCTCTTCTTATCTGGGCTGCTGCCATCTCGCAGAGCTTTCTGCTCAACTTGCCATAAGCTCCGCCAGCTGGTATGGGCCAAATGAAGACATGTATGAGGTGGATGCCTCTGACTTTGAGCACAACACCAAGGATATGCTTAAGGAAATGGGGTTCGAAAACGTATCGGAAAACGCATATTGCTCCATGAATCCCCTAACGGATTCTGCTGCTTGTGTTGTTGGAATGAGAACCATCAAAGCCTTCGGCAAGGATTATACTCTTCTTGCAGTTGTTCCAAGAAGCGCAGGATATAAGCAAGAGTGGGTTGGGAACTTTGATGTAGGAACGGGAGGCGTTCACAAAGGTTTCAAAGCTGCAAGGGACGAGGTTCTCCGGTTCGTAAAGAACTATATTTCGGAAAACAATATTACGGGAGATTTAAAGGTTTGGACTGCCGGACACAGTAGAGGTGCGGCGGTTTCCAATATGCTGGGAGGATTCTTTGCCAGTGCAGGAGATGATTATCTTGGAGATGCCGTAAGTCTAAAGCCTGAGGACGTTTACTGCTATACCTATGCCACCCCGAGAACCATCAAAGACGGCGCCTCCAAAGAAGAGACCTTTTCTGTAGAAGGCGCAAGAGGGGGCATATATGAAAAAGATTCCCCGGGCGAGGCCTGGGCATATACCAAGGGCGGAACCGTAGATATCGATGCAGAGGAGTATGGAGGAGTGAGGAATTTCCCCCTTCCTTATGACCTTATAACCATCCTTCCGCCTCCCAAATGGGGCTTCGAATATTTTGGAAGCGTTCATAATCCTGAAGGATGTGTCACGGTGGATGATATGCTGAATGAGCTTAGCGATATAAGTCCTTATGCTCATGACAGATTCCTGGAAAGTGGGGATCATAGAAATTTCCAGTGCAAGACCTTTGATCTGGCATCACTTTCTATTGTGCCGGATGCAAACGGAAGCATAGATTCTATGGAAACCTCGATAAATCGAAGACTTGCAGGCCTCATGGCTCCTGCGGATACAAATGTGGACTATGTGACGGGGGGTTATCAGGAAACCCTTATGGCGGTGGCAGGACTTTATGGAATGTTGCTTCCCAGCTTTAACGGCGGCATCGACCTGGATGTTACTGAGTATATTAAGCCTTTGCTTTTCAGCTATCTTTCCTATGCAAAGGAGAGGCTGATTGAAGAGGGTAGAGCAACGGAAGATAACGAAGCCGTAGCCATAGTTCTTGCGGATTTCGTGCAGTTTGCCACAGGTGAGGCGCTTACAAGTGAAAGCACGGTTGATGACTTATTATATATCCTTATGAAATATATCACTGACCATGAGGGTGAGCCCATAAACGATACAGCTGTGACGGAGCTTGCGAGCGTGATTCCCGAGGAGTATAAAAGTATCATATCCGGTGCCTTAAAAATATTCTATCCGAACATTGATGAAGATAATCCTCCTCCTCTTGAGGATGTCTTAAGACATTATATAAAGGCTTGTGTCTATGGTGCGGATCCCGCCAGCGAAGCAGGAGAACTCGATGAGTACAGTGACCCCGCTGATGTGAGAAACACTCTATATCTACTCATGAATATCGCCTTCTATTCTATGGGCTATAGCGAATTGGCCATGGCCATAAGCAGTGGTTACGGATCCATAAAGGATGTAGTTCCGCCTCTCATGAATCTTCTTTTGACGGAAAAGGATGAGGAAGGGAATGTCATAGAAAGCTATAGCACTTTGGATGAGGGTGCGGACGGATATACATCAAAGGCCCTAGACTCTCTCCTTGGAGAGGTCATAGAGAATACGAAAAGTATCTATGGAGACTATGGCGAAGCCTATTATAATGATGTCTTAGGACATTTTAATACTGCCAAGAAGGATGTGAGGATCCTCAGAAAACTAATCACATACGGATTGTTCTATACTGAGGGGGAACCCTATAGCGCAGCTTCTTCTATTACCAATGGCCTCACCTTTATCGGCAATGTGGGAATTGTTCCTCTGGCCCACTATAACGAGGTGTATATCGCCTGGGCTAGAGCGGTGAAGAATGCTGACTGCGGAAATTGCGATCACTATATCGAATTTATTGATTCAGAAGAGTCCACCTGCGAGAAGAAGGGAAGAAAAGCCCACTGGGTTCTTCACGATGTGGATGGAGAAAGATATTTTACAGATAGAAATCTAAGCGAAGAGCTTACCGCAGCTGAAACAGAGGTAGATAAACTTGACCATGAACCCGGTGACCCGGTCCAAGAAAACCGAGTAGAGCCGATCAAGACCAAGGACGGCTATTATGACGAAGTTGTTTACTGCAAGATATGTGGAGAAGAGCTGTCCAGGAAGAGAATAACAATTCCTGCCGAAGGTGAAGACTCCAAACCTCAGCCCGTTAAGCCCGACGATTCCTCACCAAAGGATTCAAAGCCTGATTCAAATAAAGCCGCACCAACGGGAGATTCTAACATGCCCGCCCAGTGGATGGTCATCTTCCTTGCAAGCCTTGGGGCAGTCATTTTAACCAAAAGAAAAATAAGCAAATAGGTATTTACAACCTTTCCGATAACACCTCGGCTTATTGATGCGAATAGGACTGCTTTCATATAGATGTGAAATCTGAAGAAGATATAAGGAGTATATTATGGTAAGAAAGATAATAAATATTGATGAAGAGAAGTGTAATGGCTGTGGAATATGCGCCACCGCATGCCATGAAGGCGCCATAGACATTATTGACGGTAAAGCAAAGCTGGTAAGAGAAAACTATTGCGATGGATTGGGAGACTGCCTGCCGAATTGCCCCACGGGAGCGATTTCTTTTGTGGAGAGAGAAGCTCCTGAATATGATGCTGAGGCAGTTAAAAAGTCGCAAGAGGAAAAAAGAAATATGGAGGCATCAACTGCTCCGGGAAGAGCAGTGAACAGGCTTGCCCAGTGGCCTTGCCAGATTAAGCTTGTGCCGACGGTTGCACCCTTCTTTGATGGAGCAAAGCTTCTTATTGCCGCAGACTGCACGGCATATGCCTATGCCAATATGCACGAGGATTTCATGAGAGGTAAGACCACCATAATCGGATGCCCGAAACTGGATAATATCGATTATTCCGAAAAACTCACGGAGATTATCAGAAATAACGACATCAAAGAAGTCACAATTGTGCGCATGGAAGTCCCTTGCTGCGGAGGACTTGAGATGGCTGCAAAGATAGCTCTTCAGGAAAGCGGTAAATTCATTCCATGGCAGGTAGTGACGATTTCAATAAATGGTAATATACTGGACTAAAAATAATAGCGGTTGCCCACTGGATTATTGGCAACCGCATTTTTTTCTTGGCAGGAAAAGTTTTCTTCCTATTATTATTTTTGAATTACATTGATATATGTGTATGGGATCTCGATGCCGTTGGCCTTAAGGGCCTCATTAACTCTTAGGTTAACATCGGATTTTACTACTTCCGTTGGTGTTTTTTTGTAGTAAACAGTTGTGGACATTTGCAGACTGCTTTCGTCGTAAGCCATGAAAAATACATTATCATATACTCTTCCTTCTTCAGTCTTGCGCCCGGCCACAGTGTAGGGGGAATCCATTACTGCTTGTTTAATTACTTGCATGGCTTTTTTTACATCACTACCATAGGCAATGTGAAAGGTGGCTTGGAAAGAGCGAGTGCCTGTATGATAACTATCATTCATAATAATCATGGAATTAAGTCTGCTGTTTGGGATAATCAACTCCTGAGAACCCCAGGTATGAATTACCACGTGTCTCATGGTAATATCCTTTACCACTCCGGAGCGTCCGTCCTCCAGTTCAATTCGGTTATCGATTTCAAAGGGCTTGTAGATGCTTATCATAAGGCCGGCCAATATATCTTTGATGACGTCCTGGGCGGTAAATACTATTACAGCACTTATGACAGCAGTTCCCCCAAGAACTGATTTCCACAGGGAATCCACGCCGCCCAAAAATGAAAGGCCGACTATACTGCAGATAAAGATGATGATTACACTATTTATTCTTTCAAAGAAAACCAAGTGAAGATGGGCTCTTTTTTTGTGGAATTTTCTAAAGACTTTTTTGTTAATGAATATCAGGATCCAGGCCACTATGGCGCTTATAAGAATCACTATGATGCTATATGGTAAGGTGCCTTTTTCAATCATTTTTGTATTCCTCTATTAGTGATAATGTTCGGCTATATATATTTATTTTATGCATGGGCTGTTATTAAGTCAATGTGCATTTATAGTACATGTATGATAGAATCAAAGAGTAGTGGAAAGAGTAGTTGTTTGATCTAATATATAAGGATAATTCATCATGAGAAAAACGAAAATTGTATGCACCATGGGACCAAAGGAAAAGGATCCGGCGGTACTAAAGGAATTAGTAAAGGAAATGGATGTGGCCAGGTTTAATTTTTCCCATGGCACCCACGAAAGCCATTTGGAAATGCTTAACCTTGTGAGAGAAGCCGCCAAAGAGGTGGGGCGTCCTATTGCCATGCTCCTTGATACCAAAGGCCCGGAGATAAGAACCGGACTTCTTAAAAATCATGAACCTGTTACGCTGAAGAAAGGTGATGACCTGATAATATCTCCCATAACATCCTCTGAAGAAATCGGAGATGCCCAGCATATTTATATAACCTACGACGGTTTGGATGAGGATCTTTCTGTTGATGATACCATCCTTATTGACGATGGCATAATTGAGGTGAAGGTAAAGGCCATAGAAGGCGAGGACATCCACTGCACCATAATTGTGGGAGGCGTCCTGGGAGAAAAGAAGGGAGTAAATCTGCCTGGGGTTAATGTAGCTTTGTCTGACATTACGGAAAAAGACTATGATGACATTGCCTTTGGTTTGGAAAATGATTTTGATTACATTGCAGCTTCCTTTGTTAGAAGCGCAGATACAATTAAGAAAATCAGGGATCTAGTTGAAAAAGCTGAAACCAAAACCAAGATAATAGCAAAGATAGAATCAGAGGAAGGTTTGGAATGTCTTGAAGAAATAGTAGATGCTTCCGATGGAATTATGGTGGCCCGTGGGGACTTGGGTGTGGAAATAGAACCCCGAAGGATTCCCCAGATACAAAGAGAAATCATCGCCATGTGCAATGACAAAGGAAAGCTGGTAATTACTGCAACTCAAATGCTGGACTCCATGATTAGAAATCCAAGGCCAACCAGGGCAGAGGTTACGGACGTGGCAAATGCAGTCTATGAGGGATCCGATGCGGTTATGCTTTCCGGTGAAACCGCCAGCGGAGATTATCCTGTGGAAGCGCTTCGGATGATGGCATCCATTGCGGAATACACTGAGCAGTTTGTGGATCAGGGCCTTTTGGATATTAGAAGGCATGAGGATACGGCGGCATCTATTTCCAGTACCACCTGTATGGCAGCCGTTGCAGCAGCAAAGGAATTGGAAGCAAAGGCCATAGTTGCTCCCACCATTAGTGGATCCACTGCCCTAAAGGTATCCAAGTACAGACCGGCTTCGGATATATATGCCTTTTCTCCTGATCCTATGACCGTAAGGCAGATGATGCTTTACTGGGGAGTAAAGCCGATACAGGCGGAAAGAGCTCATTCCACAGATGAATTAATGGAAGACTGCCTGGACATATTAAATGAAAATAAATTAGGCAACAAGAATGATGTATTTGTTTTTATTGCCGGAGTGGTTTCCGGAAGACACAGTTATCAAAGGTCGGAAACCAACACAATGCGTATCATACATATTTAGTTTCTAAAGGGTTGGGACCGGGACCCATAAGAGTTAAGCTATAGGTTGGCAGAAGGAGAAGACAAAGGTATGGAGAAATATATTATAAGAGACATTGGCCTTGCTCCAATGGGACATAAAAAAATTCAGTGGGTTAAGAATAACATGCCCATACTTAGAGGTTTGGAGGAGGAATACAGCCAAACAAAGCCCTTTAAGGGCCTCAGGATTTGCCTTTCTGTTCATTTGGAAGCCAAGACCGCATATCTTTGTAAGGTTCTTGCTGCCGCCGGAGCAGACATGTCCATAACGGGAAGCAATTCTCTCTCTACCCAGGATGACGTGGTGGCAGCCTTGGCGGAGGATGGATTAAAGGTTTACGCATGGCATGGTGCCACAGATGAGGAGTATGCCGCTCATATAGAGGCCTGCCTTGAGCACAAGCCTCATATAGTTATAGACGATGGCGGGGATCTTGTTTCTTTGCTTCATACCAAGAGAAAGGATTTAGCTGAAGAGGTAATAGGTGGCTGCGAGGAAACCACAACAGGTGTTATTAGATTAAAAGCTATGGAAAGGGAAGGGATTCTACAGTTTCCCATGATTGCGGTTAACGACGCGGACTGTAAGCATCTCTTTGATAATAGATATGGAACAGGGCAATCCACATGGGATAGCATTATGCGAAACACCAACCTTATAGTGGCATCAAAAACCGTAGTTGTTGTAGGCTATGGATGGTGCGGAAGGGGAATTGCAATGCGTGCAGCTTCCCTTGGTGCCAAGGTTATAGTTACAGAGGTAAACCCGGTGAAAGCCATGGAGGCCAGAATGGATGGCTATGACGTGATGCCCATGAAGGAGGCTGCCCCTAAGGGTGATTTTTTCATCAGTGCAACGGGATGCTGCAAAACAATAACCCATGAGCATATGCTAACAATGAAGGATAATGCCATACTGGCCAACGCAGGACACTTTAACTGCGAGGTTGATATGGCTGAGCTAGAAGAGAAGGCTGTATCAAAGCACGAGGCCAGAAATAACATTACTGCATATGAGCTTGAAAATGGTAAGAGGGTAAATGTAATTGGAGAAGGCAAGCTTGTGAATATTGCCGCCGCCGACGGACATCCTGCGGAAATAATGGATCTTTCCTTTGCAGTCCAATTCCTATCAGCCCTATACATCAAAGAGAATGGAAAGAATTTGCCTAAAAAAGTCATAGATGTGAGCCGGGAAATAGATGATTTGGTCTCCCGAAGAAAGCTGGACTCCTGGGGTGTAGAAATTGATAAGCTTACAGAGGAACAGGAAGCATATCTCAATAGTTGGAAGGCTGAATAAGGGCTGTGGTTTATTTACACTTTTTTTAAATTTTGATAAAATATATTGGCCGTATTTTTAACGGACATATATAAATGTAATAAATTTGTATTCACAGTCATAAGGCGTTTATACGGAGAAGCGAAAAATAGGAGCACAAAAATGAAAATAGTGCTGGAACATCTAACGAAGAAGTATCCCAACAGAAACAAAAAAATTGGTGGTGAGATAGTAGCTGTTGATGATTTTACCTTTGAGATACCTGACGGTAAGTTGGTAGGACTTTTGGGCCCCTCCGGCTGCGGCAAGAGTACCACCTTGAATATGATTTGTGGTTTAGAAAAACCAACGGCAGGTAAAATCTATTTTGGTGATGAAGATGTAACGAGCCTTCCTCCCGAATTAAGGGGAGTTGGTATGGTGTTTCAGAGCTATGCTCTTTATCCCCATCTTACGGTTCGACAGAATATAATCTTTCCCTTGCAAAATCTTAAGGGGGACCAAAAACTCACCAAGGAAGAAATGAATGCCAAGGCTGAGGAAGCAGCCAAACTGGTGCAAATAGATGAGTTGATGGAAAGAAAGCCATCGGAACTTTCCGGCGGTCAGCAGCAGCGTGTTGCTATAGCAAGAGCCCTGGTTAAAAGACCTAAGGTTTTGCTTCTGGACGAGCCTCTATCCAATCTGGACGCCAGACTAAGACTCCAAACAAGAGAAGAAATCAGAAGAATACAGAGAGAAACACGAATTACAACTGTATTCGTAACCCACGACCAAGAAGAGGCCATGAGTATATCTGATGCCATAGTTGTTATGAGCGCAGGTGTTGTTCAGCAAATCGGCTGGCCCCAGGACGTTTATGACAAACCAAAGAATCTCTTTGTGGCAAAATTCCTGGGAACGCCGCCTATAAATATCTTTGATGGAAGAATAAAAGATGGCAAGGTTTATATCGGCGACCAAGATATAATTGGAACAGGAGAACTCCTGGGAAGAGAAATTGCCGACAGGGAAGTTTACGTGGGAATTCGTCCGGAGGGATTTATACCGGTAGAGAGCAAGGAGGAAAAAAACATCCTTACCTGCAAGCGTATAGCTGTTCAGGTTATGGGTAGAGATACCAGCATCGTGGCATCTCATCCCGATTTCCAAGGGGAGGAGATAAGAGCTATTGTTGACAGCGAAACCAACGTGGACCCCTATGCCTTGGATGTTAGCTTTACCATTAGACCCTCCAAAACTCATATCTTTGATAAAAAGACGGAGGAGAGAATTCTTCCTACAGATGAAATGAAAGAGCAGGAGGGAGGACCCAATGAGTAGAAATAATCTAAAGGGTTGGCTCTATCTGCTTCCTGCAATTCTATTTCTAGGCGTTTTCATGGTTTATCCTCTCTTTGATGTACTTATATATTCTTTTGAAGAGGGGTACAATTCAGCGTCTCAGACCTTCAACGGAACAGGAATTTACAATTATAGATATGTTCTAAGGGATCCGTATTTCCTACAGGCCATAAAGAATACATTCATCATAGTTATTATTACAGTGCCGGTTTCTACGGGACTGGGTCTCTTGATTTCCCTTGGTTTAAATTCAATTAAGAAATTAAAAGAACTATTCCAGACGGTTTTCTTCTTGCCATATGTAACCAACACCCTTGCTGTTGGTTTGGTCTTTATGATC
Organism: Bacillota bacterium; assembly: GCA_017941085.1. Classification (GTDB taxonomy): domain Bacteria; phylum Bacillota; class Clostridia; order Peptostreptococcales; family Anaerovoracaceae; genus Eubacterium_B. Next base: position 18,433 of record JAGAXF010000037.1, read on the forward strand.
CTCTTTAAGAAGACTCCTTATTCCGATGGTTTTATGAATCTTTTAATTACTGCCTTCGGAGGTAATGCCGTTGATTTCATCGAAGGACCTTACTGGGCCAAGATGATGGTAATGTGCATTTACACAGTGTGGATTGTGCTTCCATTTAAGATTTTGATTTTAACCAGCGCCCTTGCTTCCGTTAATCCGGACTATTACAAGGCGGCAAAGGTGGATGGGGCATCCCCGGGAAGAATCTTTACCAAAATAACTCTTCCTATGATTTCACCCATGATTTTCTATTTGATTATTACAGGCTTCATCGGTGCATTTAAGGCCTACAGTGACGAAGTTGCTATCTTTGGCACCAACCTTAATGCCGCCGGTATGAATACCATAGTTGGATATGTATACGATATGCTGTACGGCGACAGCGGAGGATATCCCTCCTATGCCTCGGCGGCGGCTTTGATCCTATTTGCAATCGTCCTAACCATTACGGTCATCAACCTTTTGGTAAGTCGAAAGCACGTTCACTACTCGTAAAAAGTTTTTGCCCTGCAGACCTCACCAAAAACGCGTATGGCTGACGGACTAAGCCTGTTATAACCATGAGTAAAGATAATAACGTAGCAAAAATAGAAGATGGAAACAAGGTTACTTCCAGAAGAAAAGTAACCAAGGGAATAACCTACGTCCTGCTAAGTATATGGGCGGTTGTTGTGCTGTTTCCTTTTTATTGGATGGTGCTTACCTCCATAAAAAGTTACAGCGCATATAACGGGGAGTATATTCCAAAGCTCTATACCACGTCCCCTACCTTCCAGAACTATGTGGATGCTTTTACCACCGTATCGCTGGGGAAATATTTTCTAAACACTACTATTTTTACAGTGGTAACAACGGCGATTATGCTGACGGTAATTACCTTGGCGGCCTATGCTCTTTCTCGTTTGGATTTCAAAGGAAAAAGTCTGGTCTTCACCATCTTCCTTTCTTTGATGATGATTCCCAACGAGCTGGTTATTATTACTAATTTTGTAACCATTACTGACTGGGGTCTTAGGAATACATTCCTGGGGTTAATTCTTCCGTCGGTTACTTCTGTTTTTTATATCTATCTACTTAAGGAGAATTTTGAGCAGGTTCCGGACGAACTATACAAGGCAGCCAAGGTGGATGGAACCTCGGATCTTAAATATCTGCTAAAGGTTATGCTGCCTATTTGCAGACCGACTATTATTACCGTTTGTATACTTAAGGTTATCGAATGTTGGAATGCCTACGTATGGCCTCGTTTAATAACCGATGATGAGGCATACTTCTTGGTATCCAACGGCATTCAAGAAATCAGGGAAAACGGGTTTGGTAGAGAAAACATTCCTGCCATGATGGCAGCGGTGGTGGTTATCTCCATACCGCTGATTGTAATCTTCCTTATTTTCCACAAGAAGATTATGGAGGGTGTCTCCAGAGGAGGTACCAAGGGATGATGAAAAAAATCTGGTGGAAAAATGGATTCGCATCCAAGGCAAACAATTCCTTGTGGACAAGAATAGGAAAGGCTTTTCTTTTGATTATTTTGATGACCTTGATTATGCCTGTTTTGGCTTCTTGTCATGGTTCCAGAGGCCTTCCGGAATTTGTGATGCCGGAGGAATTTGATGAGAGCAAGAACTACGAAATCACTTTCTGGGCAAAGAACGATACCAACAAGAATCAAACGGCAATTTATGAAAAGGCCATTGCTGATTTTCAGGAGATTTATCCCAACGTAAGTGTGAAGATTAGATTCTACACAGATTACGGCAAAATATATAATGATGTAATTACAAATATATCTACCAATACAACGCCAAATGTTTGTATAACTTATCCGGACCACATTGCCACATATATGACGGGGCAAAATGTGGTGGCACCTTTGGATGAACTAATGGCCAACGGCAAATACGGCCTGGGTGGAAACCAGGTGAAATTTGACGCTCCGGATTCCGGCGAAATGATTGCTAAATTCATGGAGGAGTGTAAGCTCCAGGGAATTCAGTATGCTATTCCATATATGAGGTCCACGGAGATTTGCTATGTGAATAAAGACCAGGTGGAAAAGCTGGGCTTTACCCTTCCGGAGGGAGGAATTACCTGGGACTTTATTTTCCAGGTGTCAGAGGCCGCCATGGCCAAGGACTCAGAAGGAAACTTCCTGGTGAATGACCAGAAGGTTATGATTCCCTTCATTTATAAGTCTACGGATAATATGATGATCCAGATGCTTCGGCAGAAGGGCGCCGGTTATTCCACAGAGGATGGAGAGATTCAGATATTCAACGACACCACGAGGGAACTCCTTTCTGAGATATCCGAGCATGGCAAAACCGGAGCCTTCTCTACCTTTAAGATTTCCAGTTATCCCGGGAACTTCTTAAATGCCGGCCAATGCATCTTTGCTGTTGATTCATCGGCAGGTGCTACCTGGATGGGAAGTCATGCTCCTATGCAGGACATCCATGAGAGCAAAATAGTAGAATTCGACCTGGTGACATATCCCGTGCCGCAATTCGATCCGGCCAATCCGGTAATGATATCCCAGGGGCCTTCCATCTGCATATTCAACAAAGCAGACCCGGGAGAGGTGCTGGCCTCCTGGCTCTTTACTCAGTTCCTTTTGACCAATGATGTGCAGATTGCCTATGCCAAAACCGAAGGCTACGTCCCTGTAACATCGAAGGCTCAGGAAGCACCGGAGTATAGAGAATACTTAAACGCAAAGGGCAGCGACAACAAAGAACACTATGCCACAAAGATCGAAGCCACAGAAATTCTTATTGAAAACACGGAGAATACTTTTACCACCCCTGTGTTTAACGGCTCCACCAGCCTAAGGGACGCATCGGGGCAGATGATAGAGAATGTAACCAAGTCTGTTAGAAGAGGAGAAACCGTAGATGATGCCTACATAGACAATCTTTTTGAGCAGGTAACATCTTTATATAGACTTGATCAGATAGGAGAATCCGGCAGAGTGGGTGAGGACTTGTCCGGAGAGCCCCTTCCGGGTACTGCCAAGGCTCTTTTGGGAGGTCTGGGAATAGCATGGGTCCTAATTATAGTGTATTGGCTCATGGATAAGGCCAAAAAAAGAGGATAAAATCAACGTTTTTGCCTGTCATGACATGTGTCAAGACATTTTATGGAAAAATCGTAAAAACTCCTTTATTTTTCATAATGTTTTGGTATAATGTTTTTGTTATAAGGCATGGGGACCGATTCCGGTTCTGTGTATTTTGTGGTCAATGACCGAGGAGATTTAAAATGAAAAAGACAATGAGAAGGGTATTGGTTGTTCTATTGTGTATGGCAATGGTATTTGCAATGGCAGCATGCAGCAAGAAGCAGGATGAAACTTCCGGCGGCGACAGTGCTGATGCTCAAGCAAAGAGCGAAGGCGTTATGACATATGAAGAATATGCAGCAGCAGCTCTTGACACAGAAGTTACAATTGAAGCTTTTGTTCAGGCTAAACAGTCCTGGTGGGAAGATAAGGCCACTGTTTATACACAGGATGAAGACGGTGCATACTTCCTTTACAACATGGCCTGCAGCCAGGAAGATTACGATAAACTGGTAGAAGGACAGAAGATTAAAGTAAAAGGCTACAAGGCTGAGTGGTCCGGCGAAGTTGAAATCATCGACGCCACCTTCGAAATTGTAGAAGGTAACTGGATTGCTGAACCTATGGACGTAACCGACATTCTTGGTAAAGATGAACTCATCGACCATCAGAACAAGAAGGTTTCCTTCACAGGCATGACAGTTGAGCCCAAGAAGGATGCCAATGGAAATGATGTAGCATATCTCTATAGCTGGGATGGATCAGGTTCCCAGGGCGATGACCTTTACTTTGATGTTTCCAAGGATGGACAGACATATACATTTACAGTTGAGTCCTATCTCTGCGGACCGGACACAGATGTATATAAGGCTGTTGAAGGACTTTCCGTTGGTGATACAGTTGACCTGGAAGGATTCCTCTATTGGTATGAAGGTGTAAACCCACATATCACAGCTGTTAAATAAGCACTATAATTGAGTAAGAGACGACAATATTTAGTGAGACGGTAGTCTTCAGTTCGGGGGCTACCGTTTTCATTTGTTGATTGCTTTGCTGTTGCTGCCGTAAGGGAACCAGTTATGAAAATAAAGGTCAAAGATAAAAGTTTCGATGAAGTTATGAATATGCCTGCCTTTAAAAACAAAAGGCCGGAGCCCCAGGGAGGATTCTGGAGATGGCTTCTTAAGACTGCATCAAAGAAGGATTTAAAGAAGGTTGATTTTTCTTTAAACAAAAGGGATTTGGCAGGCCTTGATGATAAAGAACCGGTACTGTTTCTCATGAATCACAGTAGCTTTATCGATTTGGAAATAGCATCAACGGTTATTTATCCCAGGCCCTTTCACATCGTTTGCACCTTGGATGGATTTGTGGGTAAAGAATGGCTCATGCGAAAAATAGGCTGCATTCCCACAAGGAAGTTCATGGCGGATACAGCCTTGGTTCGGGATATGATTCATACGGCAAAGGATTTAAAGGAATCAATTCTGCTTTACCCTGAAGCCAGTTATACCTTTGACGGAACCGCAACGCCTCTTCCGGATAGCCTTGGAAAAGCGGTGAAATTGCTGGGGATTCCGGTGGTTATGATAAGAACCTACGGCGCGTTTTTGCGGGATCCTCTATACAACAACCTGCAGCTGAGAAATGTAAAGGTTACCGCTGATATGGATGTGGTGCTGTCTAAGGAAGATATAGAATCGAAATCCGTTAGGGAAATAAATGAAATTATTGGAGAAAGATTTAGCTTTGATAATTTTAGGTGGCAAAAGGAACTGGGGGTAAAGGTGACGGAGCCCTTTAGAGCTGACAGCTTGGAAAGGGTCCTTTATAAATGCCCCTGCTGCGGAAGAGAAGACAGCATGAAGGGTAAAGGCACTAAGCTTACCTGCTCAAACTGCGGAAAAGAATATGAACTTACGGAGCTGGGAGAAATGCAGGCCCTGGAGGGGGAAACGGAATTCTCCCACATTCCGGACTGGTACCGCTGGGAGAGAGAATCCGTCAGAAAAGAAATCGAAGCAGGCACATATAATATGGAATCCGCCGTGGATATAATTGCCCTTGTAAACACCGACGCAGTTTATAGAATAGGAGAAGGCGTCCTTAGGCACACGGTAGAGGGATTCAGTCTTAAGGGCTGCGATGGTAAATTGGTTTTTACTTTATCGCCGGAGGAATCCTACAGTCTCTATGCGGATTACTTCTGGTATGAGCTGGGGGATATTGTTTCCATCGGAACCCCTAAGATTCAGTACTATTGTTTCCCGAAAACCAGCGGTAATGCTGCGGGAAAGGACGCTGTAGGCGGGGATGCCGCCGGGGCGGAAATTGCTACCGGCTCGGATGCCGCTGGATTTAATGTAGCTAAGGCCAGATTGGCTGCAGAGGAACTATATAAATACAAAAGGAGAAAGTCGAATGTTTAATTTTAATTATTACACACCTACTCAGGTTGTCTTTGGTAAGGATACAGTGGAGCAGGTAGGGGATTTGGTGAAGAAATATGGTGGAACCAGAGTCCTTGTTCACTTTGGTGGACAAAGCGCAGTAAAGTCAGGCTTGATAGATAGAGTAAAGGCATCATTGGACGCTGCAGGGATTTTTCATGTGGAGCTGGGAGGCGTAGTTCCCAACCCTCATTTATCAAAGGTCTATGAGGGAATTGCCCTGGCAAAGGAAAACAATATAGACTTCCTGCTTCCGGTAGGGGGAGGCTCTGTAATAGATTCAGCAAAGGCAATAGCCTATGCTCTTTATGAACCGGAGGAAGATGTTTGGGACCTATATGGACACACTCGCCAATCCATGGGGAGCTTTCCCCTGGGTGCGGTGGTAACCATTGCTGCTGCCGGAAGTGAAATGAGCGATAGCAGCGTTATTACCAACGAAAAGACAGGAGAAAAAAGAGGATATAACAGCGATATCTGCAGACCGAAATTTGCAATAATGGATCCTTCTTTAACTCTTACCCTTCCGGATTATCAGACTATGTCCGGTTGCGTGGATATTATGATGCATACCATGGAAAGATATTTTACCAAGGGTGGCAATATGGAACTTACGGATGAACTGGCAGAAGGTCTAATGCGCACTGTAAAAAAATATGCGGAGATTCTTCATAAGGATCCGGAAAACTACGACGCAAGAGCAGAAATAATGTGGGCCAACAGCTTGTCCCATAACGGTCTTACAGGATGCGGAAACGGTGGAAACGACTTTGCTTCCCATAGGTTGGAGCATGAAATGGGCGGAATGTTTGACGTTACCCATGGTGCAGGTCTTGCGGCAGTTTGGCCCAGTTGGGCAAGATATGTTTACAAGGAAATTCCGGAGAGATTCGTGAGATTTGCAGAGAAGGTTATGGGCGTAGAAAGAACCGAGGGAATGTCTGATGAAGATGTTATCCTTAAAGGTATTTCTTCGATGGAGGATTTCTATCGCAGCATTGATATGCCTACCAACATGAGGGAACTGGGAATTGAACCAACGGAAGAACAGATTCTTGAAATGGCCAATGGATGCGCACGAGCCACCGGCGGAAAAGTAGGCTCCGCCAAGGTTCTCTACGAGGAAGACATGGCTGCTATTTACCGCATGGCTATATAACGCAGGGACACGTAAAGAAAGGTTAATGATGGACTATCTAATTAGAGGAACTGCAGCAAACTTAATGGTTAGAGCTTTTGCTGTGGATGCTACAGAAACTGTAGAAGAAGCAAGACGCCGGCACGATACATCGCCGGTAATAACCGCTGCTCTTGGAAGACTTTTGGCTGCAGGTGCCATGATGGGATCCGCCATGAAGGGGGAGGATGATCTTCTTACTTTGGTCATCAGATCTGATGGGCCGGCTAAGGGTCTTACTGTTACAGCCAACAGCAAGGGTGAGGTGAAGGGTTACCCCCAGGTTCCACAGGTTGAAATCCCCCTTAAGGCAAAGGGAAAACTGGATGTGGGTGGTGCCCTTGGACCAGGAACTTTAACTATAATAATGGACCTGGGCCTCAAGGAACCTTACTCCGGACAGATTGAGCTGCAAACAGGTGAGATAGGCGATGACATTGCTTACTACTATACCAAGTCGGAGCAAACTCCTTCAGCTGTGGGGCTGGGTGTGATGGTGGAAAAGGATTTATCCGTAAAACATGCCGGCGGGTTTATGATTCAGCTTATGCCGGATGCAACAGAGGATGTTATTTCTGTTCTCGAAACAAAGTTGGCGAAAATGCCGCCGATTACTACGTTGATGGAAGAAGGGAAAACTCCTGAGGAAATCCTGATGTATATTCTGGAGGGGCTGGATCCGGAGATTACGGATAAGGCTCCGGTGTGCTTCCGCTGCAATTGCAGCCACGATAGAATGCTTCAGGCTTTGGCTACATTGAAGAAATCCGACATACAGGAACTGATTGACGAAGGGGAGGACCTGGAGGTGGTCTGCCACTTCTGCAATACCAAGTACGCCATTGGTATTGATGAGCTGAAGGAGCAGCTGCAGGAGAGGTAGCTCTTGCGGGGTCGCAGAAAGAGATGCTGAAGTCTGCGGTATGTAATGTGCCGTCAGTTAATAGAAAGATGTAAAAACCGCTATATGGGTTGAAAAGTCAACGCATATAGCGGTTTTATCATTTGTTGGCGGGTTGGTGATTAGTCCACTTTGCGGTAGTTTGTTGTGGGTGCCGGACCTGCAACGCCTGCTGCTCCCAAGGCTGTAGGAATCTTCTTCATGAGATCGAAGTATACATCCCAGTAATTCTCGCTCTTGGTCCATGCTCTTGCAGTGTAAGCAAGACCGCCTGAAACAGGTTCAAGGGGTGAAGCAAAGGGTGCAGGATCTTTGAGAACCAAATCGTTGGTTGCCATTGCGTCCAGGATGATTTGCTGAACTTCAGAGATGTCGCGTCCACCTGTGAGGTTGAAGGTAAGGTCAACTCTTCTAAGATCTTCTGCACTGAAATTCTGTATATTGGAGTTCATAAGAGAACCGTTAGGAATAGTGATTCTCTTATTGTCCAGAGTATTAAGTACGGTATAGAACATGGAAAGTTCCTGAACAACACCTTCGTCACCTGCGGCAACAATATAATCTCCTACCTTGAAAGGCTTAAAAATCATAAGCATGATTCCGCCTGCCAGGTTTGCAAGGGAGCCTTGCATTGCCATACCTACAGCTACACCGCAGGATGCAAGTACTGCAACTACAGAAGCCATGGGCACGCCTAGTACGCTGATAATGGAGAGAACCAGAACCACATAAAGGGCGATTTTAAGGAAGTTACCCAGGAATGACTTAACTGTTGCGTCAAGCTTTTCCATGGCCTTTAGGCCCATAACGGTTTTAACAACCTTCTTTACCACTATAGATCCGATAATCCAAATCAGAAGAGCCAAAATAAGCTTGCTTCCTGCTGCGGTACAAATTTCAATTGCTTTGTTTAAGAAATTATCCATACTCTACATCTCCTCCTAAGATATTTTTGACTAAATTCGGGAAATATTCTAACAAACATAGTGTACTATATGCGTTACATATGAGGTTTTTTGATTGACTGAATTCTATCAAAGATGTAATATTTATATAGCTTATAGGTTTCTAGAGGCGGACAAAATGGACACATCTTATGGACTTATGGATTAGTAGAGGCGGCCAACACGGACACCTCGAACTTTTGTGTTTTTGAAAAAACTTCGGAGGAGTAGATTGGGAAAGAAAAAGATTATAGCACTTATTTCACTGGTGATGGTTATGTCTTTGGTATTTATGCTGGGAGCATGTGGAAACAAGAATGATACAGAAACCACCAGCAGTGAGTCAACAGAAGAAACAGCAGGGGAATCTACAGGAGAGAATGAAACTTCGGAAAATAGTTCCGCAGAAACAGGCGATGTACAGGGAGGAATAGGAATGCACAACATTGAAATCAAGATTAAGGATTATGGCACAGTTAAACTAGAATTGGATGGAGATACAGCTCCTATTACAGTAGCAAATTTTATTAAGCTTACAAACGAAGGCTTCTATAACGGACTTACATTCCACAGAATTATGGACGGCTTCATGGTACAGGGAGGAGACCCTCAGGGCAATGGATTTGGCGGCTCCGACGAAACCATCAAAGGAGAATTTGCATCTAACGGAGTTACCAACAATATTTCCCATAAGAAGGGCGTAATTTCCATGGCTAGAGCTCAGGATCCTAACAGCGCCAGCTCTCAGTTCTTTATTACTGTGGCAGACTCTGAATTCCTGGATGGAAACTATGCAGCCTTTGGTCATGTTACAGAGGGCCAGGATATACTTGACAAAATTGCTAGCGATGCAAAGCCTGTAGATAACAACGGTACAATTCCTAAGGACGCTCAACCGGTAATCGAAGAGATTCTGGTTGTGGAGTAATCCCAGAGAGGGAAGAATCCTATTAGAGAAGGAGGAGAAGGATGACCGCATTACTTCTCATAATAGTCGGGGTCATTATTCTAGGCATCGGCTATATCACATATGGAACATGGCTCGATAAACAGTGGGGACTAGATCCCAGCCGCGAGACTCCTGCAATAACTCAGGAGGACGGTGTGGACTATGTTGCTGCGCCACGTGCGGTACTCATGGGACACCACTTTTCTTCAATTGCAGGGGCGGGTCCAATTAATGGGCCCATACAAGCTTCCGTGTTTGGATGGCTTCCTGTGTTTCTTTGGTGTGTGATAGGAGGAATATTCTTCGGAGGAGTACATGACTTTGGTTCCTTATATGCATCCATAAGACATGGAGGGAAATCCGTAGGTGAGGTAATCGGAGACAGTATGGGAAAAAGAGCAAAGAAACTCTTTACCATATTTGGTCTACTGGTTTTGACCCTGGTTAATGCATCCTTTGTAAACGTGGTGGTGGGAACTATCTTTACCCCGAAGGAGGCCATTACATCTACCATTGTCACGGATCCCACGGGAAACCAGACAACAGCTATGATTTCGTTTTTGTTCATTTTGCTGGCTATATTGTATGGGTTTCTAACAAACAAAGTAGGGATGAAAACAGGGCCGGCAACAATCCTTTGTGTCGCAGGAATAATCGGGGCAATTGCTGTTGGTATGAATGTAGGTATAGCCATAGACAGAACACCCTTCATTGTGATAATCGGTTTCTACATCGCTATTGCCACAATGATTCCCGTATGGATTATGCTTCAGCCCCGTGACTATCTTTCCAGCTTTTTGCTTTATTCCATGATGGGTGTGGCGGTTATCGGTGTTATATTCTCAACCCTTGCGGGAACCACGGAGTTCCAGCTTCCCATGTTTACGGGTTGGACATCAAAGGTGGGACCACTGTTCCCGGCTTTGTTTATAACCGTAGCCTGCGGCGCAATTTCCGGATTCCACTCTTTGGTATCCACAGGAACCTCATCAAAGCAGCTGGATAACGAAAGTAATGCCAAGCCGGTGGGTTATGGCGCTATGCTAATTGAGTCCGCTCTTGGAATAATCTCCTTGATAGCGGTGGGCATGGTATATAATAAATATATGGCAGGAGAGTTCACATCCCCAACGGCAGCCTTTGCCGGTGGTATTGCGCTGATGTTTGGTGGAGAAACTTCTGCAATCTATAAAACAACATATTCGCTTCTTACTTTGGCGGCGTCGGTATTTGCCCTTACATCTCTTGATACAGGTACAAGACTGGGACGCCTCATGGTAAGCGAACTCTTCCTAAGAGAAGGTGAAGCCTCATATAAAGACGCAACTGGAATTCGCTCCATTCTCGCCAATCCGCTCTTTGGTACTGCATTCATGGTGCTCATTGGATGCACCTTGGGAGGATTGTCCCTTACACAGATTTGGAGCCTCTTTGGTGCGGCTAACCAGCTGCTGGCAGCTATCGCTTTAATGGCAGTGGCGGCCTGGCTGGGGGACATAGGCAAGAACAACAAAATGTTCTACTTCCCCATGGCATTTATGCTTGTTGCAACTCTAACAAGCCTTATTATGACCATAGTGGGTAAGCTGAGAGGACTGGTTGAAGGCACCCTGGATGGTCCAATGTGGGGACATTATTTCCAACTGGTCTTTGCTTTTGCAATGGTAATACTGGCAATAACCCTTGTTATTGAGGGAGTTGGTAAAGTACGCAATCGTCTATCAAAGGAAGAAGCAGTAGAGAATCCTGAAAGTGCATAGTTTGCAAAGAATTTAGAAAAGGTATAATTATGGCAGATAGCATAGAACTAAAAAAATTAAGTCGAAAAGAGCTTTTGGAATTGCTTCTGGTTCAAACCCACAGAAATGATGAATTGGAAGAAAAGCTAAAGGAGGCGGAGGAAAAGCTTAGGGAAAGAGAAATTGCCCTTAGTGAATCCGGTTCCATGGCTGAAGCCGCTCTTAGAATAAATGGAGTGATGGCAGCGGCAGATAAGGCGGCAGCCCAGTATTTGGAGAACATTAAGGCCAAATACGAAAGCGGAGAACTGGGAGAAATGCCGGAAATAAAAATGCCGGAGATTACAGTTCCCGAATATACTGTTCCCATAAGAGCCTACGATGGAGCAACAGATGGAGTGTCCAGAGAAATGCTGGATAGAACCAGAGAACGCTGCAGAGAAATCGAAGGAAGAACCAGAGAACGCTGCGAAACAATGGTGCAGCAGGCTAGGCAAGAGGCCCAGAGCTACTGGGACGAGGTTTATTCCAGGATCAAAGAGTACAGCGGCGCAATTGATGCGCTAAAAGAAAGCTTGGCAAGTTTATCTGAGGATGATGAATAATCAATATGAGAATTAGCATAAAATCCAGAAATCCAAATATGCCGGAGGAGGCTCCTGTTACCAAGGAAACTTTGGGACACCAAAAGTACAGCGTAGAGGAGCTGGAGACTGAGCTTAAGCGAGAGGAGCGTAAGAGCCAGTACAAGGCCACCACCAAAAGCACCATATCCGTTCTAATCGTTGTAACGGCCCTTTCTATTTTGGTGGCTACTCTTTGGATGCCGGTACTAAGAGTATATGGTACATCCATGACTCCTACTTTGATGGAGGGAGAGATTGTAATTTCAATCAAAGGCTCCGATTACAAGGTGGGGGATATTATTTCATTTTACTATGAGAACAAGCTCCTGGTTAAGAGGTATATAGCGGGCCCGGGGGACTGGGTGGATATAGACGAATCGGGGAATGTGTATGTTAACGGCGAGATGATTGACGAGCCATACATCGATGAAAAGGCCTACGGCGATGTAACCATAAAGCTTCCCTATCAGGTGCCGGAAGGAAGGTTCTTCGTCCTGGGGGATCACAGGGCAACTTCTGCGGATTCCAGACTGGCGGTAATAGGCTGCGTTGCAGAGGAACAAATCGTAGGAAAGATAGTTTATAAAGTATTTCCATTTTCTGATTTTGGAAGCATATAGGAAAGGCCCGAGCAAAGGCGTATCAAAGAGGATGACTTCGGTCATCCGCTTTTGGTTGAGTTGAAAGGACTAGCGAGTCAGCAGTAAGTACGCGGTAAATGCCTGCAATAAATATAAGAGTGAAAAATTTTAAAAAAAATTTAAAAAA
>JAGAXF010000038.1 GCA_017941085.1 Bacillota bacterium
AACCTGGTATCTTCTAAATTGTTCTTTACTCATAGTGATATATTCCTTGTTCATACATAGATTTTATCAGGGGTGACATTTTCCCTGAATAATTAACAAGGTGACATTATCACTGAATAACCACAACAACTTATTTTTTACTCTTGAAAAACAGCTTCTACTGTGCGATAATAGTTTGCGTGACATTTACTAGCGGTCTTGGCGGAATTGGCAGACGCGCACGGTTCAGGTCCGTGTGAGGAGACTCATGGGGGTTCGAATCCCTTAGACCGCACCAACAATTAAGGGACGGCGATTTAACCGGATATTATCCTGCGCCGTCCCTAATAAATATCGGGATGTGGCTCAGCTTGGTAGAGCGTTGCGTTCGGGACGCAAAGGCCGCAGGTTCAAATCCTGTCATCCCGACCATTGAAAAACCGCCTAAAACGTTGGCATTTACAACGGTCTGGCGGTTTTGTGTTTTTTGACTGAATCACTTATCAAAGTTGCATTGACAATACGTATTTTATGCGTATAATATAACTGTGAGGATTGGAGAATGAAGAGAAGAGACTTGATAAAAAAATTAGAAAAGGCAGGCTTTATCTTTGAAGAACATGGTGGTAACCATGATACATATAGAAGAGGCAACGATGTAGAGCAAATTCCAAGACACAAGGAGATAAGCGAAAACCTAGCAAAGAAAATCCTGAAAAAGTGGGGACTTAAATAAACCCTATGCAGGAGTTGTATTTAAAAGGGAGGAATAGAATTTATGAAGGTTGTATATCCTACATTTATCAAGCAAGATAAAGAGTGGTTCTTGGTATATGTTCCTGATTTAGAACTATATACAGAGGGAAAGGATTTCTATGATGCCATTGAAATGGCAAGAGATATTATTGGGTTAACTTGTTTATCCTATGAGGATGATAAAGTTGAACTGCCAAAACCGTCTGATAAAGCAAATGCTATAAAGATAGCAAAAGAGGATGCAAAAGATGGATTTGATTTTTCTGATGGTGTTTTGACATATGTGGATGTTGATACTGTTTCATATAGAAATACCATCAGAAAAAAATCTGTTAAAAAGAACTGCACAATTCCAAATTGGCTAAACGAAAAAGCTGAAAAGGAAGGTCTAAACTTCTCAAGGGTTTTACAAAATGCATTAATAGAAATAGTTGGGATGGACTAATCTCAGAATAGCCAAACAAAGTGTGTTGCATTGAGACCCGCCTAATTTGTTGGTATTTGCGATGGCCTTGCTGTACGAGTGATAGATTGAAAACTAGTAGGGTACGAAGAGCTATAGGCTTTTTCGACTAGAGATAAAGAAAAGATAACGGGAGCTATCCGATATGGGTAGCTCTTTTTAATAGTATAGCGAATTGATTCTAATATTTTTTTTGTTATAATGTTGTGTGGAAGTAAACTAAAGTATGGTATTTTGAGCCATTTAGCAGTTATATTACCTTTCAAAAAGGAGACTATTAATGGATAACATGAACCAGGAAAATAACAATCAACCTCAGCAGGATCAGCAGCAGTATCGCTACCAGGCACCTCCCCAGAGGACTCAGCCTAGCGTTCAGTACAATTATTCCCCGAACCCTCAGCCCCAGAAAAAGGGCGGTATGCCGGGTTGGCTTAAGGCCCTTCTGATAATTGCTGCAGTCCTAATATTTGCAGTGGCTTTAGGAAGCGCATGCACCAGAAGCATGGAGGGATTTCTAAGCCCCTTTGCTCAAGCACCTACCGAGGATTATGTATACTTTGATGATTACATTGGAATCCTATATTTGGATGGAACCATCACTGAAGGCGAAAGCGGGGACGGCTACAACCACGACTGGATGCTAACCAGAATAGAAGAGATGGCAGTGGACTCCTACAATAAAGGCCTGGTGCTTCACATAAACACTCCGGGAGGAAGTGCCTACGCTTCGGCGGAGCTATATAAAGACCTTATATACTACAAAGAAATGAGCGGAAATCCTTTGTATATCTACATGGGAAGTCAAGCCACCTCCGGCGGATACTATGCTGCAGCTGCAGGAGATAGAATATTTGCTAATGAGGAGACCTGGACAGGCTCCATCGGCGTTGTTATTAGCGGGCTATATGATCTTTCTGCTTTGTTTGAAAAATATGGTATCAAGGCGGAGAATATTGTATCAGGTAAGAATAAGGACATGGGAACCAACATCAAACCCATGACCGAAGAGCAGAGACAGATATTCCAAGGCCTTGTGGATGATACATACAACAGATTTGTAGACGTGGTTGCTCGTGGCAGAAATATGACAGTGGACAAGGCAAGAGAGTTGGCAGATGGCAGAATATACACCGCAACTCAGGCTTTGGAAAATGGGCTGATAGATGAAATCAGCACTTTGGAGGAAGCTGTGGATGCTATGCAGAGCAAGTTCGAACTCCAGAATGTAGATATTCATCAAATGAGCTATACGCCACAGCAGGATCTACTTCAGTACCTTGGTCTGAATAGTATTGATAAGCTGAATAGCACGGAACAGAGCGAAATTGGTATACTAATGAACATGTTGGAAAGAGGCGAAACCTTCAAGCTGATGTGCATTGCTCCGGTGCAGAAATAGCAGTTTAGCTAACGTGGGTTAACCTAGTTAGCAAAAAAGCATGAGGGGATAGAGCATATTGTTAAAAACCGCTATACATATTGAAGATTCAATATGTATAGCGGTTTTGTATGTGAGCACTTATTTATTGGTTAGTTTGCTTCTGCTCGTTTGGCTGCTTCTTCCTCTTCGAGGACGCGGTAGGCTACTTTGCCGACTAGGGTTTTGGGAAGTTCCTCTCTGAATTCGATTTCCTTTGGTATGGCGTATTTGGCAATGTGCTCTTTGCAGTAGTTCATGAGGACTTCTTTCATGGCGTCAGTTGCAGGGACCTTTGGTTTAAGCATAACGAAGGCCTTTACTGCCTGCATCTTGATTTCGTCGGGGATGCCGATAACGCAGCTCATTTGAACGTAATCGTTGGCATCCAGAATGTTCTCAATCTGACCGGGATAGATGTTGTATCCGGAACTGACAATCATGCGCTTGCTTCTTCCCCGGAAGTAGATAAATCCTTCATCGTCCATGTACCCCAGGTCTCCGGTGTAAACCCAGGTTAGACCGTCGGCATGGGTGCGTAGAGTCTTGGCAGTTTCTTCGGGCTTGTCCATGTATTCCTTCATTACCGTTGGTCCTGCCAAAAGAATTTCGCCTTCTTCTCCGTAGGGAAGTTCCTTATCCGTATCCGGCTCAACTATTTTTATATAGGTGTCAGGGAAGGGGATACCGATGGAACCTTCCTTTGCTTTTGATGGTGGGGTAAGGCAGCAAGCGGTAACTGTCTCAGTGGTGCCATAGCCTTCGCGAACTTGAATGCTGCCGTGGTGCTCCTTAAGGAAGGCGTCCAACTTTTTCTTTAGCTCAATGGATAAAGAGTCGCCGCCGGAGAAAACTCCCTTAAGGTGGCTTAAGTCTTTGCCGTTCATTGATGGAATTCTAAGAAGGGCCTCATAGAGAGTAGGTACACCGGCAATGAAATTGCATTTGTATTTGGTAATGAGCTTGGCGTAGCTTTCCGGTGTGAAACGCGGAACCAAAATGCACCTTCCTCCGCTCATAAGCATGGTGTGAATGCATACCCCAAGACCAAAGCCGTGGAATAGGGGCATGGCCGCCAGCATTTTATCCCCGGGTTCAAACATGGGATTTGCTGCAATGACCTGTTTGCCCAGAGCGTTGAAATTAAGGTTGGTAAGGACGATGCCTTTTGTGGTTCCGGTGGTTCCTCCGGAATAGAGAATTACCGCCGGATCCTCAGGCTTTCTTGTGACCCTGTAGTTATAGAAGCAGGCTTTGCTCATTTTGATGAAATCATTCCAGCGGATAACAGGAGCGTCCTTTGGAATCTTCTCCTGCTTTCTTCCTTCCGTCATCATATAGCCTACTTTAACAGGCTTGGATAGTTCGTCCTTTATGCTGGCAATAATGATATTAACAATTGTTGTCCTTGCTCTTATTTTTTCGAATTTATGATAAAACTGATCCAAGGTAATGGCAGTAATACTCTCGGATTCATTTAGATAGAACTCGATTTCCTTTTCTGCAGATAGTGGGTGAATCATGTTGGCAATAGCCCCAATCAAGTTAACTGCGTAGAACATAAATATGGCCTGGGGGCAGTTAGGCATGGCGATGGTGACTTTGTCGCCTTCGCGAACCCCAAGGGTCTTAAGGGATTTGGCGCAGGCGTGGACCTCGTCCACCAGCCTCTTATATGTTGTGGATTTCCCCATAAAATCAAAGGCCACCTTGTTAGGGTATTTGGTTGCGATTAATTCCACTGCTTCAAACATGGTGCCCTCAAAGTATTCTAGATGTGTAGGGATTCCCTCCATATGGTCATACCAGGGAGTCCTTGGTGTAGTGATTGTATTATCTGTCATGTTAAAAAACCTCCAGGGAATAATATAACATAAAAATGCAACATATACTTGATAAAAATGTGTTGATAAAAGTTATAAAAGGTTATAAAACTTTCCTAATGAATAAGTGTGCTTTTCCAGAATAAACAACTAACGGAGCTGTTAATTACCATTTATTTACATTAATACTGATTGACATTTATAGAAAGAGTAATATAATATCTATGACAGATAAATGTCAACAACGGCATTAAATCACAAGAAAACACGCGAGAGGGAGCTCGCGTGTTTTCAATTGGGCTGGTTATCACTTTATTTTACTGTCCAACCACTTGCAAATATAGTAAGCAACTATAGATGCCGTGACAGATACCATAAACGCCAACAATAGTGGCATTAAATCACCCCCTTCCTGTTGCCAGATTAGGGAAGTGACAACAATAAAAGAATAGCATAAAAACAGCAAAATGGCAATAAATGGAAATAAAGGGATTAATTGTTAGTTGCTCCAGCCCTATATAATGCTATAATCTCAAATATACTTTGTTTAGCAGATTTAGATAAAGAATCTATGCTTTAATCAAAACAATGAACAATCCATTAAGAGTATCGTTTTACACTTTAGGGTGTAAGGTAAATCAATATGAGACGGAGGCCATGAGGGAGAAGTTCCAAAAGGCCGGGTATGATGTTGTAGGAGATGACGCACCGGCGGACATCTATATTATCAACACATGCACCGTAACCAATCTGGCAGACAGAAAGTCTAGGCAGTTTATTCGTCGTGCTAAAAGGGAAAATCCGGAGGCAATGATTGCAGTTACAGGTTGCTATGCCCAAATAGATCCGGAAAAGGTAGCGGAGATTCCCGGTGTGGACATAATCGCAGGAACCAACGAGAAGCAGGATATAGTTAAATACGTGGAGAAGGCTCTGGCTGAGAAAGCAGCTTATACCGCTGCTTCAACAATTCACGTAAAACCCTATAGCGACTTAACAGACTACTGCTCCGATGGCCTGATAACCGCCATGGAGTCCCGTACCCGTGCCTTCGTAAAAATCCAGGAGGGCTGTAACAGGTTCTGTTCCTACTGCATAATTCCCTATGCCAGAGGAAAGGTTCGGAGCCGTCTGGAGGAAGAAATACTGGAAGAAGTAGGCGGCCTTGTATCCAAGGGCTTTAAAGAGGTTGTTCTTACAGGAATAAACACCGCCTTATATGGAGCGGATAGAAAAGGGGGCCTTAGGGAATTACTTAAGGCAATAGATGAAATCCCGGGGGACTTTAGAGTGCGCTTAAGCTCTCTAGAGCCTACAGTTGTTGGAATTAGTGACGTTGAAAGTATTCTGGACTCAAAGAAGCTGTGCTCCCATCTCCATCTATCCATCCAAAGCGGCTCCAACAATGTCCTTAAGGCCATGAACAGAAGGTATACCAGAGAGAAGTACCTGGGAATTGTCAAAATGTTGAGGGAGAGAGACCCCTTCTTCGGGATTACCACGGACATAATAGTGGGATTCCCCGGAGAGACAGAGGAGGACTTTATGGACAGCGTGAATCTTGTTAAATCCGCGGAATTCAGCAAAGTTCACGTCTTTAGATACTCCCCCAGAAAAGGGACCAAAGCCGCAGAAATGCCTGGCCAAATCCCGGAACAAGAAAAAACCAGAAGGGCCAAGGTCCTATCCCAGGCTGCAGAGGAAGCTTCAGCCGCATTCCTTAATAAACAAATTGGCCAGACTGTGAAGGTCCTAATAGAGGAACAGCAAAAGAGTGGCCTGCTGGTTGGCTATTCGGATAACTATACCAGAGTATTTATTAAGGACGGCGGAGCCCCGACCAACCTCCAGCCTACAAACTCCGATAAAAACTCAAATTTAGGCAAAATAGAAGGTAATTCCGCCTTGTTAAATACCCTTATTGATGTTAAACTTACAAATAAGTATAAAGATGGAATGAAAGGAGAGATTTTAAATGTCTGATTGTATCTTTTGCAGCATAGGATCTCATGAAATTCCTACAACAGCCGTCTATGAAGACGATGAAATAATAGCATTTAACGACCTGGACCCCCAGGCTCCTGTTCATGTGCTGGTAATTACCAAGAAACACATCTCATCACTGGATGATGTTTCCGAGGGTGACAAGACACTTATGGGACACATAATGTTCAAGATTCATGAAATCGCAGCTGATCTTGGCCTGGACAACGGTTACAGGGTTGTAATTAATAATGGCGAAGATGCTTTCCAGACAGTAAAACATCTTCATTTTCATATTTTAGGAAAGCGCAAAATGACCTGGCCACCAGGCTAAAAAAGATTTGTTTATTTCCACAGTTTGTGGTAGAATAACTCGACCTTAAAAGAGGATTCACAATAGGAGTAAGTATACACATATCAAATTCTTCATCAAATAAAGGGTGGAATTTGATATGATTTAGTGCGTCAAATGGGAAGAGTAAAGGGATCAAGCAATAAAAGCTCAGGGGAGATTAGGGAACAAAAAAGAAAAGCGCACAGAACGCTTAAATTTGTTTCATGGATCATCCAGCTGGCAGCTGAGGCTGTGCTGGGGTTTTTGCTTGTAAGACTTGGAATGCTCAGTACTCCGCTGCTTATAGCGGTTATAGTACTGATGGTACTTCTTCTAGTTCTGACCTTTTTCTTGTTTGGACTACGTAAGAAGCATCACCACAGCAAATTCGAGACCAAGCACATAGTAGGCATAATAATATCTATAGCGGTAATAGCAATTTCCGTATTTGGATCCTTTTTTGCCAGCAAGATTATAGGGACGGTGTCCGAAGTAACCAGGCCAATAATGCCCAGCAGCACCGTTGCGGTATACGTCCTTAATGAGGATAGTGCCACAGACATAACCCATGCCAGGGACTACGAATTCGGCTTCAGCAAAGCCTACGACAGCGAGCATATTACTTCTACTATAGATGCAATAAACGAAGAACTTACCAAGGAGATAGCGACCAAGGAATATGAGGATGTATTCTCCATGGTAAATGCCCTTCTGGAGGGTGAACAGCAGGCCATAATATTGAATAAGGCCTATGCATCCCTGCTGGACGACTTGGAAGAGTACGAGGGTTTCCTGGAGAATACCAGAATTATATATGAAAAATCTTTTGTAAAGGAAATACCTGCTGAAGAAGAGGATGAAGAAGAACCTGAGAAAAAGATATCCGACGGAGCCTTCATAATCTACCTAAGCGGATCCGATACCAGGAGTTACTACCTAACCACCAGTAGAAGCGACGTTAATATATTGGCGGCAGTAAATCCTGAAACCAAGGAAATACTTCTGGTGAATACGCCAAGAGACTACTACGTGCCCATTTCTGTAGGGGGAGGAGCCTATGACAAGCTTACCCACTGCGGGATCTATGGAGTAGATTGCTCCAGGGATACCTTGGAAGCCCTCTATGGAGTGGATATAGCATATACAGCCCAGATTAACTTTACCGGAGTTGAAAGACTGGTTGACGCCGTTGGTGGGGTTACAGTTAACTCCGATGTGGCGTTTACGACATATAATGGCTACTATATAGATTATGGTGAAAACAATCTGAATGGCGAAGCTGCCCTTGGATTCGCCAGAGAAAGATATAAGCTCTCCGGTGGAGATAATGATAGAGGAAGGAACCAAATGAAGGTTCTAACGGGAGTTATCAAGAAGCTAACTTCAAGTACAGCCCTTTTGGAAAACTATGCCGGGATATTGGACAGCATAAGCGGCATGTTTGTAACGGACATGTCATATAACAACATAGCGGACTTAGTAAAGCTGCAGCTTTCCGATGGTGGAGATTGGACAATTAATAATTACGCTGTAGCCGGCAGAGGTGGCTCCAGCACAAGCACCTATTCGATGCCGGGCTGGAACCTATACGTTATGTACCAGAATGACAATGCTGTAGCAAAGGCCAAGTATTTAATGGAAAAGGTTTTAATGGGAGAACATTTAACTCCTGAGGATATGATATAGGGAATTATTGTTAGTATACGATATCGATTAGAATAAGGAACTGGATTAATGAGTGTAGTAAAAAGGAACGAAGAAAGAGCAGAAACAGAAATAGATCTTTTAGAAGTTGTACAGCTTCTTTTGGCAAATCTTAAATGGATTATTTTATCCACCTTGGTGCTGGCAGGAATTGTTTTTGTGGCCACCTATTTCTTGGTGACGCCCTTATATAGAGCCAGTGCCACTTTTTATGTAAACAACTCTACAGCAGGTACTTCAGATACCAGTTCAGTTACAAATGCGGATTTAACAGCTTCAGCTAGATTGGTTAATACTTATTCGGCCATAATTAAGAGCAATGCAATAATGGACAGAGTTGTGGCAGAATTAGGGGAGAATGTATCTTCGAGCTATATTAAAAGCCACTTAACTACAAAAGCTGTTAACGACACAGAGGTATTTACTGTATCTGTAGTTCATGAGAATCCTAGAACTGCTGTAAAGATTGTAAACCTTATTGCAGAGATTGCACAAGACCAGATTAGTGAAATAGTTGAAGGAAGCTCTACAAAGATTATAGATTATCCCAAAATGCCTACGGGAATTGATTCTCCGAATTATATCCGTAATGCTGGAATAGGTGGGGCTATAGGATTTATCCTTGCTTGTGCCTACTTCATAATTAGATCCCTTATGGATAATACCATTAAGAGTGCAGCAGATTTGGAATACTGGGGCATTCCTGTGCTAGGCGTAATACCGGACTTCGCTTCTGCGGATAAATCGGCAGGCTATGCATATGCCAAGAAGAAATAAGAGGTGTAAGAATGAGATTAGGAAAGAAAAACAAAAAAGCCAAGAGTTCAAAGGCAGCCCAAAAGGCGTTTATCTTAACTCCTTCCGCACCCTTTGCAATTCAGGAGGCATATAAGACTCTTAGAACAAATATAATATTTTCCACTCCAAATACAGGATGCAGAACCATCGTTGTTACCAGCAGTATGCAGGGAGAGGCTAAATCCACAACATCAACTAACTTAAGCATAGCTTTTGGCCAGAATGGAGATAAGATTCTCCTTATAGACTGCGACCTTAGACTTCCTACCGTTGCCAAAAAGCTTCAGGTGAACGAAACTCCAGGACTTACAGATGTAATAGTTGGGGAAGCAGACCTATATACAGCCATTAGAAATGTATCAAACGGTTTCGATGTACTTCCTGCAGGAACAATTCCGCCGAATCCAACGGAGCTTTTGGGCTCGGATAAAATGGCTGCTCTCCTTCAGGAACTACAGAGTAAATATGAATATATAATATTAGATACCCCTCCGGTTTGTACTGTGGCGGACGCTGCAATTCTATCTAAGGATGCATCAGGGGTAATTCTAGTAGTTAAGCAGGATGTGGCTACTAGAGACGGAATAGAGGATGCTCTTCAGAACCTGGAGCTGGCAGGTGCTAAGATCTTAGGCTTCCTAATGTCCGGGGTGGCCAATGAAAAGACCAAGGGCTATAAGAAAGGGTATTATGGCTATGGTGGATATAGCTATAGTTACAGTCATGCCAGTAGACAGACAGAAGCCCAGGGAGATAACTAATGATATTTGATTTCCATACACATATTTTGCCTGGCATAGATGATGGTAGCAAAAGTGTGGAAATGAGTAGAGAGATGCTAGAGGAATCTTCTAGACAAGGAATAGATGTTATACTCACCACACCTCATTTCTATGCAGATAGTATGGGGATAGACAGTTTTCTTTCCAATAGAGATGAAGCTTTTAATAAGGTTTTACCTATAGCGGAGGAATTAGGTATTAAACTGATTCCCGGAGGAGAAGTTGCCTTCTTCGATAATATGAGCAGAGCCTCAGATTTGGATAAGCTTATGATCGAAGGAACAGACCTTATGCTGCTAGAGATGCCCTTTAGATCATGGCATAGTAGCGATCTATATGAGGTGGATCAGATTATTAGAAGAGGTATAACTCCAATAATAGCCCATGTAGAAAGGTTCTTCCATTTCCAGAGGGATAAACATATTGTAGAGGACCTGATGGAAAGGGAAGTAATAGTTCAGGTAAATGCTGAATGTTTAATTGAGAGAAGCACCAGAAGACTAGGCGTTAAGTTATTTAAAAGTGGCTATGCCGAGCTTCTGGGAAGCGATTGCCACAATTTAACCAGCAGAAGACAGAACTTGGCAGAAGGGCGAAGGATTCTGGATAAGAAAATAGGACGAGGGATTTTGGGAGATTTAGATCAACTAGGCGAAAATGTGCTTTGGAGCTGGTTGCAATAAATAATGGAGATGACAATGGGAACTTGCGATTTTCTTTCTGACCCTAGGTTCAAGGGATTAGAACCTTTCAAAAACAAAATATGGCTATCTAGTCCCACTATGCATGGCGACGAGGAAAAAATGGGTTGTAGATGCAATTCGAAAAAATTGGGTAAGTATCGTTGGAGATAACATTGATGAAGTTGAGCAGATGACAGCTGAAACGGTGGGACGTAAATATGCAGTTGGTCTTTCCTCAGGTACTGCTGCATTGCACCTTACAGTGAAACTTCTCGGTGAAAAAATATATGAACAACCTAAGCCCGGTCACGGAACATTAGAAGGAAAGAAAGTGATAACTGTATAATAGGGACAACCAAGAAAAAAACCTTGATTTTTCAAGGGTTTCACGAGTTTAAGCCAAGTCACGAAATTGAAATTTTCTTAGGATTGCAGGTTCATTCGCGAGTACCCAGAGAGGTTGAGATGGCTTCTTGGATACTCTTGGATTGACCCACAATACAGAGTAGAAAATTCAATAAAAGGAGGGCAGGGCTTAACTCACTCTCTTCCGTCTGGAAGAGGTGGGCTTTTCGTCGTTACAGAGATAATCCGCGGAACCTCCCGAGTACAATATATCATAAATTTTAAAAATAAACAAGAATAAAATCGTACAATTATAGCAATAGATTAATCTAGGAGCTTAGCACAATGGAAAAGAAGAACATTCAGTTTAGTCCGCCTGACATTAGTAAAGCAGAAATTGAAGAAGTTGCAAAGGCACTTGAATCCGGTTGGATAACCACCGGCCCTCGGACAAAACTGTTGGAGAGAAGGATTGCTGCCTATATAGATACAGGCAGAGTCGATATTGACTGTGATCAAGAGGATATGATCAGCAGATATAGCAACAGAGTTGTTTGTTTGAATTCAGCTACTGCTGCTGAAGAATTAAATCTTCGTATTCTTGGAGTCACCGAGGGTGATGAGGTGGTAGTGCCATCATACACGTACACTTCTTCGGCATCTGCAGCAATTCACTGTGGAGCCAAAGCTGTTTTCGTTGATGTTCAGAAGGACGGAGACTCAGTTTCGCATATGCCCGAAATGGACTATGAAAAGCTAGAGGCTGCAATTACAGAAAAGACTAAAGCCATAGTGGCCGTTGACCTTTGCGGTATCGTTTGTGATTATGAGAAAGTTTTTGAGATTGTAGAACGGAAGCGTAGTTTGTTCAAACCGATGGACAGACATGATAATCCGGAAAGTGATCTTTCCTCTCGGATCCAGGCGGCTATTGGTCGAGTTGCTGTTATTGCAGACTCTGCACACAGCCTGGGTGCAAGCAGAGTATTTAAGGGCGAAAAGAGATACTGTGGAGATATAGCTGATTTTACAAGCTTTAGTTTCCATGCTGTTAAGAACTTTACTACTGCAGAGGGCGGAGCATCTACCTGGAGAGATATTCCGGGAGTCGATAATGAAGAGATCTATCATCAGTATCAGCTCTACAGTCTTCATGGGCAGAGTAAAGACGCTTTGGCAAAGAACCAGCTTGGTGCATGGGAGTACGACATTGTAGGACCGTGGTACAAGTGCAATATGACAGATATCATGGCGGCCATTGGCCTGCGTCAGCTGGATCGTTATCCGGGACTCTTGAAAAGAAGAAAAGAGATTATCGGGAAGTATGATGTCATGTGCGATGAATTGGGCGTAAAGCATCTGGTGCATTACACAGAAAACAGCACTTCATCCGGACATTTGTATCTGACAAGAATACCGGGAGCTACTGATGAAATACGGAGAGAGATCATCATCAAACTGGCAGAGCTTGGAGTGAATACGAATGTTCACTATAAGCCGCTTCCGATGATGACTGCATATAAAGAGATGGGATGGGATATCAAAGATTTCCCGAATGCCTATGACTACTATGTGAACCTGATCACATTGCCACTTCATACGAAGCTGACGGATGAGGATGTGGATTATGTGATCAGCAATTTCAGGGAAGTAGTTAGCAAATATATCTAAGGAAGGATGCCGTAAGAATGAGACTTCGGAAATGGGAAGATTTGCCAGTATTCGTGCAGTGCGAAGAAGTCAGAGAATACTATGACATCCTTGCAAAGAAAAAATGTGCGCTTGCACTTAAGAGAGCCTTCGATGTTGTTGTTGCTGTAATCATGCTGATCGTCCTAGCCATTCCAATGTTAATTATCGCCGTCATGATCAAAATTGATTCACATGGGCCTGTGTTTTATCGGCAGGAGAGGGTAACAACTTATGGCAAGCGATTCCGTATTCACAAGTTCCGGACGATGGTGAACAACGCAGATAAGATTGGATCTGCGGTAACAGTTGGCGGCGATGTCAGAATCACCAAAGTAGGCAATCGTCTCCGCAACTTACGGATCGATGAGATACCGCAGCTGATAGATGTTCTGAGTGGAAACATGAGTTTTGTAGGAACCAGGCCCGAGGCGACTAAGTATGTCAAGCAGTATTCGAATGAAATGAATGCAACACTTCTTTTACCAGCCGGCATTACTTCGGAGGCCAGCATTAGGTATAAGGATGAGGCAATGCTGCTCGATAATGCAGACGATGTAGATAGGGTATATGTGGAAGTAGTTCTTCCTGGAAAAATGCAATATAACCTGCAGAGCATCAGACATTTCAGCTTTTTTGGAGATATAGCAACAATGTTCAGAACGGTTTTTGCTGTTTTAGGGAAGGAATACAAATGAACATTCTATATATAGATCATTATGCAGGATCGTCTGAAATGGGAATGGAGTTTCGCCCATACTATCTTTCAAGAGAATGGGTCAAGATGGGGCATTCAGTCACGGTAATCGCTGGTGATTATTCTCATTTGAGAAAAAAGAATCCTGAAGTTAAGTCGGATTTTCAGAGAGAAATAATTGATGGAATAGAATATATCTGGTTAATAACGGGAGAGTATGAAGGAAACGGCGTTAAACGTGCAATCACAATGGAACGCTTTGTCAGGAAGCTGCTGATTCATGCAAAAAACATTGCAAAAAAATGGAAGCCAGACGTAGTTATTGCATCATCAACTTATCCACTTGATACATATCCTGCACAGAAAATTGCTAAATATGCGAAAGCAAAATACATTCACGAAGTCCATGACATGTGGCCGGCAACTTTATACGAAGTCGGTGGAATGTCTAGAAAACATCCTTTTGTCGTTGCGATGCAAATTGCAGAAAATTCTGCATACAAGCATTGCGATAAATGTGTGGCATTGCTTCCGTATTCTAAGGATTACATGATTCAGCACGGATTGGCTCCTGAAAAGTTTATAAATATACAAAATGGAGTGGTTGAGGAAGAATGGGATTCACCTATACCGATTCCTGAAGAACATAAAGACTTTTTTTCAAGACATAAAGATCAATTCATTGTTGGGTATTTTGGTGGACATGCTTTATCAAACGCTTTAGGAAAAAGTCTTGATGTAGCAAAGGAAGTCCTAAAAATAGATAAAAATATAATTTTTGTTTTTGTTGGTGACGGTGTTGAAAAGAAGAAACTAATTGATCGTGCAAAAACGGAAAACATTACAAATGCGTTTTTTTTACCGCCTGTTCCTAAAAAAGCCGTTCCAAGTCTATTAAAACATTTTGACTGCTCATATATGACGGGGCTGCCTTCACCATTATATAGATTCGGTTTGTGCCTGAACAAGATGTACGATTCGATGATGGCTGGAATTCCGATTATTTGTGCATTTGATGTACCTAGAACCTTGGTAAGTATTTATAACTGTGGACGCGAGTGTAACCCGTCAGACACTAAAGAAGTTATTGAGAGCATTCTGGAAATCGCCAATATGGATGAGCAAGAAAGAGCAGAGATTGGCAAAAATGGATTACAGGCGGTAAAAGAACATTTTACGTATAAACAATTAGCGAAAGAATTTATTGATTGCATTTAATAAATGGAAGGGAAAAGATATGAAATATGCACTTATTGGATGTGGACGAATTGCCACCAATCATGTAAAAGCCGTTGTTAACAACGATCTGGAATTTGTAGCATCTTGTGATTTACTGCCAGAGGCAATAGAGAGTTTGCTTGCAAAACATGATCTTCAACATGATACATCTATTGCCCGCTATACAGATTACAAGCTTATGTTGAAGGAACATCCGGAAATTGAACTTGTGGCTATTGCTACGGACAGTGGTGTTCATGCAGAGATTACTCTGTATTGCATTGATCAAGGCGTCAATGTAATTGTTGAAAAGCCAATGACCATGTCCATGTCAGATGCTGATGAAGTGATTAGAAGAAGTGAAGAAAAAGGGGTTAAGGTTTCAGTTTGTCACCAGAATCGCTTTAATGTAGCTATTCAGGAAATGAGACAGGCTTTGGAAGCGGGGCGTTTTGGACGTATCTCTCACGGTTCTATAAATGTTCGATGGAACAGAGGAAAGCAGTACTATGATCAGGCTCCTTGGCGCGGGAAGTGGGCATCTGATGGTGGTTGCCTGTTCAATCAGTGTATTCATGGAATTGATCTCCTCCGCTGGATGATGGGAGATGAAGTTGAAGAGGTATATGGCGTAACGAAACAGCAGTTCCATGACTATCTTGAATGCGAAGATATTGGTATGGCAGTTGTGAAATTCAAGAATGGAGCAGTTGGAACGATTGAGGGAACTGTCAATGTGTATCCAAAGAATTTGGAAGAAACATTGTATCTCTTTGGCGAAAACGGCACTGTAAAAATCGGCGGCACCTCAACGAATAATATTGATGTCTGGAATTTTGCTGATGAGAGTGAGGCTGATAATAAAAATAAAGGATTGCAGGAAGCGACTAGCAATGTGTATGGCAATGGTCATACGAGTCTTTACGCTGACGTAATAGAAGCTATAGAAAATGACAGAAAGCCATATATTGATGCAATTGCTGGAAGAAATGCGGTAGAGATGATTCTGGCAATTTATCAATCGGCAGCTACTGGTGAACCGGTCAAGCTTCCACTTAAAAACGTTGCATCTACAGATTTTACAGGAAGGTTTGGCAAATAAAATGAGTGATTTTTTTGTACATCCGACAAGCATAATTGATGACGATGTGAAGATAGGAGAAGGAACAAAGATTTGGCATTTTAGCCATATTCAATCCGGTGCAAGGATAGGAAAAAACTGTTCCTTTGGACAGAACGTTAATGTATCCAACAATGTTATAGTCGGAAACGGCGTTAAAGTTCAGAATAATGTATCTCTCTATGAAGGTGTTGAGCTTGAGGATTATGTGTTCTGTGGTCCTTCTTGTGTTTTCACTAATGATCTGACACCGAGAGCAAAGTACCCGAAGGGTCATGCCGGCTATAAGAAAACAATTGTGAAAGAAGGCGCATCTATTGGAGCAAATGCTACTGTTGTATGTGGTCATACGATTGGGAAATGGGCACTGATTGGTGCTGGTGCCGTTGTTACATCAAATGTTCCAGATCACGCTCTGATGTTAGGCGTTCCGGCTAAGAGATGCGGATGGGCATGTGAGTGTGGGGATCTTTTGCCGAAAGATTTTATCTGCCCGGAATGCGGACGAAGATATAGAGAAACAGACAATGGTCTGGAGGAGGTTAAGTAATGCAATTCAGAGATTTACCTAAACAGTATGAGAAACTAAAACCTCAGATTGATAAGGCTATGCTCGAAGTAACCACTTCTGCACGTTTTATTTCAGGTCCTCAGGTGAAAGAACTGGAAAAAGCTTTGGCAGAATATGTTGGAGTAAAACACTGCATTTCATGCGGCAATGGAACCGATGCTATCACAATAGCAATGAGAGCATGGGGCGTTGGAAAAGGTGATGCCGTGTTTGTGCCTGACTTTACTTTTTTTTCATCAGGTGAGTGTCCAGCAGACGAAGGTGCTACACCGATTTTCGTGGATGTAGATCAGCACACCTATAATTTAGATCCGGCGAAATTAGAGGAGGCAGTTAAAAGAGTTATAGAAGAAGGAAAGTATAAAGCAAAAGCAGTTGTTGCAGTTGATCTGTTCGGACTTCCGGCTGACTATCCTTCAATCAAGGCAATTTGTGAGAAGTACAACCTGCTTCTTATGGAAGATGCCGCACAGGGGTTTGGTGGCAGCGTAAATGGGAAGAGGGCTGGTTCCTTTGGAGATATTTCTACAACATCCTTCTTCCCCGCTAAACCTTTAGGTTGCTACGGAGATGGTGGTGCGATTTTCACTGATAACGATGAATGGGCCGATCTGATTCGTTCTATTTGTGTACACGGTAAGGATACCAGCAATCCGAATGATCCAAATGCTAAGTACAACAATATTAGGCTTGGTAAGAATAGCAGACTTGATACTCTTCAGGCCGCAATTCTTTTGCCAAAGTTTAGGGCTTTTGTTGAATATGAACTTGAATATGTGAACAAGGTGGCTGATTGGTACACTGAGGGGCTAAAAGATTCGAGACTTGTACTTCCGCTTATTCCTGATGGTTTTTTTAGTTCCTGGGCACAATACACAGTTCAGTTGCCGGGTGATGTGGATCGAAAGGCTCTGCAGGATATCTTGAAGGCAGCAGAAATCCCAACAATGGTTTACTATCCAAAGCCTATGCATACACATGGGGCTTTCTTAGGCACAGACAGTGCACTCGCAGAAGCTCCAGTTACAGAAGAACTGTGTAAGACAGTTCTCAGTCTTCCGTTAGATCCATATAAAACCAAGGATGAAATTGATTTTGTGGTGGCAGAGATTAAGAAAGCTCTTTGATTTAAATGATATGCAAAGTCATCTTATGAACGAGCAACAAGCAGGCCGGTATTATTGAGGCCAAATACTAAAAGTATGAAGGAGAATATTAAAAATGGAATTTAACAATATCTATCAAGGTCTCATTTCTGGTGAGGAAAAGCTTGCATTAGTTGGTTTGGGATATGTTGGTATGCCTATTGCTGTCGAATTTGCTAAGCATGTAAATGTTATTGGATTTGACATCAATGAGAAACGCGTTAATGAATATAGAAATGGCATTGATTCAACAAATGAAGTTGGAGAGGCTATTAAGAATACTACTGTAGATTTTACAGCTGATCCAAAAAGACTTAAAGAATCACGCTTTATTATTGTGGCAGTGCCGACGCCTGTTAATGACGACACTACGCCGGATCTACGCCCTATTGAAGGTGCTTCCAGAACTGTTGGACAGAACTTGACTCCTGGAACTATTGTTGTTTTTGAATCCACTGTATATCCAGGTGTAACTGAAGACATCTGTATACCAATTATAGAGAAGGAATCTGGACTAAAATGTGGGCAGGATTGGAAAATTGGTTATAGTCCTGAACGTATTAACCCGGGAGACCGAGTACATACTTTAACAAATATTGTCAAAGTGGTTTCTGGGATGGATGAAGAGTCTGCGAGAGAGATAAAAAAAGTCTATGACATAGTTATTAAGGCTGGCACCTTCCCTGTGTCTAATATTAAAACAGCCGAAGCTGTGAAGGTTGTAGAAAACAGTCAGAGAGATATAAACATTGCTTTTATGAATGAAATTGCAATGATCTGTGACCGGCTGCATATCGATACAGACGAAGTTCTTGCCGGTATGAATACAAAATGGAATGCACTAGGCTTTAAGCCAGGCTTAGTGGGAGGTCATTGTATTGGTATTGATCCCTACTACCTTACAAATTGTGCTGAAAAGATGGGATATCATAGTCAGATTATCCTCAATGGGCGTAAAGTAAATGATAGTGTAGGGGCTTTTGTAGCAGATGCTGCAATTAAAGAAATGATTGAGGCAGGTCTAGCTCCAAAGAAGGCCACTGTTGTAATTTTGGGAATCACCTTCAAAGAGAACTGCCCGGACACGAGAAACAGTAAGGTTGTTGATATCATCAAACGATTAAAAGAATATGATATTGAACCGTTGGTTACTGATGCATGGGCTGATGTAGCAGTGGCAAAGCATGAGTATGGAGTTGATCTAATAGCTTGGGAAGATCTTCCGAAAGCTGATTGCGTAATTGTCGCAGTGGGACACAACCAGTTTAGATCTTTGTCTATGATGCAACTTAAAGAACTCTTTAAGAATGAAATCCCTGATGAGGAGAAGGTTCTTATAGATGTTAAGAGCCTTTATCGTATGGATGAATTGAAAGCATCAGGTATGAGATTCTGGAGATTATAAAGTTACACTATTATGTATTAGGAGATTTTGCAATATGAATATTCTTTTAATATCATATGGCGATTTAGATTATGACGGGAGGTTAAGAAGCCTATTGTCATTGTTTAGTAGAATTGGAACTGTTTATTCTTACACAAGAGGAAGCAAAGCGTTATCGGGTAATGGAGTTGTCTGCGATTTGTCTTATGGAGCGTTTGTCAGAAGTTCCGTAGAATATGCAAAGAGGCTTCATGATATAGATATACTTGTGCTTGATAATCGTAAGGCAACTATTCCTGGAATGATTATTAAGAAAAAGATTAAACCGCATTACACAATTCAAGATAGCAGAGAGCTATACTTAATAAATGAGGTTAAGCATTTTTCTGGGAAGATAGGATGTATTTTTGAAAAGAAAATGGCGAAAGAAGCTGATATTGTCATTTGCGCAAATGAAGAAAGAGCAAAAATAATGCAGCGCGAGTACAAGCTTTCAAATCTTCCTCTTACGTATGAGAACTTAAGACAACTTGAGTATTCGTCTGAAGATAATGTTGAAGAGATTGCAGAGAAGTTCAAAAATTATATCAATAATGATGAGGTTCGCATAATATCTTCTTCTGGATGTAGCATTGCTAGAACAAATGATGTCTTAGTAAGAAATCTAAAGAATGTAGAGAGAAAGTGTAGACTTTTTCTTGTTGGCTCCAGTGATAGCAAGGAAGAAGCTATTATTCGTGATTTAGCTTCTAAAGATAAAGTAAACAGTGTTACAATTCTCGGACAACTGAACCAGGCAGAACTTAAATATTTAATCTCACAGTGTCATATAGGAATAGTCAATTATGGGCAATATGATACAAATAATAAATATTGTGCGTCGGGTAAATTATATGAGTTTGTATATGAGGGAATACCAGTGGTTACGACAACGAATCCTCCTTTAAAAAGAATGTGTGATCAAGAACAGATAGGTGTTTCTGATGACAACTACTGTGATGGTCTTAATAAAGTGATTCGAGACTATGATCAATATAAGAATAATGTCAAAGTCTTTGCACAGTTACACACCATTGAACAAAATGACTCAGATATTTGCAATAAAATACAGGCAGCTATTAATTCAAGTAATGGTTGATAAGTAGGAAAAACAAATGTATGTTTTAAGTTTTCTTTTTGGAATAATACAATTTTTATTAATTAGCTTTATTCTTGTACAAGAATTAAAGCGGAAGTCCCCCGCAGTATTTATGTGGGCGGCGTTATTTGTGATGTTTGCGTTCCCGCATCTTCTTACGTGTATTATCGAGGATATGAATTATTCTACAAGTATATATTTAGCTGCTTCCGTTTTTGTTTGTGGCTTTTGCGGTATTTATCTACTTGTAAGAACAAAGAAAAACACTTCATTTGTTACATTGGTAGACAATAAAAAATTCGAAATTGAACCTACGGGAATTGAGGGAACACTTTTTGAGTATATGTGCTTTGGTATTTTTCTTCTGGCCATTGTAGGATATATGCTTTATATAATTCGAGCAGAAGGAGGCCTTCTGAATACATCGTGGTCAGGGGCACGTGAAATTGAGAGCGGATATGTGAGCTTATCTGGTCTTGCCACACGCCTAATATTCATGCTTTCCGGATTATCGTTGTTTTATTTCCTAACAAAAAGAAGAATTAAAGCAGTAGTAGTTTTATTGTTATTCATTGCGCTAATTTTAGTTACCAGAAACAGAGTTCAAGTTCTTCCGGTTTTGATTTTCTTTGTTTCGTTGTACTTACTTAAAATTAGAACTATTAAAATAAAGCACATTGTTATTGGATTATTACTGGCAGTAATGGTGATATATATCATATATGCTATCAGAGCATTTAGATATTTAGGAACCCTTTCCAATGCAACTGCTAATTTTTCATGGAACTATATTAACGCAACAGTGAGAGGCTTCCTTAATGATAGAAATGGGGAGCTGGGGCTTAGGCAATATTTCTACTTCTTTATACAGAATAATAACAATTTTGAAGGATTTAATAAGGGATATACGTATATTAGAATGCTTTTAGTTTATATCCCAAGACAATGGTCACTTGGTATTAAGCCAGAAAGCTTTGACTTATTAATGGGAAAAGCAATAGGTATGATTGCGGGTGGGACAACTCATCCAACCATATTTGCAGATTGTTTTGGAAATATGAGCTGGTTTGGAATTCTTCTTGGAGGATTTTGGGCAGCTCTGAGCAATGGAATAGATGCACTTATTACACGGCAAAAGGATAATTTCTATAAGATCATGCTATTTTTCTTGGCAGCCTATTCGTTTGTAGTTATTGGAAGGGGCTCAGTCTACAATGGGTTTGAAGAATTTGCATGGGGTGTTCTGTTTTTGTTCATCTTAAAATTAGGTGCACCCCAATTATCAAGAGTTAGATTTACACTAAACAAAAGCAGAAAAATGAACGTTGTTGCCCCGCAGTACATGCAAAGAAATAGATAATCTGTAGAGAAAGGTAAACTGTAATAAGTTCCAAAGTATGACTAGATTAACATCCAAATGTAAATCCATACCAATACAGATTAGAGCAAGCTTTTGGTTCCTTATCTGTACTGTATTACAGAGATCAATATCAATAATAACTACTCCTATTTTTACGCGTCTGTTGACTACTGAGGAGTATGGACAATATAGTGTATTCCTGTCTTGGATGGGCATCCTTACATGCTTTGTAACGATGTACATTTATTCAGGAATATACCCTCAAGCAATCGTTAAATTTGAGGAAGAACGAAGTCAATACTCGTCTGCAATGCAGGGGCTTACTATTGCTTTGGTAACAGCATGGCTGTGTGTTTATTTCATTTTAATTAATTTCTGGAATAAACTGTTTACGCTGAACACACCTCAAATGCTAGCAATGTTTGTCATCATGTGGGCAAATGCGATATTCGGCTTCTGGTCAGCAGAGCAAAGAGTAGAGTATCGATACAGAAAACTTGTCATAGTAACGTTGATCGAAGCTATACTTCAACCAGTACTTTGTGTGGTTTTAATCCTGCTTTCTAACAATGACAAAGTTACAGGCCTTGTTTGGGGAATCGCCATTGCCACCTTTCTTAGCTATGTAGCCTTATTAATTAGGCAGTTACTTAAGGGAAAAGTATTCTTTTCTAAGAAAATTTGGAGCTATTCGCTTAAACTAGCGATTCCGCTTATACCGCATTATATATCAACAGTTCTATTAAACAGTTCAGATAGGATAATGATCCAGAAACTTGTGGGTGATGGGCAAGCTGGTATTTATAACTTAGCATATACGGTCTCTATATGTGGAACATTGATAAGTCAAGCAATGTTACAAACATTACAACCCTGGATTTTTCAAAAGATAAAAGCAGATAAATATGAAGAAATAAAAAAAGTAGCATATCCTGCGTTAGTAGTAATTGCGGTAGTAAATCTTCTAGTTGTTTTATTTACACCAGAACTTATAAGACTATTTGGCCCTGAAAGTTATCATGATGCGATATGGGTTATGCCACCGATTGCGATGAGCGTCTTTTTCATGTTTATGTATAATCTGTTTTCGACATTTGAGTTTTACTATGAAAAGTCGTCATACGTTTCTGCAGCTACTGTTATAGGGGCAGCATTAAATATTGCTCTTAACTATGTTTTTATTAAACAGTATGGTTATTATGCAGCTGGATATACAACACTGTTTTGTTATATTGTATTTGCCGTTGCACACTACCTATTTATGAGGAGAATTTGCAGGAAAGAGATCAATAATACTATCGTTTATGATGTAAAAATCCTTATACTAATCTCTGTTGCCTTTTTGCTGTGTGGATTTGCATTAATGGTGACATATGATTACCAGCTGTTGAGGTATGGTATTGTAGCTGCAGTAATCGTTGCGGGTTTTATCCTGAGGAAAAAGTTAGTAAGAGTGTTTAAGATCTTTGTCGGAAGCAGAAAAGCATCCGTATAGTTAGCCTAGAGGAAGGTTATAGATGGCAGAAAACATGAATGATTATAGTAATTATATATATCCAGGGACAAATGTGAGCCTGAGAGATGTTCAAGAAGTCGAATTTGAAATATTAGTAGAGTTTGACAGAATATGTAAAGAGGAAAAGATCCCGTATCAACTGTTTGCAGGAACGCTTTTAGGTGCAGTCAGACATCATGATTTTATACCTTGGGATGACGATATTGACGTATGCATGATGAGAGATGACTTTGAACGGTTTATAAAGGTATGTCCGAAGCATTTAGATAAAAAGTACTTCCTTCAGACGCATGGAACAGATCCTAAATCTGTTGTTCAATTTGCAAAGATAAGAAAAAATGGGACTGTGGTTGAGAATAATGTTGATAACCTTCCGGACACAAATACAGGTATTTGGATTGATATTTTCCCACTAGACAAAACCAAACACGGAACTATAGCGGAGAAAGTACAGTATTTTGAAGTGACGGTTTTATATGCAATGATTACTTCTACGGTGAAAAGTAGAGTTTCAGTGAGCCAGAAGCCATGGAAAAAATGCTTAAGAACAGCTTTTTATGGAATAACAAAAGTTGTACCGAAGCATGCACTTGAGAGTAGGCTATATAAAGTCATGACAAGATATAATAACGCAGATACAGGCTATGTTGGGAATTATGCTAACGGGACTGGCTGGAGTTATACTGCACATGTGAGAAAAACTGAGGGATTCTATAACATAATAGAAACTGAGTTTCATGGACAGAGATTTCCTATTCCTCAAAATTATGATGAGGTGCTCACGAATTCTTATGGCGATTATATGAAATTCCCACCTGAAGAAAAAAGACAACCTACACATGGGATTACAAGGGTGGTAATTTAGAAAAGGAGTTTTCGATGAAGCGGATTATTACTTACGGTACATTTGATTTATTACATTATGGTCATATCAATCTGTTAAAACGGGCAAAAGCATTAGGCGACTATCTTATTGTCGTAATTTCATCTGATGAGTTCAATTGGAACGAGAAACATAAAAAGTGTTATTTTACATATGAGCAGAGAAAAGCATTAGTCGAAGCTATTCGATATGTGGATCTTGTCATTCCGGAGGAAAGCTGGACTCAGAAAAGATCAGACATGCACGAGTATCATATTGACACTTTTGTTATGGGGGATGACTGGAAGGGAAAATTTGACTTCTTAAAGGAAGAGGGTGTTGAAGTAGTATATCTGCCAAGAACTCCTGAAATCAGCAGTAGTCAGATTAAAAGAGATCTTTATGATGCTAATGCAGTCGACGGAGAGAGCAAAACCAGCCACGATGATATAAATACAGATCCCGGCAAATAAAAATTGGTTCTCTATAATTATTAGGAGTTTTGTTCTATGAAAAAAATTATGCTTGTGTTTGGTACTAGACCTGAAGCCATAAAAATATGTCCATTGGTACTGGAACTAAAAAAAAGATCTACAATTGAAACTGTTGTCTGTGTCACAGCGCAGCATCGTCAAATGTTAGACCAAGTGTTGGATACATTTGGGGTAGTGCCTGACTATGATTTGAATATAATGAAGGATAGGCAGACATTATTTGATATTACTACTAACATTCTAAACAACATTAAGGAAGTTCTTGAAAAGGAACGTCCAGATGTCGTTTTGGT
Organism: Bacillota bacterium; assembly: GCA_017941085.1. Taxonomy (GTDB): domain Bacteria; phylum Bacillota; class Clostridia; order Peptostreptococcales; family Anaerovoracaceae; genus Eubacterium_B. The sequence goes on from JAGAXF010000038.1 coordinate 24,558, forward strand.
TCATGGCGATACATCAACCACTTTTGTAACAGCTCTTGCATGCTTTTATCTACAAATCCCTGTAGGACATGTTGAAGCTGGTTTGCGTACCTATAATATATATAGTCCTTACCCAGAAGAGTTTAATAGAGAAGCGGTATCTATAGTTTCTCAGTATAATTTTGCACCTACGCCTCTCAGCCGTGACAATCTTCTTAGAGAAGGGCGTGATCCTAAAAACATTTATGTTACAGGTAATACTGTTATAGATGCTATGCAGCACACTGTTAAAGAGGATTATCATCATCCTGAGCTTGATTGGGTAGGTGATGATAAACTGATATTTATAACTGCTCACAGACGGGAAAATCTGGGAGAACCTATGCATCACATGTTCAGAGCGATTAGAAGAGTGCTAGATGAGCACCCTGATTGTAAGGCTGTCTATGCAATCCATATGAATCCGATAGTGCGTCAGGCCGCTGAAGAAGAACTGGGAGGCTGCGATCAGATACATATAATTGAACCTATAGAGGTTTTTGATTGTCACAATTTTGAGGCACGTTGTCACCTCTGTCTCACTGATTCAGGTGGAATTCAAGAAGAATGCCCATCCTACGGAAAGCCTGTATTAGTTATGAGAGATACAACTGAAAGACCGGAAGGTGTGGATGCAGGTACATTGAAGCTCGTAGGAACTGACGAAGAGAATATCTATAATACTTTCAAGCTACTGCTTGAGAATAAGGAAGAGTATGATAAAATGTCTCATGCGTGTAATCCATACGGAGACGGAAAAGCATGCAAAAGAATTGCAGATATTCTGGAATTTGGGACATATGAACCGTGGGACCCAAAATAATCGAAAGTCGGGAGAAATCCCGATTTTCTTGAATGCATGTATTAATTGACATGTGTTATAGGACATGATACCATTTTGATGAGGTATATAAAATGAGTAGACAGGAACCATCAAAAGAATATATAGAATACATTTGTAATCTCTATGGCGATATCTATGATGACCGCATTGAAGACTGCAGACCACCTGCAGCAGGTAATGACTTCAGGGATCCGGGTGAAGAGTGGAGACCTGGCCAGGTAGCTGATCACAAAAGCATTGTTGCATTTCAGAGGGAATTGAAGGCGATAGGAATCAATTTATCCAGTTCCAAGATCCGGAAGATCCTTATAACCGGTGGATGTTGGACTACAGAACGTAGCAGAGAGATCGCAGATCTGTTTGATCTATATACTTCACCGAAGGTTGATGGTGGCTATGGACTTTCTGAGGATCTTGCAGCGAAGAAGATTGCTGCAGAACTGGAAGTGAGTCTGGTGACAGTTAATGTGAATCTGCCGTACAGGAATGTGGTCTATAATCTGGAGAACCGCAGCAAGAATGCTGTCCGGTGTGCAAGATACAAAGAGCGAAAAAAGAAATCTGAACAAAAGTAGAGCGGGAGACCATTATTGGTTATCCCGCTCTATTGCTTCATCAATCGCCCGGTTGATAAAGGCGGATGTACTTTCACCTTGATCCTGGGCGTGTTTTTTTACCATTTCGTGTCGTTCCGGAGACATGCGTACTTTCACTTCATGGAATTTCGCATTATACTTCTCATTTGCTTTTTTCCGTGCCGGCGTATATCCGTTATAGGTACTTTGCTTCTTTTCAGCCATATTTTCACCTCTTGCTCTCGTTTTCTAATGATTAGTATACCATATTGTGGAACATGGGACAATGTAAAATTCCGATTGACATACACGGGACAATGTACTATAATGAAGCTCCAAACATAATAATGATTTCCAGGAAAGGAGTGCAGATACTATAGTATTAATCCCATATCCGTGTTATAATTAAATACATGTTCTACTTTAAAAACAAACGTATAAGAACAATAATAATGATGATATGCGATGCAGTAATTGCAATACTTGGGGCCTTATTGGCCCTTGCTTTGCGTTTTGACATCACCCACATAGGAGGCAATTATTTAACAACTACTTTAATAATGTCGCCGGTTTATATTGTCATTACAATTGCTGTATTATGGATTTCCAAGTTATATAATCGAGTATGGTCCTATGCTTCGACGAAGGAAGTTATTGATATTATAAGGGCTTCATTAATTATAGAAGCCCTTATATTGGCGGCCCATGTATTAGCAAGTCAAGAAATGCCAAGGAGTTTTTATCCATTGCAATTCTTAGCATTGACTGGAATGCTTCTGGTTATGCGCTTCTATGCATTAATTGTTAGGTCGGTAAAAGGAACATTTACCAAAGAAAATGTTGACAGACGTATTATGCTTGTTGGTGCAGGGTCTGCAGCAGATGTTATAATTAAAGAACTCCATAAACCCAATACTAAGGCTCGTATAGTATGTGCTATCGATGATAATATTAACAAGCAAAACCATTCTATAGACGGAGTACCAATTGTTGGAACGCGAGAAGACATTAAGAAGAATGTCGAAACTTATGAAGTTAGTGAAATAATCATTGCGATTCCTTCTGCTCCATCAAACGAGATAAAGGAAATAATCCAGATTTGTCAAGAAACAAGGGTACCAGTTAGTATCCTTCCTTCTATAGCAAAAACTCTAGCGTCTCCATCATCTATTATGGGAAAGCTTCGTCCGGTAAGCTACGAAGATCTACTGGGTCGTGATCCAGTCAAAGTTGACCAAAGTGGAATAAGTGATTTCATCTACGGTAAGGTAGTTATGGTTACAGGAGGTGGCGGATCTATCGGTTCCGAGCTTTGTCGACAAATAATTGAATGTAATCCAAGTAAACTCATTATTTTTGATATATATGAAAACAATGCTTATGCAATTGAGCAAGAACTTAAGTATAAGCACCATCATGCGGACATCTCCACATTGATTGGATCAGTTCGTGATTATGACAGGCTTGAATTTGTTTTTGAGAAATATAGGCCAAACATTGTATTCCATGCCGCTGCTCACAAACATGTTCCCCTTATGGAGAAATCACCTAATGAGGCAGTAAAGAACAATTGCTTAGGTACATTTAATGTCGCCAAATTGGCGGATAAATATGAAGCTGAGAACTTTACTCTGATTTCCACCGACAAGGCCGTACGACCCACAAATATCATGGGAGCAACCAAGCGAATTTGTGAAATGATTGTGCAGGTCTATGCTCGTAAATCGAAGAACACCAGGTATTCTGCCGTTAGATTTGGTAACGTTCTAGGTAGCAATGGTTCTGTTATTCCGCTATTTAATAAACAGATAGATGAAGGTGGGCCGGTTACGGTTACGCATCCTGAGGTACGTCGCTTCTTTATGACGATTCCCGAAGCTGTGTCCTTAGTATTACAGGCCAGTCTATATGCTGAGGGTGGTGAGATATTTATCCTTGACATGGGTGAGCCGGTTAGGATATATGACCTTGCCGAAAACCTAATTCGCTCACGAGGGCTAGTTCCTCATGAAGATATAGAGATAGAAATTGTTGGACTACGCCCTGGTGAAAAACTTTATGAAGAAGTATTAATGTCTGAGGAAGGACTGAATAGCACCGCAAACCATAAGATATTTATAGGAAAACCAATAGAAATGGATGATGAGAAGTTCCTCCGTGATTTGGATGACTTAATTGCCGAAGCTGAAAAGAACGGCACCAAGATAAAAGAAAAAACAGAAGAGGTTTGTGGAACTTACACCATAACGGATAATGAAGACGGCGGTATCTAGATGACAAAAGAGAGACTGACCTACCTACTTACCGGCGGTACTGGATACATTGGTTCCCATACCGCTGTAGAAATGATTAATAATGGATATGAAGTTGTTATCGTAGATAATCTGTATAACAGCTCTGATGTTGTGGTGGATAGAATTGAAAAGATTACAGGCATAAGACCTAAGTTCTATCCTTATGATGTTAGAGACAAGGATACCCTAAGGAGAGTTTTTGAAGAAAACTCAATTGAAGGGGTAATTCACTTTGCCGGCCTTAAGTCGGTAGGTGAGTCTGTTGATAGACCCCTTGATTATTACAGAAATAATCTAGATAGCACATTGTCCCTTCTAGAGATAATGAAAGAATTCAACGTTAACAATTTTGTTTTTAGTTCCTCCGCTACGGTGTATGGAGAAGGAAATCCAAGTCCATATACAGAGGATATGCCCAAGGGTAATTGTTCTAATCCGTATGGGTGGACTAAATCAATGATTGAGCAAATTCTGACGGATGCAGCAGTTGCTAATCCAGAGCTATCTGTGGTACTCCTTAGATATTTTAATCCTATAGGAGCTCATGAGTCGGGATTAATAGGGGAAGATCCCCAGGGGATACCCAATAATCTTATGCCCTATGTTTCACAGGTTGCAATTGGTAGAAGGGAAAAACTAACCATTTTTGGCAATGACTACGATACACCCGATGGAACAGGAGAGAGAGATTTCATCCATGTGGTGGATTTGGCAGAAGGCCACGTCAAGGCGATAGATTACGCCAAGAGCCATAAGGGGATAGAAGTTTTTAATCTGGGAACAGGAAATCCATACAGTGTTTTGGATATAGTTAACACCTTTATGGAGGTAACTGGTGCTGAAGTTAAGTACGAGTTTGGTCCAAGAAGAGCAGGGGATTTAGCTGCTGTGTGGGCAGATCCTTCCAAGTCTGAGAAGGTGCTAGGATGGAAAGCTACACGTGATCTACGTAAAATGTGTGAAGACACCTGGAACTGGCAGAAGAATAACCCAAATGGGTATAAGAAATAAGCTCTAAGGTTGATTTTTACATAAACCCACTAATAAAACAAGTAAAAAAATCCCATGTTTTTTTACTTGTTTTTGATATTATCTACCAACTAAGCAGAAGGAATTAGCGGAGTTAGGGAGAAAAAACAGCTTTAGTGCGAGTTGATTAGGAGGAACATGTTTTATGCAAGCTATTATTCTTGCCGCTGGCATGGGTCGAAGACTAAAGGATTTAACTAAAGAGAATACCAAATGTATGGTTAAGGTGAATGATAAAACCTTGATCCAACGCATGCTGGGCCAAATTGATGCTAAGGGCTTTAGTCGGGTTGTTATAGTTGTGGGGTATGAAGGAGAGAAACTTAAGGAATATATAAGCTCTCTGGATGTCAGCACACCGATTGTTTTTGTTGAGAATCCGGTGTACGACAAAACTAATAATATTTACTCCCTGTATTTGGCAAGGGATTATTTGCAGGAAGAAGACACAGTTCTATTTGAATCGGACCTTATATTCGAAGACTCGGTTTTGGATTCGCTTCTTGATGATCCCAATAAAAACCTTGTTCTGGTGGATAAGTATGAATCCTGGATGTCCGGTACCTGTGTGAAGTTGTCAGAAGAAAGTGAGATTCTAAGCTATATATCCGGAACCAATTTCGACTTCCACGAGATTGATAAGTATTACAAAACTGTAAATATATACAAGTTCAATAAGGATTTTTCCTCCAAGTATTACGTGCCATTTCTTGAGGCGTATCTGGATGCTCTGGGAAACAATGAATACTACGAGCAGGTCCTTAAGGTTATTACCATGCTTGATGGCAAAAGCCTGAAAGCAAAGAAGCTAGATAATCAGAAATGGTATGAGATAGATGACATTCAGGATCTAAACATAGCCGAATCCATATTTGCTGAAGAGCCTCATGAAAGGGTGAATCTTATTAATTCCAGATATGGAGGCTACTGGAGATATCCAAAGCTTTTGGATTTCTGCTATTTGGTTAATCCATACTATCCGCCTAAGATGTTAAGGGAGGAGCTCCGCGCCAGCTTCGACACTCTATTAACGGAATATCCCAGCGGTATGTATGTTAATTCTCTTCTGGCGGGAAATATCTTTAGTGTAAAAGAAGAGAATATAGTTGTGGGTAATGGTGCGGCGGAATTAATTAAGTCTTTAATGGAAAGACTTAAGGGTAAGGTGGGATTCATTAGACCTACCTTCGAGGAATATCCCAACAGATATGATGCATCCAATTCTGTGAATTATTTCCCGGAGAACCCTGACTATAGCTATACTGCCCAGGATATTATGGAATTCTTTAATGGTCAGGATGTGGATTCCTTACTCATAGTCAACCCAGACAATCCCAGCGGTAATTACATACCAAAGCCGGATTTACTTAAACTAATTGCCTGGTCAAAAGAGAAGAATATAAAGATTATTATTGATGAATCCTTTGTTGACTTTGCAGATGAGGAGGATAGTTCCTTAATAGATCAAGAGTTATTGGATGAGAATAAACACCTCTATGTTATGAAAAGCATTTCCAAATCCTACGGTGTTCCTGGTTTGCGACTAGGTATTCTTGCTTCCGGGGATAAGGACATGATTCAGTGGATGAAAAAGGACGTGTCGATTTGGAATATTAACTCCTTTGCTGAGTTCTTTATGCAGATAGAGGAGAAGTACAAGGGGGATTATGAAGCTGGCCTTGTAAAACTGAGGGAAGAAAGAAAACGTTTTGAAACGGAATTAAATAAATTGGATGATTTTAGAGTTATTCCTTCCCAGGCCAATTATGTGATGGTAGAAGTTGAAAAGGGTTCATCCGAAGAACTGCAGAAGGAACTTCTCGTTAACTATGATATCTTAATTAAGGACCTTTCACCCAAGTTGGGAGGGTGCTCAAATTACATTAGGCTTGCCATAAGAAAACGAGAAGAAAATGATTTGCTGCTGAATGCATTAAAGAAGTTATCATCCAGGTGAAATAATAGTTAGGTAAACCACATGAATTATATGGAAGAATACAACCGCTGGCTAGAAAGCGATATAGTTAGTGAAGAGGATAAGGAGATTCTTAGAAATTATTCCGATGCAGAAATCGAAGAGTTTTTCGATTCTCCTCTTAATTTTGGGACGGCGGGAATAAGAAAGAAAATGTTCTTGGGTTCAGGCGCATTAAATAAATATACTGTTGCGCACATTACTAGAGGTGTATGTGACTTTGTGCTGTCCCAGGGAAAAGCCAATCCGTCAGTAGTAATCGTCTACGACTCCAGAAACAACAGTAAAGAATTTGCAGAACTGACGTCCAGGGTGCTTGCAGCAAAGGGCATTCACGTATTCCTTTATGAAGATATTAGACCTACCCCTGAACTATCTTTTGCTGTGAGATATTCGCAATCAGCGGCAGGAATTAATATTACCGCTAGCCACAATACGAAAGAGTATAATGGCTACAAGGTATATGGACCTGATGGCATACAGCTTTCGCCGGAAGAAGCAGCCAAAGTTGCCGCTGTTATTGACGGCAATGATGTGCTGAATCCCCCTGAAGAAATGGACTTTGATAAGGCTGTGGAATCAGGCACGATAGAACTAATTAATGGCTATTTTGATAATATCTATTTGGCTAGGGTCCTTCAGCAATCTTTGATGTCGGAGGATGTTAGAGAAAAAGCAAAGGATATGAAGGTAGTTTACACAGCCTTCCATGGCACAGGGTCCGTATTTGTTCCTCGTGTTCTTGAGAGAGATGGCTTTGAGAAGGTAATATGTGAACCAAACCAGATCATTCCTGATGGAGATTTTCCCACGGTAAAAAGTCCCAATCCTGAAACGAAGGAAAGTTTTAAACTAGCCATCGAGCTGGCGGAAAAAGAAGGGTCAGATTTAGTAATTGGCACTGATCCCGATGGAGATAGGTGCGGTGTTGCAGTTAGAGGAAGTAACGGCTTTGAAGTTTTAACAGGAAACCAGGTGGGAATACTTCTTTTGGATTACATTATTAAATCAAGAGAAGCTAGTGGTGGGATTCCTGAACGCAACGATTATCTAACTGCTATTAACGCAAGAGATAAAGATGCTATTCTGGCTTCCATGCTTGTCGCTGAGGCGGCCTGCTATCATATGTGCCAAGGGAAAACTTTGCTGGAAGCACTGGTTGATGCAGAAAAAACGGTGTCAGAATTGGAATCAGAAATCAATTCCTGGGGAATAATTAATTGATGTTCGAGTCAGGTGGAGAGGAACCTATATGCATGTTGACAACGGTATAATTATGGCGGCAGGGATGTCAAGTAGATTTGCTCCTCTATCCTATGAGACTCACAAGGGGTTAATAGAGGTAAAGGGCGAGATTTTAATTGAGCGGCAAATTAAGCAGCTAATAGATGCCGGTGTACCAAAGGTAATTGTGGTAACTGGCTATATGGCTGACAGATTTGATTATCTTAAGGGCAAATATGGAGTTGAGCTCATCTTTAATGAAGAGTTCAATACCAGAAACAATAACGGCTCCATTTGGACAGCAAAGGAATACTTAGGAAATAGCTATGTCTGCTCGGCGGATAATTTTTTTTCAGAGAATCCCTTCGAAAATGATGTGGATGACGCATACTATGCCGCCGTCTACGCTGATGGCGAAACTAAAGAATGGTGTATGACGGAGGATGAGAAGGGCTACATTATAGATGTAAAAGTCGGCGGGAGAGATGCCTGGTATATGCTGGGTCACACCTTCTGGGATGAAGACTTCAGTAATAGTTTTTTGGAAATCCTAGTGGAGGAGTATGAAAACCCGGAGACCCTTGATAAGCTTTGGGAAAGCATTTTTATGGAGCACCTGGATTCTCTCAAGATGAAGATAAAGAAGTATCCTGATGGTGTAATCCACGAGTTCGATACTTTGGACGAACTAAGGCAGTTTGATGAAAGCTATATCACAGATACCAGGTCCTCCATAATCAAAGGATTGATGAAGGAATTAGGTGGCAAGGAAGAAGAAATCAAAGAGATTACTGCTATAAAAGGCCAGGGTAATAAAGCGTCAGGGTTCAGCTTTTTATACAGGAATAATAGATTCGAATATGATTACAATACGGCTAAGTTAATTGAGTCCGCTAAGTAGTAAATTAAGGATAGGAGGTTATTTACATGGCAGAACTTATTAGAGAAATTGAAGAACAGGACATCCCCAAGTTAAAAGAATTACTTAAGACTGTATTTGGCGATGATGAATATATAGACATAGAGCGCCTGGGAGGAATGACCAATCATTCATACAAAATGACCAGACCGGATAATAATGAATACTTGGTTCGAATCCCCGGTGAAGGAACCGAGGAAATGATTAATCGTTCAGACGAAAGGAAGAGCACCCAGCTGGCCTGTGACCTGGGGATCGACTCGGAACTTCTTTACTTTGGTGATGACGGAAGGAAGGTAATGAGGTTCATCCCCAATCCTCAGCCCATGAGCGAAGAGGTGATGAGGAGAAAGGAAAATCTTGTGCAGGCCGCCGATATTTTCCACAGACTTCACACCTGCAACGTGGATACGGGGGTAAGGTTTGAGGTTTTTGAAATGGCAGATCTTTATGAAAAGATAATTCGTGATGGCGGTGTATCTTTCTATGATGATTATGACCAGGTGAAAAATACGGTGATAGAGATAAAGGCTGCTGTTGACAGCACCGGTGAAGCTCCCAAGGTTCCCTGCCACAATGATTCCCTAGTGGGCAACTGGGTTATAGATGGCGATGGAAAGCTCTATCTGGTGGATTGGGAATACAGCGGTATGAATGAGGCCATGTGGGATTTATCCTGCCTATCTATCGAGGCGGACTATACAGAAGAGAATGATGCTGATCTGCTGGAAGCCTATTACGGAAGAAATGCCACGGTAGAGGAGAAGAAGCGTTTCGTTGCAGCAAAGCTATATGTGGACTATCTATGGACTTTATGGGGATTAACTAGAGTACCCTTTGATGGTCAGTTTATGCAGGACTACGCAGATGCCAGATATGAGAGGCTTAAGAATAATATTCAGGCCTACAATCAGATTGCTTAGTTAGAAAAGATGCAGTTGGAATAGATGTAGGAGGATTAGAGAATGATAGCAGGTATTATTGCAGGTATAACATGGGCCATAGAGACAATTGTATTAGGAGTGGCTCTTGCCATGAGTCCTTTTGTAAGTACGGAGCAGGCTGTTATGTTGGCTCCCTTTGCGAGTACTTTTTTGCATGACTCCTTTTCAGCCATATGGTCATGTGTGTATAACGGGGCAAGGGGAAACCTGCCTAATGTAATCAAAGCCTTAAAAACCCGTAGCGGCAGGTTTGTTGCTTTGGCAGCGGTAATTGGTGGACCTGTTGGAATGACAGGATATGTACTCTCTGTTGCCAATATGGGGGCGTCAATTGGTGCTGTTGCCAGTGCTATTTTTCCTGCTATTGGTGCGGTACTGGCATACTTTTTCCTAAAGGAAAAGATGCAGTGGTACAGATGGGTATTCCTTATTATCAGTTTGCTGGGGGTTTATGGATTAAGTTATTCGCCGGAAATCAATATAACGAACTTCTGGCTAGGCTTTGCCGGCACCCTTATGTGCGCCTTTGGATGGGGAATTGAAGCCGTAATCATTGCCAAAAGTGTGCAAGATGATTCTGTTACGGATGAGATAGCTCTTCAAATTAGACAGACCACATCGGCCATTGTATATGGTGTTGTTCTACTTCCCATTTTAAAGGGTTGGGGTTTTACCCTATCTTTATTCTCGGGAACAGGTACCCTTATTCCTATTATTGCAGCTGCTGCACTGTTTGCAACGGTGTCATATCTTTTCTACTACAAGGCCATCTCACAAATAGGAGCATCAAAGGCCATGGCTCTGAATATTACCTATTCCGCCTGGGCAGTTGTAATTGGAATTATCGTTTTGAGAGATATGTCCTTACTGAACCCCGTTACAATAATCTGTACGGTAGTGGTTCTGGTCTTCGCTATTCTGGCAGGGGCCGACTATAAGGAACTCATAAAGAAGGAATAGGGTAGAAATATTAGACTTAATCTTAGCTGGCGGAAACCCAGTCCTCCAAATTAAGGCTAGGGACTCTAGAAAACTCGGAGGTATTGTGGGTTACTATAGAGAATCCTGTAGAAAGGCCTTGAGATGCAATAAGTAAATCATAAGGACCTATGGGCAACCCTTGGCTTTCAAGGGTTGCTCTTATTTGTCCGGAAATAAGAGCGTCCTTTTCTGTAAAGGGCAGGATGTTAAAGGCGGAGAGAAAAAGAAGCATATTTAGACGGTTTTGCTCCTTCCATTTACTCTTGGCTGCGCCGTATTCCAGCTCACCAACGGTAATTGAAGAAATGTAAATATCCCTAGGATTGACTGTCAAAAGCTTTTTCCTAAGGTTTGGGTAAATATCCTTCATGGCGTAGATGCAAATATTTGTATCAAGGATATACATGATTAAAGGTCCTCGCGTTTTTCAATGGCCGTCCAATCGGGCCTCTTAAAATCATCAAAGGCATCATCAGAGAATGAACCTATTGATGCTTTAATTGGATACCAAGGATCATCGGTAGGAAAGAGAATAAGTACATCCCCAAATTTATGGATGTAGAATTCGGATTTGTCCGTTTGAGACTCCTTTGGTATACGTATGGCTTGGCTGTTTCCGCTTTTAAATACTTTAGCCTTTAGCATAGAACATCCCTCCTTATGTATATACGTATAGTATATACAAATATAAAAGATGTCAATATGGAAATATTTACCATATTCTATACTGTAGACCAATTATTAAGGCTTGTCAATGGCCGCCCCAAAAAATCCTTGCGGCTCCGCCAAAAACAAGGTATAATAGCCTTTGCTGAAGCTAGTGCTGTTCACTGCTTGTAATTTCAATATTTCAAGAAGGCAGGAGGTGAGACGAGAATGGCACAGGTAATTGTAAGAGAAAACGAAAGCTTGGAAAGTGCTCTTAAGAGATTCAAGAGATCATGCGCCAGAGACGGCGTTATGGCTGAGGTCAGAAAGAGAGAGCATTACGAAAAGCCCAGTGTAAAGAGAAAGAAAAAATCTGAGGCAGCCAGAAAGAAAGCCAGAAGGTATTAATATGGGCCTTAAAGAGAAGCTAATGGAGGATTTCAAGCAGTCCATGAAGGACCACGATGAAATCGCCAAAAATACAATAAATCTTGCTCGTGCAGCCATCAAGCAGTACGAGGTGGATAACCGCGAAGAATTGGATGAAGCCGGAATCATCTCCATTCTGCAGAAGCAGGTTAAGATGAGAACCGACGCTCTTGCCGATTTTGAAAAAGCAGGAAGAACAGACATGCTGGAGGCATACAAGGCAGAAATAGAAGTGCTTAAAAAGTACCTGCCTGAGCAAATGAGCCCTGAGAAAATCAAGGAACAGGTTGCTGAAATAGCTTCCCAAATGGGAATATCCGGCGGCAAAGAAAACATGGGTAAGCTCATGGGAGCCGTTATGGGTAAGCTCAAGGGCCAGGCTGATGGAAATGCAGTTAGACAGGCTGTTACCGAGTTTCTTGGGTAAATAAATCTAAACATAATGGGACAGTCTAGATGAGGCTGTCCTTTTAATTATTTGGAGGCATAATTGCAAGAAGAATTCAAGAAAATAACAATAGATGACAATATAGACAGAAGGGAACTCTTTGGAAACCTGGACGCCAACCTGAATCTAATAAGCGAGGCCACGGGAACAGAAATCTTCCAAAGGGACAACGACCTTCTTATTCGACCAAAGTCAGAAGCCGAAAGTGGTTCAAGTGATGAGGCTGCCAAAATCCTGGGAGAGCTTATGGACATTCTTAAGTCCGGAGAGTCTTTGGATTCTCAAAAGGTAAGCTATGTCATTTCCCTGGCCAGAGAAGGTAAATCCTATAGAGAAAGCGACATCAGTAAGGACATCATAGGTTTCACTACCAAGGGTAAACCCATTAAGCCCAAAACCATAGGCCAGAGAACCTATGTAAAGGCAATTTCAAACAGTGGCATTACCTTTGGTATTGGTCCTGCAGGAACGGGGAAAACCTATCTTGCTGTAGCTATGGCCATTGGCGCCTACAAGAGGAAGGAAGTTGAAAAGATCATCCTTAGCCGTCCTGCCGTTGAAGCAGGGGAGCGTTTGGGATTTCTTCCGGGGGATCTTCAGGATAAGGTGGATCCTTACCTTAGACCCCTTTATGATGCTCTCTATGATTTAATTGGTCGGGACAATACCCTTCGTCTTAAGGAGAAGGAAATAATAGAGATCGTTCCTCTGGCATATATGAGGGGTCGGACTCTTAACAATGCCTTTATAATCCTGGATGAAGCTCAGAATACCACCAGGGAACAAATGAAGATGTTCCTAACTCGTATGGGCTTTGGCTCCAAGGTGGTGGTAACCGGCGACGTTACCCAAATTGACCTTCCCGACGGCAAAAAGAGCGGATTGGTGGAGGCGGAGAAAATCCTAAAGAAGGTAGAAGGGATCGAGTTCTGCTATCTTAGGGATGTGGACGTTATCCGCCATGAGCTGGTAAAGAAAATAATCAACGCCTATGACAGATATTACGATAGGCATAATGATAAAAAATAATGCCCTGGGGCGGCTGCCCCAACCTGGGCAAATGAAAACCTTTGGAAATTAAGAGGAGAAAAAATGACTATATTTTTTGAAGACGGCTTTGATATGAATAGCAGCATGACCGGCCTTATGGAGCAGGCGGCATCCAAATGTATTGAATTGGAAAACCGCCCGAATCTTGATCCGGAGAGATGCTCAGTTTCTGTTTCCTTTGCCATGAAGGAGGAGATTCGCCAGCTTAACAAAGCCTACAGAGGAGTGGATAGTCCTACGGATGTTTTGTCATTTCCGCAGTTTAACTCCTGGGAAGAGCTTCCTGAGGAAGGGGACATTCTTTTGGGAGACGTGGTGATCTGCGTTGAAATCGCTTTGGAGCAGGCCAGGGAATATGGTCACAGCCAGGAAAGGGAACTCCTCTATCTATTCACCCACAGCATCCTTCATCTACTGGGATACGACCATATGAAGGATGATGAAAAGAAAATCATGAGAGAAAAGGAAGAGCAGGTTATGGCGGAGCTGGGGCTTCCGGAACCGGAGAGGAATTAATATGACCAACAAAGAATTATTTCTAGAAGCAAAGAGAGCTATGGAGAATGCTTATACGCCTTTCTCCCATTTTAATGTAGGGGCTGCTTTACTTACGGAGGATGGCAAAGTCTACACGGGATGCAATGTGGAGAATTCAACCCTGGGAGCAACGGTCTGCGCCGAAAGAACTGCATCTGTAAAGGCAGTTTCCGAGGGAAGCCGCGACTTCAAGAAGATTGCCGTGGTTTGCCATGCCGGTGAGGTTACACCCTGCGGTATTTGCCGTCAATTCCTTTATGAGTTTGGACCCAGCATGACTGTTGTCTTTGGTCCTGATGAGGACAATCTCAAGGAGCTCAATATTAAGGAACTTCTTCCCCTGGGATTCCGCCTGGAAAATGACAAGCATACTATTGGGGAATAGTTTATATGAAAAGTTTTGGATAACAGCTTTGGAGAATAGCCAATGAAATCCGGATTTGTAGGAATTATCGGCCGACCCAATGTGGGGAAATCCACTCTCCTTAACAATATTCTGGGAGAGAAAATTGCCATTACCACAGACAAGGCCCAAACCACAAGAAACGTAATAAGAGGAATATATACTGACGTAAGCCCGGCAGCTGAAGAAGGTCAGGATACCGGTGTTCAGATTGTATTTGTTGACACCCCGGGAATCCACAAGGCCAAGAACAAGCTGGGTAGCGTCATGACTGCCAGCGCCATAAACACCTTTAAGGAAGTTGATGTGGTGCTGTTTTTGGTGGACGGATCTCCGGACAAGGGTAAGGGGGATCTATTTATAACCGAAATGCTAAAGGACCTGGACACTCCCAAATTCCTCCTCATAAACAAAATCGATGAAATGGATCCGAAGGAGTTTAAGAAAACCTATGATGCATACGAGGAAATGGGTATCTTTGATAAGATCTTCGGGGTATCGGCTCTAAAGGGAACCCATGTGGATCAGGTGATTTCAGCGGTGGCAGAGGAATTGGAGGAAGGCCCCATGTACTTCCCCTCCGACATGATTACGGACCATCCTGAAAGGTTCATCGTCAGCGAGATAATTAGAGAAAAGCTTCTCATGTATCTTCAGGAGGAGGTGCCCCACGGAGTTGCGGTGGAAATAGAGAAGTTTAAAGAGAATGAAAACCTGGTGGAAATCGGTGCGGTTATCTATTGCGAAAGAAAGACCCACAAGGGAATAATTATTGGTAAACAGGGTAAGAAATTAAAGGGCATAGGAAAGAGCGCCCGCCTTGAAATAGAAGCCCTTCTGGGAACAAAGGTGTTCCTGGAGCTATGGGTCAAAGTTAAGGAAAACTGGAGAGACTCGGATATAGCCATATCCAATTTTGGTTATAACGACGGTAGGGAATAGGCCGGACCCAGCAGACGGACGAGATTCAAACTGGGCCGGCACCAGGGAGAAGGACGTAGAATGCAAACGGAAACTGAATGTATAGTATTAAGACATGTAAAGACAGCAGCTGGTAGAACCATGCTGCTTGTTTTCAGTCAGAAATACGGGAAAATTAGCATTGGAACCAGCCTTACAGACAAGAATTCCAAGTCCAAGTCCTCCCTTGCCATTAGACCCTTTACCTACGGAAGGTACGAGCTGTATAAGGGCAGGGAAATATACAACCTAAATGGTGCCGAAACGAAGAAGAGTTTTTATTCCTTTGGTGAGGACATAGATAAATACATTGCTGCCTCTGTGGCCCTGGAGCTAACGGAAAAGGTTATAGGGGAGGAGGTTCCGGAACCTAGAATTTTTTCCCTCCTTTTGGACTATCTAAATAACCTGGAAAAGAGGACCAAGGCCTTTGATACATTGCTTATTGCCTATGAGGTAAAGCTTCTTGGACTTTTGGGTCAGGCCCCGGTGCTGGATAGATGCACTGTCTGCGGCAAAGCTATGGAGGAAAAGCCCAAGTATTTCAGCATTAAAGAAGGGGGAGTTATTTGTGAAAATTGCCACACCGATTTTGAAAGAAATATTTCCGAAAAATTCACAGAAAACATACATTCCCAAAGCCCCTTTGGATTGATTTATGCACCTAAATTTGATATAGTAGATACGTTAAGATATTTTGCGGAAAAGCCCTTTTCCGCCTTTGAAAAAATCGCTCTAAACACACCTACCTCCATGGAATTAAAAGAGATTTTGAGAGAGTATTTCTCCTATCACCTGGATGTGGGACCGCTAAAAAGCGAGAGCATGATGTAGATTATTTCGAAATGCACATGCTGCAATTCCGTATATAGACATGTATGAATGGAGGAAGCCAAAATGGAAGTAACATTGGAGAAAATCGAATTAGTTAGAGATCGCACCGGTGTCAGCTACAAAGAAGCCAAGGATGCCCTTGAGGCAGCAGACGGCAGTGTTGTTGATGCCATTATTGCCATTGAGGAATCAGTGGATGGAACAGTGAATACCGTTGGGGGCGTCACCAGAGAAGCGGCTGCCAAGAAGGATGAGCTGGTCCAGAAGATGAAGGATGTTGTAAAGAAGGGTGGAGTATCCAAGATCAGAATAACCAGAGATGGAGAAACCATACTTAACATTCCTCTTATTGCAGGAATCCTGGGAACAGTAGTTGCTCCGTGGGGTATTATTGCAGGTACAGTAGCTGCCTTTGGATTTAAGTGTAAACTGGAATTCGTAAAGGAAGACGGATCCGTTGTGGATCTTTCCGAAAAGGCCGGAGATGTATATGAAACAGCCAGAGAAAAGGGCACCGGCATCTACGAAGAGCTTAAGGAAAAAGCTCCTGCCAATATAGACGAGCTTAGAAACAGAGCCCAGGAAGTTTTCAATGACTTTAAAGAAAACGCTCCCGGAACCCTGGATGAACTTAAGAACAGAGCCCAGGACACCTTTAATGACCTTAGAGAAAATGCTCCCGGATCCATTGATGAGCTTAAAACCAGAGCTCAGGATACCATAAATGACATTAGAGAGAAGGCACCTGATGCAATGGACAACCTTAAGGAAAAGGCTCCCGGAAACTTTGATGAATTCAAGAATAAGTTCGACCAGCTTTGGGAAAAGGGCGGCGATGCCATCAGCAAAGCAAAGGAAACCGTATCCAAGCCCATAAACAGCTTCAAGGAAGGTGTTCAGGATGTGGGAGATTTTGATTCTGCCATGGAGGATGTGGACAGAGAAATGTCTCAGCTGGAAAAGGATCTAATTGAAATGCAGAAGAAGGCTGCAGAAGGTATTAAGGAATTCGAAGACGAAGGAAAATAAGAAGTATGTCAGAAGCTAAAGCTACAATGGAAAAAATAGTTGGATTGGCAAAGAACCGGGGATTTATTTTCCCTGGTTCTGAAATTTATGGAGGACTTGCCAATACATGGGACTACGGTCCCCTGGGTGTGGAGTTTAAGAACAACGTTAAAAGAGCCTGGTGGAAGAAGTTTGTCCAGGAATCTCCCTACAACGTTGGACTGGACGCCGCTATTCTTATGAACCCTAGAACCTGGGAGGCCTCCGGCCATATTGGCAACTTTGCCGATCCTTTAATTGACTGCCGTGAATGTAAGGCCAGATTTAGGGCGGACAAGTTAATCGAAGAGTTCCAGCAGGAGAAGGGCATGGAACCGGAGAATGTGGACGGTTGGTCCACAGAGAAACTGGAAGCCTATATCAAGGACAATGGCGTAACCTGTCCTGAATGCGGCAAATCCAATTTCACCGGCATCAGATATTTTAATTTGATGTTTAAAACCTTCCAGGGAGTTACCGAGGATTCGGCGGCGGAGATTTATCTCAGACCGGAAACGGCTCAGGGTATTTTTGTAAACTTTAAAAATGTCCAGAGAACCAGCCGTAAGAAGATTCCCTTTGGAATTGCTCAGATAGGTAAGTCCTTTAGAAACGAAATAACCCCCGGTAACTTCACCTTCAGAACCAGAGAGTTTGAGCAGATGGAATTGGAATTCTTCTGCAAGCCCGGTGAAGATATTGAGTGGTTCAATTACTGGAGGGATTACTGCAGGAATTTCCTGGAGAGCCTGGGCATGAACATGGATCACATTAGACTTCGTGACCATGAGCAGGAGGAACTTTCTCACTACAGCAATGCCACCACAGATATTGAATATCTATTCCCCTTTGGTTGGGGCGAACTATGGGGTATTGCTGACAGAACCAATTTTGACCTAAGTCAGCACGCGGAGTTTTCCGGTGAAGATATGAACTACTTTGATCAGGAAAGCGGGGAGAGGTTCATTCCTTATGTAATCGAGCCTTCTCTTGGTGCAGACAGAGTGGCTTTGGCATTTTTAATTGACGCCTACGATGAAGAAGAATTAACCAAGGGAGATGGTTCCAAGGATGTAAGAACCGTGCTCCATCTTCATCCGGCTTTGGCACCCTTTAAGGCTGCAGTTCTTCCTCTATCAAAGAAGCAGGAACTTATGGATGTGGCTGAGCCCATCTATCAGGAACTGGCAAAATACTTCCCGGTGGACTACGACATTACCGGAGCCATCGGTAAGCGCTACAGAAGAGAGGATGAAATTGGAACTCCCTTTTGCATCTGTGTTGACTTTGATAGCCTAGAAGACAAGTGCGTAACCATTCGTGACAGAGACACGATGGATCAGGTAAGAATACCAATAGATGAAGTTCGCTCCTATATTGAGGAGAGAATCCAGTTTTAGTTATTTTAGGAGAGAGAGGAAAAGTTTATGAGCAAATTTGTTTATTCCTTTAACGAGGGTTCAAAGGACATGAAGTACGTTTTGGGTGGCAAAGGCGCCAACCTGGCTGAAATGACCACCATCGGCCTTCCTGTTCCTTTTGGATTCACCATCACAACAGATGCCTGCAAGGACTATATTGCCAAGGGCAACGTTCTTGATGAAGCCATTATCCAGGAGGTTTATGAGCACCTGGCAGAGCTGGAACAGGTTATGGAAAAGAAATTCGGCGATATAGAGAATCCACTTTTGGTTTCCGTTCGTTCCGGAGCACCTTTCTCCATGCCGGGTATGATGGATACAATTTTGAACCTGGGTCTTAATGATGATGCAGTTAAGGGTTTGGCAGCAAAGACAGGTAATGAAAGATTTGCATATGACAGCTACAGACGTTTCATCCAGATGTTCGGCGATGTAGTAATGGAAATTTCCAAATCAAAGTTTGATGAAATCTTTGATGGACAGAAGAAAAAATCAGGAGTAACTCTGGACGTGGAACTTACTGCTGAGGACCTTAAGGAAGTTATCGCTGGATACAAGGAACTCTACAAGAAGGAAATCGGCTCCGACTTCCCACAGGAACCAAAGGAACAGCTTCTGGCTGCTATCCAGGCAGTATTCCGTTCCTGGAACAACGACAGAGCTATTCTCTATAGAAAGATGGAAAGAATTCCTGATGACCTGGGAACTGCAGTAAACGTACAGTCCATGGTATTCGGAAACACCGGAGATCAGTCCGGTACAGGTGTTGCCTTCACCAGAAACCCGGCAACAGGTGAGAACAAGCTCTTTGGTGAGTTCCTGGTAAATGCCCAGGGTGAAGACGTGGTGGCAGGTATCAGAACACCTCAGCCGATTGAGCAGATGAAGGAAACCTTCCCGGAAGTTTATGCAAGATTCGAAGAAGTTGCAGACATTCTGGAGAAGCACTATAAAGACATGCAAGACATGGAGTTTACTGTTGAGAACAACAAGCTCTTCATGCTCCAGACCAGAAATGGTAAGCGTACAGCAGCCTCCGCAGTAAAGGTTGCCGTTGATTTGGTAGAGGAAGGCTTAATCGACAAGGAAACAGCAGTAATGAGAGTTGAGCCTGAACAGATTGACCAGCTCCTTCACCCCAGCTTTGATTCTGATGCAGAGAAGGCAGCCAAGGAACTGGCCAAGGGACTTCCGGCATCTCCGGGAGCTGCAACCGGTGAGATTTATTTCACAGCTGCCGCAGCAGAAGAAGCAGCCAACGCAGGCAAGAAGGTAATCCTGGTTAGAGAAGAAACTTCTCCGGAGGATCTGGCAGGCATGGTTGCCGCTCAGGGTATCCTTACCGCTCGTGGTGGTATGACATCTCACGCTGCAGTAGTTGCCCGTGGTATGGGTAAGTGCTGCGTTGCAGGATGCGCTGCAGTTCTTGTTAACGAAAAAGAAAAGACCATGAAGGTTGGAGATACAGTTTACAAGGAAGGAGACTTCATTTCCTTGAACGGTTCCAATGGTGCTGTTTATGAAGGTCAGGTAAAGACAGTTGCTCCTGAACTTTCCGGTGACTTTGCTCAGATTATGGAATGGGCAGATGAAATCAGAACCATGAAGGTTAGAACCAATGCTGATACTCCTGCTGATGCAAAGCAGGCAATCGAGTTCGGTGCCGAGGGTATTGGACTTTGCCGTACTGAGCACATGTTCTTTGAAGAAGAAAGAATTCCGGCCATTCGTCGTATGATCGTTGCCGATTCAGAAGAGGAAAGACGTGCAGCTCTTGATGGACTTCTTCCATATCAGAAGGGAGACTTTAAGGGAATCTATGAGGCTATGGAAGATAGACCTGTAACCATCAGACTTCTGGATCCACCTCTTCACGAATTCCTACCAAAGACAGAGGCTGACATGAAGGAACTTTCCGACAAATACGGAATTCCTATGGAGAAGTTGGAAAAGGCAAATACAGAGCTTCATGAATTCAACCCCATGCTGGGTCACCGTGGATGCCGTCTGGCAGTTACCTATCCTGAGATAGCTGAAATGCAGACAAGGGCAATTATGGAAGCAGCCATTGAGGTTAAGAATGAAAAGGGTTTTGACATCGTTCCTGAAATCATGATTCCTCTTACAGTAATCGATACTGAAATGGAATATGTAAGAAACATAGTTGTTGAAACTGCAGAGAAGTGCAAGGAAGAAAAGGGTTCCGACATTAAGTACTTGGTAGGTACAATGATCGAAACTCCAAGAGCAGCTCTTACTGCCGATGAGATTGCAAAATATGCTGAGTTCTTCTCCTTCGGTACCAATGACCTTACTCAGATGACCTTCGGATTCTCCAGAGATGATACAGGTAAGATTATCAAGATCTACGAAGAGAAGGGCATCTTCAAGGATGACATCTTTGGTACATTGGATCAGGATGGTGTTGGCCAGCTGGTACAGATGGCTTGCGACAAGGGCAAAGCCACCAGAAGCAATATCAAGCTTGGTATCTGCGGCGAGCACGGTGGAGATCCTCGTTCCGTAGAATTCTGCTATAGAGCAGGATTAAACTACGTAAGTTGTTCACCATTCAGAGTACCAATCGCAAGACTGGCTGCAGCGCAAGCCGTCATCCGCGAGAAACAATAAGACGTGACAAGGTGTGGGCTTCGGCTCGCACCTTCTTCTTTGATGGGCTGCTTGTATGGAGGCTGCAGTCCTCCCTTAAAACAAGGTGAAAAGATATTATGATAAGAACTCTTCTGGGGTATTTTCGCCCCCACATGAAAATTTTTATATTGGACATGTGCTGTGCCCTGTTTGTGGCGGCAATTGATTTGTCCTTTCCTTTGGTTTCCAGGTATGCCATGTATGAGCTGATTCCCAATGGCCTTTATCAAACCCTGTTTACGGTGATGGCTATTGTTGTGGTGGCTTATCTTCTCAGGTCCCTGGGATACTACATCATGACCTACTGGGGTCATGCCTTTGGCGTAAGGGTAGAGGCGGATATTAGGGCAGACCTTTTCCATCATTTGCAGGAATTGGATTTTGAATTCTATGACCACAACAGAACCGGTACTTTAATGAACCGCCTTACAGGGGACCTTTTTGAAATAACCGAGTTGTCTCATCACGGTCCTGAGGATGTGCTCATTGCCACTCTTACCATTACCGGTGCACTAATTTTTATGTATTCCGTTCAGTGGAGACTGGCCCTGATAGTAACTATCCTTATTCCCATCTTCATCATTATAGTTATGCTTACCAGAAAGAATTGGACCAAGGCATCGGTAAATGTAAAAGCAAAGATGGCAGAGATTAATTCTGACGCTGAAGCCAGTATTTCAGGTATTAAAACCTCCAAGGCCTTTGCCAATGAGGATGTGGACAATGAACGCTTTACCACATCCAACAATAGATTTAAGACTGCCAAAAGTGATTATTATAAGGCCATGGGAACCTTTATGGCCTCCCAGGAATTCTTCATGTGCATTTTGCCGGTGGTGGTAATTGCCTATGGCAGCAAACTGATAATGGACGGCAAAATGAATTATATCGATCTCATTACCTTCACCTTGTTTGTTAACTCCTTTGTTACACCCATAAGAAAGCTGGCTAATTTTGCTGAGATATTTACCAGCGGAACTGCAGGTCTTAAAAGGTTTATGGAGATAATGGACACAGAACCAAAGGTACAGGACAAGGCGGATGCGGTGCCTCTTCAGGTTCAAAAGGGCGGAATACAGATTTCAGATGTAAGCTTTTCCTATGATGACAGAAATGAAGTTATCCATAACATGAATCTTAATATAAACCCCGGGGAAACTCTGGCGGTGGTAGGTCACTCCGGAGGAGGGAAAACTACTCTCTGCCAGCTGGTTCCCAGATTCTACGATGTGGATTCCGGCTCCATCAAAATTGACGGCCAGGATATTCGAGATGTAACAAAGAAATCCATTGCGGCAAATATAGGCATTGTGCAACAGGATGTTTTTATCTTTGCTGATACGGTGTATAACAATATTTCTTATGGTCGCCCCGATGCCACCTATGATGAGGTGGTGGAGGCTGCCAAGAAGGCTAAGATTTACGACGATATTATGGCTATGCCTGATGGCTTTGATACCTATGTGGGAGAGCGGGGTACCATGCTTTCCGGTGGCCAGAAACAAAGGATCTCCATAGCCCGAATTTTCCTTAAGAATCCCAAAATCCTTATTTTGGACGAGGCTACCTCCGCCTTGGATACCATCACTGAGCAGGAGATTCAAAACTCCTTCGAAGAACTGGCCAAGGGAAGGACCAGCATGGTTATAGCCCACAGGCTGGCTACAGTAAAAAATGCCGACAGGATCGTGCTAATCGATGGCGGAAAAATCCTGGAGGAGGGCACCCATGAAGAGCTGATGAAGCAAAACGGTGGCTATGCCAAACTCTATAACACCCAGAAACTTGCAGGTTGAACCAGAATTGGGTCAGAGGCTTTTTTTAACTGAAAAATTCACATTTTCATCACATAACTGTTGCTATTTTGCGTTAAAGCGATATAATTAATTTATAAATCGTTATTATTTTCACATTTTGGAGGAAAGATTATGGCAGAAGAAAAACAAAAAAAGGGATTTAAAATTCCCCATGTATTTACTTTGCTGATGATTCTAATTCTTATCTGCGGTATCCTGTCCTACATTGTTCCTGCCGGAGTTTACGACAGGGTTGAAGACCCAAGCACCGGCAGAATGGTTGTTGACCCGGATTCTTTCCACGCAGTTGAGCAGACTCCTGTAAGTCTTATGACTTTGCTGGGAGCACTGTCCGGCGGTATGGCAAGAGCAGCTGACATCATCTTCTTCATCTTTGTAGTAGGTGGTTCACTGGGAGTGCTTATGAAGACAGGCGTACTAGAAGGCGGAATTATGGCATTGGCCAGAGTACTCAAGGGTAAGGAACTGGTGGTTATTCCAATTATGGTTATCATCGTTTCCACCATGTCCATCGTAATTGGTACAACAGAGGAAATGATTCCTTTGGTCCCATTATTCGTATCCCTTTCCTTGGCTGTAGGCTTTGACTCAATTGTAGGCCTTGCCATGGTAACCTGCTCCACTGCTGCAGGATTTGCTTGCTCCATCCTTAACCCCTTTAACGTAGGTGTTGCCCAGGGTATTGCACAGCTTCCTGCATATTCCGGATCCGGTTTCCGTATTGTTATGGCAGTGGTATTCATTGGTGTTACAATCGCTTTGATTATGCGCTATGCTGCAAAGGTTAAGAAGGACCCGACTATTTCTCCCATGTACGAAGAAGACAAACTGAGAGAAATAAAGGAAGAGTCTGAACACGTTGAATTCAACACCACAAGAAAGCTTTGCCTCTTGGTATTTGTGGCCACAATCGCAATCATGATTTTTGGCGTAATCAAGTATGAGTGGTATTTCACCGAAATCGGTGGCCTCTTCCTGGGTATGTCCATCGTAGTTGCAATTATCTCCCGCATGGGATTTGATGCATACGGCAAAGCATTAAGTGACGGTATGGTTGACGTTTGCTCCGGCGCTCTGGTAGTCGGTGTTGCCACAGGTATCCTCTGGATTCTTACAGAAGGTAATATCCTGGACGCAATTCTCCACGGTGCAGCCACAGTGCTTACAAGACTTCCATCCCAGGTATCTGCAGTTGGTATGTACATCTTCCAGTGCCTCATGAACTACCTGATTCCATCCGGTTCAGGTCAGGCCGGTGTAACAATGCCTATACTGGCACCTCTTGCAGACCTTACAGGTGTTACACGTCAGACAGCAGTTATTGCATTCCAGCTTGGTGATGGTATCTCCAACGCTATTACTCCAACATCCGGAGCTCTTATGGCTTGCCTGGGTATGGCAAAGATTCCATGGGCCAAATGGGCAAAATGGTTCCTTCCAATTATGCTGATTCAATATGGTATTGGCTTGATCTTCGTAATCATAGCTCAGACCATGCAGCTTGGACCATTCTAAAGAAAGTATTGAAGCATTATTAAAGGCGGTTCCCTTGGAACCGCCTATTTCTTTTGGTTAGTTCATGATAGCAGGAGCTAGCATATTTGTTAGTTCATGATGGCAGGAGCCGGCATATTTGTTAGTTCATGATAGCGGCAGCCAGTCGCTCCAAGGCTTCCTTTAGGGTTGCCCTTGGACAGGCCAGAACGAATCTCTGGAAGTTTTCGCCCCCTTGACCAAATATCCTTCCTTCATCCAGCCAAAGTTTCGCTTTGTTGGTAATTAGATGGTCTACCTCATCAGGGCTTAATCCCAGAGCGGAAAAGTCCACCCATGCCAAATATGTTCCTTCCAATTCCATAACCTTTAGCTGTGGAATATTTTCTGCAATGAATTCCTTCATGAATAAGTAGTTTTGATAAATGTATTCCTTGCACTGGTCAAACCATTCTTCTCCTTGGGAATAGGCGGTTTGACAGGCGATGATTCCCATATTGTTTAGGGAGAAGAATCCCACTTTGGCCAGGTTGTCTCTAAACTTACGTCTAAGTTCTTTATTTGGAATCCAAATATTTGAGGCCTGGAGCCCTGCCAGGTTAAAGGTTTTGCTGGGGGCGGTGCAGGATATGGTAATATCCTTACAGTCGGGGCAGGCATCCAGGAACATGGTATGCTCGTGACCTTCCCAAACAAAGTCGCAGTGGATTTCATCTACCAAAATTATTACACCGTGTTTCTTGCAAATTGCTGCAATCTGCTTAAGCTCTTCCTTTGTCCATACTCTGCCCACAGGATTGTGCGGGCTGCACATTAAGAATAGCTTCACCTGGTTTTCTATGATTTTGTTTTCAAAGTCCGTAAGGTCCATTTCATAGTGACCATCATTAAGAACCAGGGGACTTTCCACCAATTTTCTTCCGTTGGTATTTATGGCGTTAAAGAAGGGATAGTAAACTGGGGGCTGAAGGATAACTGCTTCACCTGGCTCAGTGTAGGCTTGAACAGCTATACTGAAGGCGAATACAACGCCCGGAGTGGTTACCAGCCATTCCTTTTCCGGTGTCCAACCAAATCTTCTGGAGAACCAGCCGGAGACGGCTTTGTAGTAATCCTCCTTTTCCTGAGAGTATCCAAAAATTCCATGGTCACAAGCCTTTCTGATGGCTTCAATAATAGGGTCGGCAACCTTAAAGTCCATGTCTGCCACCCACAGGGGAAGGGCATCTTCAGGCTTACCGTTTTCCACCATGAAATCAAACTTGCTGCTGTTGGTATTTCTTCTGTCGATAACTTTATCAAAATCGTATGTCTTCATATTTGCTCCTTAAGATAATAATCTTGCTTTTACAATAGGCGGTAGTTCAATATGGAAGGGGTTATGAGTCCATGGTTACCTTGTATCTTCCTCTGGGAAGTGTTTCTTCCTTTTGGAATCCTATGGTAAACTCCGGATATCTTTTGGCAAAGTATTCTCGGTTCACTCCTTCGTGACCGGCTGCAAGGGACATGCTTTCCGGATGACAGCTAATTACTAGCCTGGCCTTGTGAGGATTACTTGAACCGGAATCAATGCTACCTTCAACCTTAGAATTATCTTTCTTTCTTGTCAAAAGCATATCTATTTGGCTCTGGATTTCTTCCTTTGCCAGTTCTCCCTCCACCAGCTCCCTAAAGGCCGGGTGGTAGGTGCCCTGGTTAATTTCTCCTAGATTTTTGCTATTAATTATATCCGTGCTTTTAAGGCCAACTCGCATTATATATATTCCTGCATCCTCCAGAATTCTGTACATTTCCTTGGTGCGGGAAAGGGCTTCTTCTCGGGACAGGGGAATATAGTCTCCTGTTCTATACATTTCCATAAGTTCAGTCCCCTGAAGAACCAGACAGGGGTAGAGGCGAGCCAGCTTTGGCATAAGCTTAACAGTTTCATTGGCGGAATAAATGCAGGATTCATAGCTATCCCCCGGAAGCCCAATCATAAGCTGGATTCCCAAATCAAAGCCTGCATCCTTAATCATTTGGCAGGCTTCCCTTACGGTATCACTATTATGACCTCGCTTGGATTTTTCCAACACCTTATCATCAAAGCTTTGAACTCCCAGCTCAATGGTTTTTACTCCGTAATCTTTAAGAAGGTCCAGAATTTCCGGGCTTATGCAGTCGGGCCTTGTGGATAGGTGAAGGGAAGATACCAGCCCCTTGTCCAAGTATTCCTTTGCTATGGAAAGATAGTGCTGCTGCATGGAAAGGGGAATGGCAGTAAAACTACCGCCATAAAAGGCAATTTCCAACTCTTCCCCGGAGTTAAGCAGGGTGCTTAACCAGGTGTCTATGGTTTTTCGGACCTCCTCTTCAGAAGGCGCCTTTTCCCTGGCGGTTATCTGTTTTTGGTCGCAAAAAACACAGGATTCCGTGCATCCTATGTGGGGTACAAATATTGGAATAATCGCTTTTTTCTTCACAGTATTGAACCGATGTCCGTCAATTGATATTCAGGGAACCACTTGGGTGTGAGTCCGTGAGATTCAACAAAGTCCACGATTTGAGCAAAATCGGGATGTTTGGCAAGGTTGCCGTTGAAAATAAATTCGTTTCCTGCTTTGCCGGAGGCGCCGCCGATGAAGCCTGTATCAAAGCCGTCAAGTCTGATATATCCGGGCTCGATTAGTAGAACCGTAAGTTCCGGATAGTCTTCGCAGGCGGCTGCAATTCCTCGGTCAGAGGTTATAATGCTGGTTTCATCTATAATGGCCACATTGCATTTGGTATATCCTTGGTTAACGTCTATCAAGGTCATACCCATGTCCTTGGCTGCCTGAAGCAGGGCAGGATCCGTAATGGAAAAGTTGTGTATAAAGAATTTGCCGGTGCAGGCAGCGTTATATGCGCAATCCCGGGGATATTCAGGCCCCAGATGATTCTCCATGGCATAAAAAACAGGAGCATCTTCGGAAATACCCATTTTACAGAGAAAAATATCCGGGTGATTTGAAAGGGGCTTGCTTACAATTCCCTCAGTTTCCACCAGTTCCAAATCCCGGCCCATGGTTTCCAAATGTTCCCGCAATCTTCTATTTGCATCTTTAGCTATATACGTCTTACCCATGGACATATTATACTATTAAATGTCTTGAAATTCCATACCCCTACATATTATAATAATTTATTAAGGATTTAATGCATTAAAGCATCGGCCCAGGGTCGTATGCAATTTTTTAGTTTTCAAAAATAACTGCAAAATGGAGAGAATGATGCTGACACAAGAAGAAAGAAAGAATCTGGCAAATTTGCTTTTTCCGGAGCTGAAATATACAGCGGAGGAGCTGGAGGAAAAGTATCCCCCCAGGAATCTTCCTCCCGGAGCAAAGGTTACAAGATTGGGCCCCAGCCCCACCGGATTCATTCACCTGGGAAACCTTTATGGAGCCTTTGTGGATGAAAGATTGGCCCATCAATCGGATGGTGTATTTTTCCTGCGAATAGAGGATACCGACGACAAGAGATATGTTGAAGGTGCCGTTAAGATAATAATAGACTCCCTTAGATTCTTTGGTATTAACTTTGATGAAGGAGCCGGCCTGGATCCTGTAACCGGAGAAGACATTAATACAGGAGATTACGGCGACTATACCCAAAGTAAAAGAGGGGAGATTTACGCAGCCTTTGCCAAGAAATTGGTGGAGGAGGGCTTTGCTTATCCCTGCTTCCTGACAGAGGATGAGATTTCAGATATTCGAGCAAAGCAGGAAGCCGCCAAGGGGAATCCGGGAATCTACGGAGAATATGCTCCCTATAGAGAGGTAACCTGTGAGGAAGCAAAGGCTCTAATAGATCATGGGAAAACCTATGTCATCAGATTGAAATCCACCGGCATTCCATCGGGAGGAGAAGAGGCCCCGGAGAAATTCAAGGTGATGGATGCCATAAGAGGTGAGCTGGAAATGCCTGTAAACTTCCAGGATACGGTTATATTAAAAACCACCGGCATTCCTACTTATCACTTTGCTCACGTGGTGGACGACCATTTAATGAGAACCACCCATGTGGTAAGAGGCGAGGAATGGTTGCCATCCCTTCCCATACATGTGGAACTCTTCGAAAAGCTGGGCTGGGAGCCGCCGATTTATTGCCACACGGCGCAGCTTATGAAGCTGGGAGAGGACGGAAACAAGCGGAAGCTTTCCAAGCGTCACGATCCGGAATTGTCCTTGGATTATTATCGCCGGCTGGGCTATCATCCGGCGGCAGTAAGGGAATATCTCCTTACCATACTTAATTCCAATTTTGAAGAATGGAGAATTGAGAATCCGGATGCAGACATAGACCAGTTTATGTTCACCACAGAGAAGATGAGTAATTCCGGAGCCCTCTTTGATCTGGATAAATTAAATGACGTAAGTAAGGACGTGCTCCTTAAGATACCGGCAAAGGATATTATTGCATTCCTTAAGGCCTGGGCCCAGGAGTTTAAACCGGAGGTAATGGGCATCTTTAAGGACGAGGAATATCTGGAAAAGATAATCGACCTGGGAAGAAATGATGCCAAGCCCAGGAAGGATTTGATTTATGCGGAGCAAATTGTTGACTTCATCAGTTATTTCTTCCAGGACATGTATAAGCCGGAGGAAGGATTCCCTCAGGATGTACCAAGTGAAGACATACCCTTGATTTTGGAAAAGTATCTGGCTACCTACGATCACAGTGATGACCAAAGTCAGTGGTTTGATAAGATTAGAGATATAGCAACGGAACTGGGCTACGCAGCAAAGCCAAAGGATTTTAAAAAGGAACCGGATAAATATAAAGGACATGTGGGCCATGTAAGCACGGTCATTCGTGTGGCACTTATGGGACGGAGCCAATCCCCGGATGTGCATACCATTCAGCAAATCATGGGAGAGGCCCTTACAAGAAGCCGTATATCCGGCGCAATGAGTTAGTATGGTTAAGCTAAATAATTCATGGGATGAACTTTTGGCCCAGGAATTCCAAAAGGAATATTACCTGAAGCTAAGAGAATTCCTAAAAAATGAATATAAAAATCAAACTGTTTACCCGGATATGCATGACATATTCAGCGCCCTTAAGGTTACCGACTATAAGGATGTTAGAGTGGTAATTTTGGGACAGGATCCCTACCATGAACCGGGAGAAGCTCACGGCATGGCTTTCTCTGTAAAGCCGGGAGTAAAGGTGCCCCCATCTCTTATAAATATCTTTAAAGAAATTCGAGATGACCTGGGTATTGAGCTTCCGGAAAAGGGCGTAGGATATTTAATGCCCTGGGCAGAGCAGGGAGTGCTTCTCCTTAATACCTGCCTTACGGTGAGAGCCCATCAAGCCAATTCTCACAGTGGAAAGGGATGGGAGCAGTTTACTGACAGGGTGATCGAGCTTCTCACCTTAAGGGAAGAACCTATGGTCTTCATACTTTGGGGTAGAAATGCCAGAAGCAAGATGCCCCTTATTGCGGAATCCAACAAGGATAGAAAAAATAAGCACCTGATTTTAGAGGGCGCCCATCCAAGTCCTTTTTCGGCCTATAACGGATTCTTTGGTGGAAAATATTTTTCCAAAACCAATGAATATCTAAAGGCTAAGGGCTTTGACGAAATAGACTGGAACCTGAAAGGAAAAGATTAATGGCTGACAGACAGAAGATAATTAATATAGCGGTAATTGCCCACGTTGACGCGGGGAAATCCACTTTGGTGGATGCCTTCCTTAAGCAAAGTGGGGTGTTTAGAGACAACGAAGAATTGGTGGATTGCGTCATGGACTCTGACGATATAGAAAGAGAGCGTGGCATAACCATTTACAGCAAGAACTGCTCCATTATGCATGGAGATGTAAAGATTAACATTGTAGACACTCCGGGCCACGCGGATTTTTCCTCAGAGGTTGAGCGTATTATGAAGACGGTGGATACGGTTATTCTGCTGGTGGATTCCAGCGAAGGACCCATGCCCCAAACCAGATTCGTATTGAGCAAGTCCCTGGAGCAGGGAATAGATCCCATCCTTTTCATAAACAAAATCGACAAGAAGGATGCCAGAATCGACGAGGTTGTGGACGAGGTATATGAACTTTTCATGGACCTAAATGCCAGCGACAGCCAGCTGGATTTCCCCATTCTATATGGTATCGCCCGTCAGGGAATTGCGGTGAAGGATCCATCGGAAGTTCAGGGAATTGAAGTGGAGCAGGGAAATGTAAAGATGAAGCATACCCCGGAGGGTTACGGCGGATTCGACCTTAAGCCTCTCTTTGATACCATAATTCAGCACTGTGAACCTTATCCCGACAGAAGGGAGGAGCCTCTCCAGATGCAGGTATCCACCTTGGCCTATGACGATTACATCGGAAGGCTGGGAATTGGCCGTATTACAAGGGGAACCATTAAGGAGGCCCAGCAGGTGGCAGTAACCAAGGCCGACGGTTCCGTGGTGCAGAGAAAAATAAATCAGGTCTTTGTTTACAGGGGCCTTAAGAGAATGGCGGTTCAGGAAGCCCAGTGCGGTGATATAGTTGTGCTTTCGGGAATTTCAGATATATCCATAGGAGAAACCATCTGCGATCCCAATAACCCGGAGGCCATGGAAATGATTCACATTGAGGAGCCTACTCTCTCAATGAACTTCATGGTCAATTCATCTCCCTTTGCCGGCAAAGTGGGGAAATACGTAACCTCGAGGCATATAAGGGAGAGATTGAACAAGGAACTGGAGGTAAATGTGGGTCTTACCGTTGAGGATACGGATTCCACAGATTGCTTCAAAGTTTCCGGACGAGGAGAATTGCACCTTTCAATTTTGATAGAGAATATGAGACGTGAAGGTTATGAGCTGGCGGTATCAAAACCGGAGGTAATCTATCACAAGGGAGAAAACGGTCAAAGGCTGGAGCCGGTGGAAGAGGTAATAATCAGCGTTCCCGATGAATATTCCGGAGCTGTTATATCCAAGTTAAATCTCAGAAAGGGGATTATGCTCCAGATGACGGGAGAAAATGGCTACCAAAGACTGGAGTACCACGCACCCACCAGAGGACTTTTGGGATACAGATCTGAATTCATCAACGATACCCACGGTGAGGGAACCATGGAAAGAAGGTTCTTTGACTTTGAAGAATACAAGGGTGACATTCCCGGGCGAACCAACGGTGTTGCAATAGCCATTGAAGAGGGAGATTGTACCCCTTATGCTCTTTTTAATATAGGTGAAAGAGTTCAGATGTTTG
Source organism: Bacillota bacterium (assembly GCA_017941085.1). Classification (GTDB taxonomy): domain Bacteria; phylum Bacillota; class Clostridia; order Peptostreptococcales; family Anaerovoracaceae; genus Eubacterium_B. Next base: position 56,343 of record JAGAXF010000038.1, read on the forward strand.
TGGAACCGGGAACAAGAGTATATGAGGGCATGATAGTAGGCATGAACTCCAGGTCCGATGATATGGAGGTAAATCCTTGCAAGGCCAAAAAGGCCAGCAACATGCGTGCTGCAGGCTCCGATGAGAATATTAAGCTCTCCCCGGCCAGACATTTTACCCTGGAGGAAGCCTTGGAGTTTATTGCGGATGATGAGCTGGTGGAAATTACACCGGAGGACATCCGTCTAAGGAAGAAGCTTCTTCACGAATTGGATAGACGTCGGGCGGGAAGGTAGATTCTTAATAAATCAGTTATAGTTTTGAAGCGTCATATAGAGAATGAGAGGATAATTATGAACGAAGTGAAAAAGAAGGACATGAACAAGAAAGAAAAGAGAAGCGTGAAGCCGGCAGTAAAGAAGTCGGCGGAGAAGAAAGTGTCAAAGCCGGCGGTAAAGAAGTCGGCGGAGAAGAAAGTGTCAAAGCTGGCAGTAAAGAAACCTGCGGAGAAGAAAGTGTCAAAACCGGCGGTAAAGAAACCCACGGCAAAAAAAGAAATCAAACAGTTTAAACGTGTAATGGTGGCGAACCGCGGCGAAATTGCGATCCGTGTCTTTAGAGCCTGCCAGGAACTAGGCATTAGAACTGTAGCCATTTATTCCGAAGAGGATAAGAACAGTCTCTTTAGATATAAGGCTGATGAATCATATCAAATCGGAAAAGGCAAGACTCCCGTGGCCACATATCTATCCATCGATGAGATTATCGACCTGGCAAAGGCCAAGGGCGTAGATGCAATTCACCCGGGCTATGGTTTCTTGGCGGAGAATACTCAGTTTGCCATTGCCTGCGAAAATGCAGGAATAGAATTCATTGGACCCACTGCGGAGATGATGGATAGGCTTGGAGACAAGATTAAATCCAAGCTTGTTGCTGCTGAGGTGGGAGTTCCAACAATTCCGGGAATTGATTCTGCCATAAAGGACGAAAAAGAGGCGAAACTATTTGCAAAGAAGTGCGGCTATCCCGTGATGCTTAAGGCTTCTGCCGGTGGTGGCGGAAGGGGCATGAGAATTGTTCGCCATGAAAAGGATATTATAAACGAGTTCAGAAGAGCCAAAAGTGAAGCCTTGGCTGCCTTTGGTTCGGAAGAAATCTTTATAGAAAAGTATTTGGAAAATCCAAAGCACATTGAGGTGCAGGTTCTGGGAGATAAATATGGAAACCTGGTGCACCTTTATGAAAGAGATTGCTCCATTCAAAGAAGACATCAGAAGGTGGTGGAGTTTACTCCTGCACTTTGTTTAACAAAGAAGCAGAGAAACGATATCTGTAGAGATGCTCTTAAGATTGCCGGTGCCGTTAACTACAGAAGCGCAGGTACCGTGGAATTCCTTCTGGATAATGAAGGTAATCATTACTTTATCGAAATGAATCCAAGAATCCAGGTGGAGCATACTGTAACTGAAATGGTTACGGATATCGACATTGTTCAGGCCCAGATCTTAATAGCCCAGGGCTATGAACTAAAGGATCCGGGAATTGATATTAAATCCCAGGATTCCATTGAAACAACAGGATATGCCATTCAGTGCAGAATAACCACAGAGGACCCGGGCTCCGGATTTGCTCCTGATACGGGAACAATTGAAATGTATAGAAGTGCATCGGGCTACGGTATTCGTCTGGACGGAGGAAACGGTTTTACGGGAGCGGTTATTTCGCCTTATTACGACAGCTTGCTGGTAAAGATAACTGCCCACGCAAGAACCTTTGATCAGGCCAGGAGAAAGGCTATACGTGCCCTTAGAGAAACGGAAATCAAAGGTGTTAAAACCAATGTAGGTTTCATCCTAAACGTACTTAACCATCCTGCCTTTGAAAAGGGGGAGTGCAATACAGGATTTATTTCCGCCAATCCGGAGCTATTGGATATAAGAACATCTCAGGATAAGGAACTTAAGCTTATTACATTCCTGGGCAACAAGATTGTAAATGAAACCAAGGGAGCAAAACCCCAGTTTGACGTTCCTGTATTTCCAAGAATTCCGGAAAGCGAAGTAAAGGCACTTTCCGGAACCAAACAGCTTTTGGATAAGGAGGGGCCTGAGGCTCTTTCCAAGTGGGTATTTAACCAGCAGAAGCTGCTTATTACGGACACCACCTTTAGAGATGCCCAACAGTCCCTTATGGCAACCAGAGTAAGAACTGTGGACATGGAGAAAATCGCTCCTGCCACTGCTCTCTATGGAAAGGATTTCTTCTCATTGGAGATGTGGGGTGGAGCCACCTTTGATACTGCCTTTAGATTCCTGGGGGAAGACCCTTGGGAAAGACTTACCACCCTTAGGGAGAAGATTCCAAACATTATGTTCCAGATGCTCCTAAGAGGAGCCAATGCCGTTGGTTATAAAAACTATCCGGATAACGTAATCAGGGAATTTGTAAAACGAGCGGCAGCAGCGGGAATCGATGTATTCAGAATCTTTGACTCCCTTAACTGGACAGAGGGTATGAAGATCGCCATGGACGAAGCTCTTAAGCAGGGTAAGGTGGTGGAAGCATGTATGTGCTATACAGGGGATATTCTGGATATATCCAGAACCAAGTACAATCTCCACTACTACGTATCCCTGGCAAAGCAGTTGGAGGACATGGGGGCACACATCATTACCATTAAGGATATGTCAGGCCTTCTTAAGCCTATGGCAGCAAGGGAGCTTATTGGCAGCCTTAAGCAGGAACTTAAGATTCCTGTTAACCTCCATACCCACGATACCAGCGGTAATGGTATCGCTACAGTTTTAATGGCAGCCCAGGCGGGAGTTGATATTATAGATGCTGCCTTTAACAGTATGGCAGGACTAACATCTCAGCCGGCCTTAAACTCCATAGTTGCTGCTCTTGAGCACAGTAATCGAGATACGGGAATAGAACTGGACGGAATCCAGAAGATTTCCGAATACTGGAGAGATGTAAGACCGGTTTATGCTCAGTTTGAATCGGGACTTAAAACGTCCTCTGCTGAAATATATAAATACGAAATGCCGGGAGGACAGTATTCCAATCTAAAGGCCCAGGTAGATTCCTTTGGTCTTGGACATAAGTTTAACGACGTTAAGGAAATGTATCGAGCGGTAAACATGATGCTGGGAGACATAGTAAAGGTAACTCCCACATCAAAGGTAGTTGGAGATACAGCCATCTTTATGGTGCAAAATGAAATGACTCCGGAGAATATCCTTGAAAAGGGTAAGGGAGTAGACTTCCCTGATTCTTTGGTCTCCTATATGGAAGGTATGATAGGTCAGCCCCTGGGTGGATTCCCCAAGGAACTTCAAAAGCTGGTTCTTAAGGATAAGAAGCCTATCTCCTGCAGACCGGGAGAACTGCTGCCGCCGGAGGACTTTAAGGCGGATAAGAAATATCTGGTGGAAACCCTTGGCCTTGAAGGAACGCCCCAGGAGGTTATAAGCTACGCCATCTATCCAAAGGTATTTGAAGACTATATCAGCGGAAAGAGAAGAGACGGTGACTTTAGATATATGGGATCGGATATTTTCTTCCACGGTTTGAGAGAAGGAGAAACCAGTGAAATTAAACTGGAGGAAGGAAAGATTCTCATCGTCAAGCTCATTGAGGTTCGTGGTGTTGACAGTGAAGGCTTTAGAGAGGTGGTCTTTGAAGTAAACGGAAACCGCAGAGTGGTCCGTATAAAGGACAACGACATCAAAGATACCCAGGCCGTTGCTGTAACCAGATATGCAGACGATGAAGATCCTATGGAAATAGGTGCCAATATTCCGGGAGCCATAGTAAAGATTATGGTTAAAGAAGGTGAGAAGGTTGAAGCAAATCAACCTATTGCTGTAATCGAGGCCATGAAGATGGAAACAAATATTATTTCCACCACCTCCGGAATCGTGGATAAAATCTTTGTTAAAGAAGGACAGCAGGTAAAGGCTGGAGAAATGATTGCAGTTTTGAAATAGTAAAGGGAGATAAACATGAAACAACTACTAACCGGTGATGAAGCTATTGCAAGAGGCGCCTGGGAAGCCGGAGTAAAACATGCTTCTGCCTATCCGGGTACACCTTCTACGGAAATTCTGGAGTGTATGTCCGAATATGATGAAGTGTATGCAGAGTGGGCCCCCAACGAGAAGGTGGCCATGGAATCTGCCATAGGGGCATCCATGGCAGGAGTAAGAAGTATGGCTTCCATGAAGCACGTAGGTGTTAACGTGGCTGCGGATCCTCTAATGACTTTTGCCTATATGGGTGTTAATGGTGGTGCTGTAATAATTACCGCTGATGAACCCGGCATGTTCAGTTCACAAAACGAGCAGGACAACAGAAACTACGCCAAGATGGGAAAGATTCCTATGCTGGAGCCTGCGGATAGTCAGGAATGCCTGGACATGATGAAGGCTGCCTTTGATTTATCGGAAGAACAAAATGTAATCTTCATGATTAGATTGGTAACCAGAGTATGCCACAGTAAATCCTTTGTTGAAACGGGAGACAGAGTGGAACCGGCGGTAAAGGAATGGGCTCCGGATCCTCTTAAATATGTTGCCTTGCCGGCTCATGCAAGAATGCTAAGAGTTGGTATTGAGGACAGACAGAAGAGATTAAGGGAGGCCAGTGAAAACTCTCCCTTTAACTATGTGGAATGGGGCAAAGAGGGAGCCGGAGAGAAGATCGGCGTAATCGCTTCCGGCCCATCCTATTGGTATGCAAAGGAAGTATTCTCTGACCTCTTAGGTGAGGGTGTATCCTATCTTAAGCTGGGATTTACAAATCCACTTCCCAAGGATATGATGAAGGACTTTGCCGGCAAAATGGACAAGGTATATATTGTTGAAGAGGATGACCCCTATATTCAGGAAGAAGTGGAAAGACTGGGTCTTACAGGAGTTGAGATTCACGGAAAGGACGTATTTCCTTCCTATGGAGAAATGACTCACGACGTACTTAGAAATTCCCTGACAGGAAAGCCTCTGCCTTTGGTGGACTATGACAAGAGCATGATTATAAGGCGTCCCCCATCTCTATGTGCAGGCTGCCCCCACAGAGGTCTCTTCTACAGACTGGGAAAGCGTAAGGACATTATGATAAGCGGAGACATTGGCTGCTACACTTTGGCGGCAGGTGCGCCATATAATGCCATGAATAGCTGTGTTTGCATGGGGGCATCTATTTCCGTTGGTCATGGTGCCCAGAAAGTATTTAACAGAGAAGGAATTAATAGAAAGGTAGTTACTGTTTTAGGTGACTCCACCTTCTTCCACACAGGAATTAATTCTTTGATGAATACTGTTTATAACGGAAGTAATACAATTAACGTAATTCTGGATAATAGAATTACGGGAATGACCGGCCATCAGCAAAACCCGGGAACGGGATTTACTGTAAAGGGTGAACCCACCAATATGGTGGACATAGAAACTTTGGTTAAGGCAATCGGTATTAAGCATGTAAAGGTTATAGATCCAAATGACTTAAGTGCCGTTGATAAGGCCTTTGACGAGTTTATGGATTTGGAGGAACCATCGGTAATAATCACCCGGTGGCCCTGCGTTCTTAAGAAATTCTCCGATGCGGACCTTAAGGAATTCCCGGGACTTTTCCAGTCCAAGGATGTGGTAAATGAAGAAACCTGCATCGGTTGTAAGAAATGCCAAAAGACAGGATGCCCGGCTCTCATCTTTGATGAAGAGAAGAAAAAGGTCTTTATTAAAGAGACGGATTGTGTGGGATGCGACGTATGCGCCCAGGTATGCCCGGTAAGTGCCATACAAAAATCCGACGGAAGTCAGCCCAAGTTCGGCAAGTATGAGTAGAGGAGTTGCAAGATATGAGTGAAACAAAAAACATAGTCCTGGCGGGAGTAGGTGGCCAGGGAACAATTCTGGCAGCAAAGATGCTTACCTTGGGACTTATGGAGGCAGGCTACGATGTGAAGATGTCCGAGATTCACGGCATGAGCCAGAGAGGTGGAGACGTTACCTCCCAGGTAAGATATAGTAAAGACAAGGTCTTTTCTCCGGTAATCGAAAAGGGAACCGCGGATATTCTGGTGGCCTTTGAAGAGATGGAGGCTTTAAGGAATCTTGATTACCTTAAGGAAGGTGGAAGAGTTGTGGTAAACACGGAGAGAATTCCTTCCATGACGGTTTTAACGGGAGCTGAAAAGTATTCCGAAGATGTTCTTCCTGAGGTTATTAAGGCATCGGAAAATGCAATTACTTTAAATGCCACAGAGATGGCAGGCAGCCTGGGGAATCCAAAGGCGGCAAATGTAATTCTGTTGGGTGCCCTTATAAAAGCCATGGAGCTTACGGATATCGACTGGGAAAAGATTATAAAGGAAAATGTTAAGCCTCAGTTTGTGGAGCTTAATCTTAAGGCTCTCCAGGCGGGACAGGAGGTAATATGATTAGTAAAAAAATGCAGCCCTTGGTTGCCAACAATTCAGTAATAAGAGCCATGTTCGAGGAAGGACAGAAGATGGCAAAGGAATTCGGTGCGGAAAATGTCTTTGATTTTTCATTGGGCAACCCCAATGTTCCGGCACCAAAGGAAGTTAACCAGGCCATTATAGATATTGTAACCAATGTGGATCCTGTTAAAGTTCACGGCTATATGAGCAATGCAGGATTTCCTGAAACCAGAAAGGCGGTGGCGGACAATCTTAATAGACGCTTTGGCACCGGCTTTAATGAAAACAATATCATTATGACCGTTGGGGCTGGATCCGCTTTGAATGTTATTCTTAAAACCATGTTGGATCCGGGAGACGAGGTTATATGCCTTGCCCCTTACTTTGTTGAATATGGTAACTACATTAGAAACTACGACGGAGAACTGGTGGTTATTTCCGCCAATCCGGAAGAAGGCTTCATGCCTAAGTTTGGTGAGCTGGAGGAAAAGATAACTTCCAAGACCAAGGCTTTGATTATTAACAACCCCAACAATCCCACGGGAGTTGTGTATCCTGAGGAGGTTATAGTCAGATTGGCAGAGCTTCTTGACAAGAAGCAAAAGGAATTCGGCACAGTGATTTATTTAATCAGCGACGAGCCTTACAGAGAGCTTGCCTACAGAGGTGCACAGGTTCCCTATCTAACAAAGTATTATGCCAACACCATTGTGGGTTATTCCTACAGTAAATCCCTTTCCCTTCCCGGGGAGAGAATCGGATATATTGTTATTCCGGAGGAATCCGACGGAGCCAGAGAGTTCTTTGATGCAGCGGTAATTGCAAACAGAGTTTCCGGATCCGTAAATGCACCATCTCTAATGCAGCTGGTTATTGAGAGATGCATAGATGCAAAGTGCGAGGTGGAGTATTATGAGAGAAACGGCAGGAAACTTTATGACGAATTAACCGCCATGGGCTTTGAATGTGTGGAGCCTGAAGGGGCCTTTTATCTGTGGATGAAATCGCCGGTTTCCGACGAAAAAGAATTTACAGCAAAGGCTAAAGAGTATAATATATTAATGGTGCCCGGAAGCTCCTTTGCCGGGCCGGGATACGTAAGGATTTCCTATTGTGTATCCTATGAACAAATCGAAAGATCAATACCAAAGTTTAAGGAATTGGCAAAGAATTATTTCTAGATAATATTTAAATTGATAGATTATCAATGGTCAAACCGGCAACAGTTTAGTTAACAGAAAGCAGGGAGACAGGATGGATTATTTCCGCGATGTGCAAAATGTAGGTAGCAGTATTTGGGACATTGTAAATGATGCTGTGGAAAGAAACGACTACAGTAATCTGGCTAAGAATATTACCCAGGAAGTGGCCAAATTCACAAGGATGTCCGTAAATGGTGGTGACGGAAACAGAAAGTATACCTATACCAACAAGGGTGGTTATAGGCCTATTGATATTGACCTGGGAACAAAAAAGGACCAGCAGAAACAGTATAGCCACCAGCAGCAGCAGAGACAGCGCCAGCAGAAGCAATACCAGCAAAGCAGACCTAACCAGCAGTACCAGCAGGGAAGACCCAATCAGCAGTACCAGCAGTACCAGCAGGGTGGACCCAATCAGCAGTACCGCCAAGGTAATCAAGGCACATATAGCAACTACAATACCAGCGGAAGGTCCCAATTCTGGGGACAGGGTTATGACGCCGGTCAGGGCGGAAACCAAAGAACAGGCTATGGCTCCACCAACTATAACCAGGGAAGACCTCAAGGGGCACCGGGAACTGTTAATCCTGCCACCGGAAGAGCCATTACTCCCTTTAATCAGTATAAGAAGAATGCAGGAAGCGGCCTTGTAAAACAAAGTGCAGGTGTGGCAGGACTCTTTGTTACTGTTCCGGCGGTAATAACCAGCGCAATGGCTGCAGCAGCCACAGGAGGACTTTCTGCAATAATTACAGCTGCTGTTTTTGGTGCCGGAGCCGGTGTATCCGGATACTTTACATCCAAGGGTTCCAAACAGAGAAAGCTTTCCAAAATCTTTGATAAGTACAGCAAAATCGTAGGATCTGCAGAATATATGACTATCGAAGATTTGGCAGAAAAAAGTGGCGAAACTCCTGAAATGGTAGCCAAGAATCTGGATGAGATGATTGCCATAGGAATGCTGCCACAACTGAAGTTTGACCAAAAGAAAACCACCATGATGCTGACGAAGAATGCCTACGACCAGTATCTCTTGGCTGAAAGTTCCAGAAAAGAAAGGGAAGCTCAGGAGGCTGAACTGGATGAAAAGGCAGGCTCTGCTGAAGCAAGAAAGGTTATAACCGAGGGAGAGAACTTTGTTGCAAAGATAAAAGCTGCCAACGACAAGATCCCGGGACAGGAAATGTCTGACAAATTGGACCAGATGGAAAGAATCGTAAGCAAAATCTTTGCCCAGGTCAGGAAGGAACCTTCTTCTGCCGGTGATTTGAGAAAGTTCATGAACTATTATCTTCCCACTACAGAGAAACTGCTTAATGCCTATATCGATTTGGACAAGCAGCCGGAGGTGGGAGAAAACATTACCAAAACAAAGAAAGAAATTGAAGAGACTGTAGATACCATTAACAACGCCTTTGAAAATCTTCTGGACAGCTTGTTCCAGGAAGTGGCCTGGGATATTTCTTCGGACATATCCGTTATGAAGACCATGATGGAGCAGGACGGTCTTATGAAGAAGGGCATGCCGGAGCCTCAAGTGGCGGCAGCAGCCACGGCGGCAGCGGATGTGGTTAGTGAAATCCCTGATATTAAAGATGTCGTTGATTTTACATCCACCAACGATGCAGCGGATGAAGCTTTAACTGAACCAAAGGCAGAGACCCAGCAGAAGGTACCAGAACCGGAAGTGGAACTCCAGCAGAAGGTGGAGGAGCTGGCCCAGGAAGACAGCACCGATAAAATACCGGAGCCGGAGCTAAAGTTCGGGGAAGAATAGATTGCTGATTTTTATAAATTGTTCACATATATGTGATATAATAAGAATGTTGTGTAAGCGCATTAGCTAACTTTGATGGCTAAGGGATTGTGCTTAGTTTTAGAAATTTAGGAGGATTACTCGATGGCAGATAAGGTATTTGATGATTTCAAGGTTGAAATGCCGGAACTAAAGTTTGACGATGTTGAGGAAAGTCAGGCTGTTGGAGCTTCTGTTGATGAGAAGTTTAAAGAAGCCGAGGCTGCTGTGTCCAGCATGTTTGACAAAGAAAATGTTGTTGAGGTGGCAGAGGATGCCATCGAGATTGTTGATGAGGATGCTCCTGCTGAGGAAGCAACACCTGAGGACGGCAAATCTGAAGCCCTTAAGAATGCTCCCATGATTAACCCGGAAGAAACTCTTACAGAGAAAGAAATGGAGCAGGTAAGAGCCTTTGTTGATAAAATCGACATCAACAATACCACCGCCATTATGAATTATGGTGTGGGAACCCAGAAGAAGATTGCCGACTTCTCCGAGAAGGCTTTGGAGAACGTTAAGACAAAGGACATGGGAGAAGTTGGAGACATGATTTCTTCTTTGGTTACTCAGCTTAAGTCCTTTGACGGTGAAGAGGAGAGCAAGGGACTTCTGGGATTCTTCAAGAAAAAAGGCAGCAACCTTCAGACTCTGAAGAACAAATACAACAAGGTTGAGACAAATGTTTCCGCCATTAAGGATGAGCTTGAGAATAGACAGGTTCAGCTTATGAAGGATTCAGCAATGTTGGATCACATGTATGATCTCAATATGAATTATTTTAGAGAGCTTACCATGTATATCGTAGCCGGCCAGCAGAAGCTTGAACAGGTTAGAACAAATGACCTGGCCGCTCTGGAAGCAAAGGCCAGAGAATCCGGTCTTGCTGAGGATGCTCAGGCAGCAAAGGATATGGCAACCCAGTGTGAAAGATTCGAAAAGAAGCTTTATGACTTGGAGCTTACCAGAAATATTGCAATGCAGACCGCACCGCAGATCAGAATGGTTCAGGCCTCTGACAATCTCATGGCAGAGAAGATTCAATCCACCATCGTAAATACAATTCCTCTTTGGAAGAATCAGATGGTTATTGCCATGGGTGTTGAGCATTCAGTACAGGCTGCAGAGGCACAGCATCAGGTAAGCGAAATGACCAACGAGCTTCTGAAACAGAATGCTGAAAAGCTTAAAATGGCCACTATCGAAACCGCCAAGGAAGGTGAGAGAGGCATCGTAGATATTGAAACTCTTAGAGTTACAAATGAATCCTTGATCAGCACCTTGGATGAGGTTCTCAATATCCAAAGAGAAGGTCGTGACAGAAGAACTGCTGCAGAGGAAGAGCTTAAGCAAATCGAAGGTCTCCTCAAGCAGAAACTCCTTGAGTCCGCCAAAATGTATTCATAAAAAAACACCTGGCAAATGCAAGGTGATGGCTCAAAACTCCGCCTAGAAAGTTGATTAAAAAACTGCTATGCACATTGAAATTTCAATACGCATAGCAGTTTTATCATTTTGTCTCTTATTTAAATTGATAGCCGTCTTTGAAACTTAAGGTTTTTGAGAAGAAGGTTTCAAATGCATCGACAAGGTATTTTGTGTCTTTTACACCTGCGGTTTCGTAGCAGGAGTGCATGGCCAGCTGTGGAAGCCCGATGTCTACGGAGTTTAGACTAATATGGGCATTGGAGATGTTCCCAAGGGTGCTGCCGCCGGGTTTGTCTGAGCGATTATAGAATTCCTGGTATGGAACTTTCGCCTGATTGCATATTTCAATGAACAAAGCGGCAGAGACGCTGTCTGTTGTATAATGCTGATTTGCTGCATGCTTGATTACGATACCGTTATTCATTACAGGCTTATTAACTGGGTCATGGTATTCAGGATGATTGGGGTGTACAGCATGGGCATTATCTGCAGAGACCATAAGGCTATTGGCAATGATGGCTCCCTGCTTTTGCTTGCTATATCCCAAAGCTTCAAAAACTCTATCAATCACATCCTGGAGGAAGGTGGAGTCTGCACCTTGTTTGGTGCCGCTGCCTACTTCTTCGTTGTCAAATAGAGCAAGGATAGGCACGGAGGTTTGGTCCTTGCCCACCTTGGCTTTTTTTATTCCTTCAATTCCGGAATATGCGCACTGAAGATCGTCTATGTGCTGGACTGAGAAGAATTCATTCTCTGCCCCCCAGATGGTTCCGGGAGTGCGGTCATAGAGATAAAGGTCGCAGGATATAATATTCTCCGGCTTGGTTTTTAATTCTTTGCTGATGATCTCCGCAAGCTTGGAAGAGTTGCTACTCTTGGCAGCTGCTGAGCTACCGGCCTTGCCCTGGGTTGAATCAACCATGCTAAAGAGGGGGAGAAGATCCTTCTGAGGATTGTAGTCGATACCTTTGTTGGCATCTCTATTCATATGTATCGCAACGCTGGGGATAACCAAAAGGTCTCTATCGATTTTCACGAGCTTTTCAACCAGCTTGCCTTTTTCCTTTACCATGGTTCTTCCGGCGAGAGAAAGGGGTCTGTCGAACCAGGTTGCCATTAGAAGTCCGCCGTAGCATTCAACGTTGAGTTTGAGATAGGAACCCTCAGCCATTTCCGCCTGCATGCCTTTGATTTTGATGGCAGGGGAATCTGTATGTGCAGCAACCATGCTTAATCCGGTTACGTCTTTCTTGGGCACTTTAAAGGCAATGAGGGAAGAGTTGTTTCTCTTTACCAGGTATTGGCCTCCTGCCTCAAGAGTCCATGGGTCGTATTCACTTAATTCAGCAAAACCATGGTCGGCTAAGTCCTTTGAAAATGCATCCACCACGTGAAAAGGTGTGGGATTTTTCATTGCAAAATCAATAAATTCTTGCGTAATTCTAGTGTACATATTATACCTCCCAAATATGCTTTGATATTATCACATAAAGCTATCATCCACAAGGCGCCAATTCATAACCAAAGTTCAGAGGGATTCCTTTTACCTGGGGTTTGGAGCGTGATATAATTTAAATACAGCGGATGCCTTAAGGAATCTGCAAATTGACCCTTTTAGACTTGGAGGTGGACTATGACTCAGGTAGAAAGAATTAAGAGGATGGAAAGGTATTTGGAAGAATCATCAAAGGCCATTGAAAAAATGCAAGAGGCTTTGGTTGATTACGAAAAGATCCAAACGGAATTCAGGAAACTTTGCGATTACTATGCCAGCACCAAATGGATGAGGGACTATGAGGATGATGAGGCGGGGAAGCTTCCGAAGAATCTTAAACGTGGAGTTTTATCTGAGGATGCGGTTTATGACCTAATCCAGGAGAACCACGATATAACCACAAGGCTATTAAAAATTATAACCAAGAATGTAGAAGGCCATAGAGCATAAATAAAGAAAGTACCAATTGGTACTCTTTTGATTGCAGGGTACAAATCAGAAACGGATAGTCTCCGAAAAGAACATTTTATAAGAAATTGTAAAGATGACATCTTGTTATAAATCCCAGTTTGCGAGGTCAAAAAATGTACTATCATGCATCATCAATAGGCAATATAGAACAGTTGGAACCCAGGATTTCAAATCACGGAATTCCTTTGATTTACTTTTCAGAGAAACGAGAAAACGTGCTTGTATATCTAAGCAACGCTATTGAAAAGTATTGCAAAGAGACCGGTTTTGAGTATGATGGGATATGGCAAAAATGGGGCGCCTATGGATTTGATCAAAACGGTCTTCAACGTCTTGAAGAATACTATCCCAATGCTTTAGAAAAAACGTATAAGGGTGTTTCAGGATATATCTATTGTGCCAATGATATAGACGAGGCAGATTTTGAAGTTCAAATCCCCTATGCGGCTACAAGCTCAAGCCCGGTCAAAATCGACTCCGTGGAGTTTGTTCCGGACGCGTTAGATGCAATTTTACAAGCAGAAAAAGATGGACTTATCACGATAATGAGGTATGAAGAAATGCCTCAAAAGATGAAAGAATGGAATGTAAAAACTATAAGGGAAGAGTATGAAAACGCCACTGACCATCCGGAGTATAGACATTTCTTAAGGGGTAATTTCCCTTACATAATTGAGAATACACGGTAAACCTAGTCGATTCAATCCACCTTTTTGGAGTCATAACAAAACTATTATCACCAGACTCATTTTTAATTGCCTCGAATTCGAGGTAATTAAAACCCGGATTGTGAATTGTTTCCTATATAGCTAAGAAGATATCAGGGATGTCATTTTGAAATTGGTATCGCCAGCAGACAGTTGCAGCTGCTCAAGCATCGTCCTGTGGACTCGCTTTCGCAGGCAACTGGTTGCATAAGACTTGCCGCTGCTCTAACTTCGCCTTTGGCTCGTTAATCGCAGGGCTAGGGCTTCAAAGGGGAGCCTTCGACTCCCCAATTCTATGGCAATACATAATGCAAATAGCATCCCAAATGGGATGCTATTTGCATTGGTATCGCCAAGGGGAGTCGAACCCCTGATTCCAGCGTGAGAGGCTAGCGTCTTGACCACTTGACCATGGCGACATAATAGTGTTTTAAAATGGGTATAAAGCTTGTAATTGAAATACCGCAAGGGATATTATATACTGAATGATATTGGTTGTCCAGCAATTTTTAAAAGACATCTTGCTGTGCAAGTCAAAAGATGAATAGCATATTTTGCCGTAATAAGGGCTACGACTTAGAGAGGTGTGTAATGAGAAAATACAAAAGTACAAGAGGTGAAGGAAAGGAGCTAAGGGCGGCATCGGCCATCATTAAAGGATTGGCTGATGACAAAGGTTTATTTGTGCCTGATACTCTTCCCAGCCTAGAGGATATTCCCCTAAGCTTAAATGAGCTGGGGGATTTATCATACAAGGATACAGCAAAGAAGATTATAGGGGCCTTCTTTGATGATTATACTGATGAGGAAATAGAGGCATGTGTTGAAGGTGCCTACCATAACAAATTTGCTGCAGAGGATGTGGTTCCTGTGGTTAAGGCAGGAGATGCATGGTTTCTGGAACTTTATCACGGAAGGACTTCTGCCTTTAAGGACATGGCTCTTTCTATTTTGCCCTATCTACTTACCACTGCGGTAAAGAAGGAAGGGGAAGAGAAGAAGATCTGCATTCTGACGGCAACCTCCGGGGACACGGGAAAGGCGGCTTTGGAAGGCTTTGCTCATGTTCCTGGAACTGAGATTATTGTTTTCTATCCCGCCCATGGTGTTAGCGAAGTTCAGCGGGCTCAGATGGTTACCCAGGAGGGGGAAAACACTCACGTATTTGCTATTGAGGGTAATTTTGATGATGCCCAGAGAGGCGTAAAGAAAATATTTAACGATCAGGACATTAACAAAGAGTTGGAAGAAAAGGGCGTAAGACTTTCTTCTGCCAACTCAATCAACATAGGAAGACTGGTGCCTCAAGTTGCCTATTATGTTTACGGATATGGCAAGCTTGTTAAGGAAGGGGCCATTAAACCAGGTGAAAGCATAAACATTGTGGTGCCTACAGGCAACTTTGGAAATATCCTGGCGGCATATTATGCGTCTATGATGGGTATTCCTGTGAACAGGTTTATATGCGCTTCCAACGAAAACAGGGTTCTTACAGACTTTATAAACAGCGGAACCTATGACGCCAGAAGAGAATTCCATTTAACCAATTCTCCATCCATGGATATTTTAGTCAGCAGTAATCTGGAAAGACTTTTGTATCATCTATCCGGCGGCAATGGCCGGGAGATAAAAACTTTGATGACTGAACTTGATACCAAAGGCTGCTATACCGTTGGTGAAAACGTGAAGAAGGGTCTGTCTGTTTTCTATGGTGGCTTTGCTGACATGAAGGACACCGATGAAACCATCGGTAAGATGTATAAAGAAAACAATTATCTTCTGGACACGCATACCGCAGTTGCCTACAAGGTATACGAAAAGTACGTTGAGGAAACCGGAGACAGGAGACCTACCTTGATTGCCGCAACTGCCAGCCCTTACAAATTTGCCCGAAGTGTTGCGGAGTCAGTGGGAGTCAGCAACTGCCAAACGGATTTTGAGTATGTAGAGGAATTATCAAAGTTTACCGGAGTGCCGATTCCACAAGGTCTTAAGGATTTGGATAAAAGAGAAATACGTCATAAGGATGTTATAGAAGTAAATGACATGCCCCAGGCGGTGATAAAGGTATTGGCGGAATAGAGAAATAGTTGATAGAGAAATAAGAGATGTCGATAATTGAATTGCTTTTGGTTGCGGTAGGCCTTGCCATGGATGCCTTTGCTGTTTCCGTGTCCAAGGGACTTACCCTTAAAAAGTTCGAATGGAATAAAGGTATTCTTTGCGGAATATATTTTGGACTGTTTCAGGCCCTTATGCCGGTTCTGGGATATTTCTTGGGCTATGGTTTTAGAGACGCCATAGAGAGTATTGACCATTGGATCGCTTTCATTGTTCTTACGGCCATCGGAATATCCATGATTAGAGGGGCAGGGGATGATACAGGTGTAAAAGATGGATTTGATCCCAAGACTATGATTATCCTGGCCATAGCCACCAGCATCGATGCCCTTGCCGTTGGTGTTAGCTTTGCATTTCTTAGGGTGAACATCTGGATGGCGGCTCTCATGATTGGGGTAAGCACCTTTGTAATAGCAACTGCCGGTGCCAAAATCGGAAGTGTCTTTGGATCAAAGTTCAAATCAAAGGCGGAAATTGCCGGTGGCGTAATTCTCATTTTGATAGGCATAAGGATACTTGCTTCCCATTTGGGAGTTATTTAATAGATATTGCGATTACAGCCTTTAAGGGGTACAATATAGAGGGTTTATAATTAGAGAAATTACAGGGGTGAAAAAATGTTAAGTCCTAAATACTATCTATCTATTCTTCGCACAGTTCATCTGGATAAGCTAAATGAATTTGTTGATGAAATCCACAAGCGCTCAGGCAAGAGCAAAATGGCCATTAGGCTTGATATGCTTCATTGCTTAAGGAAGTTTGGGGCGGGTTTCCATGACTATATCATCTTCCACTTCTATGAACTGAATGATGCAAAGCGAGCCACGTATATGACCAGGCTCAAGAATCGTAAATTCCTAAGGGATATGAACGATTCCAGATATGCGCACGTTTTCAATAATAAAAATGAATTCAACCATGTTTTTAAAGACTTTATTGGAAGAGACTTTTTGGATATGGAGAATTTAACAAAGGAGGAGTCGGACAGGTTCTACAATGCTCACGATTCTTACTTTGCTAAGATGTTGGATTTGGAATGTGGAGAGGGAGCGGAGCTTCTTTACAAAAAGGATTTCCCCACTGCCGATGATTTTTATAAGTACATCACTGAGAAGGGCTTTGGAGTAGTTGAAGAGGTGATGGTTAATCATCCGGATATTGCCGACATCTATCCTCATTCCTTTAACACCATGAGAATTATCACTTTGGTGGATGATCAAGGTGAATCCCACATTGTGTATGTGGCCCAGAAGTTTGGAAACAGGGGAAGGTTCATAGACGTTTATGGTATGCATGCCCCCATTAATCTGGATACAGGAAAGGTGGAATTTCCCTTCCACGACGGAGCCACCACTACAGACATTACCTATACGGAGCATCCCTATACGGGAAAATCTCTTATGGAATACAAGGTGCCATTCTTTGAAGAAACAAAGAGACTGCTTCTGGCAGCGGCAAAGGTTATTCCTGAGGTCAGATATGTGGGTTGGGATGTAGGCGTAACGCCAAAGGGACCGGTTATCATTGAAGGAAATGACTACGGTGCCTATGAGTATACTCAGCTTCCCGGCCAGTCCCACGATGGATTAGGGCTCCTAAGTATACTGCAGAAGATTCTGCCCAACTATAAATTCTAGAGGGGTAGGGCAATTAGTAGCAGGAAATAGTTCGATGCTTCGGAGATTTGCGAGCTGACAAAAAACAGGTGGAAAACTATTTGCATTGTATTTTTTCTTGTGATAAACTATATCAGTCCTTTGGGACGGATATAGCCATGGAGAGTTGACCGAGTGGCTAAGGAGCTCGCCTGGAAAGCGAGTAAGGTGTAACAGCCCCGTGGGTTCGAGTCCCATGCTCTCCGCCATTGAAAAAATAGAGTCCATAAGGACTCTATTTTTTCAATACTGGATATTGAGGGACGAGAACCCACGGAGTGGGTGAGAGAGTCCCATGCCTGATTTGCGCGGAGATATCCGAGCAAGGCGAGGATAGAAACGCAGTGCAAATCAGGACAGCGAAGGGAGGATGTCGAAGGACATCCGACCGTAGGAGTGAGGCTCGAAGGAGCCGAACGTTGCTCTCCGCCAAAGAAAAGAGTCCTTTGATAGGACTCTTTTTAAGGCTTATAGGACAAAAAGCGTTGATAAAAACCGCTGTAGTGATTGATATTTCAATCGTTGCGGCGGTTTTATCTTTTTTGAAAGAAGATATAGGGTGGACAAAAAGCGTTGATGAAAACGCTGAAATATGTTGAAAATTCA
>JAGAXF010000002.1 GCA_017941085.1 Bacillota bacterium
GAGGAATATTCATACCCTGCCATGTTGGAAATGCTTAACGAAATACTTGAGGCGCCTTATTAAGGCGCCTCAAAGAGGGTGACATTTTCCCTGAATAATTAACTCTATCTATGGGTGACATTTTCCCTGGTTATTGACACAAAAATTAATAAATTCCCATTCTTTCCCTATACTGTTATCCAAGCTATTTAATTATGACTAGATTTCTAAAATGAGATATCAGACTAGATTAGATTTATAGTTTTTGATCTTCCTCACTAGGAATATATTCGACTATATCTTCGATTCTACAGTTTAGAATGCGACAAAGATCATTTAAGGTTTTTGTGGAGACATCCTTATCATGTTTTAAGCGAAATAAAGTACTGGATGAAACATGATGGTTTAGCGTTAGTGTATACCAGTTTTCATCAGATTCCTTTATTGTTTTCCAAAATGGCGCATAGCTTATCATTACTTTCTTCGTTGTCTCCCAATGAAATACTACACGCTATTCTATATGTTGAATATCTTCGTAATATCGAATATAATACGAATGTTATGTTATTTAGAAAGGAGTTATGTTATTAAATGAAAAAGACGATTATCTCAAAATTAATCATACTTTGTCTAATGCTCACTCTAGTTGCAACACTTGCGGCCTGTGGAAATAAAAGTGATTCCACGCCAGAACCAAGTGAAACAGAGGAAGAAGTGGAAGAGACAGCTGAAGAAGCTACAGAGACCGAGGAGACTGTACCCGAAATTAATGTTCCAGAAGAAGTATTGGGAAAGCAAACTGAATCCCAATATGTCAATGAATATTTCGACTTAAGTTATAGCGTCCCAGAAAACTGGTACATTCTTTCTAAGGAGGAGATTGCATCAATTATGGGATTAGCCATTTCTAATTTTGATGACGAATCCTTTGTTGAGATGTTCAAAGATAGTGGTTATGTAACTGATTTTTATGCTATGGATACCGTTTCATCAATTGAGGGCGCAAACGCTTTCAATAACGTCAACATCACAGTTCAAGATATCGGCAAACTCTATGGCACGCTATATAACGAAAAACAGTTGGCTGAAGCCTCTGCTGATACAGTTAAGGCAAGTTTAGAATCTCAAGGGCTAACCGATATTAACACAGAAATCTCTGAAATGGAGTTTATTGGTAAGCCCTGTGTAACGCTTGCTATAACCAGTAAGAATGGTGATATGAACATGTATCAAAAACAGGTATACCTAAAGAATGGTTCTGCTATAGCAGCAATCACCGCTACAACCCTTGGAGAAGACAAGACTAATAAAGTTCTTGCAACGTTTAAAGACAGTGCATCAGCGTCAGCCACTGCTGAGGAGGCTGCTCCTGCAGCTACAACGGAAACCAACGCAGACGCAAGTGCTATAAATGACGCAACTCTTGCCTCCGGTCAGATTTCCATCGACGGAGATGTATTTACCCTCGGCAAGGGCTTTAACGAGATTCCTGCGGAATGGACTTTGAAGCCAGATGATGCGGAGAAGTACAAAGACTATACTTTGAACCCACGCACAACTTCCGGAAGCGCTATGGGAGTATATAAAGAGAAATGGGGTTATGAATTCAATAGTTTCCACGTAATGCTTTCCCTTGTGAACGCATTCGAAGCTTCTATCCCTTACCTAGAAGGCGCAATTGATTATCTGGATATTCCGGGCATCAGCCGCTCTGAGACTGTACCAGATATCATCTTCCCAGGTGGACTGACATTGGAAAGTACAGAAGAAGACTTCATAGCTGCCTACGGTGAACCGTCCAATGAATACGAGGACGCCTCCACCCAGTTTAAGAAACTATCCTTTAGAGACGGTGATGTAAAACTTGATATTATCTGGTCAAAGGGAACAATCGACGAAATCACGATGATGAACTAATTCTGGCAACACACTTAGCAAATAAAAAAACAGAAGGGCGGAGGAGCAATCCTCCGCCTATTGTATTGCTTCTCTTATTAGTAACAGCAAGCCGCATGTCACTCGCTATCTTCCTGAAGTAGCCCTCTGCGCTTCAATTGATAGGTTAATTGGAAATACCTATCAAAAGCAACCGGGATTTCCACAACCTTTTTGCCGTTCTTCCTGATTACGCAACCTCCATAAAAAGTGCCTGCCGGATAATATGACTTTGTCTTCGAAGCGGTGATACCGTCCCATGAGTAATGCCTCTCTAACCCCAATATTGTATGCACCGTGATTCCAGTATCATTAACTTCTACTCTCTTGTTCCTGTAGACGAGTGCGAGATAAATGCTAGGTAGAGAAGCCAAGGCCACAAGCGCTATGCGGTCAAGGATAGGATCTCCCGCGAATTGCTTCGGCAGGAACGCAATAAGCATTGCAAATAAAGGAAAGATGAGGAATCCGCATGCCAAGTACAGGTATGCTCTCGATGCCTTTACCGTCAGTGTATATCTATTCTTCTCCTTAATGCTATTGGTCTTTTTCTTCATATCGGATTCTTTATTATGTGATATACATAAACTGCTCCATATAATAATCCAACTTATGATAATGGATCAATATGCTCGGACGCCGCCAGGGCCTGTATCTCTTCTTCTGAAAGCCCCTTTAAGAAAACATGGGTTTCATCGAATTCCGGGCATTCCATTATTCTTGCCTTTTCTATGAATTCATCAAAAGCCATTCTGCCAACTGCCTGTCTCTTTTCAATAGATACAAGCGTCACAACAAACAAAGAGCATTCCAATGGGCCTCCTGTTTTCGGGTTTGTTGCCATAATTGGATTCATTGCTTGCTTCGGAAAAATGGTGTCAGTAGTAGCTGTAACGGAATAGCTTCCGAAAAACTCATCCTCGTTCAATTGGTAAACAACTGGCACAGCATAATAAGCATCTTTGCTTTGTAATTCATGGAGATAATCAGCATATCCTTCTTCATCATTGGTTATACCATAGTTCGCTAACTTATCATATTTGACGGAGATTGGAAACATAGCACCAAAGATAGTCATAACCCCATCTTGCTTCAGCTCGCTCATATACTTTAGATTTAATCCCTTCTGCAGTCGGCAAAGCTCGTCTAAGTCCTCTTCATGATAAGTCTCGCCATCATGTACAAAGGATTTTGCTTTCCACACATGAAGGATGTTCCGAATTACCTCGTAAAACATATCCATATCATACTTAGTCGATATAAAATTTACTCTCAGTTCTATCTCATCTTTGACATTGTTGGACCAAGAAAACTCTATTCCTCGGCCAATACGATTTGGATTATATAGAACGTTATATCCCTCTACTAGTTCTCCGGTATTACGCCAGCTGCCATCTAAACTGCCGTAGGCGTATTTCCCCATCGTTAAATCACTTATTTGCAATGGTTTCTTAAATAGCTGTCCATTTTTGATTATTACTTCGATACTCATGAATTACCTCTTTTTTATTTAACCATTTAATCTTATGTGGCAATTATATACATAGCCACAGCACATACAATGCACACAATAATACCACAGCCTATAAGACCCACGATTCTTCTTTTCTCTAAAAAATCCTCTGGAAATTCAGGAACAACCCTTTTGAAAAATGATGATAGTATGAAATCTAGTCCAACTGCAATAGAACCGGCGCCAATAACTCCAACCACTATTGGGATTGCCGCAAGCGGATTCTTCGCATTTTTCGCAGTAGCCATCTGTCCAATACGATATCCCGTATATATCCATGCCCCGACACAAATCAAAACCAAAACAAGACTTGAAAGAAGGGCAACAAAAAACCAGCCGGGGTGCTTCTTTCTGAATTCATTTAATTCTTCTCTGTTTGCAATTTTCATGTACCTCCACCATTCTGTGTTTATATTATAGCATTTGTCGAACTACTCTTTTTTGGAAATCGTGCGGTTTTTCAAAAAAGGAAGCGCCGTTATACTGCCGATGAAACATCCGAATGTATTCAATATCAAGTCGTCAATTTCTGAAACGCCGGTTCCAAGAATGAATTGCATCGTCTCAATAAAAAGGGATAGACCAAAGCCCATCAGCACAGTTATAAGAATAGGCTTTCTTTTGCAAGCAGCTTGATAGAATCCGAACGGTACAAACCAGAACATGTTTCCGACAAAGAGATAAATGAAGCGAGAAATGCCGACTTGTAGGACTGTTTTGTAATCGGTAAACAACGTAAGATTTATTTTACCGTCAAATAATTGATAAGCAGGATTCCACGGCCTTACGACAGTGATTAGGAGCAAAACTGCTACATACAAGACGAACATGATTTTGAATAGTTTTCTTTTATCTCTCAAAATTGTGTTCATAGCAATCACTCCATCATGCAACCGACAACAGCCATACCGATATAGCCCAAAGTCCGGCTCCTATAATTAAGCAAATTATTGAAATCTTGAGGCCGAAGTATGATTTAGGATAATCCGGGATTTTCTCAAAATGCTTTTCTAACAAGTTGCCCACCCCAATCATCTACATCTTCCTTAAACGCTACACGTTTAATCCTTATAGCTCGGGATATTAATAAGCTCTTTTTTCTTACTATAGCCCCAATAGGCAATCAGGAAAAACGCAAGACTCACGATGCACATCGCTATACCCCAAGCCGGTTCTTGTGGCAATAAGATTAACAAGGGCAAAGCAACAAATAAATATATTATTCCCAAGATTACCCCCGCTATAATATGCTTTTTAGCACTTATGTACAACGCACTCTTATCATAAAAGCCATCAAAGCTTCCTGATTCTCTTTCCTTGCGGAAATATAGTTTCTTAATCGATTTTTTTGTAATCCCCGATATTTTACAAACATATTCTGCGCCATTTCCTTGCATATATGATATACAAGCCTCAATGTTTTCATCCTTTAGATATTCAATATGATATATGTATTTTCCTGGCTCACACGGAATAAAATGGTAAAATGTTTGACCATATAAATTGAGAGTTATCTCTGTAAGAGCTTTTTGATCTTCTGCCATCTTATTCAGCCAGCTTTCTTCTTTACGGAACTGCAACAGCTTAAACGCATATTCTATTATATTTCTTTCATCTACAGGCTCTTTCTCTATAATCCTTTTCCAAATAAACCATAAACTAAAAACATACCCAACCAACAATATAGCCATGAATATTGTTGCGCCATCCATTTCCGCAATGATGGTTCCAACTAAAATCAAAGCCATCACAAATACGCCGACGTAAGCCATGGCAACGAATCTTTTCTTTTTATCCTTGATTCGATATAAGGCAATTTCTATTAAGCCTAGAATCACTGCTGCAATGAATATATATTTCTCCATAATCTCTTTATCTCACTTCTAGCTCATCAGCCAGTGTGATAAATATATTACTCTACTCGTTAATATTGAAAATATCTTCTATGACATCCTGTATCATTATGAAGCGCTTATTTGCTTCGTCTTTTTCTGTCTCTATTGCATATCCGCCAACATCATGAGTGTCAGAATTCGTCTTAACTTGTATGTTATACCACGGATGGTCATATGGTTGAGTGGTATAAGGTAATTGCTCGGGCAGACTCATAAAGTCGTTTTGATTAATTGCATTAACCAGCCTATCCCAATCATTCTGAGTAATTTCGGTTTCAGTTAAGTCATACCAGTTTTCAGGGGGCAGTTCATCAGCAAGAAGATCATAATCGAAAGTATCTAAGACTCTAATATTGTAATACTTTACATTTAGATCCGAAGTTATAACTAGCATATTTATAACAGGAAAATCTCCAACATATTCTATATATTTGACCTCATTAACGTCTACCACCTTTTGCTTGCATCCAGGCAAAGTGAATATAATCAAAATGATAGAAGTGAAAACAAGTATATTTTTAAGTAGTTTCATAATTGATTTCTTCACCGCTGATTCCCCATTTCTTTTGACTCCTTTACTTAGTTGTAAAGTCCTATTCATTATTATCCTCTGTTTTACAGTACTTTGTAAACATTTCTTTTACTGTCATGTTCTTATCCTCCAACTTACAAACATGAATTTATCATTGAGACTTTAGTATTTCTTTGCTTGTTCCATCCAGTAAGTTCTAATCATTTCTACAATTTTCACACAATCGCTTTGAGCAGTTTCTTCATGATATTCTTTAAAATCGCTAAAAGTATGTCCGCATGGTACCAAGTCATTATCTTCAAAACCTCCACTCACTCCAACAAGCCACTTGGACAACAAACCAGTTTTGAATCTAAAAATGTAATAGTGCAAGCCGTGAAGATCAAACTCGCCTGACAATTCAATCCTATATGGTTTTTTACCAAGTTCAGCTGGATTTGCCAGCCAATCCAGCATATTTTCCTGAGCTGCCTGAATCTGTTTTTGGTTCATAGTAATATCTCTGCTTTCATTCGTACAAAGTACGATTTATCGGTATTCCTTCCCAGTATTTGAATCTATAAAGACTTTCCTTTGTGAATCATATTCTAAATCTGTGCCAACCGGCATATCATATATAGCCAATACCGCCGGTTCTATTTCAACGAGCATGTCAAAATCAGCAGCAATTTACGGTTGCTCTCCTCGGTAGTTGATAGTCGCCAGATGGCTATTTGGCAGGTATGTTACTTTCACATACTCACCTTTCCTTAAGCCAGTTGATAATGCCAAAAGATGATGTATCTCTTCGCCAGTTTCTGCATCAAGAATTGCAAATTCTCTATCTTGAACTCTATCAACCGCACCACCCAGTTCATCGTGAAGGATGACTCCTTCAGCAGTGAGATACTCGCCATTAACCATGTTAGGAATGTCCAGTATCAGAGACGGCAACTTCGAAGACACCGCAAGCCAGAGTACCACCGTAGCTCCGATGCAGCCAGCCTTGATCCATTTCCAGTAACGTTTTGCCCATTCTCGATCTCTAACTTCTTCGAGTTTGAACCATGAGCCTTTGTTGCGAACAAGGGCAACAGTCAAAAGAACGCACATGACCGTGCTGACAGAGAGCTTGATTACCTGAATAATGATAATTCCCGGATTCATAGATCGCCCTCCACTACGGAATCCTCTGCCCGGTGTTGCTATCTATGAAGTATCTGCCGGTTTCATCATGACAGAATTCTAAATCCGTACCTACCGGCATATCATATATAGCCAATACCGCTGGTTCTATTTCAACGAGCGTGTCAAAATCGACAACAAGATTGTTCTCCAGTATGTTGATATACTCTTCGGTATCTGTATCACCCAAAGCTCTCCATCCATTATCAGCCGGATTAACTGACTCTTCTCTAAAAATCCACTTTAACTTGGATGCGCCTTCATACAGAGATCTCGTAATGATGCATCCACCTAAGCTATGTGTTTTCAGCAGTTCTTTCTCATCTGTTTTTTTAACCCTAACAAATAATCCCATATTTAATTACCTCACATACTCCGATTTATCCATTTGGCATTTGCTCGTTAATTTCATCGAGCAAGTGTATTGTCTTAAAAACTTTATCGCAGTTTTTGCATTGCCAATCGCAATCACTCTTTTTTGCCTTTTTATGAAGCAACTCCAGTTTACTTCCGCATATAGGGCATTCCACAAACTCTTGATTCCATAGCTTCTTTAGAAATGAAATGGCCTCATTTCTTTTGCTAAAACCAAGTTCTTTTAGTAGCACTCTATTCATATATTCTTCTACTACAAATCCCGATTTGACTCCAATGCTTCCCTTGCTTTCCCTTATTGTTCATAGGATGTTATTAAAGACCGGTGAAACCCTTGAAAACAAAGGATTTATCATAGTCTATCCACCGTCAAGATTCATATTATGTTATTAACAAAAGACGGACTCATAAGCACTAATAAGGGCAATAACAAGGGAAAGCGTTTCATGTAACATGATATAACAAAACACGGCAGCCGGATAGATGTGATATGAGTTGATAGTACGATGCCTCGCAGATTTGTTCTGCGAGGCATCGATTAATTAATGCATTATTGCGCAGGAATTATCTTCTGCGTCCCATAGTATTCCTTCTACGAATGGTGACCACATTAAAGAGAACCAGTACTGATGCGCACAGGATCGTGAACCACAGGAGCATATTGCTGGTATCTCCGGTCTTCGGAGCACCGGTGCTGCTTACCGTGTTGGCTTTCTTTGTTGTGCTGTTCGTGGTGGTGCTGTTGCCGCTCGCCTTCTTAGCCACGACGGTGAACTTCGCGCTTGCCTTGTTGCCGTCATCAAAGAGTGCCGTAAGGGTATGCTCACCTACAGAAAGCGTCTCTAGGTAGGACGGTTTCAGCTTTACGATGACGCTGCCGGCTTCCGCCGTATAGTTGGATGCGGCGACATCTTTTCCATCCACCTGAATGCCTGTGAAGTGGGAGAATGTCTCGCTGTCATTCTTGGAGCGCTTGAAGGTGAAGTCTGCGGTTGCCGTGCTTCCCTTTGTCCACTGTGTGCCGTTGCCCTTTGTATTGCTGTACGTCACCTCTTCCTCCGGCTCCAGCTTCGGAATGCTCTCTGTCTTCGTCTGCTCTGTGAAGGCCGGATTATTGAATGTCGCTGTGTAGGTCGTCTCTCCTTCTTCGGTTTCTGTCGCATCCTTCGTGACCTTCGATGTTGTCTCTACTGTCTCTGTTTCAACATGACTTGCATCATTTTTGCAAATGCGTTTTGCTGTTACAGAGCTGTTGTCCGCAGCCCACTCATAGGTCGGCTCATCCCAGTCATGGTCAAGAGCGTCGATCACGAGCTCTGCCTCCGTGACAGTCTCCTTGCCTTCAGCATCTTTATAGAGGGTGCCTTCCTCGTCTTTCCAGTGCTGTTTCTTGCCAGTCTCCGTGCAGGTCGCCGGTACTTCTTTAACCTCTGTAATCAGATGCGTGATGCTTGCTGTTGTTTCTTCCGGTATGCTTACTTCATAGTTGTCAGATCCGGTTCCGGAAATCTGTTTTGCACTGCTGTCGACGGTGACCTTCTTGTCTTCGCCGGCATTCGCGTCAGTGAAGTTCCCTGTAAGACCTGTGATCTCTATGCTATCGCCGCTGACCAAATCTTCCGGCTTAACAGATGCAGATACTGTCGCATCTGTCTTTCCGTCATATGTTTTATCATCAGCTGAAACGTTTGCTGCAACAGGCTTTTTCGAGATAGTGACTGTTGCACTGCCTTCATAGTCGTTATAATTATTATTTCCACTGACCTTGAAGTACACATTGTAGGTTCCTACATCCTTATACTTCGGGCTCTCATCCTTATCATATGTGCCCTTCTCTGTGCCATATTTGACTGTTGTACCATCAGATGGATCCGTCACAGCTACTGTGATACCATATTCATTTCCATCATATGTTTTGCTTACAGGCTCTGCAGAAACTGTCATCGCCTTGGCAACGATTTTCCAGTCCGCTGTGGCCGAATCCGTATAGTTGCCCTTACCTGTGACGGTTACAGTATAATCATTCTTGTTTGTGCCTGTATTGCCGCTGACATCATAGTCATCTGCCGTAAGTGTTTTTCCGTCCAGAGATACCCCTGTTAGCGATACAGACTGTTCTGAACCGTTATAAGTGAGCTCTGTTTTATCGAGAGTTACAGCTGCACCGCTAATGGATTTAGGCGAAATAGTGAATGTCGTTGTCTTTTCGCTCGGCAGCGTGTAGTTGCTGTTGCTCAGCGAATCCGCCGTAGCGGTATAGTTATCGCCTGCATTTGTCTGTTCTCCTGACACGGTAACTGTGCAAGTGTCACTTCCCACCAGCCCTGTCGCTGTGGCAGTCGGTTTTTGCGCCTCACCGTTATAAGTCAGCTCGGTATTGCTCCATTCCAGACCAACTTCTTTTGCTGTGATGCTTGCCTTTGTGGTGGTCTGCTGACCTTCGTCCGCAAGAACGTAATTGTCCTTACTATCGCCACCAAGTGTGAGAGAGCTGATTGTCACAGTCTTGCCTTCGCCCACATTTGCATTATCAAATGTTCCTGTGGCCGATATGGTCAGAGTGTCGCTATCCAACTTCCCGCCAAATGTTGCCTCTGTAGTTTCCAGCGTCGCGTCAGTGTTTCCATTGTAGATCTTGTCATTCGCCGTGATACCGGAAACTGTAACTTCCTTAGGCATAATGGAAGCTGTAGCCTCTTCTTGCTGACCGGAGGAAGCTAAGACATAGTTAGCTGCATCATCTCCGGCAAGAGTTAAGTTACTTAGATAAACTTTTTTATCGTTTCCTGCATCCTTACTAGCGAATGAAGCATTTGCAGAAACAGTTACCTTATCTCCTGAAACAAGTCCGTTTACAGTTGCACTACTTGTATCTGCTGTAGCATCGGTAGTTCCATCATATTCTTTATCATTTGCTTTAATACCAGATACTGTAACTTCTTTTTTAGCTATGGTTACAGTAACCTCTTTGGTCGCTTCAAGATAATCATCGGTTTCCGCAGCTGTGGCGATAACATAGGCCTTTCCATCTGCAGGAGTCTTTTTGATCGTCAATTTACCGTCGGAGTCAACACCGATGTAATCCTCACTTCCAGCCTTGACGGCGTAGCTGATCTCGCCGTTGCCATTCGTCGTAGCGCTGACGGTCTTATTCGTATCTCCATAGGTAGCTGCTATGTCAGACGCTGTGATGGTCTGCGTATCTTTCGCCGTGATCGCCAGAGCGCCGTTTGTATAGCTGATGTTGTAGTTATCGCCCGCACTCGCACCAGAAGGAACGATGTCATAGGTTCCAGCCGTGGTGTTATCCGGAGTGACTTCTCTGCCGTTCTTCTGATAGACCAATGTCGGAGCAGTCGTTAATGTATCTGTGCCTACAAGCCCGGTAACGGAGTAATGAGTATCCTGAACCGGCGCGGACAGGTCAGGAACAGTTCCGTTCACATAGATGCTCTGATCCTTCGCCGTGACGGTAGCTTCCGCCTTGCTGATCGTAACTGTAACTTCCTTGGTCGTTTCCGCATAGTCATCGGTCCCCGCCGCAGTTACAATGACATAGGCTTTGCCGTCTGACGGAACCTTATTGATTGTCAGTTTTCCATCAGAGGCTACATCGATGTATTCCCCGCTGCCGTCCTTTACAGCGTAACTGATTGCGCCACCGCCTGTGGACGGTGTAGTTACGCTGGCACTGACACTCTTATCCGTGTCGCCGTAGGTGGCGGTCACGTCAGACGCTGTAATGGTCTGCGCGGCTTTGATTTTCAGCGTAATGGTCATCGTTCCGCTTGTATTCGTCGGAGTGATCTCCGTCGTGTTACCTGCCGCGCTGGCGGTCAGGCTTATGCCGGGGAGCATCCCCAGCAGCATTGCCAAAGTAAGGACAATGCTCAAAAATCTCTTTGTCTTCATATCCACACCTCTTTGTTGGTTAATTCACTTCAAGTGTCAGTTGGATCTCCGCTCCATTGAGCGGTTTGTTATCCTCTATGGTATAGCATTCGTAATGGAGCGTCGCGGGGTAGTCGCCCGCATCCACTGCCTTTGTGAGCGTGATGCGGGTGAATGCCTCGCCGGGGGAGAGCGCCTTGCCCGTCCAGAGGGTTTCGCCGTCCTCCAGCGTCAGGGTGAGAACAAAGGTGCAGGTGTTCTCTGCCGGGTTTTTGAGGTTCACTGACTGCTCGGTCTTGCCCGCCCTAAAGCTCAGTTTCTCATAGCCCGGTATGGCGACGTTTGTGCCGCTACCGGGATTCGCCTCCGCGAACCGCTCCACCCTGTCGCCGCCCGCGTCGCAGGAAGTCAGCAGGAGCGTGAGGGCAAGGACGAGAAAGGCCGCAAGGATATTCGGTTTTCGATTCATAGGCTTACGACTTTCTTACTCACTTCGTATGGGCTGCAAATACAAACTTATCTCCAGATGTACCTGTTCCACTTACTATATAGAGTCCATCAGTATTATCTGTTACTTTAAAGCTTGTCCAGTTTGGCTTAGTACCATTACTTCCACGACTAAACTTATAGTATAAAGTACCATTTGTATCAGCCTCAACCAAAGTGATTACTCCACTACTAGTAGCAAAAGATGTGTTAGGTTTAATATTAACATACCATGTAGCGCCAGTATAAATTGTTTCTCCTACACGGATTATATCTCCAGCTTGTAGTGAAGTATGATGAACCTTTCCTGATATAGTGCATGTAGTCGTTTTATCTCCTGCGGTTGCCGTAATAGTAGCCGAACCATATCCTTTTGTCCCCATTATTGTATATTCTCCAGTTTCAGCATCGATACTTACATAATCTGGATCACTACTTGTCCATGTTACAGTTTGGTCTGTTGCATTACTAGGAGAGACAGTTGCTTTAAGCGTACCCGTAGAATTAACATAAAGGGCTTCTGTTGGTGCGTTGTTAATTGTAATATCAGATACAGGAATGGACGCATCGACAAGGGATGCAGTAAAAGTAACGGTATCCTGATATGCTCCTGCGGGCTTATCGCTATAATCTTCTACAACAATACCCATTGCCTTAGTTGTTCCACCGCTTGCATTTAATTCATCAGCAGAAAACTCCCATGTTGCGGTTTGACTTCCACCGGATGCTGTAGTAAGCGTATACCCGACAGAATCATCACCAGACTTTAAAGCCCAATTATTTGCAGAACTTGCGGTCACAGAGAGTTTCTTTGTCGCCGAAAATGTATCACCGCTTTTTACCCGCGCGGCAAGTCCGTCTGTAGCATTCCAACCTGCCTGTTGAACATCCAACGTAGCAGGAATAGTAAGAACATAATCCGTGCTATTGTCCGCCGCATACGCCGTCAGGCTCATTCCCGGCACAAGTCCGAGAATCATCGCCAGCGTGAGCAAAAAGCTCAGCAGCTTTCTTCCTGTTTTCGATTTCATTCAAATTGCCTCCTTGTGATTATTCTTGTATGCCAAAAACCGCCGAACCTGACAGGGTATAGTAACCCCGTCAAATCCGACGGTCATCCATCTCAAATGTAATATGCAGTTTCAAGCGCCTCGCAAGACGCAAAATGGGCGCAACTATGCCCTGTCTGTCTGTCTGTCTGTGAAATTTTGCCGAAGCTATACATGTTTGTCAAGTCCTTTCTGCAATCATTTTCGTGTTTTTCTTGACTTTTACGTCTTAGTCAGATAACATGATATCAAAGAAATGGGTTTTGTGTCCGGTAAGCTCTATGAGCCGAGGGAGTTGCTCGTTTCTTTTTTTATGTCCAAAATATCATAGAGGTACATCTTCCCATCGGCGGCGTGGCGTATCAGCATTGATGCATGAAATACATTGTAGCGCTCCACCTCACCGTCTTCACCATATACCGGAAGTGCAAATCTGGAATCGTAACGATACCATCCGAACTTCGCATCACGCACATGTCTTTTATCGTTATTCTCTCTGAAATGCTTCCCGACTGCGATCTCCAAAAGCTCCGGAATTCCTTGCGCTGCATTTGCCTTTGCCTTGGCAGCAGTGCCTTTCAGTTTATATGTGTATCTTGATCCGGTATACTCATCCGGAAGATCGTTGCCTATAAAAACGACATCCTCTGTCTCTGCAATCGTATAGAACTCACCGACATACTCCTTCAGATAGGCTTTGACATCATCCCAGTTGATTGCACGCTTTCCCTTAAAGCGGATGTCATTGATCATGACGATCTTGTTCCCATCGGCATCTTTGATTACGGTTACATTTCTTTCCATAGGTGTCTTCTATATTTTTTCATCAAACAAGAGCGGAGTACGCCTTCTCCGCTACTTCGTATCATTTTTAGGCACTTATATTATATCAGATTTGCGAGAATTATCAATTGCATTCAAACAAAAATCATTGCCTTACCGCTCCAAATCCCGCGTTGATCTTCGGGGTGCTTTCTTTTGTCGGGGCTGTTCTTGCGCTTCCTTTTTAAGCCTTGTCAGTTGTTCCCGAACACTTTTCTTCTCCGGTGCTTTTGGAAGTTTTCGATGTGGTTGCTTTCCCTCTTTGATGGCAGCCACTTCTTCTTTCCAGTCTTTCAGTTCCTGTTCATATTTCACGACCAGATCCCTTGACCGCTCCAGCGTCCTCATAAAGTTTTGCACATCCAGATATCCGGCTTTTCTTACTATTTTGTCGATTGCCTTCTCGTGCTTATCGATCAGCTTTTCTGTTCGCACTATCTGATCATCCAGTTGCTTTCGTTCTCCGGCCTTGAAGATGCCGGTGGCTTTCTGCCGCTTCATACTCAGATCTGTAAGCGTTGACCTCAACTTATCGGCAGCATCTCTTTCCTTGGTCAGTGCTTTATAAACCCTGACCATGCCGTTATAGACATCGATATCGATCTTAGGCAACGGTTTAGGAGGCAGCTTTATGCTGTAGATCAGACCTTGCAGTTTCTCCTTTGCCTTATGAACTATATTTTTGAACAGTCCCGGCAGCCATCCTTCTTTTTTCACGGATTCACTTGCAGCCTTTTGGATATCCTCATGTTTGACCTCGATGATCTTTTCCTCCGGAACACCGGAGACAAGAGCAACATCCGCAGTCTGATTCCATTCCTGTCTGGCAGCATTGTCCGCCTTGATTTCCGCGGCCTTTGGATTGTTCTTCCCGATCTTTTTCGTCGGAAGGTATACGCTATCCCCATCGAATACTTTCAGATGATTCTCCGGCTCCTTGATATGGAGATTGATGAGATCAGTGTAGAACTCTTTGGCCTCAGCCAGGAATTCTTTCCCCTTGAAACGCGGATCCTTGATCCCGAAAAGATGCTGCTCATAGACTTCACCTTTCTTTATAACAGAGCATCCTTTTCGGATGTTTCCTTCGCTGTCTGTGATCTCTTTTTTCGTTCTTACCTTCTTTCCGGTCTCGTCATAAAACATATTTCTCGCTGCGATCTTGACCTCCGGTTCCGGCAAACGCTTCCTCTCGGAGAAGATGAGATGGATGTGATAATTGGTCTTGGTTTTGTTGTGGTGAAGTGCCGATATGCACTCGACTCCGTATTCCTTTTTGAACGCATCCGTGAATTCTTTCAAGACAATTTCGGGATCGTATTCGGTATAGTTTTCCGGAAGAGCGATGATGAGTTCTCTTGCCTCGATGCATCTTCCTTCAGTTCCGCTTTTTCGGAATTCCCTCTGGTTTTCTTCGGCAAGTTTCTTCCAGTATTCATCATCGACAGGCTCGGCAGTATCGTAATACGCATACAGGAATTCCTGCTTTTCTGTGTTTGTGATATAGCCGATCCTGCCTTGAACATCCCTGAGCTTCGTCTCCTGTATGAACGTATGCCGCGCCATCTGATCCCTCCTTTCTGTCTTCGTTTTTCAAGGTGCTGCGATAGGTTCTGTGTAAGGGAAAGCCCTCGTTTTCCCTTATGGTTCTTCTGTGTGTGGCTCTAAAGGGGAGCGGTTACACACATACGCCCGTATCCGGGCTATGTAAGCGGCGTCCGATCAGATAAGGATTCCGAAGTGCTAAGCGAGGGATTCTTTTCTGCATGGATGCCGCGCATGATATTTCTGCAAAAGCCGGGGAGGGCTTTGTAGAAATATCATTGATACCGGAAAAGCCGGAAGCATCTGCTTCATGGCGGCGTTTGACGGTATCTGCCCTCCGCAGGAGCGAAATACACAGAGCATAAAACGAAGTTTTGTGCGATGGGTGTATTTCGCTCTCAAACGGCGAGGCCTTTTACGATCTTCATTTCCTACACCACACTTTTCACATCGGCTTCTGACATCAGGTTCCTGCCCTGATTGACTTTCAGGAATTCTTCCAGCGTATCTCTTCGGATGATCGTCTTTCGTCCGACCTTCAGCACTGGGAGCTTTCCCCAGTCAATGAGACGCCTGATCGTATTCCTGCCGATCCCGGAGTACGTTGCCGATTCATCGATCGTAAGCCCCATTTTGATCTCAGTCATAGATTCACCTCCTTTCAAATAGACTCAATTTGCACCTGTTTCGTGTTTATTATAGTCTCACTGCTATTGCTTGTCAACTCGTTATAGGTCGTTTTGTGGAATGATCCTGTAATTAAAGACTTATTTTAGGTTGAAATTTGTTTCCAACTATGCTATATTAAACTCAACGGAGGTAGAAACCATGAAAGAAAAGACCGTTTTTACACCTAAGCAGATAGGAGAAAGACTCAGGGAAAGAAGGAAGGAACTGAAGCTCACTCTCCCCAAAATGGCAGAGAGAATGGGCGTCAATAAGTCCACCATCATACGCTATGAATCCTATGGTGTGGATCCGAAAAAGAACTATCTCATCGTTTCTTTGGCAGAGGCGCTCCAGACAACACCGGAGTACATAACCGGATTATCGGACGATAAAGAATATGACACCCACACCGTATGTCAGAAGATGCTGGACGAACATGTAAGAGATTATCTTTCGGTACTGACATCATCCTCTCTCGGAGAGCCGAGGCAGGAACTCATTACGACTTTCCTTGGAGAACTGATTGATCTCCACGCAGTTTTAGCAAGACACTTTGCCATAGCAATGGATGAAGCCGACCGGATTGCAGAGGACGAAGGATTAAAAGAATCCATAAAAAGGTACGCCATTGAATCCGGAGACATCACGGAAAAAGCCTACCATAACGAAATGGCCGCACCGATTGAGGACATGAAAAAACTTTTGGATCTCATCCTAAAGCTATACGACAAGAACGAAAGAAATGTCATCGGCAAGATATACGGCATCAAAGCCGAGGCAAGACAAAGACTCGCTGCAAAAGACAGCACATACATAAATCCAGACACACTGGAAGACGATTAAACACCGTGGCACCTTGAAAAAGACATATCTGACCGATCCAAAAATCGGTTACAATATGTAATATCAACCCTATATCACAGACCCGGTTGCCACGGACAAAGAAAGGAGAATTATTTACCATGGCAAAAGGATCTGTAAGAAAGAAAGGCAAGAAGTGGTACTATCGCTTCTACGTGGAAAATGAGAGCGGAAAGCTTATGCAGCGTGAGTTTGTCGGAACCGAAAGCAAAGCGGAAACCGAAGCTATGCTCCGCAAAGCAATGGAGGACTACGAGGCTCAGAAGTTCGTAGCAAAGCCGGAAAATCTCACCTTGGGAGACATGCTTGACCTCTGGGTAGAGGAAGAATTAAAACCCGGCACTCTCTCCAACGGCACCGTGATGGCCTATCAGGGAACGGTCAGAAGGATCAAGGCCTACCCCATTGGAGAAAGAAAGCTAAAGAGCATCAAGCCGGAGCATCTGCAGCAGTTCTTCGACCACCTGAGTTTCGGAGGAAAGAATCCGGACGGCACCACGCAGCAGCCGATTTCGCGAGGATATATGAGGCTCTTTACGGCGGTGATGCAAAACGCATTCCGTTTCGCAGTATTTCCCAAGAGACTCATCGGATTCAATCCTATGCAGTATGTACTATTAAGGGGACAGAAGGACGAAGTGAATCTCTTCTCCGGAAATGAGGAAGACGCCATCACCGTCCCGACACTCTCCCATGAGACCTATAAGGAACTCATGAGCTATCTGCAGAAGAAAAAGAATCCGGCGATCCTCCCGATCCAGATCGCCTACTACACCGGGCTCCGCATCGGAGAGGTTTGCGGCCTTACCTGGCAGGACATCAATCTCGAAGATCAGTATCTCACCGTAAGACGCAGCGTCCGCTACAACTACGAGAGAAAGAAGCACGAGATCGGCACCACGAAGCGAAAGAAAGTCCGCACGGTAGACTTCTGCGACACGCTGGCGTCCATCTTGAAAGAAGCCAAGATGGAGCAGATGAAAAACCGCATGAAATACGGCGTGCTCTATCGCGGGAATTACTACAAGGAAGTCTCGGAAAAAGACCGCATCTACTATGAGCTGTATACGCTCTCCGGAGAAGATGACATTCCGGATGACTACAAAGAAATCGACTTCGTTTGTCTCCGGGATGACGGCGCGATCGAGCTTCCGAACACGGTGGCTCTCGTCTGCAGAACGGCAAAGAAAAAGATACCCGGACTTGAAGACTTCCACTTCCACATGCTGAGACACACCTACACCAGCAACATGCTGAGCGGCGGTGCAGCACCAAAGGATGTGCAGGAGCTTCTCGGGCACTCGGATGTCAGTACCACGATGAACATCTACGCTCACTCTTCCAGAGAGGCAAAGCGCAACAGTGCAAAGCTTCTCGACAAAGCAGTCGGCGCGGATGCCTGAAACAAAAGTTTCCCTTGTAAATGCTCATAAGGGCAAAAACAAGGGAAAACCGTAAAATCTGCTGATGCGATACCGCAGAAACGCAGTAAAAACAAGGGTTAAAAGAGGGATAGACTGATAAACTGCCGATTTGTCACTCTATACTCCAAATAAATCCGGATTGATTAAAGGGATTATCAATTCGCATCTTTCATCATTATTATCATAGCCCCAATAGAATTGATAAAATCCATCACCAAATCCACTTGCGACCATAACTAAACGATGATGCGTGTCCGGGTTTTCCCATTCAATAAAATCTCCACCTTCTCTTTGATATTGCGGAAGTCTCTCTTCGCTTTCCTTAAACAACTGAGCGAAATAATCATCGTAGTGATTCTTATGTTCATTTTCTTGATGCCATTTTTGAAGAAACGCATCATACTCATTAGCGACTTGAACGTCACAGATAGAAAGCATCCCCGCTTCCACCGGAAAACCACACGCAACACCATCACTAGCTTTGAAGGCTGCACTTTCCTCTGTCGGTTTCGCAAGCTGATATCTTGTCGCTTTATTCTCTGTGATTTTCAATCTGACTGCAGCCATGCGTATTCCAAGTTCTTCACTTCTGCATATTGCAACTTCAATCGGATAGCTTCCTGCTTGGATTGTATCTTCTAAAATAGGCGAAAACCTTGGCATATAAGCAAGAGGATCTCCAATCATGATTTCTCCTGTTGGGCAATCAATAGTTCCTACTGTTAGGAAATATCTTGTCTCAGATTTCTGAAACTGTCTGTTAATCACATCGGCATCTTTTTCATCCGAAGAAATGTATTTGAGGTTTTCTTCAAAAGCGATTTGAAGACTACTCTTTCCAATTAGGCCTTCTAACTCTTCAAGTGCCAAAGCTTTGATAAGTATCTCATTCTCATTTTCATCAAGTTTAAATTGATCCAGTTTTGATAAAGCCTCAAAGTAGTCTACATCGCCAATCACGCCATCTTTCGTGGTACTCACAAGCATAAGCTTATAGTCTGTTATTTCTTTTCCATCCACCGCCAAACGCGGATCCTTCAACAAAATAGTCTCTGTATCTTCAGCTAGCGCAAATGCACCAAAAGGATTTCCGTCATCTTTAGCATAAAATTGCGGATTAGCTTTATAAGCATTCTCCCAACCATTTGTTTCTTTTTTCTTAAACTTGTCAAATAATCCCATATTTACTCTTTTCTATCAAACAATAGATTCGCGATGATAATCCGTAATATCCGAACCGAGTTTTTCATATATCTCCATGACAGATCCAACTGTTGAAAGTGTCTTTAGTTCGGCATCAGTCATTCCAATAAGTTCTACAAATTCAACTTTACCATTTAGAGTATCAATTGTTTCTACGGTAGGATCTTTAATTGTGATAAAGCCGGTTAAATTAGACTTTTGCTTTGCATCGATTCCTGTTGTCTGGCCAGTATAAATGAATTCAAATGGTTGGAAAATCTCGTTTTTAGTAAATGTTATTCTTGCAACCATCTGTAAGATTCCACAGATATTTCTAATCTCTGCTTCCTCGTCTTCGTAATCATCCTTCTTTAATTTGAATGTTAATTCATAGCCATAACCACTGATTTCTTTAACATCACTTTCTTTTTCATAGATTTCTGTTTGGCCAAAAGAAACAAAGTGCCAGTAATTCCCTCCATCATATACACTAATGCCGTCTAAAGGATCGTTACCGCCAAATATCCATCGAATAATTGTTCCATAGTGTTTTGGATTTGTCTGGCCTGGATAAACCCTTAGGAATTCTTGTTCAATTGCCTCCCAACCAATCGCTTCAACTTCTTTTTCTTCAGGTTTACCAGTTGCTTCTTCTTGAGTTGTACCTTTTTTCTTAAACTTATCAAATAATCCCATAATACTCTTTACCTCTTATTCTTAAATAAAGCTCCTGACAGACCGCCTGGCTGAGATATTGCTGCTCTTCGTTTTGCTTTTTCAACAATGTCACTCTTTTCAAGCAGTTGTTTCTTTATCAAAAGATCAAGCAACTGTGTGTAGCCATCATAGGAAAAAATTGCACTTCCAACTTTCTGTCCATTCGCATAGATTTTGCACCGGTACTGACTGTCATATAACAATCTGGCCTTGGTGATTTCATCCCAAGAGTAGGTTTTGCTTATACCAAAGACGTTCCTTGAGACAACTCCATGGCTATCAAAATCCATCTTCACATTCTTGTAAATGATTGTTGGAATCAAGCCAACAGCAATAGGCAGTCCACAACATGTCATAAGAGCTTCAAGAGTGTCATCATGACTTGATGCATATGATGTAACAATAATCAATACGAAAAAAGATATCGCTAAAATATAGAATATTAATGCTATTTTCATATAGCCTTTTCCAGGCTTTACAATAAGTTTATCCATTCAGAAATTCACCCTTTTATTTCCAGTATCCTTTGCGATCTGACTCTATGCGCTTCTTTTTCAGTAGCCCTATCTGTAACCTTTTCTATAACCCTATCATTCGCCCTAACAATCCTTTCTTCCGGTCCGATAAACTTAATCATAATATCTGTAGGGTTAACGGTGAACTCAGGCATCGGAAGGTTGTCTTCTTTAAGCACGTTACAGATTTTTTACATGTTTTTCATCTTATATCTTCTGTTCGTCGTATTTCCAATTGCCTCTACTTCATCCATTGAAGAAATAATAGCTCTAGCTCTAGACTCACTCAACGAAAGCATTTCTGCAATTTCTGATGTTTTACACTCCCCATTTTTCTTAAGGTAGGCCTTAATACGTTCTTCATTTTCTTCCGTCTTACTTCGCTTGTTTTCTTCGCTTGTTTTCTTCGCTTGTTTTCTTCGCTTGTTTTCTTCGCTTGTTTTCTTCGCTTGTTTTCCGAAAACCAGCGTCAGCCTCGTCCTATCAGGATTATCCTCTTCTTCCAGTAATGGTTCTGCCCAGCCTTCATCACTCCAAACATTAAATATGTTGGGGACACCACTTCCGGATCGCTCACCAATATCTAGCAGATTAAACATCTTAAGAATAGTCTTATTTCTTGGATCAGAAACACCGCCTTTTTTCATCTGAATCTTTCCTGTCCTAATATATCCAGGATTCTCAAGTATGAGTTCAGTCGGAGTTTTTCGTATTACAACACCACGAACTCCAAAGTAATCTGCATTAGATAAGCAGTTAACCAATGCCTCACGTACGGCTTTGTGGATAGGAGTATCATCAACTCTCATGATGCCTTCCTGCTTAAATGGAACTTTAAGTCCTATTGCAATTTTGCTGTAAACCCTGAGGAAGAAATCAAACACATTGCCGGACCAAGTTCCGGAGGTTGACCACAGTCTATCTGTCCATCTTATGCTCGGATCTAATTTCTCTTGGTAGTCTAAAAAATACTCAGGGAACTCTCTTACAATATCAAAGTCGTTTCCGAACATCAGAAGACCCGCAGTAGTGGGATGAAGCTCACCATCTTCTTTGCTCACTCCTGCCGCACCTATACTACGCAAGTATTCTTCATCGGTAAGTCTTGAAAAAGGATGTTTATCTGATGCATTTTGATGCATGTTGCGATAACCTTGAACAGTATCCTGATTAAGGTCAGAGAGAGGCATCCAATCTACAATCTTCATATCGGATGTGTCTTCGGTTTGATCTCTAAGCATCGCAAGCACTTGGGCCTTAGTACAACGGTAGTCACCTTCAAAGTTTCTTTTGTATGTGTATTTGAACATATCGTTCTTGATGTACACAGGTCTATCCTGTCTATTAGCCCTTGGGACTTCTATCACAATTATTGTATCTCCATCAACATTGTGGATTGCAACATCTGAATCTTTAAGAAGATTAAGGCTCACCATATCCTCGTTATTTACAAGATCCCAAAATTCTTTTATAAGCTTCTCAGGATGTTTTAGGCCAGTCGTCGCCCACGTGCCATCTTCGTTTTCTTCTACACCAAGAATGATCACTCCTCCATCTGTGTTTGCGAAGGATGAGTAACTTTCCCAAAGAGATTTGGGAAGACCTCCATTGGCCTTCTTAACCTCTCGTCTATTATCTTCTTTATATTTATCAAACTTTGTTAAGTCAAAATTCTTTGACATCAATGAACCTCCATTCTATATTGGGCAAGATTACTTTTTCTCTTCATCCCAAGGAATATCTATTTCCACTCTCGAATGATTGTCATCAAAGATAGTAGCAACATCATCTTCGTCAAAACCTGCAAATGCCGGGAATTTCATTTTCCAGGCTCTATATGTATCTATGTCGATTTTTCCATTCATTAAATCTTCCCTTGCGTCATACCATGCCATAACTCTGTTCTCAAGATCAAGGGCTGCCCCTGGCGCCGGGATTTCATTCTCAATTAATTCCTTAAGTTCTTGCTGCTTCTTCTTGGACAGTTTAGGTAGTTTATCATCCGGCGCAAAGGGATCGTCACCTACCAACTCTCTTAATCTATCTGTGTTAAACCTAAGAACTATTTCACCATCCATAAGCTCCGGTCTAAGAGCATAAAGCTCCTCCATCTCAAACAGTATATGCAGAACCTGATTCGTCGCACTTATCCAAGGCATCTTTAGAGCAAAGACACTTACCTTTAGAGCATCTGCAATGTCACTTAGGATTTCGAGAGATGGCGTCCTGTTATCGAGTTCATAGTTCCGAACTGTAGATTCATTAAGTCCTACCATCTCGGCAAGCTCCTTTTGAGTGAGCCCAGCTGCCTTTCTAAAAAACCTTATTCTT
Source organism: Bacillota bacterium (assembly GCA_017941085.1). GTDB lineage: Bacteria > Bacillota > Clostridia > Peptostreptococcales > Anaerovoracaceae > Eubacterium_B. The sequence continues at coordinate 22,886 of JAGAXF010000002.1, forward strand.
TTACCTAGACCAAATTCTAAGAGTAGCTCTCTAGTATCCATTTCAATCCTCCATTTCCTTTGTAAAAACAGTATATCACAAAACAGTTCAAAAATGAAATCTTTTTTGCTCAAAAGTATTGACAGTGCATTTCTGAACTGATATAATCCATATTACAGTGCATTGTCGAACTGTTTTCGAGGGGATATCTCCTTTACAAAACCCACGAACAAATGTATAGCCAAAAAAGTACTGTCTTATACTGTAGCGAGCATAGAGGATGTATAGCCAAGGCATCCTCCCAGAGCATAGCTCTGAAGGGGCTTTGCCCCTTAAACCCCACCTATTTGGCAATACATAAAGGCAATACAGGAATAATGGAAAAAATATATAGATGTTAGATAGAAAGTGATAAGGAAGGAACAAAATGAGGACAAGAAATGTAGGAATTAACATCCGAGTTTCGGAAAAAGAAAAAGAAAAAATAGCAAGAAACGCCAAAAAAACCAAGCTAAGCATTTCGGAATATCTTAGAAAACTTGCAGTCGGACATAAGCCAAAGGAACTTCCGTCAGAAGAAATTCAAACTGAGCTTATCAAGATGAAGGAAATAATTATGCTCTTGGATTATCAAACCAAGATGTTTTCCGGAGATGAACTTAAGGCTGCGGTCATAAAAACAGTAGATGATATTGGAGCAAGTCTCTTTAATGTTCAAAGGCTTATGCTTCATCAAAAACCTGCTAAGAATAATACAACCAAGGAGACTTTAGATGGCGACAACTAAAATATGGACAGTTAAAGATAGTCTAAAAAGATTAACAGACTATGCATCTAACCCAGAGAAAACTGAGTACTCCGACCTAAGAAACTCCATCGAGTATGCTGTGAGATCCGAAAAAACTGCAACTTTTTCTAATGATATTCAGGAAAAATTCTTCTTTGTTTCGGGTATAAATTGTAATCCTGAAACAGCTTCTAACGAAATGAATGAAGTAAAAGAGTTATTTGGGAAGACCGGAGGCAATCTTGCCTATCACTGCTACCAAAGCTTTAAGCCCGGAGAAGTAACTCCAGAGTTATGTCACCAGTTAGGAGTGGAACTTGCCAGAAGAATGTGGGGAGATAAATATCAGGTACTTGTTGCTACTCAGCTTGACAAGAACCATCTTCACAATCATATAATCGTGAATTCTGTCTCCTTTGTTGACGGAAAGAAGTATAACTGTAACAAAAATGCTTATTGGAAACTAAGAGAAACCTCAGACAAAATCTGCTTAGAAAACAATCTTTCGGTAATAGAATCACCAAAGGCTCCTACTCCAAGAGCAATATACTTTGCTGAAAAAGCCGGTGAACCTACCAAGTACAACTTAATGAGAGAAGCGATTGACGATGCCATCTCTATGTCTACCAATTACGCTATGTTTCAAGCAGTGTTGAACCGAAAGGGATATCAAATTCTTAATCCTAACCGGAAGTATCCCGTCATAAAATCCATTAACGCCAAAAGAGGAACACGGTTTTTTCGCCTGGGAGAGGATTACACTCCTGAAAGAATAATGGATAGAATTAGAGAAAATGATAGCAGAGTCAAAGGTATTTACTATAGTTATATGTATCCCGAGCCTAAGTGGAAAAAGAAAATATATGTTCCGGTAAGCACTACTAGAAGAAAAACGAAAAAAATTGGAGGCCTATACGGCCTATATCTTCACTATTGCTACCTATTAGGAGTCTTACCTAAAAGGAATAACTATAGGCCTCTCTCCCCTGAACTTAGAGAAGATCTAAGAAAAGCAGAGAAGTATTCTGAACAAGTAAGATTAATGTGTAGAGAAAATATTAAAACTACTGAAGATGCAAACATATTCATAGACAAAACATCCGTGAAGATTAAAGACCTTACTGATGAAAGAAGAAAAATATATAACAAACTTAGAAGATGTAAAGATCCCGAAGAGATAAAAAACCTAAAACAAAATCGGGATGCTATAACAAAAGAACTCGTTGCACTTAGAAAAGATAATAATAACGCCAAGGATTTACTGGAAAGAAGTCTCGATGTAAAACGCAACGTCGAGATTGAAAGAAGGTTCCAGCATCCTGAAAGATATCGCGAAAGAGTAAGAGAAAGAGGGTTGGCGCGATAAGCTACTGGATAAAAATCCTTGGACATAACTCCACAAATGAAAGGATGTGCCAAAGTGGCAAAAGATAAAGACATAAAACTTAATACTGCCTCTTTGGCTTCCTTCTCACCGGAGGAAATGTTGTCCTATCTCCAAGAGAATGGTAAGATAGATTTGGGCGATGTGTCCAACGAGATGCAAAACACAAGGAGGAAGCAGTTATTAGCAAAGCACAATTACAAGATATATCGAGGTAAAGATGGTCGTTGGCGGACTTACATAAAGGATGATTCCCTTTCCAGCGGAAGAAAACTTCTCGTCAAAACTTCGAAATGGGAGCTTGAAGATGCTGTTTGCGATTACTATCTTTCAAAAGAAGAAGAATACGTAAACTCATCAATCAATATGGAGGAACTTTATCCGGAATGGATAGAGTATAAAAGGCTTAGAGTCTCCCCTCGCACAGTAGATTCCTACGGCTATGCTTGGGACAAATACTATAAAGGTGAAGAGATTACTAAAATGCCAATCCGAAATATAGATAAGCTCACATTGGATGATTGGATACACAAGAAGATTCACGACTATGATATGACGGCTCACTCTTATACAAACTTTAGAGCAGTAGTAAATCAGATGCTCCAATATGCTGTAGACCGTGGAATCATTGATCACAGTGTATCAGATGATGTAAGAGTTGATAGAAGAAGAGTTCTGAAACCCGAGGTAAAGAAGCCGGACCGCACTCAAGTATATAGTCCGGAAGAACAAAAGAAACTTTTCAAGGTCGCATGGGATTACTTTAATAACGATAAACATTTAGTTCAAAAGCTCGTGCCCCTTGCGGTAATGTTCATGTTTTTAACCGGGCTTAGAGTTGGTGAAGTCTCCGCAATCCGCTACGAGGATGTTAGAGGAAATAGACTTAATGTCAGTCGTTTCTTCAGAACCAAATGTAACGAAATAGTTGACCACACAAAGGGAAACTTCGGAGCAAGAAATGTGATTCTTGTACCTCAGGCAATCGAACTTATCGAGACAGCAAAGAAGTACCAGAATGATCACAATATGCCGTCAGATGGATATATCTTTTCAATCAATGACTTGCCGGCAAAATACGAGGCTATTCAGAAGGCCTTTGTGAAATACTGTAAAGCTGCTAAAATCCCGGTTAAGAGTTCTCACAAAGCACGCAAAACATATATCTCTACTTTGATTGACAGCCAGGTAAACATCAATACCATCTGTCAGCAAGTAGGTCATAAGGATCCGCGAACTACATATAGAAGCTATTGCTATGATCGTAGTTCAAGCGACGAAATTTATGATGCAATATGTGATGCACTGGGCTGATGGGCGCATCTATTCGCACTTTAGTGTATTCAAGGTGTATTCAAACTAAGAGCTTATTCAATGTGACATCGCGTTTCTCTTCAAGCAAAAAACCGCTGTATTACAACGGCTTTGAAGCTTGAACCAAAATCCGAAACCGTTCGGCTGCGAACGGTTGTCACCCAGACGCTCTCCCAGCTGAGCTAATGGATCATAAAAAGATCATTGGCATTATATCACGACGGCTTAAACACAATCAAGAAAAAATAATAAATTCCCATTCTTTCCCTATACTGTTATATAAATCTCTATTGCTTTTGCTGCAAACTCAGCGGTGCCCTCTCCTCCTGCAGCGTTGATATTGTTTGTAAAATCTCCACCGCCTACATACATCATTCCAAGGCTTCCCAGCACCTCCTTGGTACAGGTATATAAATTGTCTGTGATATACTCTTGCAGTTTTTTCACTAGGCCTTGAGCCTCCTTTGATGCAGGATCCCCATCTCTCATTTCTCCAAAGTTCTTAAATATGCCCATAATATCATCTTCTATTCTTGATGTATCGTCCTTGGTCCAATTCTTGGATTTTTCTTCATACTCCTTCCACTGAGGAGTGCTTGCCCATGATGCCTTTGCTTGCTCAGCGTATTCGTCAATCTTTGTTGTATCAAAAGCGGTAAAATCTGTTTTATTCTTGTTTTCCATGTGTTTTACTCCCATCTTTTTCATTCCACGTGCCATGAGAATCAGATTCTCTAGATGTTCCTTTTTCATTTCCAGAATTTTGATTTGCTGCGTCAGGGCTTTGTTCCGATCAAAGTCAGGACTGTCTAAGATTCCCTTGATGTCCTTTAACGGAAACTCCAATTCCCGAAAGAGCAAAATCAACTGCAGCTGCGAAAGCGACTCATCATCGTATAGCCTATATCCAGTTTCACTATATTTGGCTGGAGAAAAGAGACCAATCTTGTCGTAATACTGGAGCGTCCTAATGCTTACTCCCGTCAGCTTACTTACTTCGTGTACTGTTCTTAACTCGCTCATCACGTGCACCATCCTTTCTACACCTTACTATAAACTATGACGCAGCGTAAGAGTCAAGCAAAAAATTAAGACCGAGCTCACATTTACTCGGTCTTAATGTACTTCAGTACGTATTCGTCATCCCCTACTTATTTAATCATCTTCTCTTTCGCTATATCTATACCATTCATTGACTGCTGCCTGAGCGTCCTCAGCAATATGTTTATTCTTTATCCTATCGCGGTCACTCAAGATAGACATCATCTCATCAGCAACCTCTTCCAAAGGCAGCACCTCATTGTGGACTTTGATGTAACCAATCATTCTCCTGGATGTGAAGTCGGTTCTAAGTTCAGTTGCAATTATTCTGGAAAAGCTCTCGGGATACCCCTTACGAATCATCAAGTTAAAGAGTTCTTCGTTCATACTACCCCTCATTTCTCCAAAGGAACTTCTCCATGTCCACTTTTTCTCCAATGAACTCTATGCCCTCGTTTTCCAGTAACTCTCGTTGCCTATTGCTGCCACCAAAAGCGAATGCACTGGAAACCTCTCCTTGCTTATTAACAACACGATAACAAGGAATGTTATCAGGGTCGGGATTAACATGGAGTGCATATCCCACGACACGCGACATCCTGGGATTCCCCAGAAGCATTGCAATCTGACCGTAAGTCGCAACCTTGCCGCGGGGAATCATACATACAATTTCGTATATTTGCTGAAAAGTGTTTTTTGTTTTCATATTATCTTGGAATTAATTCCCTATGTTTCACTCCCATCATCTTCACTATTCATGGTTAGCCACAATCACTTCCACAGCAGTTTTAAGTGCCGTAACTATGTCTTCCAAAGGCATGGATGGTTCATTGGGCTTGTCAACGGTTTGCTCCGGTATAAAGGGCACATGTATGAATCCACTAATTATATTACGCTCTCGAAATCTGGTCTCACAAAGATGCCGAATGCTATAAAACACATGATTGCAAACAAAAAGCCCTGCAGAGTTACTTACTTCAGCAGCAATTCCCTTTTCAATAATCGCATCTCTGATTGCTTTGATGGGCAAGGTGGAAAAATACGCGTTGGGACCATCGGCATAAATAGGCTCATCAATAGGTTGGTTCCCTTCATTATCCGGGAATCTGTAGTCATCCAGATTAATGGCGATACGCTCGATTCTAACTGCATTTGCTCCTCCGGCTTGTCCAACACAAATAACTGCATCAGGATTACACTCTTCAATTTTACTTTTCACTACTTCCAACGCCTTACCGCGAACCGTTGGTATCTCAGCTTTGATTATTTCGGCACCGGAAACAACATCCAGAAGTAGTTTCACTGCTTCATAGGAAGGATTAATTATTTCTCCACCAAAGGGATCAAACCCGGTAATAAGAATCTTCATATATGCTTACACCTCAAAGGAGTTTTTAATTGAAGTAGTTTCACTGGGAGTGTATTCAAGTTCAAACTTTGATGCCACATTCCTTATTCAACAAACAACGCATCCAACAATTCCTTGATAGACTTGAATCCCAGTTCCTTTAATTCATCGTCGAATAAAGAGACTGAAACTCCAACTTCCTCTGACTTTTGAACGCTTACATTATATTTATGAATGTCTAAATCATATTCATCATCACGATACTTTATTTCTAAAACATACACCTTAAACCCGTTGCCTAAAGTGTATTCCTCAATCATGTTTACTGATAGGTTTGAATACTTACCGTATATTGCCTCATCAAGTTTTCCGGCTTTGAGATAGTCATTAACCTCATAATCCGTATACCCTTCAACCCAGATGCTGTTGTAGCTTTCTTCTTTTTCTATAACCAAAAGATCCTTATCGCAATATTCTCCATCAAGGGTAAAGCCCTCCGGAATTGTCACGTCAATAATATGGTCATCCGTAATAAAGTCATAAATAGGGTACTTGTCTCCAGCCTTGTAATTGCTTGTATCAACCTTTCCGCTGGTTCCCTGTGAATCCGAATCGGAAAACTCGGAATCTAAATCACTGATTCCGGTATAAAGAGAGGTCTTCTTGAATTCGGAGTGGGTAAAGAAGATTGAGTCCGCCGCTTCGAAAAACTCATCTTCATTTTCATACCCTGTTCCTTCAAAGGAGAAGTAATATGTTTTATCGGAATAATCTGTTGCCAGAGTATAAATTACAAGCCACAGATCTTCATCTTCATACCACTTTCCAAAATATCCAAGTTTATAATCATCACCCTCTTCTCCATACACATCTATGGCATATGTGTCCGGTTCTTCCGTCGAGGCGATTCCCGCAAGGATATCTTCCGGAGAATTATTTCCGGAGGAAATAGTCACTATGTTTCTCATGTCGCCGGACTGCCACTGAAGCATATTGGCATTTTTCTCTGCAGTAAGATCCGAGGTGATAAACTTATGCCAATCCGAGGACAAAGTAATATAGCCGTATTCATCGCTACCCCATTCAGTTTTCTCTGTTTCAGGTATGGATTCCTTCGGTTCTTCAATCTCAGTTTCGGTCTGACTTTCCGCGTTTGCTGAGGAGTCAGCTTCCTCATCCTTTGCTTTGCCGGAACAGCCTGATAGCACCAGCAAAGCTACCATCATCATCATTACAACGAATACACTAACACTCTTTCTCTTAAACTTCATCTGCATTAACTCTCCAAATAACAAAAAACAATAACTAATTATATTTTACTAGTAACTTTCTAAGGTTCATGGCTTCTGCCTACATTAGCTACAGAAAACCTATTGTTCCGCCTTGGCTTTGTTCAAAACGTTTCTTATGTTGTAGAAATACATCTTGTCGTTTTCATAGGCGTATACCTTGCCATTGGCAAAGGTGTATTCTACGTAGATTCCTGAAACCTGCTCCTCGTACTCAATGGTCATTACCGTTGGTGCCAGGTACAAGGTGCTGCCGTGTCCCAGGTCAATAAGGGCACTCTCATCAAAGTCATGGGGAAGGGGTTCGCAAACTCTTCCCATACCTGCTTGGCTGATTATGGTAAAGATGGTGCTGGCGTTTTCTTTGCTGACGTGGAATTCCTCCTCATCGTAAAGAGCATTAATAGTATCAAAGCGCTCACCTTTTATGAATTCGTCTCGCAGGTCCTTCATGTACTTGTTGTAATCGAAATTGAGTTTCACTGCCCAGACAAAGGGAGCAGATGCTATTGCTGCAATAATAAGAGCAATAGCAATTAGAGGTATAACGGAACGATCTTTTCGAGCTTTTGCGTCTTGGGAAATCTTAGATGTCGGCAGTTTTTTTGTCGGCATAAATTCTCCTCTCCATCGTTCTAGTTTGGAATTACTTCTCGGCACAAAATCAGCGTCCCAAGTAAATATAGATTAGTCATATTAAAATTATACACTATTGGTCCAAAAACCACAAAAGCCACTCAATAAGAGCGGCCCTTGCGGTGCGATGTTTTATTTTTTAAGAAAGAACGTTCAAAAGGAGTAAGTTTCTGTCTCTTTTGATGTTCTTATTGTAACCCTCAAATGTGAAGATTCTGTAATGAACTCCTAAGGTTATTGTGCAATTTACAGATAAATCAGATTAATTTCCTTTTTAACCAATTCACCGTTTAAGTAGATTAGATAAAAGGCCCTGGCCTTTGGATGGGAGGCAACGAACTCCGTATGTTCTCCTATTTGGATAAGGGCCACATTATCTTCCAGGCCGTATCCCGGAATTTCCTTTTCCATCAATCTTATATCAAAGTTTGCTCTTCCGTCATCATTGTAGTGAGGGCAAACCGCCGTATGGTGAAAATCCAGCATATTATCTGCCCAAATGTATTGCCAGTCCGTCTCTCCACCATTGTAATGGCTGTTGCTGTATCCACAGCAGAACCAGCAAAGAGCGCCGGATCCATTTCCGGCAAGAACGGCTCCATCGCTCTTGTATACATTCTTAAGCTTAACGTCCAGTCCAGACTTCTTCCAGACGTTCATCATATATACGGCATTTCCTCCGCCTACATATATAAAGTCTGCGGAGTCAAGAAGCGAATCAATTTGAGCCTCTGTGTATTCTTTTTTGATTAAGGTCAAAGTACTGACCTTTGCACCTAGTGCCTCAAACGCCTCTGTAAATTCTGCTATATACTTGTTGTCATCTCGATGGGCGGTTGGTATAAAGAGAACATTGGGGTTCTCCTTCTTGGTTAGATCGAGAGCATAGCGATTGATCAACTCTGTAGACTTAAAACTTCCACCGCCAATAGCTACTATTCTGCCCATAAATAAAAAATACCTCTTTTGGTGGCTAGCTCTTTGCCCTATGCAAACAGCCCCACCATTGGGTGTCCCCCTCTCAGTATTTGACATTATACTCCGGGGCTGTTACCGATATGGGATAAAAACGGGAAAAAACCACTATTTTTAAGGTCCAAAAGAATGATTTTTACCTAACCAAAAGTATGATTTTTTTCTGTTGACAAGGGTTTTTCTTTGATGTATTATTATTCACGTATTTGAATATTATTACAGGAAGGAGGAAATGGCTATGCATAAGGAAGACATTAAAAAAGTAGTTCTTGCATATTCCGGTGGCCTGGATACTTCAGTTATTATTCCATGGCTCAAAGAAAACTACAATAATTGCGAAGTCATCGCTGTCTCTGGTGACGTGGGACAGGGAGACGAATTGGACGGATTGGAGGAGAAAGCCATTAGAACCGGCGCATCCAAATATCTTGCTTTGGATCTCCAAGAAGATTATGTTAACAATTATATTGTGCCCACCATGAAGGCCGGGGCAATATATGAAGATTATTTACTGGGGACCAGTACGGCAAGACCCTGCATAGCCAAGGGCCTCGTGGAGGTTGCTCTAAAGGAAAATGCCGACGCCATCGTTCATGGCTGCACCGGCAAGGGAAACGATCAGGTTCGTTTTGAGCTGGCTATAAAGCACTTTGCTCCCGATATGAAAATAATTGCCCCTTGGCGTGAGTGGGCCCTAAAATCCAGAGAGGATGAAATCGACTACGCTGAGGCTCACAATATTCCTCTTAAAATTAGTAGAGAAACCAATTACTCCAAGGATAAAAACCTTTGGCATCTTTCTCACGAGGGTCTGGATCTGGAGGATACCTCAACGGAACCTCAGTACAACAAAGATGGATTCCTGGAAATGTCCGTATCTCCCATGAAGGCACCGGATGAACCAACGGATATTACTATCGATTTTGTAAAGGGTGTTCCGGTTTCCTTAAACGGAGAGAAAATGTCCGTTAAGGATTTAATCTACGCCCTTAATGAAATCGGCGGTAAAAACGGTATCGGTATTTTGGACATTGTGGAAAATCGTCTGGTGGGAATGAAGAGCCGTGGCGTTTATGAGACTCCCGGCGGAACCATCCTATACAAGGCTCACAAGTCACTGGAGAGCATTACCCTGGACAAGATGACTGCCCATGAAAAAGAAAAGCTGTCGGTAACCTATGCGGAGCTGGTATATAACGGACAGTGGTTTACTCCTTTAAGAGAAGCCTTGGACGCCTTTGTGGATAAGACCCAGGAAACAGTTACGGGCACCGTTAAGCTTAAGCTGTACAAGGGAAATATTATTAACGCTGGAACCACCAGTCCTTATTCTCTCTTTGATGCGGATTTGGCATCCTTCGGAGAAAGCGACTACAATCAAAAAGACGCAGAGGGATTCATCAACCTCTACGGCTTACCAATTCAGGTTAAGGCGGTTTTGGACGGCAAGCACCGTGCCATTAAGGATAAAATCAAGGACAGCATAGAAGATCCATTAAACCTGGATTATCGTGCATGGCATGATTAATTCACCAGAGCTCTTATTGCATTGAGAACTGCAATAACCATAACTCCCACATCAGCAAAGATGGCAAGCCACATGTTGGCTATACCAAGAGCTCCAAGAATCAAGCATATTATTTTTACGCCAATGGCGAACCAAATATTTTCTTTCACAATGCGAAGGCACTTACGAGAAATCTTAATTGCCTTCGCAATTTTTTTCGGATCGTCGTCCATGAGAACAATGTCTGCAGCTTCTATGGCAGCATCGGAGCCCATGCCCCCCATGGCTATTCCTATGTCTGCTCTGGAAAGTACCGGGGCATCGTTGACGCCGTCTCCCACAAAGGCCAAGCTGCCATTACCGCTGGTTTCTGTCAGCAATCTTTCAACTATATCCACTTTGTCTCCGGGAAGAAGTTCACTATATACTTCCTGGATTCCCAGAATATCTCCAACCTGCCGGGCCACCTTTTGCTGGTCTCCCGTAAGCATAACTATTCTATTTATCCCCGACTCTCTTAACTTTGCAATTGCCTCCGGCGAAGTTTCCTTTATAACGTCGGAAATAATTATTTCACCTGAATACCTTCCATCAATAGCAACAAAGACTCGGGTACCTATGGTTTCTTCCGCATCTTTTCTTTCCTTTGGTTCTTCACCTGTTTCCTGAACCATTAGCTTGTGGTTTCCTACTGCCACCCTTCTTCCTTCTACTGTGGCAACCACCCCTTTTCCTGCTATGTCTTCTATATCCGTCACTTCACCCTTTGGATTATTGCAGGCTTCCATTAGACTCTTTGCAATGGGATGAGGCGATGCACTTTCGGCCAAGGCAGCCATGTGAAGAAGATACTCCTTGGCGGATTCAGGTGAACCTTGGCTTTCGGCAAGGCTGTCACCGGGATAGATTCCTACCACCTTAAACACCCCTTCCGTTAGAGTTCCCGTCTTGTCGCAAACCAGAGTTTTGGTTTTTGAAAGCAATTCCAAATAATTGGAGCCTTTAACTAAAACTCCTGCTCGGCTGGCTCCTCCAATTCCGGCAAAGAAGCTTAAAGGAATACTTATTACCAAGGCGCAGGGACAGCTGATAACCAGGAATATAAGGGCTCTATATAACCAGGAGAACCATGCGCTGTCTCTTCCCAGAGCAAGGAGCACCAAAGGCGGCACCACCGCCATAACCACGGCGCAGGCCACAACCACGGGAGTATAAATTCTGGCGAACCTGCTTATAAAGTCTTCTGACTTTGATTTTCTTGAGCTGGCATTCTCCACCAAATCGAGAATCTGGGATACTGTGGATTCACCAAACTCCTTAGTGGTTTTTATCTCCAGAACTCCCGACATATTAATGCAGCCGCTGATTACTTCTTCTCCCTGAGAAACGGTGCGTGGCACGCTTTCCCCGGTAAGGGCCACTGTGTCCAAACTGGACCTTCCCTTAACAACCACTCCATCGATGGGTATCTTTTCTCCCGGCTGGCAAAGAATGATGGTTCCCACCTCCACCTCATCGGGATCAACTTGTACTATGTTTCCTTCATCATCATATACGTTGGCATAGTCAGGCCTAATATCCATAAGCTGACTGATGTTTTTTCTGCTTCTGTCAATGGCGTAGCTTTGGAACCATTCGCCGATTTGGTAGAAGAGCATTACTGCCACAGCCTCAACATAGTCCCCAGTATCTATTAATGCAATTGCAATGGCTCCCAAGGTGGCGATAACCATCAGTAGGCATTCATCAAGGGGCTGCTTGTTTTTAATTCCCTTTCCGGCTTTAATAATAATGTCATAGCCTACAATAAGGTAGGGAATCATGTATAAGAAAAACCGCAACATACCGGTGGCAGGAACAAAATGCAGCGCCACCATCAGTGCTGCGGATATAAGTATTCTGATTAAGTTTTTCTTTTGCTTCTTGTTCATTTAAAGAAATATTTCGCAGTCGTCTTCTACCTTCTTGCAGTTTTCCAATACCCTGGGCATAACCTCTTTATGGTCATAGCCCTCTTCAAACTCCACTTCCATCTTAAGGGCCATAAAATTTACCACTGCATCCTTTACCCCTTCTGTCTTCTTTGCTGCCTGCTCCATTTTGTTTGCGCAGTTGGCACAATCCACATCGATTTTATATTTCTTTTTCATAATGTCCTTCTTTCGATTAAACAATTGCTTAATTGATAAATCTATTATACCCCTAATTCATCCAATGTCAAACATATAATTATATAAGCTTTTCCTTTCCTTACACCTTGACCGGAGCAACAAGTCTTATTAAAATATGTTCATATTTATTAGGAGGAAATCATGTCCAAGAATATTAAATTGCCCCACGATCATGGGCATTTGAGTGAAGATTTTTTTTGTCATATACCACCTAGGGAGGACGTGGCCCTGGTGGCAGAGGCGCTAAAGCAGCTGGGGGATCCCACCAGGCTTAGGATTTTTTGGATTCTCTGTCACTGCGAAGAATGCGTAACAGACATTGCAGCCATGATGGAAATGTCCAGCCCCGCAGTATCGCACCATTTGAGACTTCTTAAGGACAGTAAGCTCATTGTTGCCAGAAGAGCCGGTAAAGAGATGTACTATACCGCATCAGACAGCGACCTTGCCCAAGAGCTTCATCATATAATAGAAAAAATCGGACACATTACGTGTCCGGTTAGATAATTTTATTATTTACTTGCCTTCCGTTAGCTAGCCCTGTAGATAGTCCTGTAGATAGTCATATAGCTAGCCCTGTAGCCAGTCCAACAGATTAGAACTTGCCCGGGCGCCCACCTCCGTGGAAATTTCCTCCCGGAGAAAGATGGATGGTGCTACCTCTAAAGTGTCCGCCATGGTCATCCTCATCATCCCCTCGGCTAATAGGAACTCTGCTGATGGTTTTATAAAGATAGCGATCTCGGTTTTCCGTTAGATTAAGGCTATCCCGCCTTACATATTCTCTGGCCTGAGTTTTGTATCTTACTGATTTAAGTTGAGCCTTACTCCTGCCATTAATAAGCCAAGAAGAAATAACACCGATTACTCCTGCAATACCCGCGTTCACTCCGTAGGGTATTTCTTTTTCGTCGCTTTGAGAAGGGGCTGCTGAGGATTCCTCTCCTTCCCCCGGAATGTATTCATCTATAATATTTCCGGCTCTGGCCTCTCTTACGCAGTAGGCACAGTGGTCTCCAAATTTCTTAAAGGCGTTGGCGTAGTTTCCTCCGCTAAGATCCGGAAGGATTTCCTCTTCTATTTCATCCAGGCTGTAATCCGTTATGGCGGTGATGCCGTAACCGGAGGTAATCATGGTCCAGTCTCTATATTCGGTACTTACTAATATAAGCGCTCCGTCCCTTTCGCTGCCTCCACCATAGCCTCGGGTGTCGTAGAATATGTCTGCATAATCTACTACATCCTCGCCCTCCAGGCTATAAACCGTTACAACCACAATATCAAAGTCCTGTTCTTCTCTAAAGCTTTGGAGCCCTGCTTCTATTTCCGCTTCTTCTTGATCTGTTAATATGTCCGCCTCATCTATAACCAAAGGTATATTCTCTCTATCAGCAAAGACAAAGGCCGGTAGCATGGTTACTACCATTGCCAAGATCAAAATCACCACTACAATTATGGCTATAATTCTTACTGCCAGGGGTCTCTTTCCATTTTTGGATCGGAATAAATTACCAAACTTCATATCTATTCCTCCCCTCTACATTATATTTATGAGGGTAAGGGCCCCCATAACTGCAGCAGCAACCCCTAGAGCGGTGATTACAAAGGATCTGGTATATGCCCCTTGATCCACCGGTAGGTCTCCAACGAATTTACCTGTCTGTCCATTCATGGCAAAGGTATATTGTTCCCCTTGCCAACTGGTATTAAGAAGCCACACAGGATAAAGGGCATAGCTGGCTCTGGCTTCCTTTAGTCTTACACTTTCGGATTCCGGAACCACGGAGCTATAGCCCTGAACGGTTTTTTCAAATTCTTCTTCTGTTGTTTTTCTGATTCTGGAATTTGCTCTTTCGATGCTTTGCTCCGCCGTTACATCATATCTATCTGCCAGAAAACCTGCCAGATAAGCGGTCCTAAAATCCACCGCCTCAGAAAAATCAAAGGGCTCTATGGATTCCATCAAATCATCTGCCATCTTTGATGATCCGTCGATGGCCACATGATCAAAGTCCAGGTACCCGGCACGTGATACGGAGTAGAATGTTGTTTCCGTATACTGATAGTCTCTGTCGCTCCATACTCTTACATTGGAGGCCTTGTATCTGGCGTGGGCTTCTGCCTTGGCATCAAAGAGCCAGAAGGGAACGTATATGCCCTTGATTTCATCTATATGGTTTTCGTCGGTGAATACCTTGGGAAGAAATCTCTTTCTCCTGAGATGATTCTTTAGCGCGGCCTTCGCTTCCTCTTTGTTTTTCTTAAAGGGAATAACAAAATCCGGGCGAAGGTCTCCGGAGAATTGAGAAGGGACTACAACGGCGTTGTTGCAATAGGGGCAAGAGGTTGCCCCCATATTCTTATCTCCTATGATTTCCCCACCGCAGGATTTGCATACAAAGAGCTGCACCTGGCTGGCTTCGTCATCGGACCAAGTGTCGCCGGGTTCAGGGTTCCAGGTCATATCATCCTGTCCATCCTGCTTAATGTCTTCGTCATATCCCTTAAGGGTTTCCAAATCAAATTCAGTATCGCAGAAGGGACATTTAAGTTGTTGCACCGTGCTGTTCCACTCAATGGAGCCACCACAGCAGGGGCATTTATATTCCTGAAGTGCAGGCATATTAATTCACCATGTTCTTCTATTCAATATCTACCCTACTACTGTCCGTATTTGGTTCCGCACATTGGGCAGAACTTTGGCAGCTTGGTAGGATCTGTTGGAACATATCCGCACTTTGCACAAGGTGCAATTTCTGCCTTTGGTGCTCCGCATTCTGTGCAGAAAAGACCGGTGTTTGCAGTGCCGCATTTACTGCAGTTCCAGGAAAGAGCTGCTGCGCCCTCAGGAACTGCCGCTCCTGCTCCGGCTGCAGCTTGAGATGCCTGGTTCTGCTGAGCCTGGGCATACATACTGGCTGCGCTTCCGCCACCTGCATTCATGGCCATTCCCATTCCCATAAATCCTGCCATGGCTCCGTTAGGATTGTTGGCAGCATCCTTCATTGCCTGAGCCTGAGCCTGGGCCATAACACCTGCTCCCATTGCCGGATCCGTATAGGCTGCTGCTGTCTGAGCGGCTTTAATTCTGTCGGAATCCTCTTGAGACAGGGTGATTGGGTTAAGGGCAATGGATACCAAGGCCAATCCTCTGGCCTGTCCCCACTGTTGACTAAGCTGCTCCTGAAGAGCGCTTGTGATTTCTGTATAGTGGCCGGGAAGCTCGCTGGGTCTTATTCCCAGGGAAGAAATCTTTCCAAGAGCAGGAGCCAGAGCATTTACAAACTCTGCCTTTAGCTGGGTATCGATATCCTCCTTGGTGAATTCGCTTTCCACGTTTCCGCATACATTTGTGTAGAACAGAAGAGGATCTGTTATTCTGTAGGAGTAAACTCCGGAGCATCTTAGATCCACATCTGTATCCAGATTTACATTTGCGTCAACCACTCTGAAGGGAATTGGATTTGGTGTTCCGAACTTGTTGTCCAGAAGCTCCTTAGTGTTGAAGTAATAGACTCTCTGGTCGTGGCCTGTGTCGCCCCCTAGGGAGAATCTTTTTCCGATTAATTTAAAAGTTGTCTGAATTGCTTCATCCAGGGTTCCGGAGAAGATGCTTGGTTCTGTTGATGTGTCGTAGGTAAATTGTCCGGGTTCAGCACAAACCTCAACGATTTTTCCGTCTTCTACGATCATCATACATTGTCCGTCTGCAACTGCTATTCCGGATCCGTTTGTAATGATATTGTCGTTTCCTCTGTTTCCTCCGCTGGTACGCTTATGACCTTTGGTTACCAGCACGTCGCTGGGTATTGCATCACAGTAAATGTATTCTTTCCACTGATCCGCAATGACTCCTGTTGTAGCTTCTGCAATTGCTCTGATAAGACCCATTCTGATCTCCTTTCTAATTTGCGCTGCTGCGCCAAACTAAAACTCCGCTGTTCCCGGTGTTCTTGGGAAGGGCAGTACGTCTCTGATATTGCCCATTCCCGTTAAGTACATGATCATTCTTTCGAATCCCAGTCCGTAACCTGCGTGCTTAACTCCTCCGTATTTTCTTAGGTCCAGATACCATTCGTATCCTTCCATCTCGAGACCCATTTCCTTCATTCTTGCTTCCAGAATATCCAGGCGTTCTTCTCTTTGGCTTCCGCCGATTATTTCTCCTACTCCCGGAACCAAAAGGTCGCAGGCGGCAACAGTTTTATTGTCGTCGTTTACACGCATGTAGAAGGCTTTGATGTCCTTGGGATAATCCGTTACAAAAATTGGCTTCTTAAAGACTTCCTCTGTCAGATATCTTTCGTGTTCTGTCTGAAGGTCAATGCCCCATTCTACCGGGTACTGGAATTCCTTGCCGGACTTCTTTAGAAGCTCCACCGCCTCAGTATAGGTTACTCTACCAAAGTCGTTGCTTACTATGTTGTCCAGTCTTTCCAGCAATCCCTTGTCTATGAAGTTATTGAAGAATTCCATTTCTTCCGGCGCCTTTTCCAACACATAGTTGATGATGTGCTTAACCATGGCTTCTGCAACTTCCATATCCTTTTCAAGATCTGCAAAGGCCATCTCCGGCTCAATCATCCAGAATTCACTGGCATGACGAGAGGTGTTGGAATTCTCCGCCCTAAAGGTAGGACCAAAGGTATAGATGTCTCTAAAGGCCAGAGCAAAGGCCTCTCCCTCCAGCTGTCCGCTTACGGTAAGGCTGGTCTTTTTGCCGAAGAAGTCCTGATTGTAATCTATGGCTCCGGTTTCCGCTGGTTTTCCATCGGCATCTACTCTTGGGATATTATCCAAATCAAGAGTAGTAACCTGGAACATTTCTCCTGCACCCTCTGCATCGCTTCCTGTAATAATTGGAGTATGCACATAGACAAAGTCCCTATCCTGGAAGAACTGATGTATGGCGTAGGCCACCAGGGATCTTACCCTAAAGACGGCAGAGAAGGTATTGCTTCTGGGCCTCAGATGGGCAATCTCTCTAAGAAATTCCATGGAGTGGCGCTTCTTCTGAAGGGGATAGTCGGGATCCGTATCCGCCAGAAGGCTTATTTCCTTTGCTTTGATTTCAAAGGGCTGCTTGGCCTCCGGCGTAAGGAGGAATTCTCCGGTTACGGAAACTGCAGCCGATACGTTTACCTTGGCTATTTCTCCATAATTGGAGAGACTCTCTGCCTCATAAACAATCTGCACCGGCTTAAAGAAGCTTCCATCGTTTAATTCTATAAAACCAAAGTGATTATTATTTCGATTGGTCCTTACCCATCCGTTTACGGTAATAACCTTGCCTGCATATTCCTCACTGTTTCTGTGCAGCTCTCTTAGTTTAACATCTTGCATAATAATCACTCCTTTAACTTTTTGTTTTTATTTCCATGCTTAGGCTTTTCTCCTTAAGCAAAAGCGGCAGTAATAATTGCCATTTTATAAATTTCATCTGCATCGCATCCACGGGACAGATCGTTTATAGGTGCGTTAAGACCCTGAAGGATTGGTCCGTAGGCTGCATAGCCACCCAGTCTCTGAGCAATCTTGTATCCAATGTTTCCGGCTTCGATTCCCGGGAAGATGAATACGTTTGCCTGGCCTGCAACCGGGGATCCCTGGCATTTTGTCTTGGCTACTTCCGGAGATACTGCTGCGTCAAACTGAAGTTCTCCGTCGATGGCCAGATCCGGTGCCATTTCCTGGGCTTTGATGGTGGCGTCGCGGGATAGCTGGACTGTTGCGCCCTTGCCGGAGCCCTTGGTGGAGAAACTGAGAACCGCTACCTTTGGATCTATTTCGAAAATCTTTGCTGTATTGGCTGTTTCAACCACAACCTCTGCCAATTTTTCTGCTGCTGTATAGGTTACGTTTCCGTCCTTGTCCACGTCATCCTGATAATCTATGTTGATGGCGCAGTCACCCATGGCAATTCTTTCGTCACCACGGATGAGAATAAAGCTGGAGCTTACCAGATGTGCGCCGGGCTTGGTCTTAATCAGCTGGAGGGCCGGTCTTACTGTATCTGCGGTGGAGTATGTTGCTCCTCCCAGCAGGCAGTCTGCCTTACCCATCTTAACCAGCATTGTACCGAAATAGTTTCCGGCGGAAAGCATTTCTTTTGCTTCGGCCTCTGTCACTTTGCCCTTTCTCAGTTCCACAAAGGACTTAACCATCTCATCCATTCCATCGTAGTTTTCGGGATTAAGGATGGTGCACTGGGAAAGGTCGTAGCCACCTTCCTTTGATGCGGCTGCAAATTCTTCTTCAGAACCAATTAGTATTACCCCAAGAACTCCTTCTTTGCTTAGCTTTTCCGCTGCATCCATTACTCTTGGATCCGGTCCGTCAGGAAGAACGATGGTTTTTGGGTTTGCCTGCAATTTGGCTGTTAGCTTATCGAAAATAGACACTTTGATACCTCCAATTTATAAAAAATATAGGCCCAAATCCCTATAATCTCCCAGAATTTGGGCTAAGTTGTCAACAGGAATATTTTATCACATTCTCCCCTATATATACAAGGAAGAGAACTTCATATAATCAATTATTTGCTGTTACATTTGGGGGCCTGTGATATAATTTTTTTAAGTTTATTTAAGGTATGGTCTGTATAATAACAAAAGCAAACAGGAGATTATTATGCGTATACTTTTGGCAGAAGATGAAAAAATGCTATCAGAAGCTATTGTGGCCATTCTAACCCACAACAATTTTTCCGTTGATGCGGTTTATGACGGAGAGGATGCCATAGACTACCTCCTTACGGGAGAATATGACGGAGCGATTTTAGATATTATGATGCCAAAGAAGGATGGCATCACAGTTCTAAAGGAATTAAGAGCCGCCGGGTTTTCCACCCCGGTACTCATGTTGACGGCCAAGAGCCAACTGGAGGACAAGATAGAAGGATTGGACAGCGGTGCCGACGACTACCTTACCAAGCCCTTTGCCAAGGAGGAGCTGGTGGCCAGGGTTAGAGCCATTACCAGGAGACAACCGGAGTTTAAGGACACCAACCTTTCCTTTGGTGACATGTCCTTAAGGAGGGGTGACCTTTCCCTGGTGGGACCAAAGGGAGAAGTTCGACTGGCAAACAAGGAGTTTCAAATACTGGAGCTTCTCATGGTTAATCCCGGCCAGGTTATTTCCACAGAGAGATTTATGGAAAAGGTTTGGGGTTATGACAGCGACGCAGAAATAAACGTGGTCTGGGTAAATATCTCAGGTCTTAGAAAAAAGATTTCCGACATCGGAGCCGATGTTCAAATAAAAGCGGCAAGGGGCGTAGGTTATTTGCTGGAAAAGAAATAATGCTTATGGCCTGCCTTGCCTGAAAACAAAGGATTAAACTATTTATCAAAGATGATTAAGAAGCTGAGACGAAGGGTAGTTGCCTTAACCATGATTGCGGTTTTCGTGGTTTTGCTTCTGCTCATGGGAATTGTAAATTTGGCAAACTATATTATCACGGACAAATCCGTAGATAATTTATTGGACCTGCTGGAGGAAAACGGCGGGAATTTTCCCATGTTCGGAAAGCACGACGGGGGCCCACCTATGGATCACAAGGATGACATGGATGACTTTGATGGAAATATGAAGCCCGGCATGTCCAAGGAAACTCCCTACGAAACCAGATACTTCTCTGTAACCTTGGATCAAGATCAGAATCTGGTATATATGGATACCACCAGGGTGGCAGCCGTTTCCACGGATCAGGCCCTAGAGCTGGCCAAGTCCGTATCCGGCAAAAGTAAGGACTCTGCCTATACAAGCCAATCCAAGATAATTTACAAATATCGCAAGGTGGATTTGGAAGACGGAAATACCATGTATATTTTCCTTAATGCTTCCAAGGAATTTCATTCAGCGGAAAACGTCCTTCTTATAAGCACCCTGGTGTCTTTGGTGGGATTTATTGCCATAGGGATTCTTGTTATAGCTCTATCTCCCATGATGATAAAGCCTATTGCGGAAAGCTACGACAAACAGAAGAAATTCATAACCAATGCCGGCCATGAATTAAAGACACCCCTTGCAGTAATTAGATCCTGCAATGAGGTGGCGGAGCTGGAGGGAGGAGAATCCAAGTGGACCTCTGCAATTACTGAGCAGGTGGACCGTATGAGTGATTTAATAGGAAGCCTGGTTTCTCTGGCAAAGATGGATGAGGCCCAGGAGGTTTCGGATCAGCTTCCCAAGGAAAGCCTTAACCTGTCCACTCTTTTGGAGGAAACCCTGGAGCCCTTTAAACTGGTGGCTCAACAAAAGGACCTAGGCTTTGATTATGAAATTGCTTCCCCAAATATCAACATTCAGGGAAATAAAAATGCTCTAGTTGAGCTTATTAATATACTTGCGGACAATGCCATAAAGTATTGTTCAGATAAGGGAAATATTCTATTCACACTCAGTCAAAAAGGTAGTAAAATCATTCTTACAGAAAAGAATCCTGCAGATGATTTGGAACCGGGAAATCAAAACATACTCTTTGATAGATTCTATCAGGGAGACCTTTCCCACAACAAGGACTCCGGCGGTGGATTTGGAATTGGACTCTCCATGGCCCAGTCTATTGTTATTGCCCACGGTGGCACCATCACTGCAGAAAGTCCAACAGGAAAAGAAATTATTTTTACCGCCACATTTTGATGAGATTAAAGAATACTGAAATTGACATGTTAAACGGACCGCTTTTCGGGAAGATTATGCGGTTCGGTATTCCTCTTATTTTAACCAATGTGCTTCAGCTCCTTTTTAATGCCGCCGACATTGCGGTGGCCGGTCGATTTGCCGGAGAGGAAAGTCTGGCCGCAGTGGGAGCCACCGGAAGCCTGGTATTTTTGGTTATAAATATTCTCATAGGAATATCTGTAGGTGTAAATGTAGTTGTTGCCAGATATTATGGAATGGGCAGTAAGTCCGACTCCCTTTCCAGAGCCGTGCATACAGCTATTTTTGTTGCAATTTTTGGAGGTATAATCTTTGCAATCATAGGATTCTCCATTTCCGGACTTATGCTTAAGGCTATTTCCGTCCCCAACAACATTTATCCCCTTTCCCTTCTTTATATGCGGATATTCTTCCTGGGACTTCCCTTTAATATGCTCTATAACTACGGCACCGCCATATTGAGAGCCAGAGGAGATACCACCAGACCCTTTTTCTATCTCTTAATCAGCGGAACCACCAACGTAATTCTCAACCTTATCTTTGTAATAGTATTTCACCTGGGAGTTGCGGGGGTAGCCATTGCCACAGATTTAAGCAATATGCTCAGCGCATTTTTGATTTTGAGATTCCTGATGAAGTCGGAGGACGAACTTCACGTGGACCTTAGGAAAATAAAAATGGATTGGGCCATGTTTAGATCCATGGCAAGAATCGGCGTTCCTGCCGGTCTTCAAAGCAGCATGTTCAGCATCTCCAATGCGGTAATCCAAAGCGCCATCAATTCCTATGGTCCTATGGTAATGGCCGCCAGCAGTGCAGCCTCCAGCATTGAGAACTTTGTTTACATAGGAATGAATGCCTTCCATCAGGCTGCGCAAACCTTCATTAGCCAAAACATCGCCGCGGAGAAAAAGGAGCGAGTGGGAAAGATTCTCAAGGTATGTCTCCTTTGTACCACCTTGGTTGGAGGAGTTCTATGCATTATTGAACTTCTCTTTGCTCCCTTCTTTATGAGTCTATACAATACAAATGCGGAAGTAATATCCATCGGGGTTTCCAGAATGTATGTCATAGTTATCCCCTACCTTATCTTTGGTTATGGAGACGTACTGGTGGGAGCCATCAGAGGTCACGGCATTTCCCTTCCGCCGGTTATTATTAATCTACTGGCCACCTGCGTATTAAGGATTCTCTGGATATACTTCCTGGATGTGCCCAGGGTAGATGTCCTATATGTATTTATGTCCTATCCTATTACTTGGACAGCTCTTCTTATTGCTTTGGTGGTCTATTGGTTCCACATTAGAAGGTCCAAGGAGTACGGAATTCCAAAGAAATAGCCCCTATTAATTATCCGAAAAATTTAAGTTAATTTTAAGTCCGACTTTAAGTTCCCTTAAGGTTCGGGCTTTATTATTATGCCATAAGATAAATAAAGGACCTGCAGCAAAGCGCCTTGCAGGGAAAAGAAAAGAGTGAGAAAAATGTCAGAGATAAATGTTTTCGCAAGACACGAAATTAAATATTTAATAGATTATAACCAACGGAAGCTTATGGAAGAAGCCATGAAGGAATATATGACGCCGGATCCCCACGGTCAAAGTACCATATGTAATATCTACTATGATACCCCCGACTACAGATTGATCCGACACTCCCTGGAGAGGCCAATATACAAGGAAAAGATCAGACTTAGAAGTTACGGCAAGGTTTCCTCCTCAGATGATGTATTCCTGGAACTGAAGAAAAAATATCACGGCATCGTGTATAAGAGGAGGATAGAAATCTCCGAGTCCATAGCAACCGCATATATGTCCGGCAAAGCTACGGAGGGCACCAGCCTTTGGTTATCAGATGAGAGGGATAGACAAATCGCCAAAGAAATTGATTACTTTAAATCCTTCTACGATAGCCTGGCACCCAGAGTTTATCTCTGCTACGACAGATGTGCCTACTTCTCAAAGACAGATCCCAATCTAAGGCTTACCTTTGATCGTCACATAAGATGGAGAAATACAGATATGAGCCTTACTGCCGATCCCGGCGGATTGGATCTTCTGGAAAGAGGATACTCCCTAATGGAAATCAAAACTGCCCAGGGGCTTCCCATGTGGATGGTGGAAATTCTCAATAAGGGAAATATGAAAAAAGCCAGCTTCTCCAAATATGGAAAAGCCTATGAAAGTATTTTGGAATTTGAAAAGAACCAGTTAAAAGATAATGGAAAGGAACTATACAATGGATACTTTATTTCAGAGCATAATGACAGGAACATTAACAGTTCAAAGTTTTATGATAAGCTTGGCGGTGGCCTTGGTGCTGGGAGCAATAATGGCCCTGGCCCTATCCTTTAAGGCAAGACATTCTACAGGATTCCTGATTTCCATAGCCACCCTTCCTGCAATAGTAGCAGTTATAATCATGATGGTTAACGGAAGTCTGGGAGCTTCGGTAGCCGTAGCCGGCGCCTTCTCCCTGGTAAGGTTCCGTTCCAATCCGGGAACCGCCAGAGAAATCAGCGCAGTATTCCTGGCCATGGCTGTGGGCCTGGCTTGCGGAATCGGATATCCGGGATTCGCTACCCTCTTTGCCATCATCATAATGATTGCGCTTCTAGTCTACGACAAGATTCCCGCCCTTAACGGAAGAAACGGTAGTCTTGCCAGAACCTTAAGGGTTACGGTTCCGGAGGATCTGGACTATACAGGAGTCTTTGATGATATCTTTAATGCATATACATCGGATATCAGATTAACGGGTATTAAAACCACAAATCTGGGTTCCTTAAACAAGCTAACCTACGACGTTACTCTTAAGGAAGCCGGTTCCGAAAAGAAAATGATCGACGAGATCAGAACCAGAAATGGTAATTTGGAAATCAGCGTGTCCCTTCCTTCTATGGAAAGCGCACTGTAAAATAATAAGAAGGGACTGAATAATCAGTCCCTTCTTTGATGGTTATGCTATCTGATTCTTATTCTTCTTCCCTCTACCAGCCTGATTGCTATGGCTGCAGCCAGCATAAGAAGCATCCATGGAAGTACATTGTTGTCATCACCAGTCTTTGGCCCTGTTGGGTTAGGTGGTGTAACCGTAACAGTATTGGATTTAACAACTCTATCCGGGTTGTTATTTACCATGTATTCCGCAGTGTTTGGCACCTTTGCCTTACCAAGCTTTCTATAAGAACTTAAATCTGCGTTCTTAACAACCTTGGCATCGAACATAATCTGTACTTCTTTTGATTTGTTTCCAATAACCTGGTCCCTAGTCAATACTACCGTTAATGTCTTACCCTTGGTTGTAACTTGTGTTTTCACCTCTTCGGGGGTTAAAGTGGTATCTCCAATCTTAACGGTTATCTTGTCCACATTAGTAAACTCCAGAACACTTTCCAAGGTATCGGTTACAGTCATGGCATAGGCATCCGATGGAATGTATGTATCTATTGTATAGTGGAACACCTCTTCCACTGTCTTTAGATCCACATGTTCCTTATCGTTTACCAACTTCTTGATACCGGGGGTATCCGGAATAGGAGGAACGACGGATGGCGTATTTGTTACCTCTACCTCAGGACTATTGTTGAAGGAATACTCTGCAGTGTTTGGCACCTTTGCTGCTCCTTCTACGATATACGATGTGAGGTCCGCACCTTCTTTAACCATGGCATCGAAGCTTATGTCTACATATGCTCCGCGATACTCTGCCATTTCCTCCGGACCGAATTCTACAGTTATGGTTTGATCTTCTATGGTTGCCGCCTGGGAATCAACATCTTTATCTCCAACCAGGATAACAACGTTGGGCTCATCCGCAAACCTGAGAACCGGTTCCAGAGTATCCGTTAGCTTGAAGGTTTCGATATCATTTCCTTCGGAATCCTTCAGAGGTATCAGTACGCGTATCTTGTATCTAAATGCCTCATCCAGATTTTCAACAGTAAACTCATCAGCGTCATTTACTGTCTTCTTGCTGTCCGGAGGAGTTATGGTTACAGGCTCTGACTCCAGTTCGTATCCCGTTCCATTAGGTGCCTCAACTACAGCCTTGGCCTTATTGGGCACAGCGGTTATCTCCTTGATGTATGGAGCAAAGTCTGCTGTGGGATTAAACTTGGCCTTAAACTCCAGCATGACCTTTTTGCCTGTATTGGCGGCAATAGTTTCTTTATCCAGGGTTAGAACAATGGTATGCTCATCCGGTCTTTCTACCATTCCCTCTGAAGCTATTTCTTCATCTCCTATAGTCACCACACAGTCTTCATCAGCAAAGAGCAACACTTTTTCCATGTTGTCCACAAGCTTAAAGCTTGTTACCTCTTCACCTGTTCCTGTAACAGGGCTTGGGATTAAGCCGTAGAGCTTAAAGGTAAATACCTCATCCAGATTATCTACTCCTATGCTCTCTACATCATTAACTGTTTTATTTACCGGAGGTGGAACTATTGTTACGGTGTTGGATTCCTTTTCATCTTTATCATTGATTATGTATGCTGCTTTGTTCGGCACCTTAAATCCATCATCTATATATGGAGAGAGATCCGCACCGTCCTTTATGACTGCATTAAATACTACTCTCACAGAACCCAGCTCATACTTCTTTACCTGAGCTTCATCAAAGAAAACCTCCAGTACATCTCCATTCCTGGAAACTATCGCGTCTGCTGTTTCTCCATTTACAGTAACAGTCGGTTCCTTGTCAGAGAACTCCAGAACGTCCTCCAGAGTGTCTTTAATTACGAAGCCTGTGGTTTTCTCTTCACCAACTTCATATGGAGGAATGAAGGTGTCGATGGTATAGGTGAATTCTTCAGTCCAATCACTAAGGGTTGCATCATTCACCAAGGTCTCATCACTGTCTGAAACCTTCTTTGTAATATCCGGGATGTCTACCGTTACGGTGTTGGTGTCAATTTCCTCTCCATTGTTGATGACATACTTGCCTGTATTAGGAACGGAAACAACTCCCTTGCCTGAATCGCCGGCAACGTAATACTTAGACATGTCTGCCCCATCAATAATCCTTGCCACGAATTCAAGCTCAAGGTATTTACCTACAACCGCTTTGAGCTCTTCACCGGAAATTTTCACCTGTATGGTGTCGTCATTTATGGAAACATATTTCTCTGTATCCAATGCAGCTTCTCCGGCTGTTAGCGAAACCTCTTCATCCTCACTAAATTTGAGAACCGGTTCCAGCTTGTCTCTCAGCACAAAGTCTGTGATTTCTTCGCCCTTCTCATCTACCGAAGGAACAAGAACTCTTACTGTATACTTTATTGGCTCGTATATGCTGGAAAGTAAATCTCTATTTACGCCATTAACCTTCTTGTCGCCGTCCGGTGGCGTTACGGTTACCGGTTCAGTAGTGTAGGATTCACTGGACTCATCGCTAAAGTCTATCTTGGCTGTGGCTTCATTGGGGATTCTGAAGTCCTCCTCTATATACGGAGTAAGGTCTGCCTTTGGATTCACCTTTGCTCTAAAAGCAATCAAAATCTTTTTACCGGCATACTCTTCCAAATCAGAAGGGTTATCCATGGTGAAGGTAAGGGTTTGCTTATTTGTTTTTATGTACGTATCTGCGCTTACTGTCCTACCGTCAATTGTTACCGTTGGTTTTCCGGAGAATAGTAATGCGTCCACCAGGGTATCCTCCAAAACGTATCCCGTAACCTTGGTTTCCTCATTATCCGTTGCCGGCACTAACCCTGTGATTCTAAAGGTAAAGGTTTGATCAATATCCCCTACGGAAATGGCGGTTCTGTTGTTTACCGTCTTGACTACCGGCGGTGGAACAACAGTTACAGTATTGGATTCCACCTCAGAGTCGTTGTTGATTTTATAGGATGTCTTGTTGGGGATCCTATTGCCGTTATCTTTATACTTTGAAAGATCTGCATCTCTCACGATTCTAGCCGGGAATGTGATTTCAACACTACCTCTGAGGTTCTCCTGAATCTGTTCCTCTGTAAAGGTAATTGTCAAAACCTTTTTAGTTAAATCAAAGGTGGCGATCTCTTCAATATTATCCACCGCAAC
The DNA here is from genome assembly GCA_017941085.1 of Bacillota bacterium. Taxonomy (GTDB): domain Bacteria; phylum Bacillota; class Clostridia; order Peptostreptococcales; family Anaerovoracaceae; genus Eubacterium_B. The sequence continues at coordinate 50,025 of JAGAXF010000002.1, forward strand.
TCCACCAATGGAAATCGCGGCTTTTTTAACATCGCCAAATTCCAGTTCGGGGACCAATCTGTCTATTACAGAGAAAGACACTATGGGGTCATTGTTTGCATCCACTTCCGGAATACGGGTGTTGATGGTATAAACAAAATTTTCATCCCAGGAATCCAAGGTGGCATCGTCCACCAAGGTTTCATCATTGTCTGTGACTTTCTTCTGGATTGGCGGTGGTGTTACATAGACAGGCTGTGTTCTTGATTCAGTAACTACATCTTCTCCGGCTTCGTTAGGTATATTGATTTCCAATACTGCCTCGTTTGGTATTTCAATTATTCCCAAAGCCGAAACATACGCATCCAGCTTGTCTAAAGTTGTGTCCTTCTTAAGCTTTGCCGTAAACTCGATCTCGATCTTTTTACCGGCATATTCTGCAGTATAAGGAAGAAGATCAAAGCTTAAACGGTTTCCGCTAAAGGCCACCTTGCTCTTGAGAGCCACATCTGCTCCATCTACAGTTACTGTATCTTTGCCGTCAATCTTGACCTTTACATCGTTCTTGTCAGCAAAGGTAAGAACCGGCTCCAGCTCGTCATAGAAGGTTGCGGCCTTCATTTCCTTCTCCTCGGTTTCTGTGGACACCGGAGGAGTAGGAATGTAGGTGGAGATGCTGTATGTAAACACCTGCTCAAGACTGGATAGGTCTACGCTTTCTTCTCCATTTACCTTCTTCTCAGACTTTGGAACATATACATTAACGTCCTTTGTTCTGTTGTTCTGAGTCGATCCGTTGTCAAAGGTCAGTACATATTCGGCCCTATTTGGAATAACGGCATATTCACCCTGAGGCAGCTTCTTCCAGTAATCTGTTAAATCCGCTCCCTCTTTAATCACGGCCTTGAAAGTGAGGAGTACCGCCTTCTTTTTCCAGGATGCCTTCTCCACATCCGCCTCGCTGAAGCTGAGAGTAATGGTCTGACCATCCACCTTTATTCTCTCTGATATTTCCTCTTGAGAAAGCTCCTCATCGCCAATTGTTACGCCGTAAGGATATTCTGCAGGATCCGCAAAGGTTAGAACCTTATTCAAGGTGTCCGAAATAACAAATGATTTAACATCGTTTTCTTCATTTGCAGGCATGAGGGATGTTACCTCATATTCAAACACCTCCGTTAAATCGCTGAGGTAATAATCCGTCACATAGTTTACGGTCTTTCCGATGGTCGGCGGCGTTATGTGTACAACATTGGACTCATAAGTATACTGGTTGTTAATCTTGTATGAAGCTTCATTCGGAACCTCCGCTGTGGATCCATCACGATATGGATTCAGCTGTTCCTCTGTGGTGCCAGGAACAATTCTCGCATCGAACCTCAGTAGGAATCTGTATCCGCCGGAAGTATACTGAGCAAAATCCTCGCCCAGGGCTTTTGCTACATCAAACACCAGTTTTTTACCTGTAATCTTTAATCCTTCTTCTCTTTGAGGTACTGTCAGGTTATATACTGTGGTGCCATCCTCTTTTATCACCTTTGCTGTTACATTCTTTGCTTCCGGTTCATAGAATTCAAGTACCGGCTGAAGGGTATCTTCAATCGACATCTCTCTTACCGTTTCAGTTTCTTCTACTTCAGTTTCCGGATCATCGGCAAAGTTCGGAATTTCCACGTTTATAGCGTAGTTAACTACCTCGTTCTGAGTTCCAAGAGTTTCATAAATTTTGTTGTTTACTGTTTTCTCTATCTTTTCCCTTGGCGGTCTTACTACAACAGGCTCTGTATCTACTTCCGGATTATTACCAAAGGCGTAGGTGGCAATGTTTGGTATTTCGTATCCGGTTTCCGTCAAATATCTGGATAGGTCTGCTCCTTCTTTGATTCTTGCATCGAAGGATACTATTAAATCCACTCCTGCAAGTGAGTATTCCACAGGGCCGTTAATGGCTGACGTGCCATATTTGCCTAACTCCCCATCTATTTTCTCTGCAGTGTATGATGTGTAGGTATACGGTTCACCGTTTGAATTCAACGCCTCCACTTCTTTGCTTGTGACCTTGAGGGACAGCAGTGCGTCTCCATACTGGTTTATAAATCTACCGGGTATCTGGAGAGACCAGGAGTTGTCCTTTGTATTAAAGACAGGATAGCCTCTATAGAAATTCCTATCGGAATATCTTGTAAGGAGGAAGTAGTCGTTGGGATCACTTAAGTCGAACTCTCTCTCGATGTCTAGGGTCTCTGTTTCAGGAGTACCCTCATCATCGGATACAGGTCTGTAATAAGTATCCTCTATGAAGCTTTCCTCCGTCAGGCTTGGATAGGTTTCCATAAGGTCAGCCTTTTCTTGGTCGGAATAAACTCTGAAGTCCCTATCGGTTCCGGCCATTCTCCATCCCCGCTCACCTTTTGTTTTATTAATAACGACCTGTCCCACCAGTTTGATCTTAAAGCTATCCGGAACGATTTCCAAAGCGTTCTGGAGATTGTCCTTTAGCGTGACGTTTGATACTCCTCCGGGAAGTTTCTGTTTTACTTCGTAGTGAATTATCTCTTCCAGGTTTTCCATTTCCTGGACAGTTTTAATTGACTGTCCTTCCTTTAGAACATAGTCCTCTCCTTGACTGTCTTTAAGGACTTCATTTCCTTCATCATCATAAGAGATGGTTACAACAATGAGATTTCCTGCTCTGTCATGGACATAGGTCAAATCGGAGGAATTAACCACATAGAATTTCTGTGCTTCCTCTCCTATTACATTTCCTTCCCCATCTACAAGGGCTACCGTTTTTACCGGTGGTTCATCTTCCTCGGGATGATGAATATATACGGTATTGGAGAATTCCTCCTTGTGCCCGGGAATATAGTAGCCGGCATTATTGGGAACCTTGCCTGTTGCATAAACTCCAAGGTTGGCACCTTCTCTTATTTTTGCGTAGAACTCAATAGTTATGGTTTCTCCATTGAACTGCTCTACTCTATCATATGTCGGCGAATCAGGGTTCTCCTCATCGTACCCAAGAGTAAAGAGAATGATGTTGTCTCTATTCTCGGGTGATGACGTCGTATTGCCATAGCCTTCATTGTAGGTCTTTAGAGAGTAGGTAAATCCATCGGGAAGCTCCTCCAGGCTATCAAAGGTAGTCTCTTCATATATTTTGCTTCCGTCTACAGAATCATATCCCTTGGTCCAGGCCTTCATCTTACCCTTGGGGCTGGCGCTTGGATCCCAGCGGAAGTAATAGTCTGAATCTTCCTCTCCGATTGTGATGGTCACCAGCTCGGTTTTAACAAATTCAAGTTCATCAACCAACCTGTCATAGAAACCAAAGGTGTTTCTTTCGTCTTCGCCATTTGGCTTTGTACCTAGGGTTGGGACCCTCGTTGTAATGGTATATTTAACTATTTCAGAAGGATCTTTAATGAAGGTAGTATCCTTGTTGGCCTCAACTTCTTCCTGGTTAGTTCCACCGGCCAGTTCATCTGAATCCTCCAGCTGCTTATAGAGAGGTGGATTTGGTTCAGCTATTCTTACGGTGGTGCCATCGCTCATACGTGCCCCGGGATCGCTCCAAAAATCACTGGTGCGGGGTTTTGTTCTAATTGAGAGGAAAGAGTTGTTTAAAGCATAGACATACTCTGGCTCCACATAACTGCCCTTTCCGTCGGCTCCATTTTTCACCTCTTCTTCATCCGGCGCAGTCATATAGATGTAGAGGTAAAGGGCCTCCTTACCTTCGCTGTCGTAATTCATTATGAATTTCTTTTTACCGCCTTCGTAGATGTAGTTTTCTTCCTTACACTTGTCGCTTGCTTCAGAGCAATCAAAGGCAATGGCTGTAATCTTGGTTTTATCAATACTGCTGTCATTTTCGTTATATGGACGCCAGTATTCTGTATTACCAAGATTGGCGTATACTGAAACCTCAGAGGTGTTTCCTTCGCTGTACTCATCCATCTTTTTCTGAAGGAGCTCTCTATCTGCCGTTGAATAATAAACCTTTACGTTGACGCCCATGGCTTCTGCCGTAGAAACGTCTACATGGTCAAAGGTACCAAGCCAATGTCTTCCTGTTTTTCTGTACTTTTCACCATTGGTTCCTGTGGCCAAGTATGAATCATCCACAAAGGCATATTCCAAAACGTCATAGATTAGAATGTCCTTTGCTGTGGCGCCCTGATCCACGGCATACCTTAATCTGTAGGAATAGGATTCATCCGGCTTTACTGCGGAATGAGTTCTATAGCTGGATTCACTTTCTCCCTTAACCTGCTTGGTATATCCCGTAAGGGAGGCGGAGGCAATCTGGAAGGTAGTGTCCACAGAGCTGTAGTAGGTGTCATTTCCTATGCTTTCTCCACCATCAGCATCATGCAGATTGGAAAGGATATCAAGAAACTCCTCTTTAAAGTTAACGGGATTACCGCTGGGGTCTGTTTTGGTTGCATCATCGGGATAACCGTCTCCGCTTCCCGGAACCTCCACGGCGGCATAGTTGGTTACGATTTTTCCATTATTTGCACCGTCCTCTGCATAGAAGGAAATGTCGTTCCAGTCAAAAATCAAGGTGAAACTGGCCTGAACAGTAGACCCAAGATTAAGGGTCTTGGTGGATGGGGTATATCTTTCTGCAAAATCAGGGTCCACTCCTTGCGGTCTTTTCACGCTTAAGACAAGCAGGGTCCTTCCCGAATTGTGGAAGTTATCCATAAGTTTGTAGGAGAAGTCCGCATCTACATAGTTAGAAGCAGAGTCCTTTACCCGTACTCTCAAGGTGTCAAAGTCCAGTGTAGAGCCCGAGGGCAAAAGGTCGTAAAGAGTGACTTCCTTTTGTCCATGAATCACACCCTGTCCCTTAAGTTCGGACAATAGGGCCTGGGGATCATCGGTGATATATGTGGCCTTTTGGTCGCTGGTCAAAGTATAGGACCTTCTGCTCATTAGCCTTTCTTTGTCGTCAGTATTCGGATAAGAGGAGGTTTTGGTAAAGGTGGTGTCCATCTCAAAGTCCCCCAGGAATTGGTTGGCCTCTGAGTGGAAAATAACCTTGTCATTAGGCAGGTTATACTCTTTCTGATCATGTTCTATAACCGCCTGCTCCAAATGCCCTGAGCCTGAAACAGTGTCTAATTCCTGTAGATATCTATACCTGCCCTCTGAATCCTGAATGGAATAGGATGATACGTTTATAACGTCAGCCTCATCCATGTCCCCCCTTAACAATGCCTGAACATGGGCTGTTGGCTTTAGCTTTACCTCCAGCATAACAGTAGGGGAAATATAGAAGTAGTTTTGCGTGTATTCCACCTTTATGCCATGTACATCCTTATTGACGGAGAGTACATCGGCTAGTTTTATTGTATTGGAACCCTCAAATGTGCCTACCTCTGTCCAGCTGCCGCCCTTATCAAAGCGAACGAAAACCTTAGCCTTAAGAGGCTCTGTAACGAAGGGGTTCTTCATGTTGGGGTTTTCAAGTATTCCACCGTTGCCCGAAAGCTCGATGGATTCTATGGCATAGTCCCCCGCCTCCAGCTGGCTGCCGTTTAGGAATAGCATGTCATCGTAAATTGTTACAGTATAATTTCTTTTGCCATATTCTTTCGGGTCTGCAGGGTAGATTATTCTAGGCGGATCGTTTAGTCCGGGAAGCTCCTCCATGGTTAAATCAAATCCATAAATCCTGTCGGAAGGTGCGATTTGATATTTATATAAATCCACCTCTTGCTCATCCATTAACATCCATTTGCCGGCTCTTATGGTAGACATAGGTCTGGAATCTCTGTTGCCATAGTATGGGTCTTCCTCTCTACCTATTACTCTGGAGCCTCCAATGTAGTTATATTTTCTTAGGGATGGACCAAATGGCTTATAATTAAACTCTATTCTTTCCGGTCTGTGATAGGTGTAATAGTCGTCCTCTTTCGGGTCACCATTATATGGCTCAACTCTAACATTAATGAGGTTGGTCATATAATCCGAGGCCCCTGTCTCAGAGCTCTTAAGGCTGTCGATATATGTTTTGGGATAGGCTACTACAATGTTGCTTCTAAAATTCATCCAGCCGTTGGATGACGTTCCAAATCCGCTTCCGGTTGCAGTTTTTTTGGTTCGGTCTTCGCCGATTCTATGGGTATTGGCATAGTCATAGGAACCAAAAAAGTTGCCAATAACTGTCATGGGATTACCGGGATCCGCAAACTCAAACCTCACATCTCCGGTTTCCTCATCTATCCTGTTATCCGTATACCATTTTGGTGTATGCAGGGCTGATGTTCCCCACCCTCCAAAGGCAACTATCTTACCTTGGTTATTTCCGTTGTATCCGCTTCTGCTATATCCGGGAGTTTCTTCTGTAATCCAGATTTTAAAGGGTTGAGTTATTGTGCTGTTTTCCGCATTGCTTTCGTTACCGCTAAAGAAGGTAACTATTTCATACTGAATGTAATAGTAGTCATCTTGTGTTCCAGATAGTCCTGTATCGCTAAAATTCCCCCAGGTTGAATTCCACTTGGTGGAGGGAATTTCGAATTGACCTCCATTGCTAATTCCACTAAGTCTTTTTTCAACACTGTGAAAGCCAACAGTGGTATTAACCCGAGCTGTTATATTGTCTCTGTTTACGTTTATTCCATATCCATCAGCCAATACCTTAAAGTCCGCATTCAATTTGTGGGGTACGGTTTCGTCAATCTTTGATGGCAGGTATGGATAGTTTATTGTGCTGGTAAAGGTTATAGGGGCGTTACCCACAGTAGCCAGAGAATCATAGTTTTCGATAACCACTTTATCCCCATCCGGATCTTCTACGTATTTACCTAATGCATCATCATAGCGACCAAAATAGAACCAGAAGTTCTTTCCGGTTTTGCTGTCCTTCTTGCCTACGCCTACTGTTGGGTCCGCCTGGGTCTGCCAGGGCTTAGTGTCGGATCTGGCAGTATATAGTTCTCTGGTTCCGTCCCGATCCCAGTCCCACTCCTGAAAAATCCAACGATCCAGGGCAATCTGAATGTCCCCGGCCTTGATTGGGTTGGCGTCGCTGGTTCTACCTACCTGGAATTCTACCTGGGCTGAAACGTACTGAGTGTTTATATCGGATACGGGTGTGTCCTTGATTTCTGTAATATGCCCCTGGGCATCCACCATAGTGGATTCGGTAGTATCCAGACCCTTGATCCAATATATATCAAAGTAAGGATCCGACGCTGTTGCCGTAGAGGGAGCCGCCAGCAAAGAATTGCCAGGAGCCGGAGCTCCAAGACTCATTGTATTTACCGGCTTCTCTTCATTCTCGCTTTTCTCTGTTGTTTCGGCATCCTTTGTTGCTGAATCAGAAATGCTTTCTTCCGCCTTCTTATCTTCTTGTTCCATAAGCACGGAAGAGTTTTCTTTTTCGTCAGCCGACTTCTCAATTTCATCTAACTGTTGATTGCCATCAGAATTCTCTTCTTTTTCTTCTTGTGACAATTCCTGGTTTTGATTCTCTCCTGTGGTTTCACCGGTTCCATCAAGAGCAATTCCATACTGAGGGAACGAAGTAAATACCATCAAAAAAATCAAAAACCACGTAACGGCTCTCTGTAAATGTTTACTCAGCATAACCTTTACCTCTCCAGTAAAAAAATAAAATGCGTAGAACTATGCCAGCCTAAATGACCCCTTACATGGCATATTTAATTATTTGTATTAATCTCAATCCATGTTTTGCTTACACAAAACCATTTTAACAATTATACTACTTTTTTCACACATTGTACACTTTTCAAGGTTTTAACAATGGCTTGATACAGAAAAAGCCCCGGCCATTTGTGCCGGAGCTTGTATTTGCCTATTTGCAATTAATTGTTTAACTAGCCACCTTATAGTTGCAGCCCTTAGTTCTCTTCTGCAGCGTGATCTGCAATGATCTTATCTGCTATCATCTTTGGCACTTCTTCATAGCGCTCAAAGCTCATTTCGAAGGCACCACGTCCCTGTGTCATGGAACGAAGAACCAATGCGTAGTCAAAGAGTTCTGCCTGGGGAGCTTCTGCCATTAGCTTCTGTCCGCCACCCATCTGCGGCTCCATACCCAGGATTCTGCCACGACGCTTGTTCATGTCACCCATTACAGCTCCGGTATAGTCATCGGGAACGATAATGTCCAGATGCATGATTGGTTCCATAAGGCATGGGTTGGCTTCTACGATACCCTTCTTAAAGGCCAGGGATGCGGCGATCTTGAAGGATACTTCGTTGGAGTCTACATCATGGTAGGAACCATCGTAGAGAACTGCCTTAACGTTTACTACCTTGCAGCCGGCGAGAGGACCTCTCTCCATACTTTCTAAAAGTCCCTTTTCTACTGCCGGTACGTAGTTCTTTGGAACGGATCCGCCGAAGAGTTCTTCGGAGAATTCGAATTCTTCCTGGGATGGGGAGAATCTAATCCAAACGTCACCGTACTGACCGGCACCACCGGATTGTTTCTTATGTTTACCCTGTACTTCAGATTGACCCTTGATGGTTTCTCTGTAAGCAATCTTCTGGGGAACTGTCTTAACTGTTACACCAAAGCGATCCTTCAGCTTGGACATAATGATTCCCAGCTGGATATCTCCCTGTCCGCCGATAAGAGTCTGATGAGTTTCTGCATTTCTGTCTACGGCGATGGATGGATCTTCTTCCTTTAGTCTGGCAAGACCTGTTCCCACCTTGTCTTCGTCGTTCTTATCTGCTGCCTCAATGGCAATGTAGTATGTGGGAGATGGAATATCCAAAGGTGCATATTGCACGATGGAATTCTTGTCACAAAGAGTATCTCCTGACTGGGTATACTGCAGCTTTGCCACTGCAATAATATCTCCGGCTTCTGCTGAAGCCATTTCTATCTGCTCTTTTCCTCTGAGAACAAAGGGTTTGCCCAGACGCTCTGCCTTTTCTGCCCTGGTGTTATAGAGCTCGACTCCGGAATTAAGAGTTCCTGTTACCACCTTCATAACGGAAATCTTTCCAACAAAGGGGTCAACGATGGTCTTGAAAACAAATGCGGAGCAGCTTCCGTCCTTTGTTGTTTTAATTTCGATGTCTTCACCGCTACCGTTCTTGGCGTGATAGCTTCCGTGCTGAAGTGGGTTTGGAACACAAGCCACCAGAAGGTCCAGAATTCCGGCAACGCTCTGGTTAAGCTGGAAGAGAGATGTGGCAACGGGAACGATGTTGCCCTGGGCAATACCCATGGCCAGGCCCTGCTTAATCTCAGCATCTGTAAAGGCTTCTCCTTCAAAGAACTTTTCCATCAGTTCTTCATCGGACTCTGCGATGGCTTCCATCAGTGAGTCATCAACTTCACCCAGGGGCCACTGCATTGCAACCAGCTTGTTTCCAAATTTGCTCTGAAGAAGTCCAAGGGTTGTATCGAAATCGAATTCATCCTTGTCTCTCTTATTTATGACTATGAATCTAGGTGTGCCTGTACGCTCACAAGCATTCCATGCGGCTTCTGTACCTACCTGAATTCCGGATCCGGCGTCCACCATGATTACTGCTGCTTCTGCTGCACGCAGTGCAGAGTTTACTTCACCAACAAAGTCAAAATAACCCGGTGTATCGATAAAGTTTATCTTTGTGTCCTTCCATTCAATAGGTACGATGGATGTGTTGATTGAATATCCTTTTTCAATCTCCATCTTGTCGTAGTCGGAAACTGTGTTTCCGTCCTCCACCTTACCCATCTTTTTTGTGACACCGGTCTCCAGGAGGGCAGCCTCCAGGAATGTTGTTTTACCTGTTCCGCCATGACCAAGTAAAGCAACGTTTCTGATAGTTTCGCTTGTGTAGCTCTTCATTTATAATCCTCCTAAAATATCTTTTCGATATATTTTTCCGCCTTCAGCGTACCTATCTATTGTATCAAAAAACCCACATATTCACAACTACTATATGTAGCGAATATATAGCCTAAAAGCCCATAGTTCCTTCAAGAGAGAGTGTTCTCCCCAGAGGGATATATTATATTTATCTATAGTTTTTATTCACAGTTGTCACTTTTTATTCTATAATACAAATCACGATGGGAGAAATGTGTAATGGATATAAACAAAGAAAAGATAACTACAATTGTAGATGCCATCTTTAGTGATTACGAAAGAGGCAGAGAAATAGACCGAATGGATTTTTTCGGTCAGCCGGATCAGGACGTGGTTAAGGATATACTCCAAAGACTTCTTATGATTCTCTATCCCGGCTACTACAGAGATCCGGAATATACTCCGGAGCTGGCCAAGGTAATGCTGGAGAATTTAATCAATGAAGTTCTTAGCTCATTAAGTCGTCAGATTGAAATAGTATTGGTGAATGATCCTCGCTTTGCTGATGCGGACAAAAAGACCCGAAGAGAAGCGGCAGAAAACCTTTGCCTGGAATTCTTTAACCAGATACCCAAGATTAGAGATTATCTGGATACAGACATTGACGCCACCTACGAGGGAGACCCGGCGGCCTACGACAAGATAGAAATAGTTTTGGCCTATCCCGGACTCTACGCCACCACCATTCATAGGCTGGCCCACGAGTTGGAACTTTTAAAGATACCCTATATCCCAAGACTCATGAGTGAATTCGCTCACAGCGAAACGGGAGTGGATATTCACCCGGGAGCAACCATCGGTAAGTATTTCTTTATCGACCACGCCACGGGAATTGTTATTGGGGAAACCTCGGAAATCGGAGAACACGTTAAGGTCTATCAAGGAGTAACCATAGGAGCCCTTTCCACCAAAGAGGGGCAGAACCTGAGAGGAAAAAAGCGCCACCCTACCATTGAGGATCATGTAACCCTCTATGCCGGTGCCGCTATTCTGGGAGGAGATACTGTTATTGGACATCACAGTGTAATCGGCGGTTCCGCCTTTGTGACCAAGTCCGTACCTCCCTATTCACAAGTATTGGTAGATATTTCTTCTACGGTAGTCTCGCCATAAGGAGGCTACCGTTTTTCTTTAGCCAATTGTTTGCCTGCTTGTACTTAGGAATGACCCTTTCCACCTCACTCCAAAATTCCGGAGAATGATCCATGTGCAGTAAGTGACAAAGCTCATGCACAACTATGTAGTCTCTAACCTCTTCCGGGGCAAGCATCAGGAGACCGTTAAAGTTTAGATTGCCTTCCCTGCTGCAGCTACCCCATCTGGTTTTTTGATGTCTGATGGTTATGCGATTTAGTCTGGGGCCATCCTCTTTACCTTTGGTTTCCGGAGTGAATATACCTAATAGTCCAAAAAAGGACATTTGCTCCGGTTCCTTTTTCTCTTCAGCAAAGACCTTTGGCCACCAGTAGTCCACTCTTTCCTTAAAATCTCTTTTGGCTTCTTCTGTCAGTCCCTTTAACTCCTGCTCTGTCAGAACTCCCATGTCGTCTCTGTATCTTGTCAGGGAGGCTCTGCTCTTTGCCATGGCCTTAAGTTGCTCTTCTATCCAGGAGTCCTTGGATATAACAAACTCCTGAATCTCGGTTTTGCTCACCCACTTGGGTGCACGAACAATAACCTGACATTCAGGAGTAATTTCTATGGATATGGTTTTTCTCTTGCTTCTGATTATCCTATATGTATATGCCATTTTATCTCCGTGATTGCCTCCACGGAAATTATAACTCACTTAAAAGCATCTTGCCATTTCTAAAGCTGTTATTCATTTTCCGGCAGGGATGTTTTGACGCTGACATAGGCCATCCTTTGATAGCAACGAAAGGCTTTGGTGAGCAAAGCTTCCTCCGGTTTTTTTGTTACTAGACTAACCAAAGGAACAATGATAAGTCCCGCCACCATTGCTACTACGCCACAGTTAATGGGAGATTGAATAATGGCAGGAAGCGCTCCCTTGGCAAACATATTAACCAGCATAAGGCCTACTCCGAAGGCAAAGCTTACATAGCAAGAAGCTTTAGTGGTTCCCTTCCAGTAGAGGGAATACATAAAGGGGGCCAGGAAGGCGCCGGCCAAGGCACCCCAGGAAATACCCATAAGTTGTGCTATAAAGGTTACGCTGGATTTGTATTGAACCAAAGCAATTACCGCTGATATTGCTATGAACACCACAATAAAGATTCTTATAAAAATCAGTTTTTTCCTCTCGTCCATTTCTTTGATTATGTTGCCGTTTATAAAGTCGATGGTTAGAGTTGAGCTGCTGGCAATAACCAAAGAGGACAAGGTGGACATGGAGGCGGAGAGTACCAGAATTACCACCAGGGCAATTAGTCCGGGGCTCAGGTTGGAAAGCATGATGGGAACCACAGAGTCGTATCCGTTGGCAGCTATGTCTATTTGATCGCTGAAGAGTCTTCCGAAGCCTCCCAGGAAATAGCATCCTCCTGCCACCACCAAAGCAAAGATGGTGGATATGATAGTTCCCTTCTTAATGGAGCTTTCGTCTTTGATGGCATAGAATTTCTGTACCATCTGAGGAAGACCCCAGGTACCCAGAGATGTTAGAAGCACCACGAAGCCCAGGTTAAGGGGATCCGGTCCCAGGAAGGAATTGAAAACCCCGGTAACCTGAGAAACCTCAGGGTCAGAAATCTGGGAAAGGCCCTCCAAGGAGGCCATTAGTCCGCCTTTGGATTCCAGCACCGCCCAGATGATTACCACTATTCCCACCAGCATAATAAGACCTTGGATGAAATCGTTTATGGCGGTTGCCATATATCCACCGGCAATTACGTAGATTCCCGTCAGCACCGCCATCAATACTATGCAAATGGAGTAATCAATATTAAAGGCCATGGCAAAAAGCCTGGAAAGTCCATTGTATAGGGAAGCTGTATATGGAATTAAAAAGATAAAGATAATTGCCGATGATATTACCTTAAGGGGATTGCTGTTAAATCTGGAACCAAAGAATTCCGGCATGGTGGCGGAGTTTAGTTCTTGGGTCATAAGTCTTGTTCTGCGCCCCAAAATAACCCAGGCCATAAGGGAGCCTATAATTGCATTTCCGATACCTGCCCAGGTTGCGGCTATTCCGTATTTCCAACCAAACTGTCCGGCATACCCTACAAATACAACGGCACTGAAATAAGAGGTTCCATAGGCAAAGGCAGTTAGCCAGGGTCCTACGGAACGGCCCCCTAAAACAAATCCATTTACGTCAGTTACATTTTTTCTGCAGTAAAAACCGATGCCAATAAGGACGGCAAAGTAAATAACCAGAATAATAACTTTCATTACACACCTTCTCTTCTGTCTCTATAGATAGGGAGACAAATTTATGAAAGACATTTTAACACAGGGAAAAACCACTTGCAATAAAAACGGAAACAGCCCCCTATGGGCTGTTTCCAGAGAAGCGTGTATGGTCATACGCCTAGTTGAAAGTCTTGCATGGAGTGTTTGCTATAGGCGTATGTTCTTTATTGGTGAATTGTAGCACGTAGCAATTTCTTTATCAATGGATTTTAAAGAAATTGCCAGAATCGCGAGCATTTTTTGTTTTTTATAAACAAAAAGCCCTTGCGGGATTTGGGGCAAGGGTTATATTTCTTTTTTTATAATATTTTATGTATATTTTCCTAATTATATAAGACTGAAGCCAAGAACTCCTGCAGTCATCATAATTATACCTGCCATAAGAACCCCCAGCATAACTGCAGCGGCGGTATGCTTTATACCCATGTCCAGTATGCTGGCCGCCAGGGTGCCTGTCCAGGCTCCGGTGCCCGGAAGGGGTATTCCCACAAAGAGAAGCAGCGCCAGGAAGGTACCCCTTCTGCTGGCTTTTTCCGTCAGCTTCTGTCCTGCCATTTCTCCCTTTTGGTAAATGAATTCAAAGACCTTACCTATTACCGGCTTATTTCTTCCCCACAGCAAAATCTTTCTGGCAAAGAAATAAATAAAAGGAACCGGAAGCATATTCCCCAGAATGCAAACCAGATATGAAGTCACAATGGGTAATTCAAGATACTGAGAGTAAATCACTGCTCCTCTCAGCTCAATAATGGGTACCATTGACATAAAAAATATCTTTAAATAGTTAAGCATTGGATTTATCTTTGCTCCAAAATTTCCTATTGTTTACTCTTGCTTTTTCTGCCGATTTTTAAATCTATTGTTATGGACAGGGTGCACATAATCAAAATCAAAAGCACTATTAGTATAGCAAAATTCCTAAAAAGATTCTCGGGTAAAATTCTAATTATTTCATCCACATTGGGATCGAATATCCAATTGTCTTTTCCCGGGAAAAATAACTGATGGAATTTTACAAAGAAGGAATCGAAGTCAATTAAGGCGAAGGCCCCTACCAAAACAAAGGCAGAAAGCAGCACCACGGGGCCCCAGAATAAAGGGCCGTGGTCAAGAAACCTTCCCGTTAGTTCCTTCTTTGATATTACCTTGGCAATAATAAAGACCAGAAGAATTGCTGCGCTTATCTCCAAAATTCTTATATCCAGGAGAAAGAGCTTTGCCACATCATCAAAGTGGGTCTTTCCCCACTGAGACCATTTAAGTTGTCCAGTGCCGAATTCGTAACCGGAGCCCGGGCCTCCATGGATGCAGTAGTCCATCATTTCATCATAGGCTTCTTTGATGGTCTCCCGGGAAAGTCCCGTTTCTTCCACCAGGTTAAGGCTTTCGATCTGTAAGTAGTACAGGCTTCTAAAAAGTATGGGCACAGCAATTGCTCCGCTTATAATAAACAGAGACAAGGTTAAAGTTAATACTATGCTTAGAACTTTTCTCATGACCACCCTTTGAAAATAAAAACCGGCAGGCCATATGGTGGTGGCCATATGGTTGCCGGATTTCCTGTCTTTCTTTCCTTTGATTATCTCTTGCTGAACTGAGATGCTCTACGTGCTTTCTTGAGTCCGTATTTTTTACGTTCTTTCATTCTTGGGTCTCTTGTTAGGAAACCTGCAGCCTTTAGAGGTGCTCTGTAGGTCTCTGCATCAGCAACACATAGTGCTCTGGAGATACCGTGTCTAAGAGCTCCTGCCTGTCCGGTGAATCCGCCACCGTGAACAGTAGCCACTACGTCGAACTTTCCTTCGCAGCCTGCTACGGAGAAAGGTCTAACGATTTCATTCTTAACAACTTCGTTTCCTGTACCGAAGTATCCGTCCAGGTCCTTCTTGTTAACTGTGATGTTTCCGGAACCGGGGATGAGTCTTACTCTGGCAACGGAGGATTTTCTTCTTCCTGTGCCCTGATATTGAATCTTTGCCATTTTCTATTCCTCCCTTCCCCTAGAATTCCAGTACTTCAGGTTTCTGAGCCTGATGATTGTGCTCTGGACCTGCGTAAACCTTTAGCTTCTTATACATCTGACGTCCCAGCTTTCCGTTGGGCATCATGCCTTTAACAGCATGTCTGATGATTTCTTCCGGCTTCTTTGCCTGGAGTTTTTCGAATGTGATCTCTCTGAGTCCACCGGGATAGCCTGTATGTCTCTTGTAGATTTTTTCTTTTCTCTTCTTGCCTGTTACGTCAACCTTCTCTGCGTTGATAACGATTACATAGTCACCACAGTCCATGTGAGGAGTGAAGGTGGGCTTATGCTTTCCGCGAAGCACTGTTGCCACTTCTGTTGCAAGGCGACCAAGGGTCTTGCCATCGGCATCCACAACGTACCATTTACGCTGGATATCCTGAGGCTTTGCAATGTAAGATTTCATTTGGATATACCTTTCCTTTCCACCTACTGGGTTGTGTAGACGGAAAACCGTCCACATCAACTTTTTCGATTGCGCCTACTGAAATGGAATTGTAATATAAATCCATTTTTTTCGGCCAACTAAAACTTTTTAGCTCGGCAGGCTCGGACGTTACCATCCTGCATTACCGATAAGGCTGCGCCCGGATTCCTATAAAGCCTATAAAATCAAGGTTTTACAGGGTTTCCCAAAAACGCAAGCAGTGATATTATATCTCAGAGACCTTGAAAATGCAACCTTTTTCCTGGATTTCTTTCTATATTTGTTAATGGGTGGTTTCCGGAGCCGTGTCATCATTTATTACAAGGCCTATCTCCCTGGCCTTTACCGCCAGCTCCGTTCTGTTTCTAAAGCCGGTTTTGTCCTGAAGGTGCTGAATATGAGTCTTTAGGGTACTTACGGAAATGCAGAGTCTATCGGCTATTTCCTGGTTACTGTCACCACTAAGAAGCTCTCTTAAAACCTCCAGCTCCTTTCCGGTAAACTCACTGCTGGAAGCGTGGCCCAGCTTAAGTTCAGGAGTGCTGTCCGGAAAGATCTTCTCCCCGGCCATGGTTCTATCTATCAGATCAAAGAAGGCTTCTCCCACAACCTCCTTGTACCAGAAACTGTCTACACCTATTTCCTTTGCTCTGCTTAAGTATGAATACTCCGGCATGGATGTGCAGATGATGATTTTGATTCCCTTGTATTTGCTCTTGATTCGCTCCGCTGCATCCAGACCATTGGCTCTCATGGCGGTACGAATGTCCATAAGTACCAGGTCTATTCCTCCCTTTGAACAGTAAAGGGGCGCCAGCTCAGCATCGTCTATTGACGCAACCAATTCATATTTGTCGCTGTTGTTTATGAACATCTCCAGAAGCTGTCTGGTTATTGCATCATCTTCCACTATTAAAACGTTATACATACTCCACTTCCTATTTTCCTGATTTCCTAATTCCTACATTATATTATATGCATTTATTATATAACCAAATTTTCTAAAAGTCATTTTCCGGCCTTGGTATGATTAGGTTAAGAACGAAGGGTCCCTCCGTGCCGTATTTGATACTGGCATGCATTTTCTCTGCCGTTTCCTTAAGGAGCTTTAAGCCGCCTCCCTCTTTGATGGGGTATTTAGGCGGGTTACCGTTATTGGTATAGACCACACTGTAATTAAGGTCGTCCTTCTCTATGGAAACTTCCATTTTATCGGCACCGGCATGTTGGATTGCATTGGTCATACATTCCTGAATTCCTACGCATATGAGATTCATTACGTCGTAGTGCTCCGGCATGTTTCCGTTGATTTTTAAATTGATACCCAGGTGCTGGGCTGCATCCATAAGTCTCTGGGTTTGCTTCGGAGCTTCTTCTCCCTTTGATTCCTCTCTGAGAAGAGCCAGGTCTTCCATCCAGCTCTTAAGTACGTCCTCCGCCTTAACGGGACTCTCCGGATTGGTGAGAAACATCTTTGCTGCAATCAGGGTTTCCCCCATCTTGTCGTGGACTCTCATTTTTGCTTCCAAAAGCTCTTCGCTTCGGACGGTGTCGTCCACCTCTTCATGGTATCTGCGAAGTCTTTGGTTCATGTCCATTAACTGCTGGTTGCTTTCGTTAAGTTCCCGGGAAATTTTTTCTTCTTTGGTGGCGTCTACCGCCAGGATCTGGCTAACCACTCCGATTTTGGTTTCCACGGGAGTCTTGGTAAAGAGCCAGATGGTTCCCTCCTCCATTCTTACCAGATGAGATTCCCTTCCCCTGGGATTTACCTCTGCTATATCTGACTCCTTAAGCAAGGTTCCGTCCTTCAGATTTCCGGAGGTAATTTGATCCCAGAACTCCGTTTCACTTACCAGAACGGATCCCGTCATTCTGAAGCTAAGTTCGTCCATGGTGTTGTTGCACTGCATTACTCTTCCGTAGCTGTCAGAGAAGGACACTCCTACAGGAATCAATTCCAGAGTTTCACCAACGGAAAACTGAGTTATGGTATTACGCATGGTTCTTAGAACCCAGTCCATTCTAAGAAGTCCGATGGCCAGAAGCACCAGCATAAGGAAGGTCCTGTAATGAGGAACCATATTGCCTAACCATTTACCTGTGGCTGTGGAAAAGTCATCTCTCATGAAGACAGCACTGCATACTTCGAATACAGCGTAGAACATATATACGTCAAAGGCGAAAAGGGCAACGCCCACGTAAATGGCTCTGGGGGTTAAGGTGGTTCCTATATTAATCATGGAGTAGGCTCCCATAAGAACCAGGGATGTGCCGATTAAGAAACATATGATCATGCTGGGCACATTCATTGTACCAACTATATATTCGCCACTCATCCGGCCTCGCCTCCCATCCTGGTTTTTTCCGGTGCTGTCCCCAATCCCAAACGGGGGAAATTAACCTGCAGGTGAGTTGTGTTTTCATTGGAGGTTAAATATCTGCTGGCACCTATTTTTATTAAATCTTGATCTATGTCCTGATAATCTTCTTCTGTTAGTCTAGAGTCCTTGCCGTCTACACGAATGCTTAATCTTATGCCTGTTTCGTTGGCGGCGATTTCCACCAATATCTTATCCGGCTTATCCACCTTTACGATGGTTCTTTCGTAAATGGAGTAAGCCAGCAGCAAGGATTCCGCCGGATAGAAGCCGTCGCCAAACCTGGCCAGTTCGCAGTCGATTCCTCTAAGCTTGATGTACTCCATGGACTCTCTGATACTGTTCTCCAGTTCAAAGGAGGATAGTTCCTCGCTGTCCTGACCCATTAACATCATATTGCAATATCTTTTGATATAGGCCTTGTAAATACATGCCTCGGATAATTTCTCCTTAAAGTCGGGGCTGTCGGGAGAGGTGTTCTTTATCAGGTCCTCCATAATGTCCAGCTCCGAATTAACACTTCGAGCCATTAGGTCATAAAGCTTGTTTCTCTCATCCGCCTTTACACGTCTGGCCAGGATTTCGTTTTCCGCCTTAATAAGATTGTTTTCTTCTTTTAATCTTTCTTGGGTTTCGGAAAGCTCGTGATTCAATTGATTCAGCTGGCTCAGGTCATCGGTCCAAAAAGCGTAACCACCGGAAATATATCTTCCTCTAAGTCTGTGGTCTCTATCCAGATAAACGCTTTCATCCAGGGCCTGTCTTCTTTGCTCCTTGGTGGAAGGTATAATACCGGAGGTCTGATATCTGATGGTTCCGTCTCCGTCTACCAAAGTCGAAGAAATGGTGGAGGCAGTATAGAACTCCAGGAAGTTGTAATTGGCTTTTATTATTCCAAGTCTTATGCAAAGTTCCAGAGCCACCAGCACTATGCCTTCCCAGATTTGAGGTACGTCATAGATATCATTAAGCCAGGGAATAACGGCATAGTTTGTTACACGCCATGCCAGGTACAGTCCCGCCAGCATAATTATGGCCAACACCACCAGAACATATTTCCTGTTTCTTTCTACTCGGATTCTTCGCCACAGCACATATACCGTCATGCCAAAAACTACGAAGATCCAAACCATAACCACATAGAAGAGCGGTCTATAGGTTTGTCCTTTATAGAAGCTGGCAGGTCCATCGGAAAAACCAAAGGCCAGCTGATGATAGTCGTTGGTCAATACTCCTATGGCCAGAACACCGGAAACCAGCAGCGCCAGGTAATAGGCCGGATCGATTCTTTGGCTATTGTGAAGTCCTGTATTTAAGGCGGCTATAAGCAGGGTGCTGGGAATAAGCAGCATGGGCACATAATAGAAATACCAAAGCCATCTGTTGATTGCAAAATCCGGAGGAAACAGTACGTTCTTTACCATGGCAACGATTTGCCACACCAAAAGAGCGGCAACCGTCAGCATAAGATATCTTCTTGCTTGCAAATTTGGAATATCTCTCTTTAGATAAATGAGAGCCAGGATGCATAGAACGCAGTGGGCCAAATAGGAAATGCCGGAGAGCCTAAAGGGAAATGCTTCTACCGCATTATCCAGAAAGGAAAATACTCCTGCCATTACGTACAGGAATATGGCACCGGATAACATTATTTTTGTACTTCGATTGATGTACACGGCCCCTCCTAATAATCAAAATCCTTCAATGAAAATATTTTATTATAGTATCTTTCTTTAATCAAGAAAGTTAGCGGTAATCATTCCCCTGGAATACGGGATCAAAGCGGCATACACTCTTGTAGGAACAGTAGTCGCAGGCTGTTCGATCCTTTATAGCCTTAGGAGAAATATCTATTCTTCCCCGGGTTATATCATTGCAAATATCCGTGGTAATTTGATCTACTGTTTCCTGCAGCTTATGGAAGTCTTCCTCTCCCACCAGCCTCTTAAGGGAATTCTTGTCCAGCTCTCCATCCTTCTTCCTCTTTATCTTAACCACTTTGGAAGAATCCGTAAATTCTCCTGCCACCTCACGTATTACAGTATCATTTTCCAGCATAAGGCCTTCCATTCTGTAGGCGCTTTCCAAGGTGTCATTAACTATGCCTTCTGAATCCTTGGGACTTCCTGTTAGTTCTACCTCCGGCTCGGAAATCAAAAAGTAAAATACTCCCGCCGGCTTTCTCACTTCTTCCTGGGCCGCCTGTAGATACAGCATCAACTGAAGCCTGTATCCTGAGGCCACCTCCTGAAGACTGATACTTTCCCTTCCGGTTTTATAGTCTATTATCTTTACCCTGTCATCCTCCAGGATATCAACTCTATCGATCTTCCCCTGGATATAAGCCTTACCAAAGGAAAGCTCCTTTTCTATAGGCTTAAGAGTTATCTCATCTTTATCCATTTTCGGGCCAAAGGGAATTTCAAAATAGCTTTCTTTGATTTTTCCTTCCCTGGCCTGCTCCACCAAAATCCAGGCAATGTATTTGCAGACCTTAATGCCCCTCTTCAATCTATAAGATTCATTTCCTTCCTTTTCGAAAAGACTGCTTCTGTATTCGTGGGCCCATTCCTTGGCCATGGTTTCCACCATGCGGTCTGCCTCTTCTCTTTCTATGGTGTCCCATCTCTTGGCTTTACCGATTTCCTCAGTAAACCTTTGCAAGGTATTGTGATAGAGATCACCTATGTCCCTTGGGTCTATTTCGTCCACCCTTAACTCCTCCGGTCTAAGGGCATAATTCATAAAGAAGGAGAAGGGACATCTGCTGTATCTTTCCAAAGCCGTGGGACTGAATTTATATATGGGTTCACCTGCGCTGTTAAAACTACGAGCAAAGAGCCCCATTGCCAGCTCTTCCGGCAAAGGCTCCTGAACATTATCAAAGGAAAGGGCCTGGTTTATCTTTTCTAAGGATTCATCATCTGTATTCCTTAGCCAATCCTCTACAGTTTTCCAAAGAGGCGAAATCTTTACCCCTCTTTCTTCTTTTCTCTTGGCTTCCGAAAATCTTCTTAGGGTATTTACATGGCCACCTATAATCTCCTTAAGATCCCCCGACAATATGGGGTCTTGGGTTTCTTCCATTTTAGGGAATATGTTTTTAATGGATTTTATTATTTCCGATGGTCTAAGTTCCTTTGCATTTTGATCCAGGGAGGCATAGGAAATCCTCAGATGTTCCTTTGGCTTTGATAGATTTCTGTAAATGGCCAGATTTTCCTCCATAAGCCTAAGGTTGCTGTCCAAACCAAAGTCCTGACCTTCTTCAGAAAGGGCCGTAAGTTCCTCTCTGCTGAATAGTATGTCCTCCTGGGCAGCTCGAGGAATCAGATCGTCGTTGGCACCAATAACCAGCAGAGCCTTTACGTCCCCGCTTCTGGTACGCTGCATGGTGCCCAGCATAATATCGTCTCCCGAGGGAGGCAGAACTCCCACCTCTATTTGAGAAAGGCCGGACCTTAATAACGTGGCAAAATCCTCTCCATCAAAGGGGGCTTCTCCCATTATCTCTCCTATTTGATCCAGAAGCTCCAGGATTATTTCTCCCACCTGATCCGTTTCATCCGCCAGATCCTTTAGTCCAACTTCCTCTTGTTTTCTTATTAGTTCCTGAACCTTTTCCTCTGTAAGAAGCTCCTCCTTTAGGTAGCTTTTATATCCCCGGGAAAAGTCTTCATATGTGTTGGATTCATGGAATAACTCTTCCACCGGAAGAATCTTTTCCATTACCAGCTTCCTGGTATTTTCGATTTGTTCCAGAAGACCGCCTTCGTACCTTCCCTCGTGGCTTCCTCTGGTAAGGGGCTCCCGCCACTGGTTTCCCTTTATTTTATATTTAAAGGCGTAGTTTTCCAGCTCTTCCAAATCACCGTCGGAAATATCCAGAAGACCGGTTTTTATAAATCGCAGTATGTCCTGGATTCTATAACCAAAGGCAGGAATGTCCAAAAGTGACATGGCATAAACCGACAGGGGAGATCCAAGGGCATCTCGTTTTCTGTCGTCAAAAAGGTCCATGCCATATTCGTTGAATACTCTGCTTAGGATTGGGCCTCTGGTTACCTGGTCGTTACAAATAATAACGATGTCTCTGTATCTGTAATTTTCTTCCCTTAGAAGCTTTAGAACATAGGCGGCAGCTCCCTCCGCCTCAGTATATAGATTGCCGCAGCTGACGATTTCCACTCCATCCCAGCAATCTTCTTGAGATTTTCCCACACTAAAGAGTTCCTTCTCCAGGGAAACAAGACCCTTCTTTCTTCCCTGGTTAAGGGGTACATCCTTTTCCCCTTCCTTTAAGTCTCTAAGGAAAACCTCTATATTCTTTTCCTTTGCTTTCTGCTGAAAGCTCTTGGTTAGATTCCCGGACAAGGTGAAAAGATCTTCATCCCTTGAGTTCTCATCATAGGTGAGATGAAGGTTTAGGCAGGGTGCCCTTTGGGCCAGGGCTATAATAAAGGAAATGTTCTTTGGCGTATAGCTATCAAAGCCGTAAACCCAGATATCCATCTTGGGAATTTCTTTGGACTCAGATGCCGCCTCTATATAAAGATCCAGCAGGTCTTCGTTGTCCGTATACTTCCCCTGGATTCTTTTTTGATATTCAGAAAACACCAGTGCCAGGTCATGAAGCTTTCTGGCAAAGGCTCCCTGGGACAAATCCTTTTGGGCTTTGGTTGCAATGGCAGCCAAAGCAGCCGGCGAGGTTTCATGAAGCTTTGCTGCAGAGATAAAATTGTTTACCGCCTCTATGAAGGTCTCTCTTTTTCCAAAACCTTTAAAGGCCAGCAGCTGATCCTCCATATCTCTTACGATTTTGGAAATCAGCATATGCCTTCCATATCTATTGATTACAGTTTTGCTTTTGTCTCCTGTTTCCTCCAGAAGTCTGGATCCCAACCTGGAGATTCCCGTTACCTCCACCTGAAGAAGAACCGAGGTATTTAGCCTGTCCATGGCCTGTCTTTCGGCAGCCAAAGTATACTGGTCAGGAACGATTACCAAGGTTCTGTTTCCGCTGGTTTTAATGACGTCATATATGAATTTTTCTTTGTCAACGGATTCTCGACTTCTGTAAATATTGATCATTTATCTTCTCTTAGGATATGCCATAAATCATTGGCGTCCTCTATATAATAATCCGGTTCAAAGATGCTGCTGTCTTCTTCCCCCTCTGGAATGGCAGCACTGTCCATTCCGGAAGAAAGGGCCTGGGACCAATTAACCATTACCGCCTTCATTCCTGCATTCTTGGCGCAGCCTATGTCAAAGAAGCTGTCTCCCACCATAATGCTTTCCTCCGGCTTTGATTCCAGCCGCTGAAGGCATATTAAGGCCGGCTCCGGATGGGGCTTATGCTTGTCCGTATCCTCCACTGTTACCAGCTCATCAATACAATCCTCTATACCAAAGACACTTAAGCCTTCATAGGTGGAATACCTTAAACGAGAGGTAACTATGCCGGTTTTGTATCCCTTGTTCTTAAGGTCCTTTATTAAGTTAACCATTCCCGGGAAGGCTTTGATGGAGTCTGAAAAAATCTCCTTTTGAAAATCCCGATATATGGAAACCGTTTCTTCCAAATCGTAGTCCGGAAAGGTTTTGGCCATGGAATAATAAAGAGGCTCTCCAAAGGTGGAAAGAATATAGGCCTCATCCCCTTCCTTCCCTGTATAGGCTCTGTATACCGCCTGCCAGGAATCTATAATTAGTTTGTTGGTGTCTGCAATGGTTCCATCAAAATCAAAGATAACTGTATTGACTCTACCCATGTGTAATTACCTTCCTATAGCTTCATGGTAAGGGATATTTTTCCCTTCTCCCTATCTACGGATAGGATTTTAACCTTTACCGTATCACCCACAGAAACCACATCCATGGGATGCTTTATATATTTGTCGCTTAACTGAGAAATGTGAACCAGGCCGTCCTGCTTTACGCCGATATCAACAAAGGCACCAAAGTCCACCACATTTCGCACGGTTCCGCTTAATTCCATTCCTTCCTTCAGGTCATCAAAGTCCTTAACGTCCTTCCTGAATACCACCGGTGGCGCGTCCTCACGGGGATCCCGACCCGGCTTCTTCATTTCTTCCACAATATCAATTAAGGTAGGAAGTCCAATTTTTAAGTCCTCCGCCATAAGCTTCATGCTTTCTTCTCTTTTCATGGCAGGGTAGGCTCCGAATATTTTTTCATCCAGATCCTTTACTCCGCCGCCGGTAATATCACTTCCGGTGATGCCGGTTTTTTTCATCATGGCCTTTGCTGCGTCGTAGGATTCCGGATGGACTGCCGTCTGATCCAGAGGCTCATCTCCACCGCTTATTCTTAGGAAGCCGGCGCATTGCTCATAGGCCTTAGGCCCCAGTTTGGCCACCTTAAGAAGCTCTCGTCTATTTTTAAATCTACCGTTTTCTTCTCTATACTTAACTATGTTCTTTGCCACAGGACCTGTTATTCCGGATACGTAGGAAAGAAGGGAAGGTGACGCTGTGTTTAAATCTACTCCTACCCTGTTTACGCAATCCTCCACCACGCCGGAAAGGGCTTGGTCCAATTTCTTTTGGTTCATGTCGTGCTGATACTGTCCCACACCAATGTGCTTAGGGTCTATTTTTACCAGCTCTGCCAAGGGATCCTGAAGTCTTCTTCCCAGAGACATGGCGCCCCTTGTGGTTACATCCAAATCCGGATATTCCTCTGTGGCCAACTTTGATGCCGAGTATATGGAAGCCCCGGCTTCATTTACGATGGTATAGACTACGTCATAGGAATTCTTTTTTAGGAAGTTGGAAACCACCTCTTCCGTTTCTCTGGAGGCGGTGCCGTTTCCTATTACAATTACATTGGCCTTGTATTTTTCTATAAGCTGGGTTAGTACCTTTTCCGTTCCAACCACGTCATTCTTCGGTTGGGTGGGATAGATGGTGGTATAGGCCATAAGCTTTCCTGTTTCATCGATTACCGCCACCTTGCATCCGGTTCTGTAACCCGGATCTATGCTGATTATTCTTTTACCTCTTACCGGCGGAACCATAAGAAGTTTTTCCGTATTCTTGGCGAATACTTTAATGGCTTCTTCTTCTGCTCGTTCCGTCAGCCGATTTCTCATTTCTCTTTCTATAGAGGGAGCAATAAGTCTCTTATAGGAATCCTCCACTGTGTCCTTTAGCTTATCCCTAAAAATAGAGTCTCCTCGAATAACCTCTTCCTCCAGAAGGTCCGTCATTCTCTCCTGGGAGATTTCCACGTCCACCTTAAGCTTGCCTTCCTTTTCTCCTCTGTTTATGGCCAGAACTCTGTGGTTAGGAATTTTTGAAAGGGCTTCCGTCTTGCCGTAATACATGTCGTATACGGTTTTTTCCTCCGGATCTGTGGCCTCTGCAGCAATTAGCCCTTCATCAAAGGTCTTTTCTCTAAGTCTGCTTATGTTGTCTGCATCGTCGGCAATCATTTCCGCAATAATGTCACAGGCTCCATCCAAGGCCTCCTGAGGCGTATTCACTTCCTTTTCCGGATCCACATAGGGAGCTGCGTAATCCAGGGGATCTCCGGACTTTTCCTGTTGGAGATTTATAATAACCGCCAAAGGCTCCAGGCCCCTTTCCTTGGCCTTTGATGCTCTGGTTTGTTTTTTCTGTTTGTAGGGCTTGTAAAGATCCTCCACTCTCTGAAGAACCTCAGCCTTCTTAATTTCTTCTGCCAGTTCTTCCGTTAGTTTTCCCTGTTCCTCTATTAATCTCAGAACCTCTTCTTTTCTTTCTTCCAAGCCTCTAAGGTATGCCAGCCTTTCGTCCAGGTCTCTTAGAATCTCATCGCTTAAACCACCGGTAACTTCTTTCCTATACCTAGAAATGAAGGGAATAGTATTCCCTTCATCAATGAGTTTTATGGTGCTTTCCACTTGTTTGGTTTGTAGGTTAAATTCTTCTGCCAGTTTTTTGTTAATGTCCATGTTCTTTCCTTAATAATTACCTGTTGGCAAAGTCCTGTAGCCAACTTGCTCCTTCCTCTATCTGTCTCATTACCTCTTTTGGTGAAGTTCCTCCATAGGAGTTTCTGGCCTCTACACAGGCAGGTATGCTTATATCTCCCAGCAGCTCCTTGGTAAGTCTATCATCAATTTCCTGAAGGTGATTATCTTGAAGGTCCTCAAGACCAAAGGGCCTTCCCTCCTGCCTTTCCAGATCCTCGCACAGCTTAACCATGCGTCCCACAATTTCATGAGCCTCCCTAAAGGGTATTCCCATCCGGGCAAGATGCTCTGCCACATCTGTGGCATTAAGGAAGCCCTTCATAAGCTGAGCCTCCAACACCTCTTTTCTAAACTCCATGTTTTCTATCATCTTTGCCAGAATGGCTGCACTGGCCTTCCAGGTATCCACTGCATCGAAGATTCTTTCCTTATCCTCTTGGAAGTCCTTGTTAAAGGAAAGGGGTGTTCCCTTCATTACCGTAAGGAGGGCCATAAGGTCTCCATATACCCTTCCGGTTTTTCCTCTAAGCAGTTCTCCTATGTCCGGGTTTTTCTTTTGGGGCATAATGCTGCTGCCGGTGCAGTAGCTGTCTTCTATATCCAGATATGAGAATTCCGAGGAATTCCACCAGGTGATTTCTTCAGCCCAGCGGGATATGTGCATCATGGAAATAGAGGCAGCGCTGAGAAATTCTATCATATAGTCTCTGTCGCTTACTGAGTCCATGGCGTTTTCCGTTGGTCCGGAGAATCCCAAAAGTTCCGCCGTCATATGTCTATCTATATCAAAGGTGGTGCCGGCCATGGCACAGGATCCAAGGGGCGAATAATCCATTCTGTCGTAGCAGTCCCTAAGCCTCTGA
Source organism: Bacillota bacterium (assembly GCA_017941085.1). Taxonomy (GTDB): domain Bacteria; phylum Bacillota; class Clostridia; order Peptostreptococcales; family Anaerovoracaceae; genus Eubacterium_B. The sequence goes on from JAGAXF010000002.1 coordinate 76,911, forward strand.
AGATCCCTTTTAAACATTTGGAAATAGGCCATGAAATAAAAACCAACGGTAATGGGCTGGGCGTGCTGAATATGGGTAAAGCCGGGCATCAGGGTATCTACATACTCCTCCGCCTTTTTTAGAATAATGGTTTCCAGCTCCGCCAGCACCGCAGCGATTTCTGCAATTTGCTTTTGCATATAAAGCCTGCAGTCCACCTGGACCTGGTCGTTTCTACTTCTGGCGGTATGGAGTTTCTTTCCTGTATCCCCTATAAGTTGAATCAGTCTGGACTCCACCGCCATGTGAATGTCCTCGTCCTCATAGGAAAGAAGAGGGCTTTTGCCTTCTTCTCCCTCCTTCATGCTTTCGGCAATTTCTTGCCTTATGCCTTCCAAGCCCTTTATGATTTCGTCTCTTTCCTCTTCTGTAACTATGCCCCTTTCTGCCAGCATAGTTACATGGGCAATACTTCCGTCTATGTCTTCGTTGTACAGCCTCTGATCAAAGTCAATGGATGCATTGAATTTCTTCACCAATTCATCCATGTCCTTTTCGAATCTTCCACTCCAAAGTGCGGACATTGTTAATTACCTCGCTTCTCTTCTTCTCTTATTGTTCCAAATCAACAGGTAGGGTTCCTGCTCTTCCATGACAGTTTTTATATTTCTTGCCGCTGCCGCAGGGGCAGGGATCGTTTCTTCCTACCTTTGGTTCTACACGCTTTACAGGCTCATGCTTCTTTTCTCTGGGAGGTACCTTTGCTCCTCTGGCGGGACCACCGGCAGACTTAATATGGGCTTCGTTGGCGGCTTCCACTTCCTCGTCCACATAGTCTTCCTTCTTTGCTTGGCCAATGGTAACTACTGCACGTCTCTGGGTTTCCGTTGCCAGGGAAACGTTGTAGCAGTATTTAACTGTATCCTCCTGAATGGCTCCGATCATTTGATCAAACATGTCGAAGCCTTCCTTGGCGTATTCTGCCGCCGGATCCATTTGACCTATGGATCTTAATCCTATTCCGGACTTAAGCTGATCCATGGCGTCGATATGATCCATCCACATATTATCTACTACTCTCAGAAGAATGGCTCTTTCTGCCTGACGCATATGCTCTGCGCCGATTTCCTCATCCTTCTTGTCGTATAGGGCATTTAACTCTGTAATTATTTCGTTTCTTAGTTTGTCCTCATCAAGGGCCAGGACTTCTTCCTTGCTTCTCTCCTTGGGGGTATAGGCAGGAATCATTTGACGGATGTTTCTATCCAGGTTCACCAGATCCCATTCTTCGGGATATTTGCTGTCCGCCACTGTAGATGCAATAAGGGCATCCACCATGGTGTCCTTCATGTGCATGATGTAGTCCTTTAGGTCTTCACCAAAGAGAACTTTTCTGCGCTCGCCGTAAATGATTTCTCTTTGTTTGTTCATAACGTTGTCGTATTGGAGAACATATTTACGTACGCTAAAGTTTCTACCTTCAACTCTCTTCTGGGCATTTTCGATGGACTTGGAAAGTATGCTGGCTTCCAAGGCCTCATCCTCTTCCATGCCTACCCTGCTTACCAGGCTCTGCATTCTTTCTCCGCCGAAGAGTCTCATAAGCTCGTCTTCCAGAGAGATAAAGAACTGGGTTTCACCCGGATCTCCCTGACGACCGGAACGTCCTCTTAGCTGGTTATCTATACGTCTGGATTCGTGACGCTCGCTGCCTATTATGAACAGTCCGCCCAGGTTAACCACTTCTTCGTGCTCAGATTCTCTGGCGGCCCTTATGCCTGTTAGAATTTCATTGTATTTTGCTCTCGCTTCATTTAGTTCCGGATCATCGGATTTCATAAACCCTGTGGCAAATAAAATCTGCTCCTCCGTATACTCCAGCTTTTCCATTTCTCTTCTGGCTTCGAATTCAGGATTTCCTCCCAGGATAATATCCGTACCACGGCCTGCCATATTGGTGGCTATGGTAACCTGTCCCTTTCGACCGGCCTCTGCAACTATGGCTGCTTCCTTTTCGTGGTGCTTGGCGTTAAGTACGTTATGCTTTACCCCTCGTTTCATAAGCATGTCGCTTATGTGCTCTGACTTTTCCACGGAAACGGTACCTACCAGCACCGGCTGTCCTGTTTCGTGGATTTCCACCACCTTGTCCACCAAGGCCTTAAACTTGCCTTTTTCCGTTTGATAAACAGAATCCGGAAGGTCAACTCTTTGAACGGTTCTGTTGGTGGGGATTACTACAACGTCCATGTTGTAGATGTCACGGAATTCCTCTTCCTCTGTTTTGGCAGTACCTGTCATACCTGCCAGCTTGTTATACATACGGAAATAATTCTGAAGGGTAATGGTGGCCAGAGTTTTGGATTCGGAGCGAATGTTTACATGTTCCTTGGCTTCAATGGCCTGATGGAGACCGTTGGAGAATCTTCGACCAAACATGAGACGGCCGGTAAATTCGTCAACTATTATTATCTCTCCATCCTTCACTATGTATTCCACATCCCGTTCCATAGTGTTGTGGGCCTTTAGGGCCTGAAGAACGTGATGGTTGATTTCCATGTTCTCCGGATCTCCGTAGTTTTCCAGGTTAAAGAAGGCCTCAGCCTTTTTTACTCCTCGATCCGTTAAGGCAATTTGCTTATCCTTCTCTTCATAGATGAAGTCATAAATCTTTTCATCCATTTCGGCTTCGTCATCATCTAAGGCCATAAGGCGACCCTTTTTCTCTTTGATCATTTTCTTGCCGTTTAGGGTACGAACAAAATCATCCGCCTTCTTATACAGATCCGTGGACTCTTCTCCTCTTCCGGAAATGATAAGCGGTGTTCTGGCTTCGTCTATTAAAATGGAGTCCACTTCGTCTATCAAAGCAAAGTTAAGGTCCCTCTGAGTCAGCTGCTCCTTGTAGGTGACCATATTGTCTCTCAGGTAATCAAAGCCGAATTCATTGTTTGTTCCATAGGTAATGTCCGACAGATAGGATCTCTTTCTTTCCTCTGCAGTTATTCCATGGATTACGCAACCAACGGTAAGTCCCAGGAAGTTATATAGCTTGCCCATCCACTCTGCGTCACGCTTGGCCAGGTAGTCGTTTACCGTTACAACATGAACTCCATTTCCTGTTAAGGCATTTAGATATACGGGAAGGGTAGCTACCAGGGTCTTACCTTCACCGGTTTTCATTTCTGCAATTCTTCCCTGGTGAAGAACCACACCACCTATTAGCTGCACTCTGAAGTGCTTCATTCCCAAGCTTCTTAAGGCTCCCTCTCTACAGACGGCAAAAGCCTCGGGAAGAATGTCGTCCAGGGTTTCGCCCTGGGAAAGACGGTTTTTGAATTCCTCCGTTTTGGCCCTTAGGTCCTCGTCGGAAAGGGCGGTCATAGCTTCATCGTAAGCCTCTATCTGGTCTACTATCTTTTCGATTTTTTTCAGTTCTCTGGAGTTAACGTCTCCAAAGAGTTTTTCCATAAATCCCATTATGCAAGTCCTTTCAAAGTTAATATTTATTCTTTGCCCCGGATTAAAGCCTGCCTAATCTAGGCAATTGCTGTACTATTCTCAACTCTTATATTAAGTTCCGTGGCCTTTCTGTCGTCGGCCTTTGTTACGGTTACGTGGAAGACCTTATCTCTCACCTTGTAATCGAATCGATCTCCACGCTTTGGAATATGATCCAACTCAATTGCCGCCCATCCGTTTACGGTGGTGGCTTCGTCTATTTCCGGATCTTCCCCGAAATAGTCAAACATTTTTTCCACGTTGGCGCTACCTAAAACTCTGTAGGTGCCGTTCTGCATTACAGTAATGTCTCTTCCGGCCACGGTATCGCTTTCGTCGTAGATTTCTCCTACCAGCTCTTCGATAATATCCTCTGCCGTTACAATGCCGGTGGTTCCGCCGTATTCATCCACCACAATGGCCATGCGGCATTTGTTTTCCTGCAGTTTTCTCAGAAGGTCTGCTGCAGGAATGGATTCTGCCACATAGATAACGGGCTTAACCACCTCTGCCACGGTTTTGTCCTTCTTGTATACATAGTTGTGGAAATCCTTTTGGTTGAGAACACCCACTATTCCATCCAGTTCATCTTCAAAGACAGGAAGTCTGGAGAAACCGGTGCTTAGGAATATTTCCGCAATTTCTTCCTCCGGTGTATCCACCTCCACCGCCTCTATGTCCACTCTGGGGGTAAGGATATCCTGGGCCTCCAGCTCATTAAATCCAATGGCGTTTTGTATTAACTCGTTTTGACGCTCTCCGATTCCTCCTGTAACAAAGGCTTCGTCTACGATGGTTACCAGTTCATCCTCGGTAATCTTTTGATTTCCGCCGGTTTTGAATACCAGGTTAAGAAGCTTCTTCCACTGAGCAAAGAGCCAGTTAAGGGGCATCAAAATTATTCTCAAGGCGTTTATAAGTGGCGCCGAAAACATGGCAAAACGTTCAGGGTGTTCCTTTGCTAAGCTTTTGGGAGTGATTTCTCCGAAGATAAGTACCACCACGGTGGTTACTATGGTTGAAATCATGGGGCCATGCTTGCCATAGAGCTCCACAAAGAGAACTGTGGCAGCCGCCGTGTTTGCAATATTTACCAGGTTGTTTCCTATCAGAATGGTGGAAAGCAAATTGTCATAATTCCTTTCCAGAGCCAGAACTTTTTTTGCCTGCTCGTCTCCGGCGTCGGCTTTGTTCTTGATTCTAATTCGGTTAAGAGAAGTAAAGGCCGTTTCGGTTGCTGAAAAATATGCAGAGCAGAGTAGCAGCCCAATAATCAGCAGCACTGACGGCATAATACTGTGACCTTCCATTTTGTTTTGTTTTAATTCCTTTCTACTGTCCCCCTCTTTGTTTCTAAGGCATTTCAGCGGGACAATCCAAACTACTAATTTCAACCATATATTTTAGCATATATATAAGAAGAATTAAAGGAGGCCTTTTGGGATAGTTCTTCCCCATATCCCCGGCCTTATGGCTCCCCTTTACCCCTATAAAATTTGAATTCTTAAGTAAATTAGAGTATTATATCTCCCATATAGTTAAGGACCCATTAATGCTTCCAAAACCTAGGGGCTTTTGAGATGCAAATGGGAATATATATCAAAGAGAAAGAGGAAAGTGTGTAATGGCTATTACTGAGTTTTTGGAGTTTAATGCGAAAAACTATCCTGACGACATCGCTTTGGTGGAGGTTAATCCTGCCATAAGCGCCAAGCAGTTTAAGTCCTGGAAGGAGTCCGGCCTTATGGAGCCCTCTGCAGCAGGTCCCTACAGACTGGATATTTCCTGGAAGATCTTTGACGAAAAGGCCAATAGAGTGGCCAACGCCATGCTGGCCAGAGGGGTGAAAAAAGGCGAGAAGGTGGGAATCCTCCTTATGAACTGCCTGGAATGGCTGCCTATTTACTTTGGCATTCTTAAATCCGGAGCCGTGGCGGTTCCCTTAAATTACAGATATTCCGCCGACGAAATTGACTACTGCGTTAATTTGGCGGACATAGAGATACTTATTTTTGGTCCTGAGTTTACTGAGCGTATTCAGGAGATTTCCGAGAATCTTTCTCAGCATCGACTTCTTTTCTATATGGGGGCCAACTGTCCTGACTTTGCTGAAAGCTTCCCCATGGAAACCTCCAATTACTCCAGCAAGGCTCCGGCCATTGAGCTTAAGGACCAGGATCTGGCGGCCATATATTTTTCATCGGGAACTACAGGCTTCCCCAAGGCCATACTTCATAAGCACGGGGCTCTTATGCATTCCGCTTTGGCGGAGCAGAATCATCACCGCCAGCAGAAGGAGGATGTTTTCCTTTGCATACCTCCCCTGTATCATACAGGAGCAAAGATGCACTGGTTTGGCTCTCTGGTTTCCGGAAGCACTGCAGTTCTGTTAAAGGGAACTCAGCCGGAGCATATTCTTCAGACTGCCTCCGACGAAAAGTGTACCATCGTCTGGCTTTTGGTTCCCTGGGCCCAGGATATTCTGGACGCTCTGGATAGAGGAGACCTTAAGCTTAAGGATTATAGCCTGGATCAATGGAGACTAATGCATATAGGCGCCCAGCCTGTTCCACCTTCCCTGATTCGTCACTGGAAGGATTATTTCCCAAATCACGATTACGATACCAACTATGGTCTTTCGGAATCTCTGGGGCCCGGCTGCGTTCACCTGGGTATTGAAAATATATCAAAGGTGGGAGCCATCGGCATTCCCGGTTACGGTTGGGAAGCCAAGGTGGTTGAATCCTTTGAGGATGAAGAAAAAGCACCACCTCATACCAAGGGCTTTGCTGCTGCCAGAAAGGAAATGCCTCCCGGAGAAGTGGGAGAGCTGGCAGTTCGCGGTCCCGGGGTTATGTTGGAATACTATAAGGATCCCGAAGCAACAGCCCAGGTCCTTACAGAGGACGGATGGCTGTATACGGGAGATATGGCCAAACAGGATGAAGGTGGGTTCTTCTTCCTGGTGGACAGAAAGAAGGATGTAATTATTTCCGGCGGAGAAAATATCTACCCGGTACAGATTGAGGACTTCCTCCACGAAATGGAGGAGATAAAGGATGTGGCGGTAATCGGTCTTCCGGACAAGAGGCTGGGAGAAATATCCGCAGCAATTATTGAACTTAAGGAGGAGGGTTCCTGCACAGAAAGAGATGTGTTTGAATTCTGTCTGGCCCTTCCCAGATATAAGAGGCCGGCAAAGATTATCTTTGCTCCTGTGCCCAGAAATGCCACAGGCAAAATTGAAAAACCAAAGCTTAGAGAGATTTACGGAGGGGCCTTCCTGGTAGCGGCAGAAACGGAAACTAACTAGCCTTATGTTAATCAGCAAGTATTTTATAGAATTTATTATTTACAGCTTTATTGGATGGGTGTGGGAATGCTTTTATTGCACCTTTAAGGAGCACCGATGGGAAAACCGGGGATTTCTATACGGTCCCGTGGTTCCCATCTACGGTGTAGGGGCTGTAGCCGTCACCATTCTCTTTACCCATGTTCCTTTTCTTAATGAACTTAGGCTTTCCCTTTATGGTTCAGCTGCCACAGCGTACCGGTCTTTAGGAAAGGGAATTTCAGAACTATTAAACAACCAGGGCACCTTCCCCTGGTTTAGTCTTCTCCTGATTTTTATTATTTGTGCCTTAGGCAGCGTGGTTTTGGAGTACGGAACCTCTTACTACCTGGAGAAAAAATTTCATGCCAGATGGTGGGACTACCAGGACATGCCCCTTAATATTAACGGAAGGGTTTGTCTTCCTGCCACCTGCTTATTTGGCATCGCAGGAGTTCTGGTGGTTAGATTTCTTATTCCTGTTTCCGCCGGTTTGGAAACCAGGCTTCCTGCTCTTCCGGCAGAGGCAATAGCCCTTATTCTCATGTGCATCTTTGCTTGGGATACGGCCTTAACTGTTTCCAGCTTAACCGGTTTTGTCCATAGGTTGGAGTCCTTGGAATCCACCTTTAATGAAACCATGGAGTCAAAATATCAGAGCCTATCTGAGACTCCGGCTTTGATAAGGGAAAAGGGACAATCTATTGCGGAAAATCTTGGCCAGTTTAGGAGGTCCCTTGATGTGCGCCAGCGTTATGCCCTTCGCAGCATAAGAAGGTTCACCAGCGGCAAAGCCAACGAGGCCCATAAGAAACTGATTAAATATATTTCGGGGGTACAGGATGAGTAAGCACCATTTGGCCCTGGAGTTTGAGGACCTGACAAAGGACATTATGACCGACAGTCGGCTTCATCAAATGAAGAACTATATTCAGCACGGTCGTGTAACCACCTTTGATCATGCGGTGGATGTGGCCCGCATGAGCTTTCTGATTCATAAAGGTTTGCGGCTTAAAAGCGATCCAAAGGAACTCCTTCGGGGTGCTCTCCTTCATGATTATTTTTTATACGACTGGCACAAGGAATATATTCAGACTCCGGAGGAAAAAGAGTCATCCTCTCCCTTGGACAGTCTCCATGGATTCTCTCATGCAGGAGCTGCTGCCAGAAATGCAAAAAGAGATTTTGAAACAACGGAAAAGGAGGGACATATAATCGAAAGTCATATGTGGCCTCTCAATATAACAAAAATACCAAGAACCACCAACGCCTGGATTGTGTGCATCGCGGACAAAATTTGTTCCGCCCGGGAAACTCTTTTTAAACGATAGGTTTATTCTTGGGATTATTTACGCCTCTTCTGCTTTCAATTCCTCCAACATCTCCTCCAGAGCACAGGCAAATTCATTGGGGCAAGAGGACTCTCCTCTGCAGGTGACTCCTTTTAAAAGACCGATTAATTCTTCGGGGGCTCTTCCCTCTGCCAGTCTGGCCACCCCTACAGTATTGCCCGGGCAGCCATTATCAAAAAATACATTCTTGATTACGCCATCCTCATAATCGAAGGATATGGATTTGGAGCAGGTTCTTCCTTCATTATCTCTAATAAAATGCTTCTTCATGTCTCTCTATTCCATTTCTATTAATTTGTCCGGGATGTTTTTGCTTATCTTATTATTTCTCGGACCAAATGATTATACCATAAGTTTATAGAAAGATTACGGATTTTAGGAAAAACCCCGGAATGAGCCCCTCTATCTTAATTGAATTGGCCCCTTAATAATGCTATAATTTTTCTGTATTACAGGAGGATTATATGGACTATCAAAATTATACAAGTCCCCTTTCGGAAAGATATCCCAGCAAGGAAATGAAATACATTTTTTCGCCGGAGAAGAAATTCAGAACCTGGCGAAGACTGTGGATTGCCCTTGCAGAGTCGGAGAAGGAATTGGGTCTTAATATAACTCAGGAGCAAATTGATGAGCTTAAGGCCCATGCCGAGGATATAAACTACGACGTGGCAAAGGAAAGAGAAAAGGAAGTTCGCCACGACGTAATGAGTCACGTCTATGCCTATGGCCAGCAGTGTCCCAAAGCCAAGGGCATAATTCATCTAGGTGCCACCTCCTGTTTTGTGGGAGACAATACGGACATTATCCTTATGTCCGAAGGCCTTAAGCTTTTAAGGGCAAAGCTGGTAAATGCCATAAAGCAGCTAGCGGACTTTGCTGATAAATACAAGGATCTTCCTGCTCTTGGTTTTACTCACTACCAAGCGGCCCAGCCCACCACTGTAGGCAAGAGAGCCACCCTTTGGATTCAGGATCTTGTTATGGATTTGGAGGATTTGGAATATGTCCTTGGAAGTCTTAGGCTAAGAGGGGCAAAGGGCACAACCGGAACTCAAGCCTCCTTTATGGAGCTCTTTGAAGGAGACGAGGAGAAGTGCCGTCGGTTGGATCTTATGATTGGAGAGAAAATGGGCTTTGGCTCAGGCTCCGGCGAATTCTCTGATGGTGTTTATCCCGTAACGGGACAAACCTATTCCAGAAAAGTTGACAGCAGGGTTCTTAATGTCCTTGCGGGAATAGCACAATCGGCACACAAGTTCAGCAACGACCTAAGACTACTTCAGCACATGAAGGAAATGGAGGAGCCCTTTGAAAAGAACCAAATCGGATCCTCTGCCATGGCATATAAACGGAATCCTATGCGTTCCGAAAGAATGGCCTCTCTGGCAAACTACGTTATGTCCGATGCCATGAACCCCATGCTAACGGCAGCAACTCAGTGGTTTGAGAGAACTCTGGATGATTCCGCCAACAAAAGGATTTCCGTCAGCGAAGCCTTCCTGGCAACGGACAGCATTCTGGAACTTTATATAAATATTACCTCCGGCATGGTGGTTTATCCCCAGGTTGTTTATCAGCACCTTATGGCGGAGCTTCCCTTTATGGCCACGGAGAATATTATTATGAACCAGGTGAAGGCCGGAGGAGACAGACAGGAGCTTCACGAAAGAATCCGTCAGCACTCTATGGAAGCGGCCAGGACTGTAAAGGAGAAGGGACTGCCCAATGACCTGGTGGACAGAATTACCCAGGATTCTTACTTTGATGTAACAAAGGAAGAACTTCAGGAGGTGCTAAAGCCGGAAAACTATATTGGAAGGGCCCCATCCCAGGTTACGGAATTTTTGGAGCATGTGGTTAGCCCATTATTGGAAAGAAACAAAGAACTTCTTGGATTGGAGGCAGAAATAAATGTATAAGAATGCACTTAGACCCGCTTGGGTGGAAATCGATTTAAGAAAGCTGGATCAGAATATCAAGAATATTATAGGAAAGGCAAATCCGGCGGAAGTTATCGGCGTAATTAAGGCAGATGCCTACGGTCATGGCGCTGTTAAATGCGCAGAGGTTTTGAGAAACAACGGAGTTAAGACCTTTGCCATTGCCACCCTAAAGGAAGCAATTCAGCTAAGGGAAGCAGGAGCAAAGGAAGAAATTATTATTTTGGGTCTTACTCCGGATATGTATGCTGATGTTTTGGTGGACTACGATATTACTCCCGTGGTCTGCAGCTCTTCCAACGCAAAGGTTATAAGCGACGCCGCTCAAACCAAGGGTAAAACTCTGGAGGCTCTTATTGCCGTTGATACAGGAATGGGCAGAATCGGATATCTTGCCGATGATGTGGAGCACGCCATTCCTGACATTAGAAAAATTTCTCAGCTTCCCCACCTTAAGATTAAAGGGCTTTTCTCTCATATGGCCACTGCCGATGCTTATGACAAGGGGTTTTCAACTCAGCAGGAAGCAAAGTTTAATGCTTTCTATCAGGCTATGGTGGATGGGGGAATTGATGTTCCCATGAGAACCCTGGCCAACAGCGCTTCTATTATGGAGCTTCCTACTGTTCACTTTGATGCTGTTAGACCGGGGATCATTCTCTACGGATGCTATCCTTCCAACGAAGTGGATCGTTCCCTTCTTAAGATTCAGCAGGTTATGTCTGTAAAGGCTAACATCGTTCACCTGAAGGATGTTCCCATAGGCTTCTCCTGTGGTTATGGCAGAAAGTTTATTGCCACAAAGCCTTCTCGTATTGCAACTTTGGCCTTGGGTTATGCCGATGGTTATCCCAGACCCTATTCACCCAATGCCAAGGTAATTGTTAACGGAATAGTTTGTCCTGTGGCAGGTAATATCTGCATGGATCAATGTATGGTGGATGTAACCAATGTTCCTAATGTAAGGGTTGGGGATGAGGTTATAGTAATGGGTTCCGACGGTGTGAATACCATATCTGCAGAGGATATTGCAGAGGCCACAGGAACCATCAGCTACGAAATCTGCTGTGCCTTTGGTCAAAGATTGCCCAAGGTATATATTAAGTAAGAAAGTATATTAGCAAAGGAATTTGTGAAGAAACGATGAATAATTTTCACCAAATCTTCACAAACCCCTTTGCTTTTTAGTGTAGTATGTATGTGTTCAATAAAGTTTGTTTTATACAAACTTTCCTTCTTTTATTGAATACACACACTTTCGCCAAAAGCCTCGGATTATCTCCGAGGCTTTTGGTTTTTTGTTTCTATATTTTCTTTTTATTAAAACTACTCTCGGCACTTTGCTGAAATGGCGTGGGCCATAAGGCCCTCACCCTCTGCCAAACGTCTTACTATGGGAGAGATTTCTTTGCTGCCTTTTTCCGTCATATACTGATAGGTGGCTGTCTTTAGGAAGGTTCCTACCCAAAGACCTCCGGTATATCTGGAGGCTCTTACCGTTGGCAGGGTGTGGTTGGTTCCTGAGGCATAATCCCCAAAGACTTCTGCCGTGTTCTGACCCATAAACAGAGAGCCATAGTTGGTAAGATTTTTAATCATATATTCAATGTCCATGGCTGAAACTTCTTTTAAAGGTTCTCCCGACAGGCCAACCTTTTCTATATCCTCTTCCTTTGCTTCTTTGGTGTTTAGCTCCAGATGCTCCGGGGCCATTTCATTGGCATAGTTTATTGCTTCATCATAGGAGGATGCTATCATTACCTCCCCATTATTCTCCCAGGAAACCTTGGCAATTTCCCTTGTGGGCAGGTCATCTAGTTCCTTATGCACCGCCTTAATAACAGACTCTGCAAAGTCGCTTCCTTTGGTGGAGCCTTGGCTCATTTCCTCATCCACCACAATTAAAACAGATTTGGCATTTACATCATGCTCGGCCTGGGCTAGAAGATCTGCAGCCACTACCTCTGGATCTCCTGTGCCATCGGAAATAATCAGAACTTCGCTGGGGCCTGCCACAAAGTCAATGCCCACCTGACCATAGCATTGGCGCTTGGCCTCCGCCACATACTGGTTGCCGGGACCTACTATAAGGTCAACGGCTTTAATTGATTCTGTTCCATAGGCACCGGCAGCAATGGCCTGGGTTCCTCCAACAGCATATATTTCATCTACACCTGCAATGTCCATGGCCACCAATGTTTTGGCATTGATTCTGCCACTTCCCTTTTCCACCGGAGAACAGGCTATTACTCTTTTTACCCCTGCTTCTTTGGCTGGAATAATCAGCATAAGCGCTGTGGAATACAGAGGATAATTTCCCCCTGGCACGTAACACATGCAAGAATCAATCGGTATTATGCGATGTCCAAGGAATACTCCTTCTCTTGGACTGAAATCATGCACCTCCTGGAGGCTCATCTTTTGGGCTTCAGCAAAGGCCAGTATGTTCATGGCAGCCTGCGCCATATCCTTAAGAAGCTCCTTGCCCACCTCTTCATAAGCGGCGGCGATTTCCTCCGGACCTACTCTAAGCCCCATGCCCTGAGCTCTTCTGGTGGATCCATCAAATTTTTCACTATATTCAATTACCGCCTCATCTCCTCTTTCGATTACATCGTCTATCATGGATGAAACAGCATTTCTTACCTCTTTATTAATGGTGGTTTTTCTTTCTTTTCCTTCTTTTATATATTTCATTTTTATACTCCTCGCCCTTTGTTTTGATTATATTATTTCAAATCAAAGAGTACTAGTCCACCCTTTCTGTCAAAGCCGGTATCCCAAAACTCCTTTAGATCAAACCAATCCCACTCGCTGTAGGTTGCAGTCTTTATATAAAATCGTTCATCACCTGTGGGAGATACAGAATTACTGGCTTCACAGCCTGCCCCCGGCCATGGTCCCGGGGCCGGAGCTTTTCTGTCATAGGTATAACCATTTACTATGAACCAATGCCAGTCGTAGTCTTTAAAACGCTTATCCCTATGATTTAGCATAAGCATTGGAATAGGATAGCCCTTGTCAATCTGGGAAACAATGATTTCCTCCGCCTTTGATACCGGTTCATCTCCGGAGAATTCCCTCATTTCTATACCGTATTCACCAACATCGTGTAAGTACGATAAATATCCGTCTATAAATATATCTAGTCTATCTATTCCCGTCATTCGGGGAGAAAGATAAGGTTTCATCTTTGCTCCGAATTTCTTGTAATCATCAACGGTAAGGTTTTTAATATCAAAGGGATAAAGGTCCTTACCGAATTCATTGGAAAAGTAAATGGAGCATTCGCAGGCGGTTTCCGCCCCACAGCCTCCCAATTTCATCATAGGACCCGTAAACCACTCCTGGTTTCCTCCGTAGGATCCCTCTATATAATGATGTTTTAACTCTTTTCCTTTCATTAACTAATACCTCTTGCCGGGTATAATAAAACTCAACCCCCGGCATTGCTTTGTCCGGGGGCTTGTTCCTAATTAGTCTGCTACATATGGAAGCAGTGCCACGATTCTGGCTCTCTTCACAGCAGTTGTAATGTCACGCTGATGGATTGCACAAGTTCCTGTAACTCTTCTTGGAAGAATCTTACCTCTCTCGGTAATGAACTTTCTAAGCTTTTCTGTATCCTTATAGTCGATGACTTCGTTTTTATCAGCGCAGAACTGGCATACTTTCTTTCTTCTGATGCCGCCGCTGTTTCTTCTTTTCTCTGCCATGCTATGTCTCCTTTCCTGAGTCCCCGGAACCTAGGCCCCGGCGAACCAATATTTAGAATGGGACATCCTCGTCAATGGTCTGGAATGAATCCGGCATTTCAGCTTCGAATCCACCATCGTCTCCATCAAAGGATGAGGATGCGTCCTGGCTGGCCTGAGGAGCTCCATAATTCTGGCTTGCTCCTGATGCTCCTGTGGATCCTTCTTTACGATCTCCCCACTCCAGGAATTCTACTCTGTCAGCAATTACATCGGTAGTATAGACGGTCTTGCCGTCCTTATCCTGATAAGACCCGGTTTGGAGTCTTCCCTGGATTCCTACCATTCTTCCTTTAGCGAGGTACCTTTCGCAGTTCTCTGCCTGCTTGCCGAATACTGTGATTCTTGGGAAATCTGCTTCTCTCTCTTTTCCGGCCCTTACAGGTCTGTCAACAGCGATGCTGAATTTTGCAACGGCCATTTGGCTACCAGATGTATATCTAAGTTCCGGATCTCTTGTAAGTCTTCCTGTAAGTATTACACTATTCATTCTTGCACCTCTTTCTATTTAGTAGCTAAAGTCTTATGCATCTTTGCTAACAATGATGTGCCTGATGAAATCATCAGAGATCTTAAGTCTTCTGTCCAGCTCTGCCGGAAGTGTAGGTTCTGCACTGAAGTTAATCAATGCGTAGTAGCCTTCGGACTTCTTCTGAATTGGATAAGCCAATTTACGAAGACCCCATACATCTACTTCGCCTACTTCTCCGCCTTCAGAAGTAATTACCTCTTTGACTCTCTCAACAGCGGCATCCTTCTTTTCATCTTCCAATGTTGGATCGATGACGAATAAGACTTCGTAGTTAATCATATTTTCACCTCCCTATGGTCTTAATGGCGCTACTCTCATATAGCGCAGAGATTTCACACGTCTTTTGCGTGCTTCACTATTATGCCTTAAAACTTTTGCAAATGCAAGGACTTTTTTGGCTTTTCCCATTGATTTTTTAACATTTTTTCGCATTTGTACTTCCCCATAAATTCCCCATTTCTTACATATATATAAGCTGTATTTCCCCATTAACAAGTCCTTCTATTTCCCTTACCCCTCCCATACCATATCTTGTTTTCACCCATCGGAAATGCATTTTTGGTTTGCTCCCTTTTTAATTCTGTTGTATTCTAATTAAGGTTAATTTACTGATAGGAGGGAAATTATGTCCAGTAATCCAACTTTGATAATTATGGCTGCAGGTATGGGTAGTCGTTATGGTGGCCTTAAGCAAATCGACCCCATTACAGACCAAGGAGAGATTATTCTTGATTTTTCACTTTATGATGCCATGTTGGCAGGATTTCAAGATGTAATCTTTATTATAAAAAAAGAAAACGAGGAAGATTTTCGCTCTTTGATAGATGGCGGCGCAGGTAAGCGGCTGAACATTCAGTATGCTTATCAGGATATTAAGGATCTTCCCGGAATCCAGAAGGAGGATATCCACAAGGTGGACGAGGCCATAGAAGCAGGCCGCCAAAAGCCTTGGGGCACCGGTCATGCGGTTCTTTCTGCCAGAGATTTGGTGCGAGGACCTTTTGCGGTTATTAATGCCGATGATTTTTACGGCGCGGCTGCCTTCCAGCACATGTATGATTTTCTGGAGGGATTAAATGACCAAAGTCCGGATTCCTCGGGAGATAAGTATCACTTTGCCATGGTGGGATACCAGTTGGAAAAAACCTTGTCGGAGACAGGTCACGTGGCGCGAGGCGTGTGTACCCTTTCCCCGGAGGGCTTCCTGGAGGATATTGTTGAACGTACTCAAATTGAAAGGCGAGAAGGAGAAGGAATTTGCTTTACCGAGGACGAAAAAACCTGGATCCCTCTTCCCGGCGACACCACTGTGTCCATGAATTTCTGGGGATTTAGCCGTTCCATGATGGATCATCTTAGAAGAGATTTTCCTGAAGCTCTTTCTGATATTTTGGCCAGCAATCCCTTAAAGGGAGAATACTATCTTCCCGGAGCTGTGGATAAACTCCTCAAAGCTTGCCAAGCCGATGTAAAGGTTCTTGCCTCTTCGGATCAGTGGTATGGTGTAACTTATAAGGAGGACAAGGAAGGGGTAATGAACGCCCTTCGTTCCATGAAGGACAAGGGACTTTACCCCGAGAAACTTTGGAATTAATGTGCCTTTGGCGGTTTGTCCTTTGCCAATAGCACCTTGGGGTTTGCAATTCAAAATAACCATTATCTAGAGAAAGGTAGAACAAGAAATGACAGATTTACTTGAAGCTCTAATGATTCTATGCTTTGGTCTCTCCTGGCCAATTTCTGTTAGAAAATCCTATATTTCCAGAACAACAAAAGGTAAGAGCCTTATGTTTGAGGTTCTTATCTGGATTGGCTATGTCTTTGGCATAACCAGAAAAATAATTCAAATCAATCAGGGAACGGCCTCAGGAACTTTGTTTTATATGGCCTTTGTTTTCTATTTAATAAACATGGCCCTGATTACTCTGGATATGATTCTTTATTTTAGAAACCTTCGACTGGACAAAGCCCAGGAGTTCGGAAACCTTGACATGTAAATTTTGCCGGCAAATAGCCTTTGGCATGGTTATCAAAAAATAAAAATGCAGCCATAGGGCTGCTATTAAAGCCAAGGATAATGTTTGGGAAAGTTCCTGATAGAATCTTATGGATTAATTTAGGACTTATTTATATATTTGGACTGCTTATGGGTAGAAACAAATCCCAAACACATCTTCTCCTTGATAATAAGAGTATTATACCACCATTTTTATGTCTTTTGTGAAGATTTTGAAAATTTTTTCGTTTTTAGACACAAATTTTTCTAACCCGGTATTTTCAAGGCTCTCTGGGCATGGCTTAAGCCCGGGATGTCAATTACTCTGGCAGGCATAGTGTGCACGGTATATATAAAAGCCCCTAGGCATAAGCTAAACCTAGGGGCTTTACATTACATAAACACTTTCAACAATATTAATTATTCTTTTTCTTCGAATACGTCCTTACCCATTCCGCAAACTGGGCATTCCCAATCTTCCGGAAGGTCTTCAAAGGCTGTTCCCGGCTTAATTCCGTTATCCGGATCACCCTTTTCAGGATCATAAACGTATCCACATGCGCCACATTCGTACTTTTTCATTTTGCGTCCTCCTACTTCAGTTTACTTAACCTTCATAGATTCTAAAATAACTGATAATCGTTATCATTTCCAACACTTCATTCTTTCCCGGAAATGATTCCTTTTAAACATCTTATTTTTGTCGGTTTGATTATACAGCCTTATTTACAGTTGTCGGATTTGTTATATCCCCTTATTTATATATCCTTATTAGTTTTACTTAATTAATTATATCACCTTTATTGTGGCAAAAGCCATAGGTTAGTGATAAAATACTGTCTATGAAGATATGGGGAAATATAGGCGGGTTCATTAAGCTAGTCCATTCCATTACCCGCGTGAGGAAGTACATTAAACCAATAGAAAGAGCCAAAGAAGCAGGAGATTTTGAAGAGGAACGCAGGCAGATTGCAGAAGCCTGCAGCACTTGGATAAACGGCCTGATGAAGGACTTTGATATGCACTTTGATATTTCCGGAAGAGAAAATATTCCGGAGGGTCCTTGTGTTTTTATTGCCAACCACCAGGCCTACTGCGACGTTATGGCCATGCTTAAGGCAGTGGAAGGAAAGCAGCTTGGCTTCATTGCCAAAGAAGAATTCAAGCCTGTTCCCTTATTAAGCGCCTGGGTATTAAGAATCCGTGGTCTCTTTATTCCTACCCAGAGGGGGGATACCAGAGAATCCTTAAGGGTAATTAATACAGGAGCAGAATATATTAAGGATGGATTCTCCCTAATGATTTTTCCTGAGGGGCGCAGAAGCTGGGGCCCGGAAATGGGTGAATTTAAGCCCGGAAGCTTTAAGCTGGCAACAAAGGCTAAGGTTCCCATTGTTCCCGTAACCATTGACGGAACCTATAAGATGTTTGAAGAAAACGAAAGGATGACACCGGGACAAACTGCCACCGTTATAATTCATCCTCCCATAGAAACTTCCAACCTAACAAAAGAAGAGCAAAAAGCTCTTCCTGATAAGGTTGCCGATATAATTCGTTCTGCTTTGCCCCATTAGATTTTTCCCAGAAGGGCACTTTCCGACAGCTTCGCCTTGGGATTGTATTTTTCCACAATAGATTCCAGCAGTAATCTGTTTCCCAGTGTTAGCTGAGGACTTAAGAGAATTTCCATTTCTTCAAAAGCAGATTTTTCAATGTCCAGATAAAAGTGCTTAAAGGGAGGTTCCTGATGTCCTTCCAGCATACGATTTACATTTTCGTCAAAGATTTTATTAATCTCTGTTTCTCCCACACTGAAGTCCATTGACATAAAGTTCATTATATATCTGTATTCCTTTTGAAAGGCCCAGTAGGTACTTTTATATTTGCCCACCGGTCCCATTCTTATGGTTCTTCTGTCTCCGAACATAACTGAAATCTTTGGTTCCAGCTTTGATGTGTCGTCGGTGTAAATTATTTCTTCAAGAATGTCTCCATCCAAAGCCTGGAAGGAATAACATTTGTGCTTCATGAGCCAGGCCAAATCCAAAAACGTGGGAAGCACCTGATTCATGTCTGCATCCTCCGGCAGCTTAAGCCCCGGCACATTGGCCAGGTCTCTTAGTCTGGTGTTGTGAAAAACAAAGGGATTCTTCTTAAGCTTTATTCTTACTCCCGCCTCCGGTTCGGAATACATCATCCACATGGGAATGCTTTCCGCCTCTTCTGATGTCCAGGCGCTAATGAAGACAAATCTTCCAATGTCCTTTACGTCCGCCGTCATGTTTTCCTGAAGGTCGTCCATCTGAGTAAGGGAGTTTAGCTTTATGGCTCGATACTTTAGTATCAAAGCCAGATCTTCAATTGAGGTGTAATGATATAAATAATCCATGTTTGATATTATAATTATTAAACGTTATTCGAGTGTTTCCTCTTCTCTTTGCTCCTTCCTTGCCAAAAGGAATACCGTTAAAAATATGCAAAGGAATCCTACAAAATCTATGGCAAAGAATCTTTCCCCCAGCCATACCACCATAAACACCGTGGCGGATACCGGCTCTATACTTGCAATCATGCTGGCCTTTACAGCTCCGCAATATTTAACTCCCACCAGGTATCCGGTATAGGCCACCACCGTACCCAGAATAATTATAATGGCAAGGTATATTAAATATCTGGCGTTATAACTTTCCGGGCCTCCTTGGAATCTGTTTCCTACAGTAAGGGCTGTTCCGCCGATTAGCATACCAAAGCCCGTCACCGGAATGCTTCCATATTTATCAATTAAGGGGATGGGGATCATGGTGTAAAATACCACTGCCAAAGCAGAGAGCAGTCCCCACACCAAACCCTTGGGGGTAATGTATAGAGAACCAAAGTCTCCGTGAGTGGCAATAAGCCAGGTTCCCACAATAACAAGGACGACCGCTACCACTTCAATTTTGGTGGGCAGCCTTCTGTCTATAAAGCAGCTGATAATCATAATTAGCACCGGCCCTATGTACTGAATAATTGTGGCGGTTCCGGAATTGGTATATGAAATGGTTTCCAAATAAGACAGCTGATTAAATAAAATTCCTAGAATAGCAAAGATCGCTAGACGCAGAAGGTCTCCCTTGTTTTTAAAAAGCTCAGCTACCTTGTCTCGGAATTTAATCAAAGAGAAAACCACCAGAATAATTCCGGTGACCTGCATCCTTACATTGGTTAGGTAGAGGGGAGTAATTCCAAAGTCCTCAAATAAAAACTGAGCGCAGGTACCTGAGAATCCCCACAAGGTACCTGCAATCAGTGTAATTATGACTCCCTTTAATTGCTTCTTGTCGTCCATCTGTTAGTTATTCGGCCCCTGCCGCGGGCTCTTCTTTCGGTTAATTAATTGTCCGATCTGCTGTAACCGTTCTTCATGGCTTTGCTGGCCACGTCAAGAACCTTGTTAAGGCATTTGGTTGTTTCTTCTTTTATCATCTCTGCAATTTTTTCGTTTGCTTCTTCATAGAGATTGTACTTCTTGGATTTTTTCATTTTCTCGTCGTACTCTCTTATGATACCTCTTCCCTTGGAGGCCACCGCATTTTTATAGCGATCAATCTCCATAATGGCACCACCATAATTGGCATCTGTCAAAGCACCGATTAGGCGGCTGGACCAGTAGAGGTTTTCTGTGCTGGTATCCATGGTAACTTGGGAGAAATACTTAGGCATTTTCTCAACGTTGGTATAGAGAGGAACAAAGGCCCCATAGGTAGTTGATGCAAAGCAAATCCACTCCACTGCCTGAAGTTCCTTGGGCATATATCCTCTTATTTGACAAATTGATGTAACGCCGGTTCTGCTGATTCCGATGGGTCTATAGATTCCCGGCTTCTCTGCATATTTAGCAAAGGGATCATAGGGAGTATTCTCGTAATGAGAGGAAAGAAGTTCCGCCACATCCTCTGCCGCCAGTTTCTTTTCCGGCACAAAGCTCCAAGGAATATCGTCGCTTACGGGAGTAAAGTCCGCATCATCTCCGTCCCATTTATAGGTGGTGGGACAAAGGGTTCTTCCCATATACCAAGCTCTGGGAGTGTTGTACACATGGTCGTGGGATGAATTGGAACCAAAGGCGCTTCTTGGATTGAAGGTTTCTGTCCTTGCTCTTCCCTTGGTTTCCTGATTCTGGGTAAGGTCCAGGAAATTTTCTTCTATGAATTCTCTCAAATCCTTGGAGCAAAGATTTTCCTTTTGTTTTCCAAAGGCATCCTTTAGGTCGAACTGGTCCAGGCCGAACTGGTTTGGCATAATAACCACTTCCTCATCCTTTACTCTTCTGGCTATCCAGTGATGCCCTCCGATGGTTTCCATCCACCAGGCTTCGTCCTTATCGTTAAAGGCAATGCCGTTGCTTTCATAGGTTCCGTATTTCTCCAAAAGTTTTCCCAGACGAAGAACTCCTTCTCTGGCGGATTTGATATATGGTAAAACCAGCAGTAAAATATCTTCTTCTCCGATGCCTCCCGGAATATCTTTTTCTCCTCGTTTCTTTGCCTTTTTATATACCACCAGAGGATCAGCAGCCAATACTCTTGGATTGGTTGTAATGGTTTCTGTTGCAGTCATTCCCACATTGGCTTCGTTTATACCTGTTGCCGCCCATATTCCGTCCTTTAAATCCACGCTGGGGCAGGATGTATATCTCATAGGGTTGTTTGGCAAATCTATTTCCAGATGCCCAATTACACTTTTATATTTTCTGGGTTGCTTAGCAGGATCTACCACCACCATTTTCTTAACATCAAAATGACCATCATCGGTTCTTGCAATCATGGTTGATCCGTCGTTACTTGCCTTCTTTCCTACCAATACAGTTGTGCATCCCATAATTGTTCCTCCTTGTTAATTTTCTTTCACTTTATATATCTTATATCTCAATTTATTTTGAATCAATGAATTTCTTAAATCCCTTTGAGACTAGCTAAATCAAAATATCTTCCTCATTTTTATCCGAATATATAAACATAGAATAGTAAATTGGAAGGTAGAGGATTCCTTCCTTTTGGGTTACTTCCCGTTTATTTGATAATACTATGCCACGCTTTATTCCGTAGTCTTTGTTATTTACAAATTTGTTTAATGCGCTGTGTACAGAGTAGTCCCGACCGGATTTAACTTCTATTGGAAGAGTGGATAAAGTCTGATAATCATTTATTATAAAATCCACTTCCCCTTTTTGTCTGTTGTCATAATAGTAGACAGAATCACAGTGGGCTGTTAGCTCTTGGGCCACAACGGTTTCGTATACCCCGCCAAGATTGATGCTCTTCTCGTCTTCCATAACTGCGGATATATTGTTGTGAAAAAGTACGCCCGTCAGTAATCCAACGTCATTCATATAGAGTTTGGTTAGGTTCTTTTTTTCCGATTCCCCCAGAGGAAAAACGGGATTTGAGATGGCGTTTATTCCAAGGGCAATACCCGATGTGGTAAGGTATTCAAATTCGTCACTATAGGATGACGCCCTGGCTCCCTTCTTGCCTTCAATATCCTTTAACACAAGTCTCTTTTTCTTGTTTTCCATAAAGGAAGGAAGCATACCGTAAATCTTTCTTATGAGGAGTTTTTTTGATGAGGCTTTTTCATATTTGGAGGCGTCCTCCACATACATGTTTCTTATATCCCACTGGATCTCCCTAATCCTTGTCAGATTTCTATTTTGTACGAATTCATTTACAGCATCAGGAAGCCCTCCTACCAGGAGATACTTTCTAAATAGATCCATGATTTGATTATGGGTTTTTTCATCTAGGCTTTCCTGGTTATTATATCTTTCTTTGATGGTGTCAATTGCAGATACAGCAAAGCCATTTGCTATCAAAAACTCCTGGAAATCCAAGGGATACATATTCTTAACAGTAATGCTGCCAACGGGAATTGATACCGTATTCCTAAGAGCTATGCCAAGGAGGGAACCGCTTGCAATGAAGGTGTATTTTTTATCCTCTCTAAAGAATTTAAGCATAGTTAAATACTGGGGATACTCCTGGATTTCATCCAAAAAAATCAAAGTATCCTCCCGAGATCCCATTTTGTCTCCCAGGCTTGTACTAAGTTGAAAATAGAAATCCTCAACTGTACGAATATCCTTAAAGAGCCTAGGACCCTCATTGTCCCTGACGAAATTAACCTCTATAAAATTTTTAAATAGCTTGCTTCCAACCTCTCGAATAATAAAGCTTTTTCCCACCTGTCTGGCCCCTTGAATCACCATTATCTTATCCGATTGTGAAAGTAAGTGTTTTTCAATGGTTTCAGCGATTTTTCTGTACAACATAACTAACTCCCGGCGCCAAAAACTACACTTTTCAATAAAATTATAGCATCAAAAACTACACTTTTCAACAAAATACAGCACAAAACTACACTTTGCAGTAAGCGGTCGTAATCTTATCTTCTAAGGTATTCTGATGAAACTGGGAATTCAAAATAGGTGTCAGGATAGGGTTCATCTGCAAGAGCAAAATGCCACCATTCGCAGTCAATGGGGCTGAAGCCATTTCTTAGCATAACATTTCTAAGAATCATGCGATTATTGTACTGCTCTTCTGTTATGCCCTTATAGTCCGGATGTGAAAGCTCACTGAAGAAATCAAAGGGGCCGCCCATGTCCAGTTCCTTTCCCGTGGACATATCCAAAAGAGTAAGGTCAACGGCGCTTCCTCTGCTGTGGCTGGACTCCTTGGCAATATATCCCTTGGCAAAAAGCTCCTGCTTCTCCAGGGTGGGATAAAAATAGGGCTTCATTCTTATGTCTTGATCCTCTATGCCCCAGAGAACGAAATGTCTAACAGCTACCGCTGGTCTATAAGCATCAAAAACCTTAAGCCTATAGCCCTGAACGTTCACTTCATTCGCCACAGCCTTAAGAGCCCTCGCCGCCTCCTTTGTTAGAAGGGCGCAGGGCTCCTCATATCCATCAATTCTGTCTCCAACAAAATTGTATGTGGAATAATATCTTATTTCTTGGACTATGCCGGGAATGAATTCCCCAAGAACTACAAAGTCCGATGGGTCCATTGTGATGTCATTAATGTTTTTCATTTTTTTATTTCTCATCGTAGAGAATCAGGGCGATTAGCCTGCAAGGTTCATCCTTTACATTTGTTATGCCGTGACCTTCTCCTGAATAGGTGATGGTAATATCACCGGCATGAAGGGTTGTAATGGAATGATCGTTGTCTTCATATTCCGCTTCGCCGGAAACTATGTAGTAGATTTCTCCGTCGCCATTATGCATATGAAATCCGATGCCGCAATCCTTCTCTAAAATATTGTCGTTAAAGAGTCGGCCCTTTCCGTAAAGCTCCTGGTCGTTATGTATTATCTTTGTTACGTCTACAACTCCCGGTCCGTCGAATCTTCTTTCCAGCAGAACCTTTTCTCTATCTTCTTTTCTTCTTATGATGCTCATGGCTTTCTCCTTTTTCTTATCTATTAACTATAAAGGGATCATCTTCTCCGGTAAGATAGGCTTTGATTCCTTTGATGGAGTTCTCCACCATATTGGATACTGCCTCCTCTGTATAGAATGCCATATGAGGAGCAAAGATTACATTTTGCATTTTCTTTAGTGTTGCCATTTCCGGATTGTCTATAACTCTTCCCGATAGGTCGTTATAGTATAGACCCGCTTCTCTTTCTAAAACATCCAAGGCCGCAATTCCTATTTTTCCGTTGGTTAGGTAATCTATCATATCACCGGTGTTTATTAAATGGCCTCGTGCGCAATTAACTATTATCACTCCATCCTTCATTTTTTCGAAGGCATCCTTGTTTAGCATATGGTAGTTATCCTCCGTAGCAGGAGCATGAAGGGTAATAATATCGCTTTCCTTGTACAGGGTTTCCAAATCCACATACTCTGCCATTTCTTTAATATCTTCCCTGGGGTAGATATCATAGCAAAGTATTTTTGCCCCAAAACCCTTAAGTATTTTTATAACATGGGATCCGATTCTGCCGGTTCCGATTACACCAACAGTGCTGTGAATTAATTCTCGAGCAAGCTTGCCCTTTAGGGTAAAATCCTGCACTTCGGCTCGCTCCATAACGTAGCGCATTTTTCTGCAACCCAAGAGGATCATCATTATTGTATATTCCGCCACGGATGCAGGATCGTAGGTAACATTACAAATGCCCATGCCAATTTCCTTGGCGTGGTTTAAATCGATATGTTCGTATCCGATGGTTCGGGTGGAAATAACCTTAATGCCGTTTTCCTTCATGGCATCAAGCATTTCTGCCGGTGTAATGGTTGTGATTATAGAAAGGCCATCATAGCCCTTGGCCAGGTGATAGTTGTCAGGAGACGGGGCTTCCGTAGTATAGTCAAATTCTATGCCATATTCTTTTGCGTATTTTTCAAATCTGGGAAGCTCGTCAAATTCCCTCATGTTGTATACAAATATTTTCATAATTCTGTTGCTTTTCTTTCCGGTCCCTTTGTCTATCTAATAAAATTCATTCTGGCTTTCTCTATCTTTGGTGGCGCATCCTTTAATCCCTGTTCTCTCATTTTAAGTTGCCATACCATATTTCTTCCCAGCTGCGCCATAATGTCCTTACCCTCCAGGTCTTGCTCTGTTTCTCCGGGAAGGAGTCCATATATTACCGTCCAGTAATTGGATGTGGCAATCATCATTTCTTCGTAGGTAAGATATTTATAGAGAGTGTCCATGGCAGGAATACCGCCGCTTCTTCTTACTGCTGTAAGGGCTGCTCCCACCTTGTGGTGAAGAACCTCCGGCGCACCATTGGATGCGTAGAAGAATCTATCGCAGAAGCATTTCATGGCGCCGGATATTCCTGAATAGTGAACCGGGGAGCCTAAAATTATTCCATCGGCTTCCTTCATCTTTTCTATAGCTTCGTTTACTCCATCATCCTTAAAGGCGTGACACATTCCGGGGATTTCTCTGCACTTGCCACAGGCGATGCAGCTTCTGATGGCTTTGTTTCCAATTTGAATTTCCTCGGTCTCAATGCCTTCCTTTCTAAGCTGTTCAAAAACCATTTCTATTGCGTGATGGGTGTTTCCGTTCTTTCTCGGACTTCCGTTTATTGCAATTACCTTCATGGCATCCTCCCTATTTCGTTTTGATTATACCTTTGTTTCTCTATATTATATTTCAATATTGTCTGATGCTATCCAAGGATGGTTGCCGTTTTAAAGTATTTAACCGCCAGATCAGACAGCACGCCTTTACTTCTAAGGGACGCCAAAGCTTCTTCTACCTTCTCCTTAAGTTGGGGCTTGTCTTTGTTAAAAACTATGCAGCAGGGCTCCTTTTCTTCTGACTCCCATATAGTTTTGTATTGGGAAGCATCTTCCCCCAGGTAATAGGCCATTACAATCGAATCTATGCAAACTGCATCCACCTCGCCCTCCTTTAGGGCCTTAAAAACGGAATCTATTCTTTCATATTGAATTAAGTTTATATCCAGCCGGTCCGCCACAAACCTTCCCATGGTTTCATCCTGGGCGGAGCTCATCTGAACACCAACATTTTTTCTTTCCAGATGACTAATGTCATTTATGCCCTTTTCTACGGGGGCAATTATTATGGTGGTATTGTTTAGATAGGGAGATGACAGGGCATAGGCCTCTTCTCTGTCATCGGTACGGCTTACTGCGGATATTACAATGTCATATTTGTTTTCATTTAGGTCGAAGAATATTTCATCCCAGATTTTATCCACCAGCTTTAACTCCAGATTCATTTCCTCTGCCAGCGCCGCCGCCAGTTCCACATCAAAGCCCACCAGCTTTCTGTCTCTGTCGTAATAAGCCATGGGCGCATAACCGGTTTCCATACCAACAGCAAGAACCCCCTCTTCTATGGTGGGGATTCTCTCCTTCTCTCCTCCATTAAAAAATGCTGAACAAGAGGAAAGAAGGGCAATGCATACTATTAATAATATTGCTGTGGTGCCGATTCTTTTCATTGGCTTTCCTTTTGTTTTTTATTTTCCTTCTATGGCGTCTATGGCCCTCCCCACCACCTGGTGGAAGTCGGCTTCTCTTAATGCTGTTACGCCCTTTATGGTCACTCCGCCGGGGGTGGCGACTTCATCTACCATTTCGCCCGGATTTTTTCTTGTTTCTATTTGTAGTTGTCCTGTTCCTGCCACCATTTGGGAGACTATGCGGTAGGCTGTGTCTTTATCTATTCCATACTTTACTCCCGCATCTCCCAATGCCTCTATAAACATGGCAGCAAAAGCAGGACCGCAGCTTGTTAACTCTCCTGCCAACCACATTTTTTCTGTTGGTAGGAATTCTACTCGTCCGATTTTCTTAAGAAGGCTCTTGACTATTTCCAACTCCGGGTCGCTTAAATTATTTTTCTCCTCGCAGATTGTAATGCCTTGGCAAACCTCGCAAGGAGTGTTGGGGATTATGGATATGTGTTTTATCCTTGATGCCGGAATCTCCATGCCGGCGGCAACATCTTCTTTTCTTAGGCCGGAGAAAATTCTTTCGTATTCATCAAAGTCCACACCAAAGGCAACAGAAATAACAATGCAGCCAATCAATTCGTCTTTGATCGGTGCCATGACTTCCTCCACTTGTCCCGGCTTGACGCAGACAAAAATAATTCCTGCCTCCTGTGCCACTTCCTTTGGGGTTCTCATTACATGAATTCCCGGTGTTCTTGCCACCAATTTATCGTAGTCGGAAGCACAGCCGCAGGCTTCTCTTGGTTCAATAAATCCTGAATTAACCAGACCCTTGAATATGGCTCCTGCCATGTGGCCGAAGCCGATAAATCCTACCTTCATCTCGTTTCTCCTTATTGCCCCTTTTTCAGTTCGTCCCTGAATTTCTTAACCATGAGTTTCTCCGCTCGAGAAACCGTCATCTGGGAAACTCCCAGTTCCTCTGCAATTACGGATTGTGATTTATTATTTAGAAATCTTTCTTTAAAGATGAATTTCTGTTGGTCGTTAAAGGTGGCCATTACCTTTTCGATTATTTCTCCCAGTTCCACTCGGTCGTAGCCCATTTCATCGAAGCCTGTGTATTTCTCCAGATATGGATTTTCACCTTCTTCGCCGGCATCATCAAACGTCCTATCCAAAGAATAGGTACCATAAGCTCGGGCACTATCAAGTGCCTCAATTATTTGATCCTCCGGAAGCTCTGTGGCTTCTGCCAGTTCTGCAACAGTGGGTTGACGCTGCAGTTCGTTGGAAAGGGCTTCTTTGGTTTCTTGAACCTTTGTTGCTATTTCCTTTAATCTGCGGGGTACTTTTAGAGACCACTGTTTGTCGCGGAAATACTTTTTTATTTCCCCTAATATTGTGGGGGTGGCAAAGGTACTGAACTCGAAGCCTTTGTCCGGGTCAAATCTTTCCACCGCCGATACCAGGGCCAGGGCACCAACCTGATACAGGTCGTCGTATTCCACACCCTTGCCCAGATATTTTCTAATTAGGATGTCCACCATGTAGAGATATTTCTCTACAATTTCGTTTCTTTTTTCTACCGTGGGATCGTTCTTATATTCTTGGAACATCTCCCTATCTGTCATACGTTCTTTACCATTTCAATATACTTGTGACCCGCTTCATCCTTGCCTATCATAACTGTATTCATCAAAGAATGAAGAAGTATCATTCCGATGTCTCCTTCCTGGGGACAGTTTTGACATTGCTGGCTTATTTTTTCCAGCGAATGCTTATCGCAGGCGTCAATTATTTTTACACAAAATGTTCCCTGGCCTACAGCGTATTCTATTTCATATTTATCGCTATAGCCTTCGCTTCCGTGGCAGGAAACATTTTTGCAGGCTTCCACTACTGCAATCTTAATGTCTTCTGCTGCATCAAGATCAAAGCCGGCTT
Source organism: Bacillota bacterium (assembly GCA_017941085.1). Classification (GTDB taxonomy): domain Bacteria; phylum Bacillota; class Clostridia; order Peptostreptococcales; family Anaerovoracaceae; genus Eubacterium_B. The sequence continues at coordinate 105,183 of JAGAXF010000002.1, forward strand.
GGGCCGCCAGTGAGCTTGTGGCAAGTCTGATCATGGTCATGTACTCCGGTTTCCCCGGGATGATGAATTTTAGATTGTCCATTTTTTCCTCCGAAATAATAAGACCTGTACAGAGCTAATCTGCACAGGTCTATTTTAACACGACATACTTGAATTATAAAGGTTTTTGGCTACATGGTTATTTGTTCGCCTTCATCCTTTTTTCCTTTACCTTTGTCGTTTTTGTCTGCGGGGGAATCCTCCTCGTCTTCTTCTTTGATGGCCTTGGCCATGGCGACGATTTTGGTTTCACCATCCACCTTCATAATCTTAACTCCCTGGGTTGCTCTTCCCAAGACGGATACTTCTTTTGCTCTTATTCTGATGATTATTCCGTCGGAGTTAATTAAGAATACTTCATCTTCTTCATCCACAACCATGGCACCAATTAGGTTTCCGGTTTTGCTGAATTTGGCCTTGTCGTAGGTAAGGAGTCCCTTTCCTCCCCTTGCCTGGATTTTGTAATCCTCAACAGGAGTTCTCTTTCCATAACCGTTTTCAGTTACAACCAGAAGCTGCTGCTTTGGTTCCACCAGTTCCATGGATACAACTTCATCATCCTTTTCCAACTTAATGGCTCTTACGCCGCCGGCAATTCTACCCATGGGTCTTACATCCTTCTCAGAGAAGCTAATGCACTTACCCTTCTTGGTTACTATGATGATATTGTTCTCTCCGGTGCTTTCCTTGATTCCGATAAGCTCGTCGTCATCATGTAGGTTAATTGCGATGAGTCCCGTTGAGCGCTTGGTATCAAACTCATTCATAGAGGTCTTTTTAATATGTCCATGCTTGGTTACCGCAATTAAGTACCTGTCTTCTGAGAAATCCTTAACCGGTATGACGGCGGTAATTCTTTCTCTCTGAAGCATATTAAGGAAGTTAATGGCCGGAGTACCTCTGGCAGTTCTGCTGGCTTCCGGAACTTCATAAGCCTTAAGCTTATGCGCCTTTCCCGTATTGGTGAAGAACATGAGGTAGTCGTGGGTGGATGTCATTACCAGGTCCTTAACAAAGTCATTTTCTCTGGTGGTGATTCCTGTAATTCCCTTTCCGCCTCTCTTCTGTGCTTTGTACGTATCTGCCGGTACTCTCTTTATATACCCCAGATGGGTTAAGGTTATAGCCACCTTTTCCTCTTCTACCAGGTCTTCCTCGTCCAATTCGCCTTCGTCTCTAACAACCTTGGTACGACGCTTGTCTCCGTATTTGTTTCTTATTTCAAGAAGCTCATCTTTAATAACTCCCATTAGAAGCTTTTCGTCGTTAAGGAGAGAATTGTAGTAGGCAATTTTCTTCATTAGCTCTTCGTATTCTGCCTCTATCTTTTCTCTTTCCAGTCCTTGGAGTCTTCTTAGCTGCATTTCCAAAATGGCCTGGGCCTGAATGTCCGTCAGACCAAATTTTTTCATCAGCTTTTCTTTGGCGTCATTATAGGATTCTCTAATGGTTTTAATTATGGCATCGATATTATCCAGAGCTATGCGCAAGCCTTCCAATATATGGGCTCTGGCCTCTGCCTTTTTAAGATCGTACTGGGTACGTCTTGTAACAACATCCTTTTGGTGTTTAAGATATTCCACTAGGAAGTCTCTTAAGGTTAAAAGCTTTGGCTGTCCATCCACCAAAGCCAGCATTATCATGCTGACGCTGTCCTGAAGCTGAGTATGCTTAAAGAATCTGTTTAAGGTAATCTGAGGGTTGGCATCTCTCTTAAGTTCCACAACGATTCTAATGCCTTCTCTGTTAGACTCATCGCGTATCGCCGATACTCCATCAACCTTCTTTTCCTTTACCAGCTCGGCCATCTTCTCAATAAGTCTGGCCTTGTTTACCATATAAGGAATTTCCGTAATAACTATCTGGGTTTTTCCGCCCTTAGTTTCTTCGATTTCGCATACGGAACGAACCTTAATCTTTCCCTGGCCTGTCTTGTAGGCTTCCTTCATTCCAGCCTTGCCAAGAATCTGAGCTCCTGTGGGGAAGTCCGGACCCTTAACGATTTTCATCAAATCATCTACGGTGCTGTCCGGCTCGTCTATTAACTGAACTGTGGCGTCGATTACCTCCGTTAGGTTGTGAGGTGGTATGGATGTAGCCATACCAACGGCTATACCATTTGATCCGTTAACCAATAGCTGAGGGAATCTGGCAGGAAGTACCACCGGCTCCTGCTCCTCACCATCAAAGTTGTCTCTAAAGTCTACCGTATCCTTGTCGATGTCTCTAAGCATCTCCAAAGCAAAGGGAGACATTCTGGCTTCTGTATACCTTTGGGCGGCGGCTCCGTCTCCGTCTATGGAGCCGAAGTTTCCATGGCCGTCAACCAGCATATATCTCATAGAGAAGTCCTGGGCCATTCTCACCATTGCATCGTAAATAGACGAATCACCATGGGGATGGTATTTACCCATTACTTCACCCACTATACGGGCGGATTTTTTATGGGGCTTATCCGGAGTAACTCCCAGATTTCCCATTCCGTAAAGAATACGACGATGTACCGGCTTCAGTCCGTCCTTTACATCCGGAAGGGCACGGCCTACGATTACGCTCATGGAGTAATCTATGTAGGATTTCTTCATTTCGTCATATATTTCATGTTGCTCCATCTTGGCATCTTCAATAAGTGTTTTGCCAAGATTCTTTTCCTTCTTGTCTTTTTTCTCTGCCATTTACTTGCCCCTCCTTTCTTAAATATCTATTTCTGCATCCAGGGCATGCTCTTCTATAAATGCCTTACGAGGTGGAACCTTGTCCCCCATAAGAATGTTGAAGATTTCATCTGCCTTTGCTGCGTCTTCAATGGTAATCTGAACTAAGGTACGGTTGTTGTAATCCATGGTGGTTTCCCAAAGCTGATGGAAATCCATTTCTCCAAGACCCTTGTACCTTTGAATATCTATTTTGCTGTTCTTCTTCTTTAGCTCCTCCATTAACTTGTCCTGTTCCGGCTCGGAATATGTATAATAAACATCCTTACCCTGCTTGGTCATAAATAGAGGCGGCTTTGCTGCATAGACATAGCCTCCCTCAATAAGGGGAGTCATGTGACGGAAGAAGAAGGTGAGAAGAAGGGTTCTAATATGGGCACCGTCCACATCCGCATCTGTCATGATTATAATCTTGTGGTAGCGAAGCTTGTCTGCGTCAAACTGATCTCCCACTCCGCAACCAAAGGCTGTTATCATGTTCTTGATTTCATCGGAATTTAAAATTCTGTCCAGTCTTGCTTTTTCAACGTTTAGAATCTTTCCCCTCAAAGGAAGAACAGCCTGACGGGTTCTGTCTCTTCCCTGTTTGGCGGATCCGCCGGCGGAGTCACCCTCTACAATGAATATTTCCGAAAGGGCTGGATCCTTCTCGGAGCAATCTGCCAATTTTCCCGGAAGGGAGGTGCTTACCAAAGTCTCTTTTCTTATGGTTTCTCTGGCTTTCCTTGCTGCCTCTCTAGCTCTTGAGGCCTGGAGACATTTATCAATAATTGCCTTTGCTTCCTTTGGATGCTCCTCCAGGTATGCGGTAAGGTTGTCGTTGGTTGCTGTTTCCACAAAGCCTCTAACCTCACTGGTTCCAAGCTTTATCTTTGTTTGAGATTCAAACTGTGGTCTCTCCAGCTTAACGGAAACAATTCCGGTAAGGCCTTCTCTTACGTCATCACCGGTAAGAGCTGCATCCTTATCCTTTAGGAATTTATTTTTTCTGGCATAATCGTTTATACATCTTGTAATTGCAGATCTAAATCCTGCCAGGTGGGTACCACCTTCAATGGTGTTGATATTGTTGGCATAAGTAAGAACCAGCTCGCTATATGCGTCTGTATACTGCATGGCAACTTCAACTTCCATATTATTTTTCTTTGCTACTTCAAAGTGAATAACATCCTTGTGGAGAGGTTCCTTGTTTTTATTTAAGAAAGCAACATACTCCTTAAGACCACCTTCGAAGAAGAAGGTTTCTTTTTTCTTTTTTCCTTCTCTTTCGTCTTTGATGGTTATTTTTAGGCCTCTGTTGAGAAATGCCATTTCTCTAAGCCTCTGCATCAAAGTATTGTAGTCATAATTTGTATCTTCAAAGATGTCCGGATCCGGCCAAAATGTGGACTTTGTTCCTGTGCCTTTGGCATCTCCCACTATTTCCAATGGTGTCTGGGATTCTCCCCGAACATAGATTTGACGGTAAAGGTTTCCGTTTCTCTTTACTTCCACTTCCATTTTCTCTGAAAGGGCGTTTACTACGGAGGCACCTACACCGTGGAGTCCGCCGGATACCTTATATCCGCCACCTCCAAATTTTCCCCCTGCATTAAGCTTGGTGTGAATAATTTCAACGCCGGACATACCATATTCTTCATTGATATCTACCGGCATTCCACGGCCGTTATCCTCAACGGTTATGGACCCATCCACGTTTATTGTGACGTCAATTTTGTCACAAAATCCTGCCAATGCTTCGTCAACGCTGTTATCTACTACTTCGTACACCAGGTGATGAAGACCACTGGGACCTGTGGAACCGATATACATACCGGGACTTTTTCTAACAGGTTCCAGACCTTCCAATACCTGGAGCTGCGCAGTAGTATATTGATTACCTGCGTTTTTCTTTTCTGCGCTCATTCTAAACCCACTTCCTTTTTATAAATCAAAAATATTCCAATCATAAATTTTCCCATATTCACAATATCTTGTGATAATATGGGTTCCCCCACATTATACATTAAAATTTTCGTTTTAGCAAGTTTTTTGACTTTTTTGGTAATTTCCCCATTAATAAATAAAAAATCGCTCTATGGCGATTTTTTTGCCTTATTTTTTCGGTTTAAATTTTTGATTATAGTCCTATACCCTTACTTTCCCTGCTTCAACACTATATATTGTTGCTTTGTCAATTTTACCCAGGACATTTTTGTCAATATCCGTTGTGGTAATAAATAACTGGTTATTTTGCAGGGTTTTTATTAAAAATTCCTGCCTTTTTGCGTCCAATTCGCTCATTACATCATCTAAAAGAAGAATAGCATCCTCTCCCGTTTCTTCTTTTATTAAATTCAATTCTGCCAATTTCAAAGAAAGGGCTGTGGTTCTTTGTTGTCCCTGAGATCCATAACTTCTCATATCTATATTATTCACATAAAAGCCAATATCATCTCTATGGGGTCCAACAGATGTATTTCTATTTTCTATATCCTTTTCTCTTTTTTCTTTTATTTTATTTCGGAATTCTTCTTCCTGATCTTCTTTATTGTCTCTTACTTTGACATTTGGTTCATAAATTATTTCTATTTTTTCTTCCTGGTTAGTAATTCCCTTATGTATCTCATTACTAATTCTGCTTAATTTTTTTATAAAGTCATTTCTTATGGATATCATCTTTGATCCATTCTTTATTATCTGTTCATCCCAAACATCCAGAAGGTCAATATTAATATTAAACTCTTTCAAATAATTGTTGCGTTGTTTTAATGCCTTTCTGTAATTTGAAAAAGCTTCATAGTAAGATGGTGATATCTGACATATTTCTCTATCTAAAAATCTTCTTCTTTTTTCCGGTTCTTCTTTTACTAATTTTAAATCTTCAGGAGAAAAAACAACCATCATAATATTTTTTATTAATTCAGATGTTCTTGTTAAATTTTTCTTATCCTTTTTTATTTTTTTATTTACGGAAGTATTTCCTCTCTTTTCTAATTCTATTTCTATTTCAATTTCTATTTCATCTTTTTCTGCATTAACTTTTATCAATGCCTTTTCTTCATCAAAGTTAATTAATTCTCTATCGTTTGTTGTTCTGAAGGATTTTCCCATGGAGGAAATATAAAGAGCTTCGATAAGATTTGTCTTACCCTGGGCATTGTTTCCCAGGATAAGATTTACACCTTCATCGAAGCTTAATTTCTGTTCTTTATAATTTCTAAAATTTTTAATTTCTAATTCTTTTATCTTCATTAGATCCTTACAGGAAGTACCAAATATGTGTAATTATCACTATTTACCGGTGTTATTATACATGGTGTTATTGGTGTATTCATATTGAGAGTAACCTCTTCATCTTCTATTACTTTTAATACATCAATCATATATCTTGCATTAAAACCAATATTTAAATCACCACCGGTTTTTCTAATTAAAACATCTTCTATTGATCCGCCTTCTTCTGAATTTGAACTTACCGTTAGTACATTATCCTTAACACTTACTTTTATTAAATTATTTTTTCCTTCCGTCATGATAGATGCTCTTTCAATGGCATTTATCAATTCTTCTTTTCTTACTTCAACCTTTATAGGAGAATCCTTTGGAATAACATCCTGATACTTTATAAATTCTCCTGCTATCATTCTCAATGCTATTTTTACATCATCAATTTTTATAAGTGCATTTTTATCGTCGTAAATTATTTCAACTTCATCTTCATCCACATCGGAAAAGATTTTATTCACTTCATTAATAAGACGAGCGGAAATAATAAATTTCTCTTCTTTTTCATTTTTTGCCGGTGCTTTATTTATTGCCATTCTAAATCCATCTATAGCAACTGTCTTTATATCTTCCTTTGATAATTCAAGAAGCACACCGGAAAGAACTCCCTTTGTTTGATCTATACTGGCAGCAAAGGAAGTATTTTTTATCATTTTTGAAATTGTGTTTTTATCAAGCTCTATTTTTTCTTTATTATTTTCGTCACTTTTTATAACAGGAAATTCGCTTCCGTCCATTCCTACAATTGAAGAATTTGAAGTTCCGCATTTTACATTTATGTTGTTATTTAAAGAAGATATTTCTATATCTGAATTTGGCAGCTTTCTAATAAGATCATTAAAAATCTTAAAAGGAACAACTACAGATCCATCTTCCTTTCCTTCGATTTCCATAAGGACCTCTATAGTTATATCCATATCGGAAGAAGTCATTTTTAATATATTTCCATTAATATCCATCAAGATTCCCTTTAGAGTAGGAATGGTAGTTCTGCTACTTACTGCTCTAGAGACAATATTTAATTTTTTTACCAAATCTTGCTGATTACAAATGAATTTCATCTTTACTCCTCCGACATCTTCTTTAATCTTATTATATTTAATAATAATTGTAATAAAGCCTGTGGATAACTAGGATAACTCTTGTTATAACTCAAATTTCAATGAAAGTTTTCCACAATTGATACCTTTATAAGTGAAAATATCCTGTTAATAACTGAGAAATTATAATAAACTTATATTTTCTTTTATCTTCTCAATACTTTCCTTTAGTTCTTCGTCGTATTGTAATTCCTCGTCTATTTTATCACAGGCATGCTTAACTGTGGAATAATGTTTATTACCAAAGATACTTCCTATTCTTGGTAATGAATAATCTGTCATATTTCTGCATAAATACATTGCTATTTGTCTTGGGTAGGCAAACTCTGCTTTTCTGGATAAAGAATCCAGGTCTGTTATCTTAATATTATAGAAATCAGCTACTGCAGACTTGATTTTTTGAGGTGTTATACTACTTCCGCTTTTAGCAATGTCCTTTAATAGCATTTTTGCCAGTTGTAGAGAGGGTTTTTGTCTTATTTCTCTGGAAATATTGACAATTGTATTTAAATATCCCTCTAAAACACGTATATTATCTATATGTTTCTCTGCAATAAACTCAATTATCTCCTGCATTGACTCATCTACTTCAATATCCAAAAGCTGGGCTTTTTTAAGTAGAATTGCCATTCTCATTTCATAATCAGGTGCATAAACACCAACGGTTGTATTCATTAAAAATCTGGATTTTAATCTTTCATCAAAGGAAGAAAGATCGTTGGGAGATCTGTCTCCGGAAACGATTATTTGCTTATTATCCCTTAACAAAGACTCAAAAGTGAAGAAAAATTCGTCCTGAGTCTTGATTTTATCCTCAAAAAATTGAATATCATCAATAAGAAGAACATCGGCTCTTCTATATTTTTCTTTAAATTCATATACTTTCTTTGTGTTTAATGAAGTTATGAAATCATTGGCAAAGGTTTCTGCCAATACATATAAAACCTTGATATTTGAATTGGTTTCAAGAAGATGAATACCCACAGCATTGAGAAGATGGGTTTTACCAAGGCCGGAATTTCCGTATACAAATAAGGGGTTGTAAATATCTGATGGGGAGTCTGCCACAGCCTTACATACTGCAGTTGCAATATTATTACAATCTCCCACAATAAAATTATCAAAGGTTAGGCTGGGATCGAACATTCTCATATCCCTAAAATAAGGATCCTCGAATTTGGTGAAAACCGGAGGATTGTCATCCTTTGTAATGGTTGGTTTTTCACGGTATTCGTTGGTATTGTGGATAATAACCTTATAGTCTTTTCCAAGAACAGAAGAAATAGCCTCTTCGAATAAGTGAAAATAGCGGCGTTTTACCACATTTACCACTAAATCTCTGGAAGCTTCCAAATATGCGATGGCCGGATTCTCGGATAATTCCCTTAATTTAACCTGAGATATAAAAGTATTGTAGGTTGGGCCGTTAACTTTTTGCAGGATATATGCTAAAACCTGATCCCAATCAAGATTTATATTACTCAAAAGAAATAACTCCTTATTATTTGTGTGTGAGAACTATTTTACAAAAGAAGTTATCCTAAAGCAAGAGGAAAAATAAGGAAAATTTTTGTAAGTTATGCAAAGAGTTATCCACATATAAGGATAAAGTTATCCACATCGAGAAAAAAGTGGGGAATTTTCAACGAAATCGTTGACATAAAAGGGTAAAATGTAATAAAATAACTGCGTATGTGCTGTTGAAATTTAGACTGCACCAAAGAATTTACAAGATAGGAGGTAAATCAATCATGAAAAGAACTTTCCAGCCCAAAAATAAGCAGAGAATGAAAGAACATGGCTTCAGAAAAAGAATGAGAACAAAGAGTGGCAGAAATGTCATTAAGAGAAGAAGACTTAAGGGAAGAAAAAGACTTTCCGCATAATTGATGTTGAAGAAAAATGTTCTAAGAAAAAAGGCGGACTTTGATAAACTTTACAAGTCAGGTAAGTCCGCAGCAGACAGGTATGTTGTGGTCTTTGTAAGACCAAACGGATTAGAGGTCACAAGAACAGCATTTCTTGCCAGCAAAAAAGTCGGAAACAGTGTGGCAAGAAACAAAGCAAGACGCCTGATGAAGGAAAGCTATCGGCTTTCCCTTGCTGATATTCCAAAGGGAGTGGATATCATTTTTATAGCAAGGAATACTATTATAAACAAGAAACAAAAAGAGGTAGAGCGCTCCATGAGCGCAGCACTGACAAAGGTCGGTATTAAATAAATTAAAATGAGATATATTAGCAAATTTATTAGCGGAATCATGATCTTAATGATACGGTTTTATCAAAAGTTCATTTCTCCACTCTTTCCTAATACATGTCGATTCTATCCGACGTGCTCCACCTACTTCATTCAAGCCCTAAGAAAATACGGAGTAATAAAGGGCAGTTTTTTGGGAATCAAGCGTATACTTAGATGTCATCCGGGAAACCCCGGTGGATATGACCCGTTAGTGTGACGGAGGATTTTGACATATGATGAGTTTTTTGGCAAAGCCCTTTGGCTTCATATTGCAATTTCTATATGGCATAGTAGGAAGCTATGGACTTTCAATTGTCATTCTCTCAGCGGTAATAAGAATAGCCATGTATCCCTTGTACAAAAAGCAAATCAAGGATACATCGGGAATGGCGGACTTCTCTCAGAAGAGTAGGGAAATCCAACAGAAATATGCCAACGACAGAGAGATGATGAATCAGAAGTTGGCGGAACTTCAGAAGGAGAGCGGATATAATCCAACCAGCGGATGCCTACCAATGTTCATCCAGCTAATCGTAATCTCCGGACTTTTCGTACTTCTGAGATACCCCTTGAATTACATTCAAGATGAGAACATGGTATTTGCAGTTCACGAATCCTTCCTCTGGATTAAGGATTTGTGCCAGCCGGATCCATGGATTTTGCCTATCCTTTCAGGTGTGGCAACATTTATTTCCTTTGCTTTGACGGCACAGACAACACCTGCCGCCAGTTCAGTAAATCCAACGGGAATGATGAAGTATGTATTCCCGCTGCTGATTATGTGGCTGGCTCATTCTTATCCTGCAGGTATTGCAATCTATTGGTTCATCAGCCAATTTGCACAGATATTCTTTAACCTGCGCTTTAATAAGCTTAGAAAAGAGCTAAAGGAACAGAAGGAAAGAGAAGAAGCAAAGGCAAGAAAAGAAAAGAAGAAAAAGTAGAGTACTCCCTAATTAAAGGAATAATAAAATGAAAAAAAGACAAAACAGAATGCCCCAGAGGAAGGTCTCGGAGGAACTGGTTTTAGATTCCATTGAGAGATGGGGAAACGATGTTGAAACTGCCGTAAGCCTGGCTTTGGAAGCCCTTAAGGTAGGCAGAGACGAGGTGGATGTTGAGGTTCTGGAAGAGCCCTCCAAAGGATTCTTTGGAATAGGAGCAAAGCTGGCAAGAGTAAAGGTTAGCAAGAAGGTAAAAGAAGAAGCCCCTCAGGAACAGGAGCAGCTGGTAAAGAAACCTCAGAGAGGACCCATTAGAAAAGAAGAAGTAACCGAGGAAGAGAAAAACAGCTATAGCAATATAGCCAAAGATAATAAAAGAGATTCCAAGGAAGGAAGAGGGGGAAAGGGAAGAGGAAACAAGAAAAAAGAAGAGAAGAAAAATTACGATGAAATTCTTCCTGAAGAACCCATAATGCCGGTGGTGGATATAGAAAGCCTCCAGCCCCTGGAAGACCACGAAGGACTAAGCTTCCTAAAAAATGTGGCTAAGGAAATGGGCCTGGATATAAGCATAACAGGAAAAACCGACGGCAAAGATTTATTCTTCTTTATAGAAGGAAAGGATTCCGGCACCATCATCGGTAAAAGAGGTGCAACCCTGGATGCCATTCAGTATCTAACAAGCCTTGTGGTAAACAAAGAAGGCAAGGACTATATAAGAGTTGTTGTAGACGCTGAGAACTATAGAGCAAAGAGAGAAAAGTCTCTGGAAAAATTAGCCCTTAGATTGGCGGACAAGGTGGCCAGATCCAAGCGCAGCTACAAGCTGGAGCCTATGAATCCTTATGAGAGAAAGGTAATCCATGCCACCCTTCAAAAGGATAATCGTATAGTCACAAGAAGCGAAGGCCAGGATCCTTCCAGAAGGGTTATTATAGAGCCTAAATAACTTGAAAATCAAAGCTTTCGGGTAGTCTCGAAAGCTTTTTTGTAGTAAGATAAGGAACATGAAGAATATAGAAGACACCATTGCAGCCATAGCAACGCCGCCGGGAGAAGGAGGCATAGGAATAATAAGAATAAGCGGAGAAAGGGCCAAGGAAATACTGGAGGCTCTCTTTTCCGCTGAAAAAATTGTTCCTAGAAAGCTTAGCTATGGATTCATCCAAGACCCTGAAACCAAGGAGGTTGTGGATGAGGTAATGGCGGTATACATGCCGGCCCCCGGCACATATACCAAGGAAGATGTGGCAGAAATAAACTGTCACGGGGGAAGCATTTCCTTATCAAAAACTCTGAGTCTGGTTCTTAAGCAGGGAGCCAGAATGGCAGAGCCCGGGGAATTTACAAAGAGAGCTTTCTTAAACGGAAGAATAGACCTGGCTCAAGCTGAAGCGGTTTTGGATGTAATTAATTCCAAGTCCGAGGCCAGCTTGGAGGCAGCCATCCATCAGCTTCAAGGGAAATTCTCCAAGGAAGTAACCTCCATAAGAAATAAACTAATAGATGTTCTTGTAAATGTGGATGTTAATATTGATTATCCCGACGAGGACATAGAGGAAATAACATATAAAAAATTAGAAGAGGGATTAGGGGAAATCAAAGGAGAAATAAAAGAGCTTCTTGAAAGTGCAACCACAGGTAAAATCCTAAGAGAAGGTATTAAGGTTGCCATAATAGGAAAACCCAATGCAGGGAAGTCCTCTCTTCTTAATCTTTTGCTAAAGGAATCCAGGGCAATAGTTACAGATATTCCCGGAACCACCAGAGACACCATTCAGGAATTTGCCAACATTCGGGGGATTCCGGTGCTTCTTACGGATACAGCGGGAATTCGTGACACCAGCGACGAGATAGAAAAAATCGGAATAGAAAGATCCAAGAGAAGCTTAGAGGATGCGGACATAGCCATACTGATGATAGACCTTTCTGAAGACTTTGATCAGGAGGTAAGGGATTTAATTTCAGAATGCGATCCCCAGTCAACGATTTTGGTCTTTAACAAAGCGGACAAGGAAGCCAAAATCACAGAGGAAGAAAAGGAGAAGATTAGGACCTCCGGAGGAAAAGAGGGAGATTCTACCTTTGCTGAAGTAGTTACAGTTTCCCTTACAGAGGGACAAGGCGTAAAGGATGTTGAAAAAGCTATTTTTGATTTATCCGGATATGGCAATCTTAAAGGAAGGTCCGATAAAGGTGGGGCCTTGGTCACCAATGTAAGGCATAAGGACATGCTGGAAAATGCAGCGAAGTCAATAGAAGACGCCATTTCGCAAGTGAGAATTTCTGCGCCTCTTGAGATTGTGGAAATTGATGTGAGATCTGCTTACGAGTCTTTGGGATTAATCACCGGCGACTCGGTGCAGGGAGATATTATCCAGGAAATCTTTAGTAGATTTTGTTTAGGTAAATAAATGGACAGATATTTAATGGGAGAATATGATGTGGTTGTTATCGGCGCAGGGCACGCAGGCTGTGAAGCGGCCCTGGCTTCCGCTCGCCTTGGAATGAAAACCATTATGTTCTCCATTAATCTGGAGGCCATTGCCATGATGCCTTGCAATCCTGCAATTGGCGGAACGGGAAAGGGACACCTGGTTAGAGAAATAGATGCCCTGGGTGGAGAGATGGGAATCAACATCGACAAAACCTTTATCCAAAGCAGAATGTTAAACACCGCCAAGGGCCCTGCTGTTCATTCCCTAAGAGCTCAAGCCGACAAGGCCTGGTATCACAGGGAAATGAAGAAGACCATAGAGAAGGAACCCAATCTGGACATGAAGCAGGACGAGATTGTGGATCTGGAGATTCAGGAAATATCTAAGGAAACCAGCGGTAAGTCGGAAAAAATTGTAACCGGTGTAATTACCAAAACCGGCGGCATATATAAGGCTAAGGCGGTAATTATAGCAACGGGAACCTTTTTAAGAGGAAAGATTTTTATCGGTGAAAGCGTTACAGAAAGCGGCCCCAACGGCCTGGCTCCTGCCAATGAGCTGTCGGAAAAATTAAAGGGCTACGGTATTGAATTAAGAAGATTTAAAACCGGAACCCCTGCCAGAGCCCTGGCTCAAACCTTTGATTATTCTCAGATGACGGAACAAAAGGGAGATGAAGAAATAGTCCCCTTCTCCTTTATGAATGATAAATTAGAGAGAGACCAGGTTTCCTGCTGGCTTACATATACCAATGAAAAAACCCATGATGTAATAAGAGCCAACTTCCATAGATCCGCTCTTTTTGGAGGACAGATAGAGGGCATCGGTCCCAGATACTGCCCCTCCATTGAGGACAAGGTCAATAGATTTAAGGATAAAGAAAGACATCAGCTTTTTATAGAGCCGGAGGGATTGGATACTGAGGAAATGTATATCCAGGGTATGAGCTCCAGTCTACCGGAGGATGTGCAAAGAGATTTTTACCATACCATAAAGGGGTTGGAAAATATTACCATTACCAGGCCTGCCTATGCCATTGAATATGATTGCATCGACCCCCTCACCCTTAAGCCTTCTTTAGAGAGCAAAGTTATTTCCGGGCTGTTTTGCGCCGGACAATTTAACGGCAGCTCAGGATATGAGGAGGCGGCAGCCCAGGGATTAATGGCGGGAATTAACGCCGTAATGGAAATATCTGGAAAAGAACCGGTGGTTTTGGGAAGAGACGAGGCTTATATTGGCGTTCTCATCGACGATTTAGTGACTAAAGGTACCAATGAGCCTTACAGAATAATGACCAGCAGAGCGGAATATAGGCTGCTTTTAAGACAGGACAACGCAGATGACAGATTGACAGAGCTGTCTCACAGCCTGGGGCTGGCTTCAAAAGAAAGATACGAAAAATATATAAAGAAAAAAGAGGAAGTGGCCAGGGAACATCTTCGGCTAAAAGAAACCCTTATAAAATCAGAGGACATCAATCCCCTTCTTCTTAAGGTGGGAAGCACTCCCGTGGACAGAAGCATATCCTTGGAGGAGCTTCTTAAGAGGCCGGAGCTTACCTATGAAATATTGGAAGAGGTTGATCCCCTTCGCCCTACCCTATCCCATCACGCAAGGGCCCAGGTGGCGGTGGAAATAAAATACAGCGGATACATAGCCAAGCAAAAGGATCAGGTAGAAAAGTTTAAAAGAAAGGAAGGACAAATTCTTCCCGAGAACTTGGACTATCTATCTATGGAAGGTCTAAGAATAGAAGCGGCACAGAAGCTGGATAAAATGAGACCCTTATCAGTGGGACAGGCCTCCAGAATATCCGGGGTATCACCAGCTGACATAAATGTACTACTGGTGCACTTGGAAAAAATGAGAAGGAATAAGGGAAATGACAATTAAAGAAACCCTTGAAAAATTCAATATCCCCTGCTCCCAATCTGAGGAAAAACTCCTTTCCTCTTATATGGAAGAAATCCTTGAAAAAAATCAGTCCATTAACCTGACAGCCATCAAAGAGAGACAGGAATTTATTCTAAAGCACTACGTGGATTCCCTTTCGGTTATAGGATTAAAGGAATATGAGGAGGCCGGCACTGTAATAGATATAGGAACCGGAGGAGGATTTCCGGGAGTTCCTTTGGCCATAAAAAGCCCCGAGAAACAATTTCTTCTGTTGGACTCTTTGGAAAAGCGTCTAAAAATTATTGATGAAATACTTTTAAAGCTGGGAGTTAAGAATGCCGGAACTCTGCATGTAAGAGCGGAAGATGGCGGAAAAGATCCTAAGTTTAGAGAATCCTTCGATCTATGTGTTTCCAGAGCGGTGGCAGACCTTTCGGTGCTTTCGGAATACTGCCTCCCCTTCGTTAAAATAAAAGGAAGCTTTATTGCATATAAGGGAATGGATAGCGATCAGGAGATTGAAAAGGCGGAAAAGGCCATCAAAACTCTCGGGGGAGAAATTGTAGATATTAAGGAAACCATAACAAATCAAAGGCTGGTTGTGATTTCTAAGGTTAAACAAACGCCCAATAAATATCCGAGAAAAGCAGGAGACCCCAAGAGAAAACCCCTTTAGGTCTAAAGAAAAACTTTTATAGCGTCGCAGCTATATGGAATGTTTCACGTGAAACATTCCATATTTTTTTACCGCCCAAAGAGTATGTTTCACGTGAAACATTTTTATATAATTAGTGGTAAAAGATACCCCTCTGAGGTATAATGTTTAGGACACTTTAAATAGTGATGAAAACAGACGGAGGTACAAAGTGGGAAAAGCAATTGCAATATTTAACCAAAAGGGTGGCGTAGGAAAAACCACTACCAACATTAACCTGGGAGCCTGCCTGGCCATGAGAGGAAAGAAGGTTCTCATTCTTGACATTGACCCCCAGGGGAATACCACCAGCGGTATAGGGGTCAAGAAAAAATCCTTGGATTACACCGTCTATGATTTACTGATTAATGATGATTTCAATACCCAGGATGCGATCCTAAAAACGCCGGTGGAGGGCTTGGATATAATTCCGGCCAGCGTTGATCTGGCAGGAGCAGAAATCGAGCTGGTCCACATAGAGGGGCGAGAAAAAAGACTTAGAAGAGCCATCGACAAGGTAAGAGATATCTACGATTTTATTTTCATTGATTGTCCCCCTTCCCTTGGTCTACTTACAATCAATTCACTAACTGCAGTGGAAAGCGTCCTTATACCAATCCAGTGTGAGTTCTATGCACTGGAAGGTGTAAGCCAGCTGGTGAACACCATAGAACTGGTTCGGGCAAACCTGAATCCAGCCCTTGAAATAGAGGGAGTTGTTCTCAGCATGTTTGACGGAAGAACCAACCTGTCCATTCAGGTAGTACAGGAAGCAAAGAAATATTTTGGAGCCAAAGTTTATTCAACAATAATACCCAGAAATGTAAGACTGGCTGAGGCTCCCAGCTACGGAATGCCTATTATCCAATATGATCCCAAGTCCAAGGGGGCATCGGCATATGTGGAATTTGCAAAGGAATTTCTTGAGAGAGAGGGAGAGTAATGGCAAAGAATCCTAAGGAAAGAGGTCTGGGAATGGGCCTAGGGGCACTTTTTGAAAGCACAGGCACTGGAAGAAGTACATTACCAAATAATTCCAATTCCGCCAAGGGTGCAGATGCTTCAGCCCCGGGAGATGACGTTAAATATATTGGCATTAACGATATAAAGCCTAATAGCAATCAGCCGAGAAAAAACTTTGATGAGGATAAGATTCAAGACCTGGCGGATTCTATTGTTGAGCATGGAATAATCCAGCCTCTTATAGTACGGCCTGCCAAGGTAGGCTATGAAATAGTAGCGGGAGAAAGAAGATATAGGGCCGCCAGAAAGGCGGGACTAAAATCTGTCCCCTGCCTTGTTCGGGAATTTACGGACAGGGAAAATATGTTAATTGCCATAATAGAGAATATGCAGAGAGAGGACTTGGATCCCATTGAAGAGGCAGAAGGTCTTGAGCAGATGATAAAGGCCTACGGCCTAACCCAGGAGGAAGTCTCCAAAAGTGTTGGAAAATCAAGGCCTTACATTACCAACTCCCTTAGGCTCCTTAATCTTTCTCAGGAAATAAAGGATATGATTGCCCAGGGAGACCTGACACCGGGCCACGCCAGGGCCCTGCTTTCCATAGATGGGGAGGCTAAAAGGCTGGAGCTGGCCAAGAGAATCGTAAAAAGTGGACTTTCTGTAAGAGATGTGGAACGACTGGCTTCAGGAAAAGGAAAAAAGGCTGCTCCCAAAGCCAAGGCCAGAAAAAGTAGAGACATCCAGTATGTGGAGCAAGAGTTAAAAGACATCTTTGGTACCAAGGTGAACATAGAAACCAACGGAACCAAGGGCAAGGTGGAATTTGAATATTACAGCCGAGAGGAGCTTAACAGGCTGATAGATATTTTTCGTAGTCTAAAATAAGATTCCTAAGGCAGAATATGTGATATAATTAAAGATACGCTATGAATAGGGAAAAGATTGAAAATTTAATATCCTCAAACATTCCCATACCAATTTGTGTGGTTAATTCTTCAGGAAAAATTGTTGGGGCAAATGCAAAGATAGAAGACGTATTCCTCTATGGAGATCTGGAGGACGCGGATATTTTTGCCATGTCCGGAATTAAGGCCAAGGAGCTTTTCGGGGAAAATCCACAGGAGACCAAGGATATAATCCCAAGAATTATCGAAAGAAACCAACGGAAATTTAAGGTTGTTCCGGGAGAGGTTATGGAGGAAGGAGAGGACCAGGTGGTTCTCCTATACTTCTACGACGTAACGGGCCTTGAAGAATTAAAGGAAAAATATGAGGATGAAAAAATCTGCGTTTGCAGAATTAATATAGACAATTACGATCAGTTCAATGACGCCGTATCTCCGGAAACAGGAATGGCAGTAACAACGGACGTAAATAAAATGATCAGAAAATGGGCCCAGGACATTGAGGGATCCATTGATAAAATAAAAGAGTCTCAATACGTAATACACTTTCAGCAAAGATTTTTGGAAGGCCTTATGGCCGGTAAGTTTGAACTACTGGATCAGGTAAGGGCATTAGAAACCAGTGTGGACTTCCCCTTAAGTCTAAGCATGGGAATTGGCGTCTCCGGAAAAGACCTGGCGGAAACTGCCAGCTTTGCTGCTGCCGCTTTAGACCTGGCCCTGGGAAGGGGCGGCGACCAGGCGGTAGTAAAAAATGACAGCAGAATCCAATACTATGGAGGCAAAACCCAGTCGGTGGAAAAGAGCAACAAGGGTAAATCCAGAGTTGTGGGCCATGCCTTAAGAAAACTTATGGAGGATTCCAAAACCGTCCTCATAATGGGCCACAAGCATGCGGACATAGATGCCTTTGGTTCCGCCCTGGGAATATACAGAATGTGCCTTGCCTTAAAGGTGGACGCCCACATCGTTATCAATGAAGTGCCGGAGTCCTTAAAGGACTTTTACACCCAGGTGGAGGATGCGGGAAACTACAGCCTGATTAAAACAGATAAGGCAAAGAAGCTGGCCAAGGACAATGCCCTTATTGTGGTTCTGGATACCCACAGACCCAGCTATATAGAGGAGCCGGAACTTCTAACTTTGACGGAAAAAATTGTGGTAATTGACCATCACAGAAGAGCGGAAGATGTAATAGAGAATCCAACTCTGGCATATATCGAAAGCTATGCCTCCTCCACAGCAGAGCTGGTAACTGAAATTCTTCAATATATCTTGAATCGAAAGATACTTATTAGGCTGGAGGCGGAAGCCCTTCTGGCGGGAATGACCATAGACACAAATCGCTTTGCCGTAAAGACAGGGGTAAGAACCTTCGAGGCAGCTGCCTGGCTTAGACGGTCGGGAGCGGATACAGCGGAAGTAAAAAGATTCTTCCAAATGGACAAGGAAACATATTTGATAAAGGCCAAGGCCATTGCCTCGGCTTCCTTCCATGATTCCGGCGTTGCCACCACCATATGTCAGGGTGAGCATGCGGATGCCCAGGTTATTAATTCCCAGGTGGCAGACGAGCTCCTGGACATTAAAGGCATAAAGGCCTCCTTTGTGGCCGGCAGAAATCAAAGAGGAGTAACCTGCGTAAGCGCCAGATCTCTGGGGGATGTAAACGTCCAGGTTATTCTGGAGCAGTTTGGAGGTGGGGGCCATCTGAATATTGCAGGAGCCCAGGTGGAGGATTCACCGGAAGAAATAATTGAAAAGATTTTATCTATAACCGAAAAAGGAGAATAGTTGTGATAGTAATTCTAAAAAAGGACGTACAGGGAACAGGCAAAGCCGGAGAAGTGGTCAAGGTAAATGACGGCTTTGCCAGAAACATGCTGATTCCAAGAGGCCTGGCCCTGGAAGCAACAGAAGGAAACGTAAGAAGCCTGGAAAAACAGAAGGCCCTTCAGGAAAAGAAGGCTGCCGAAGCCAAGGCCCAGGCAGAAAAACTGGCAGAGGAACTTAAAACCAAAACCCTGGTTATTAAAGCAAAGGCGGGAGAAGGAGGAAGACTCTTTGGCGCCATCACCGGCAAAGACATTTCCGAGGCCTTTAAGAGCCAGCTGGGAATGGACTTTGATAAGAAGAAAATAGAATTGGAAAGCCCCATTAAAACCCTGGGCACATATACCGTTGACCTAAGAGTATATCCGGAAATCAAAGGAAGTATAAAAGTAGAAGTGGAGGCCGAATAATATGCCGGAGAAAATTCCTCCTCACAGCAAAGAAGCGGAGCAGTCCTGTCTAGGGGCCTGCTTGGTTAGCAGAGAAGCCTTGTCGGAAGTTCTGGAAATTTTAAAACCCGAGGACTTTTATGATTCTGCCCATAAAGAAATCTTTTCTGTTATGAAGGAGCTTTATAAAGAAGACAAGAACGTGGATATTATTACTGTCTCTGAAGCTCTGAAAACAAAGGGAAGCCTGGAGGCCGCCGGTGGCAGAGCATATATAGTGGATCTTCCCAATACGGCACCCTTGGCCATTAACGCATCCAATTATGCGGAAATTGTGGTGGAAAAAGCCAAGCGAAGAGACCTTATTGCCGTTGCCGACGAAATCAAAGGAACGGGCTACGATGAGGGAAACAGTACGGAAAACGTATTGGATCGAGCGGAACAGAAGATTTTCGAAATATCCCAAAAGAGACAGAGAAACGACTACACTTCTCTCAAGGAAGTTCTTGAAGAGAACGTAGATTTAATAGATAAGGCCCTAAAGGCGGATGGATCCTTAACGGGACTTCCCACGGGATTTAAGAAGCTGGATGAAATGACCAACGGACTTCAAAAGTCTGACCTGATTATTTTGGCAGCAAGACCTGCCATGGGAAAAAGTGCCTTTGCTCTTAACATTGCCAGAAACGCAGCAAAGAAGGCGGACGCCAGCGTGCTGATATTCAATTTGGAAATGTCCAAGACCCAGCTGGGCATGAGGCTTCTGTCCATGGAATCCAGCGTCAAGATTCAGAACATCCAAGCGGGAAAGGTTACGGGAGATGAGTGGCAGAATATTTCTTTGGCCATAGATAATTTGGCGGCAACAAAGATTGCAATAGACGACACCCCGGGTATCACCATTTTGGATATGAAAAATAAATGCCGCAGAATGAAGAGAGAGCAGGGACTGGATCTGGTTATTGTGGACTACCTTCAGCTAATGGAGTCCGATGGCAGAGTAGAAAACCGCCAGCAGGAGGTTAGCAAAATAAGCAGAGCCTTTAAGCTTTTGGCAAGGGATTTGGATTGTCCCGTAATTCTCCTTTCTCAGCTTTCCAGAGAACCGGAAAAGAGAACAGACCATAGACCTATTCCTGCGGACCTTAGAGATTCCGGCTCCATAGAGCAGGATGCGGATATTATTATGTTCCTCTATCGAGACGAAGTTTACTACAAAGAAGAAAGTCCCGAAAAGGGCATATGCGAAGTAAGTATAGCCAAGCACAGAAACGGTCCCACAGGCATGACCAAACTAACCTTTGTGGGAGACTATACAAGATTTGCGGACATTGCAAACGAAAACGAAATGTTTTAGTGAGATTCTTTTATGAAATACATTAAACCAAAGGTAGCAAATCCCTACTTTGAAGATTTAAAAGTTGAAAATATATTTCTGGATCAGTTTATGCCTGATGCCCCCGGTGACTTTGTAAAGGTCTACCTTTATTCCCGCTATCTTGCAGAGGCAGGAGAAGCTATGGAACCAAAGGAGCTGGGAGGAATTCTGGGGATTTCTGAGGCTGGAATTCTGGAGGCCTGGGATCACTGGGAAGAGGTTGGCGCCATTAAGAAAAGATATATCGACGGAGAAGGCAGGCTGGACTTTACCGTGGAGTTTATGAATCTTAAGGAGCAGCTTTATGAAGAGGATGAAGAGGGAGCTGAACCGCCCCGTCTATCCTCCTCCGGTGAAGATTCCCATCCAAAGAAGGTCTTTGGCAACGAAACTGTAAAAACCCTTATGGGTGACATAGAAAAGAAATTGGGAAGAACCCTTAGCGTAAATGAACTGCAAGGGGTTATTTCCTGGGTTGACGATCTGGGAGTAGCGCCGGAGGTAATTCTTCAGGGCATAGACTATTGTCAAGGCAAAGGTAAAACCAGCTTCAACTACATATCAGCGGTAATTGAAGGATGGAACGCCCAGGGCCTGGACACCACGGATAAGGTAAGAAGTTATATAGAAGAATATGATCAGAAATTTGTAAGATACAGAAGAATCATGCAGTCCCTGGGACTATCAAGAAATGCCACAGAGGAAGAGCGCAGAATAATCGATATTTGGTTTGACGACATGGGCTACAATATGGACAAGGTTCTGGAGGCCTGCAGCACCACTGCCGGCATTAGCAATCCAAATATCAAATATGTAAATACAGTTCTTACAAACTGGCAGTCGGATGCCCAGAAACAGGGACGAGATGTAAACGAAAAACCAGCGGTAACAAATACCGTGCTTAAGGAATACTACGATTACATAAGGGAAAAGGCAGACAGAGAGGCAGAGGAAAGACGAAGAGAAATCTATACCAAGCTTCCCCAGATTAAAGAAATGGATGAAAAGATGCGGGATATTGGTATTAGGTTGGCCAAGGCTTTACTAACAAAGGGAGAAGACAACGTAAAGCTTAGTGAGGAATTAGAGAGATTAAACGAAGACAGAGCAATCTGTTTGGTTGAGAACAACTACGACGTAAATTATACAGAACCTAAATACCGTTGTTCCAACTGTAACGATACGGGGATTGCGGATATGGGAGGTCCCTGCGAAGCGTGCAGGGAAGTACGCAGGGGAGAAGCAGAGATATGGCTGAAGGAAAGAGAAGCAGCAAAGTAAGAGGTGCCGCAAGGAATATTACCGGGCCCTGGAGAATAATTTTTATTATAGCTCTGGTGGCTTTGTTGGTAACCATAATTGTTGTAACAAAAAACATAATATCTCTTCGCATTGAGAAGGGAAATCTGGAAGCCCAGGAACAGGAACTCCAGAATAAAAAGGAAGAGCTTACGGCGGAGCTTCAGGGTGTCAACGATATGGACTACATTGAGGAGCAGGCCAGAAAGCTGCTTAAGATGATTAAGCCGGGAGAGGTTTTGTACATCCTTAATGGCGAAGATCCCAGACCGGAAACATCTCAAAGCGGAGAGACCCTTATTCCTGCACCGGAGAATACAGCTCCGGCAGAAACAACTTCAGAACCAACGGAAGAAACAGAGACAAGTGAATCAACGGAAGAATCCTATGTGGAAGAAAGTACAGAAGAGGTAACCCAGGAAAATACCGCCGGTGAAGGAGAGAGCCAGGAAACAGAATGGCAAGAAGAAACTGCAACTGAAGAAGGAACCACAGGGGAAGAAAATACGGAAGAAGGCTAAGGTTACTGGGGCCGGATAAAATATGGATATAGAAGAAGTAATCGTTGTAGAGGGAAGAGACGATACAAATGCAATAAAAAGAGCCGTGGGTGCAATAACCATTGAAACCCACGGCTTTGGTATTTCAAAAGAAACCTGGGACAAGCTGGATCAGGCCTACGAAACCAAAGGTCTGATTATTTTTACAGATCCGGACCATGCAGGCCAGGAAATAAGAAAAAGACTAAAGGAAAAATATCCTGAAGCCAAAGAAGCTTTTCTGTCCCAAGGAAAGGCAAAGAAAAAGGGAGATGTAGGTATAGAAAATGCATCTCCAGAGGATATTTTGGAAGCCCTTAAGAAGGCCCGGGCCAGAGAGGGAGCCATGCCCAGGGAATTCTCTTTGGAGGATTTGGAGAAATGGGACCTGGTGGGTCGGGAGGACTCAAAGGACAGGAGAGAAAAACTGGGGGATAAATTGGGTATAGGTTATTCCAACGGAAAAACCCTGATAAAAAAATTAAACGGATTAGGAATCCAAAGAGAAGAATTCGAAAAAGCCATGGAGGAAGTAAGCAGTGAATTTATGCGCTCCGGAAACAATTAAATATATTCAGAAAACCTTTGGCTTTAAAAACGCCAAGGGTTTGGGCCAGAACTTCCTTACGGATCCCGGGGTAATAGAAGCCATGGTGGATGCGGCAGAAATAGGTCCGGAGGATCTGGTAATAGAAATAGGCCCGGGAATCGGTGTTCTTACAGATGCAGCTGCCAAAAGAGCAAAAAAGGTAATTGCCATCGAAATAGATAAGGCTCTACTTCCGGTGCTTAAATATACCCTTGCCCACCACAATAATGTGGAAATAATCAATGAGGATATTCTTAAGGTTGATTTAAACAAAATCATCCAGGAAGAAGCTGTTGAAAGACAAAATGTAAAGATAATGGGAAACCTTCCCTATTACATTACCACTCCCATAATAACGCAACTTCTGGAGAAGGGAACAAGGGCTGCTTCAATTACCATAATGATGCAAAAGGAAGTGGCAGAAAGAATAGTATCGCCTCCCGGAAAGAAAAGCTTCGGAGCTCTCTCTGTGGCAGTTCAATACTACAGCAATCCGCAAAAGGTGGTGTCCGTACCCAAGGAGGTATTCTTCCCAATACCAAAGGTGGATTCGGAGGTGCTTATATTAACCCTTTTGGAAAAACCGGCAGTAGAAGTGAAGGACACGGAAATGTTCTTTCGCTTGGTTAAGGCAGGCTTTGCCCAAAGAAGAAAGACCCTAAGCAATTCCCTTAAGGGAGCGGGTCTTGATAAGGATGCGGTTGAAAAGGCTCTGGAGGATTCCGGAATAGAGGGAAGCAGACGAGCAGAAACCCTTTCCCTAGAGGAGTTCGCCGCCTTAAGCGATGCCTTTAGTCAAGGGTAATAATTTCCCCCACCATATCCCGGTCCAGGATTCTTAAAGAATAATCCTTCCCTTGGATATAGTCATTTTCAAACAAAATATTATTTAAAGTCAGGTAGGCCATATCCCGAGTATTGTTTTCATTACTTAAGTGAGCCAATGCCACGGAAAGAGTCTCCTTCTTATTTTCTTCATTTCGGATTTTGATTATTTCAGTCAAGGCCAGGGCCGCATGGTCATTGGAAAGATGACCGTAGTCGCCTAGAATTCTAAGCTTAAGGTCGTAGGGATATTTCCCCATAAGGAGCATGCTCTTCTCGTGGTTGGATTCCAATACAAGAAAATCCACATCCCAAACATTGCGGAGAATGCTGCTGTTTACAATGCCGGTGTCCGTTACTATAGCCAGACTCTTTCCCTGGGAGTCAAAACGAAATCCTGTAGGTTCCGCCGCGTCATGAGAAAGCCTGAAGGAGGTAATCTCTATATCTCCTATCATGAGGGTAGTAAGAGGATCCACGAAGCTTCCAGAGGATAGATCCACCTTCCCCTTAAATCGATCCTGAGCTGCGGCAAGAGTTCCCGGACTTCCATAAATCCGAGTCTCCCAAGGGCTGTCGGGGTCGCATTTCCTTAAGGAATTAATAAGAACAGGAAGACCCCTAACGTGGTCGTGATGTTCATGGGTAAGGAAAACAGCGTCCAGATCCGTAAGCTGGCGCCCGCAATAATTAAGGCCTTCCTGTAATGTTTTTCCTGTCACGCCAACATCCACCAACAAAGTGGTGGACTGAGTAAAAATCAGATAGCTATTACCGGAACTTCCGCTGGAAAAAGAGCAGAAATTTAACGCCATTCCTCTTTCCTTTGCCCTTCATGTAAAAATACAGTGTCATAGAACACAACAGAGATATGATATCACAAGAAAGAATTAATTGCATCAGCCATCTATAGGGATTTGCCAAGGTCCAGCCTTTGTTTTATAATTTTTTTATGAGCATTCTAAAAATGTATACCGACGGAGCCTGCTCCGGAAATCAAAATCAAGAGAATACAGGAGGCTGGGGAGCCATTCTGGAATTTGGTGAAAACCAAAGGGAGCTTTTTGGTGGAGAAGAAAATACCACCAACAACAGAATGGAGCTTACGGCAGTTATAGAAGCCTTTAAGGCCCTTAAGAGAGATGGCCTTAAGATTCAGGTGTTCACAGACAGCTCCTATGTTGCCAATTGCTTTAGAGAAAAATGGTACGAAACCTGGCGTGCCAATGGATGGAAGAATGCCAAGAAGGAACCGGTGGAAAACCGGGATCTTTGGGAGCAGCTTCTTCCTTTGGTTGAAAAAAACCAGGTGCTTTTCTATAGAGTCAAGGGACATGTGAACCTGGATTCTCCCAATACCAATATAGACAGTCACTACGAGAAGTTTAAAGAAATGAACGGTAAAATCTTTACCAGGGATGATTTTCTTTATATTACAAGAATGAACAATCGGGCCGATGCCTTGGCCAACCAGGGAATAGATCAGGTTAGGGACTAATTATTATGAAGACAATAAGAGTAAATACAAAGAGGCCATACGACATAATTATAGAGGAAGGCTCCATAAACAAAATCGGAGAAATGGTGGCGGAGAAATATCCGACCCCCAGAAAGGTATGCCTAATGACAGACAGTTCTGTAGGCACCATTTATGCAGATAAGGTTTTAGAAGGCCTTAATGCCGCCGGTTTTGATACCTTTAGAATTATCTTTCCAACGGGAGAGCACTCCAAGAATTTAACTACCTATACCAATATGCTGGAGGCCTTGGCAGAAGAAGGTCTTGTAAGAAGCGACATTATAGTGGCCCTTGGTGGAGGTATCGTTGGAGATTTGGCCGGCTTTGTGGCGGCCACCTATATGAGGGGAATAGACTATGTCTATGTACCCACAAGTCTTCTGGCAATTCTTGATTCCTCCATCGGAGGTAAGACGGGAGTAAATCTTCTCTTTGGAAAAAACATGGTAGGAGTGTTTTGGTCCCCGGGAATGGTAATTACGGATCCGACGGTACTGGATACTTTGCCGGAGGAAAACAAGAGGGAAGGTCTGGCAGAAGCCCTTAAGTCGGCGGTGGTTTCCGATGGTACACTGGTGGCTCACATAGAGAGCAAGAATTACGAATACATTATTGAGCGCTGCATATCCATAAACAAAACTTTGATAGAGGTGGATGAATACGACACAGGTCTTAGACAGCTTTTAAGCTTTGGTCACACCTTGAGCCACGGTATCGAAAAACTGTCTTCCTATAGCATTAGCCATGGAGATGCGGTGGCAAAGGGAATGGTGGGAGAAGCCAAAGCCTGCGCCGCTCTGGGATACAGCCGTAACGACATTAGTAAAGAACTTAAGAAGCTACTAAAGGACATAGGCTTTAATACGGATATATTCTATGATCCACAGGAACTTTATGATGTGGCCATTAGGGATAAAAAAATTCGAGATGGGGCTGTAAACATAATTGTCCCGGAAGTAATCGGAAAATGCAGCCTAAGAAAAATATCCCTGGAGGAGCTTAAGCTATTTATAGAAAAGGCCTGCCAGTAAGGCCTCGTTAAGATAAGGAACCCGATGCTATATTTCCGAAAAATTACTGTTGGTTGAAAGCTTCCCTGAAGATCCCAGATATGAAAATAAAAATAATTGCCGTTGGTAAGTTAAAAGAAAAATATTGGACCCAGGCGGTGGAGGAATATTCCAAGAGAATAGGTGGCTACTGCGATCTTGAGATTGTTGAAGTAAAGGAAAGCAAGCTTAGAGGTTCCGGACAGGCCTTGGAGGAAAGAGTAAAATCAGAAGAAGGCCAAGACATTATTTCTAAAATTAATCCATTGGCCTTTGTTGTAACCTTGGAAATCAAGGGAAAAAGTTTTTCCTCAGAGGAGTTGGCAGAAAAAATAAATGCCCTTGCCTTGGAAGGAAAGGGCGAAATAGATTTTATTATAGGTGGAAGTCTGGGTCTCTCCCAGGAGGTTAGCAAGGAAGCGGATTTAAAGCTTTCCTTTTCTCAAATGACCTTCCCCCATCAAATGATGAGAGTGATTCTCCTGGAGCAAATCTACAGAAGTTTTAAAATAATAAAGGGAGAAACCTACCACAAATAATTATTATTCCAAAACAAAATTCTTTGTTGTAGACAAGTATTTAGAGAGCACACCGGTATTGGCAAAATAATAGGTGTGCTTATTTTGTGTCCTTGAATCCACCAGCCCCGCCACTGTTAGCTTGGTCATGTGCTGAGATATGGTGGCCTGGGCATAGTGAAAGGTATCTACCAGATCCCCGGTACATACCAATTCCATATTCTTGTTTTTTTGCATTATATATTTAAAGAGTTCCAGCCTAACAGGATGGGCCAAAGCATCAGAAACCGATGTTATAAGCTGGACGTCGCTTCCTCCGGGAAGGTCCGGTCTTTTTCTAATTCTCATAATAAGGCTCCTTTCTTATCGTCTAACTACAATATACACCAAAGGCAGAAAAATAGCAATATAAAACAAGAGAGATGGGCTAGCGCCCATCTCTCTCGGTTAAATATAAATGTCCTAAATTATCTTGTGCAGTCCTTATAGTAAATAGGATTTACTGATGCTTGTGAACTGCGTTGAATTCTTCGACACTCTGCTTAAGAAGCTGCTTTGCTTCTCCGGATGCTGCACGACGACCATCCTTATATGCCAAGGCATGACCTGTGAAGGCAAGGATGATTACCGTAATAGGCATGAGGTAGTTGAAGAATGCAAATGGGATGTACTGGCTTACGGACAGACCAAGGGTAGTTGCGATAAATACACCGCAGGTGTTCCAAGGAATAAGGGCAGAGGTTACTGTTCCTGCACCTTCCAAAGCATTGGACAGTGTTTTTGGATGGAGCCCCATATTCTTGTATGTTTCAGCATACATACGTCCCGGAACTACGATGGAGATGTACTGTTCAGGCATTGTAGCATTGGATACCAGACAGGTAACCTCTGTCATAGATACCAGGCCTGCAGGTCCCTTCACCAGCTTCAGTAGCTTGTCTACGATGATCTCCATCTGCTTGGTTTCTTCCATAATTCCGCCGAACATCATAGCGATAATAGTCATGGAAACCGAGAACATCATTCCCATAATACCTCCGGAGTTCAGAAGTCTATCCAAGATAAAGGTTTCTTCCCCTTCAGCGTTAATGAAAGCAACGTCGTTTGCCCATTCACGATCTACACCGTTCATGCCTGCGCTTAGGTATTCACCAAAGGAATCCGGCTGGAAAATGAGACCGATAACTACACCGGAGATAATTCCCAGAGTAATTCCCGGAATGGCGGGCACCTTCATAACGATGGCGCCGATAACAATTACCGGTGGTAGAAGAAGGATGGGGTTGATATTGAAGTTTGTGGAAAGGGCATTGCTGATGGCTTCTACCTGAGAGTTATCTGCATTTCCTGCGTGGGATGTGGTGAATCCCAGAACAGCAAAGAGAACCAAGCTGATACCATATGCAATAGCTGTTGGAAGACCCATGAACTTAACGTGAGTCATAACATCTGTACCTGCCATGGCCGGTGCCAGGTTTGTTGTATCGGAAAGAGGTGACATCTTATCTCCGAAGTATGCTCCGGAAATAACAGCGCCAGCTGCCATTGGTTCAGGAATACCAAGACCGATGGCTATACCGATAAGGGCAAGACCCATGGTTCCCATGGTTCCCCAGGATGTACCTGTGGCCAGGGATGTGATGGAACAAATAATACATGCAGCAATTAAGAAGATGCTGGGGGATAGAATCTTCAGCCCATAATAAATCATTGCAGGTACAGTTCCGCTTACAATCCATACAGCAATCAGAATACCTACAATAATTAGAATCATTACAGCCTGAAGGGAACGATAGATACCGTCCTTCATTGCAGTTTCTACCTGGTCCCAAGAATAACCAATCTTAAGAGCCATTATTGCGGCGAAGATTACGCCGATAAACATTGGAACGTGGGGGTCAACTTCGAATACGATGATTCCTACAGCCATTACAGCGATTAGAACGCCAAAGGATAGGATCGCCTCCCATAGATGAGGAGCTCTGGGTTGAGGGAATTCCTTTAATTCCCCAACGGATTCTTCCATGTAGTCAAGATGTTCTTCAGTCACGAAAAAACCGTCTTTTCTCTTTTCGTCTGCCATTTACTACTCCTTTCATTCTTTTTCGTATTGGTGGACAAAATTAAAAAAGACAAAATAAATCGGACTGGCTGTAGTTTAGCATGCATATATATACATTGTCTACAAAAATAACGCGATTTGTAAAAATATTCAAACTATTTAGCAGCAAAGGAGAAGAAAATAACTATTTAGTCATTTATTAAAAGGGCTATATTTAGCCCTTTACAGGCATGCAAAAATATTTGCACTACCATTGTGGATGTTGTAAAATATGTATATGGATACACAAGGATATAGATTAATAATTGAAGAACTGCTTAAGCTTTTGGACGAAGGCGTATACATTGTAGATAGAAATGGTGTAGGTCTTTTTTACAATGAGGCCATGGCGGATATTGAGAAAATCAACGTAGAGGACGTGGTGGGAAAGGAATACCACAAGGCCTTTCCGGGAGTTAGGCTGGACGAAAGCACCATGTTCAAGGCCTTGAAAAAGGGACTGGAAAGCGAGGCAAAGGAGCAGACCTATAAAAACCTGTACGGAAAAGAAGTAAGCACCATAAACGCCACAGTGCCGGTATTGCAGGATGGAGAAGTAATTGCGGCGGTGGAGGTTGCCCGGGATATAACAGGTCTTAGAAATATGAGTGACACCATCCTAAAACTCCATGAAGGACAACCGGGAACAAAGCCTCCGGCAAAGGTAACCCCAACTATAAAAAAATACACCTTTGATGACATTATTGGAGAGAATCCAGAATTTGCCAAGGTAATAGATAGGGCCAAAAAGGCGGCAGAAAACAGCGCCACGGTTTTCATCTCCGGAGAAACGGGAACAGGAAAGGAGCTCTTTGCCCAAAGTATTCACTGGGCCAGCCACAGAAGGGACATGCCCTTTCTGGCCCAGAACTGCGCAGCCCTTCCTGAAACTTTGCTGGAGGGAATTCTCTTTGGTACATCAAAGGGAGGATTTACGGGAGCCGTTGACAGAGCGGGACTTTTTGAGCAGGCCAGCGGAGGAACCCTGCTTTTGGATGAAATCAGCGCCATGCCCTATGACCTTCAGGGTAAGCTCTTGAGAGTTCTTCAGGAAGAATACATACGAAGGGTAGGAGGAACCGAAGACATCCCCATAGATACCAGAATTATTGCCACAGTAAATGAAAGTCCCCAAAAGCTTATGGATGAAGGTAGGCTGAGAAAGGATCTTTACTACAGGTTAAGTGTTGTAAATATCAACATACCGCCCTTAAGGGAGCGAATAGACGACATTCCCATTCTTAGCCAAAGATTTCTAGAATCCATCAGCAAAAAGATGGGAAAGGAAGTATGGATGCTGGGAGAAAGGGCTTTGAGAAAGCTGGAGCGATACGATTATCCCGGAAATGTAAGAGAATTGGAGAACATACTTACCCAGGGAGTGTCCATGGCAGGAACGGAGCATGTTCTAGCCCAAAGGCTTTTGCAAATACCAACCAGAGCTGAGGTAATAATGCCCTCCATAAACAAATGGGACGGTTTAATATCTCTTCCGGAATACCTGGAAAGCATTGAAAAAGAAATGATCCGAGAGAGGTTAATGGACAATGGAGGGAATATAAGCAAAGCGGCAGATGAGCTGGGACTAAAGAGACAAACCCTTCAGCACAAAATGAAAAAATATGAATTAAAGGATGAATAAATGCATAATTATAGAAATAAGGGAGTTAGCCGCCACAAACTTTGACAAAAAGCCATTTTGGTGCAAATAATTTTGCTTTTATGGCGCAAAATAATTTGCGATTTATGGGGCGGAATTTATTGCATTAATTCGTAAAAGGGGGCTATAAACCCTGAAAATGCACATTTTAGTGCATTTTCTTTTTTTGGCACGGTTATTGCTTATATATTATGTAGGTTTCGATGGATGCTAGATGGTCCTTGTTAAAAAGGCTAACTACATAAATTGAGGCAAAATAAATCGGACAGCCTAAGCACAAAAAGGAGACTAAAGGACGGTTTTGTTTGGACTGCTTATGGCGAAATCATTCATTAACGCTAAGACAGAGAATGAAAAGGAGAAATCAATTATGGAAAACGTAAAAGTAATCATCTGGGGTCTCGGTGCAATGGGCGGCGGAATGGCTGACATGATCCTTATGAAAAAGGGTATCGAAATTGTTGGCGTAGCCGGCAGAGAAGGCAAGCAGGGTAAGTCAATGTACGATTTCATCAAGACAGAAAAGGGAGATCGTCAGGACATCATCATTGGAGCTCCGGAAGATGTAATTAAACCAGGTGCAGCAGACATCGTTCTTCTTTGCACAGACTCTTTCACAAAGAATGCATTCCCAAGAATGAAATACATCCTTGAACAGGGAATCAACTGCATCACATCTGCAGAAGAAATGTGCTATCCTGCAGCTCAGAGCCCAGAACTGGCAAAGGAACTGGACGAGATTGCTAAGGCAAACGGCGTATCCATCCTGGGAACAGGTATCAACCCCGGTCACATCATGGACTCCCTGGTTCTCATTATGACAGGCTGCATGGTAGACGTAGAAGAAATCACATCCAGACGTGTTAACTCCCTCTCTCCATTTGGACCAGTTGTTATGGAAGAACAAGGTATCGGCATCTCTGTAGAAGAATTCCAGAAGAGAAAAGCTGAGGGAACAATGTCCGGCCACGTAGGATTTGCAGAATCCGTAGGCATCATGGCAGAAGGTCTGGGACTTACAGTTAAGGAATTCAGCCAGGATATGAACCCAATTACAACAGATGTTGACAGAAAGAGCCCCCACGGATTTGCAGCAGCAGGTTCCTGCGCAGGCGTTGCAATGACCGCAGAAGCAGTTCTTTCAAACGGCATGAAGGTTCACATGGATCACCCACAGCAGATCGAGCCTGAACAGGTTGGAATCCAGACAGGTGACTATGTAATCATCAAGGGAACACCAAGCGTAAACATGGTTAACAGCCCAGAGGTTGAAGGTGGTCTTGGAACAATCGCAATGTGCGTAAACATGATTCCGCAGGTAATCAATGCAGATCCAGGTCTTGTAACAATGATCGATCTTCCGCTTCCAAGAGCACTTATGGGAGACGTAAGAGACAGAATTAAACCGGAAAAGAAAATCGTAAAATAAGGAGATGCGACATGGCTAAGAAAGGCGATTGGGTTCGCATCCATGCTGTAGTCCTCAAGGCTGAAGAAAGAACAGCAAAGATTCCTGAGGACACACAGAAATGCGACTTGGAAATGTGGACAAAGGGATTCCTTCTCAACGATACAGCGGAAATCGGCGACGAAGTTGAAGTAGAAACTGCTGTTGGTCGTAAGGAAAAGGGAACCCTAATAGAAGTTAATCCATATTACACACACAGCTACGGAAAATTCGTTCCGGAGCTTATCCAAATAGATAAGCAGCTCCGGGAGCTTATGGGAGGTGAAGAATAATGGCACTTCCTAAAGATTATGATTCCGTAATGGGAAGATCCAACGACATAATGAAAACTGCACTGGGTCTGGATTACAACGATTATGAATCCGGCACCATTGCCTTTGATTATGAAGCACTTATGAAATCCACCGGCTATACATTGGAAGAGGTGGCAAGGATTCAGAGTGAAACAGCAGTTGGAAACACTCCTTTAATCGAACTTAGAAATATATCAAAGTTGGCAAGAAAATATGCAAAGCCCGGATACGGTGCTCGCATCTTTGCCAAGGATGAAGCAGCAAACGCCTCCGGTTCCTTTAAGGCACGTAGAGCTGCCTGCGCAGTTGCACATGCCAAGAAGCTGGGATACAAGGGCGTTATGGCTGCCACCTCCGGAAACTATGGAGCAGCAGTAGCATCCCAGGCAGCAATGCAGGGACTTAAGTGCATTATCGTTCAGGAATGCTACGACTCCAAGGGAATCGGTCAGCCGGAAATCGTAGAGAAGGCAAGAAAGTGCGAAGCCTACGGAGCAGAAGTAATTCAGCTTACAGTAGGACCGGAACTTTTCTACACCTTCCTTTCGGTGCTGGAGGACACAGGATACTTTAATGCATCCCTTTACTCTCCCTTTGGTATTGCCGGAGTTGAAACTCTGGGTTACGAGATTGCAACCCAATGCCGCGAAATCGCAGGCAAGGATCCGGATATGGTGGTATGCACCAACGCCGGAGGAGGAATGATGACCGGTACTGCTCGTGGTCTTATTAAGGCCGGTGCAGTAAACACAACTTTAGTTGCAGCCTCCATAGACCTTAGCGGACTATCCATGGCCTCCGACGTAGCCTTTAACAAGAAGTCCTGCACCACAGGTCATACCGGATTTGGAGTTCCCTATGCAACAGATCCGGATCACTCTGATGTTCCAAGAAGTGCAGCAAGACCTCTTCGCTACATGGATCGTTACGTAACCGTAAAACAAGGGGATGTAATGTACATGACAGAAGCTCTTGCCAATCTGGAAGGAATCGAAAGAGGTCCTGCCGGAAATACTGCTCTTGCAGCAGCATTCTCCCTGGCACAGGAACTTCCTGAAGATGCAATTCTCGTAATCAGTGAAACAGAATACACCGGAGCAGGCAAGCATGTTCAGCCTCAGCTGGACTTTGCCAGAGACAACGGAATCGACATTCACTTTGGCGATCCGGACAATGAAGACAAACCAGGTGTAAACGTGGTTCTTCCCAAGGATCCAAGCTACATCCACGCCATAGATGCTGACCTGGATCACTTTAGACAGTCCCTGATTAAAAAATCCTGCCAGAAGTTCGGTGTAACTGAACCAAACGAAGCAGACCTTAAGTTCCTTGCAGAGGAAACAAAGACAGACGTTGACTTCGTAAAGAGGACTCTCGGTCTGTAATCCGTTTATCGCCAATTATCACCAAAATCAATAAAAGGGTTGAAGCTGTTGTAGGACGCTGCTTGTCCGCGCCCCTTGGGCTGTGGAGGCAGCGCCCATACAAAGCTTCAACCCATGAAACAATTTAGGAGAGAAAAAGAATGATAAGAGAAGACGATTTTGCGGAAAGAAGAAAACATATAGCTAACCTTTCCGACGAAGAGCTCTATAACAGATTTTGGGAGCTTACCGCCCAGGTAGTAGATCCTCTTTTGGAACTGGGCAGAAAGAACACGACTCCTTCAGTAGAAAGAGCTGTGCTTCTTCGCATGGGTGTTTCCTCCTTGGACACACAGAAAATCGTGGAAGGCTGCATAGACAATGGCCTTATGGGTCATGGCGCCGGCCACGTAGTATATAAAATTTCCCAGGAGAAGGGCATCTCCATTAGAGAAGCTTCAGAGCGCCTTGCCAAAGGTGAATTTTGGGAAGACGCTGTAGCAGCATTTAAGAAGGGAGGCAAGTAATATGTCAGATATCGTATTAAAACATAACGAGAAGCTTGACGTAAGAGAGATCTTAAAAGATCTTGATAAATACGAGCCTCGCCGCAGAGGATGGCACTGGAGAGAACCGGCACCAAATCTTCAGATGGGCCCCTTTGTATATAAAGATTGTTCCAAGCCTTTAAAGAACAGTGTTGGCCTTCCGCCGGCAAAGTTCTTTGGTGACATCGATCCCCAGCCTCTTCCGGTTATAACAACGGAAATTGCTTCTGGTCGCTTTGAAGACGACATCAGAAGAATGAGGATGGCTGCCTGGCATGGTGCAGATCATATCATGGTAATTCGTCACATGGGTCAGTCCCATATTGACGGACTTATGGAAGGAACACCTCAGGGTATCGGAGGAATTCCTGTAACACGTAAGCAAGTAAGAGCCCAGAGAAAGGCTCTTGACGCAATAGAGGACGAAGTTGGTCGTCCAATTAACTATCACTCCTACGTATCCGGAGTAGCTGGACCGGACGTAGCCGTAATGTTTGCAGAAGAAGGAATCAACGGAGCTCACCAGGATCCTCAGTACAACGTTCTCTATAGAGACATTAACTGTGTAAGATCCTTTGTTGACGCCTGCGAATCCAAGAAAATAATGGCATGGGCAGACATCCTTCAGATCGACGGCGCCCACAACGCCAATGCTACAGCCAGAGAAGCCTGGAAGGTAATGCCTGAACTTATCGTTCAGCATTCCATCAACTCCCTCTTCTCCGAAAAGGTAGGTATGAAGCCGGAGAATATTTCTCTTTCAACAGTACCGCCATCGGCAACACCTGCACCTTGCATGCACCTGGATCTCCCATATGCAGTTGCCCTTAGAGACATCTGCGGAAGATACAAGATGAGAGCACAGCAGAACACAAAATACATCTGCTCCTCCGTAAGAGAAGCAACAGTAACCCATGTTCTGAACATGTTTATATCAAAGCTCACAAGCGCCGACATTCAGTCCACCATCACACCGGACGAAGGACGTAACGTTCCATGGCATATCTATAACATGGAAGCTTGCGACAACGCTAAGCAGGCTCTTATCGGTATGGACGGTCTCATGGAAATGGTAGAGCTAAAGAAGGACGGATACCTTCGTGAGGAAGCAAGAGACATCAAAGAAAGAGCTCTCCTCTTCATGGAAGAAATCATCGAGGTAGGCGGATACTTTAATGCCGTTCAGGAAGGATTCTTCGTAGACTCTGCCAAATATCCTGCTCGTAACGGTGACGGTATCGCCCGTAAGATCGAAGGCGGCGTAGGCTATGGTTTCATCTTCGAAAGAGAAGAAGACTATATGGCTCCTGTAACTGCTCACTATGGATACAACAACGTAGAGCAGTACGGTGGAGATCCGGAAAATCCATCAGCCCTTATTGGCGGATGCACCTTTGAAGACAGAAGCAAAATCGTCTTCATCGACGAAATCGATCCTGACGACGAAGATTGCGTAAACGTACGTCTTGAAAAGGTTAAAAAGTATCTTGACGGCGAAGCCATCAAGCCTGAAATGGAATGGTGCGGAGACGGTGTGATCCTCATTACCATGATGATTCCTGCCAATACCAGAACAGCAGAAGCCGTTGCCCTTGAAATCGGAAGAAAGATGGGCCTTGAAAATCCGGAAGTAACTTCTAAGGAAGTTATGCAGGAGGTTGAGGGTACCCGTATAGAAATGAAGGGTAAGGTTCCATGGGATGTGGATCCTAGCAATTTGGAAATCCCACCGGAACCACATCATCTGCCGGATGCAATTCTCTATGAAGAATTCAAGAACCATCCAATGGTAGTTGTATGCGGAACAGTTGGAGAAGATGAGCACTCCGTAGGTCTCCGTGAGATTATTAACATCAAGCACGGCGGCATTGAAAAGTGGGGCATCAAAGTAAACTATCTGGGAACATCGGTACCTGTAGAGAAGCTGGTTGACGCAGCAGTTGAGTTGAATGCCAATGCTATTCTGGCATCAACCATTATCTCTCACGACAATATTCACTACAAGAACATGAAGAGAATAAATGACCTTGCAGTGGAAAAGGGTATCAGAGACAAGGTTATCATCGCAGCAGGCGGAACACAGGTAGTTCCGGAGGAAACACGTAAGACCGGAATCGACGAAGGCTTCGGTCGTGACTCCCACGGTATCGACGTAGCCACCTTCCTTTGCGAAGAGGCAATGCGTCGCAGAGGCGAGCTAGCACCAGGTGAAAAGGCTGACGAAAAATTCGGTAAGAAATAAAATCAAAGGCTGAGAGTTGGGTAATAGTCCATCATCCCTAGGAAGAAGGCAAACTACCAAGCCCTCAGCCTTCCTTGCGTTTTTTGGAGAAAGATATGAAAGTAGATGTTCTTGTTGCGGAGATTGGCTCCACCACCACAGTTGTAAATGCTTTTACCGGACTGGACACAGACAGTCCTGTTTTCTGGGGACAGGGACAGGCCCCTACTTCAGTTCTGGAAGGGGATGTACGAGTAGGTCTTCAGGGAGCCATTGACGATCTCTGCAGAAACAAAGGCATAGAAAGTATAGAATATAATGAGATGCTGGCCACATCCTCTGCTGCCGGTGGTCTTAAGATGACGGTTCACGGTCTGGTCTACGATATGACAGCCAAGGCAGCCAAGGAAGCTGCTCTTGGCGCCGGTGGCATTATCCACTATATTACCGCCGGTAGATTAAGACGAACAGACATTGCCAAGATAAAGGAAATAAGCCCCAATCTAATTTTGATTGCCGGTGGTGTTGACTATGGTGAAAGAGAAACCGCTCTGGACAACGCGGAGATGATAAGATCCATGGGATTAAAAATTCCCGTTATCTATGCAGGTAATATAGAAAACCAGGAGGAGATGAAACTTATCTTCGATGAAGAAAGCGGGCAGAAGCTCTATCTGGTTGACAACGTCTATCCTAAAATTGATGAGCTTAATGTGGAGCCCTGCAGAAAAGTCATCCAGGATGCATTTGAGCAGCACATTACCAATGCTCCCGGAATGGAGCACGTAAGGGATATGGTAAGTGGGCCCATCATTCCAACTCCCGGCGCGGTAATGGAGGCCACCAAGGTTCTCTATGATTGCTTGGGGGATTTAATAGTTTTGGATGTAGGGGGCGCCACAACAGACCTTCACTCCGTTGCCGCAGAATCCGACAAGGTTGCCAGGCTTATGATCTCTCCGGAACCCAAGGCAAAACGAACGGTAGAAGGAGACTTGGGGGTATACGTAAACCGAATGAAGGTTATAGAATCCATCGGTGAAGAAAAGCTTCGGGAAAAATGTGCCAAGGAAGGATTCGACATGGACAAGGTTCTGGAAACCTATGTGGCCATTCCCAAAACAGAGGAAGAAATCAAATTCGTGGAAATGCTTACAGAGGAAGCTGTTCTAAAGGCCACCGATAGACATGCCGGTGCTTTAAGACATATCTACGGTCCCTCCGGAAGAAGTACCGTTGCAGAGGGAAAGGACTTAACCCAGGTAAGATATATTGTGGGAACCGGCGGTGCCTTAACAAGACTTCCAAACAGAGTAAAAATCATGGAAGAGATAGCCAAGCATAATGAAACGGGAATGAAGCTCTTCCCCACGGAGCACGCCAAAGTGCTGGTGGACAATGACTATATAATGGCGTCCCTTGGAGTTCTTTCCAAGAACTATAGAGAGGCAGCTATTAAACTTATGGAACAAAGTCTGGATTTCAAATTCCCGGAGAAAAAAGAAGCCCAAAACTTCAGCGGAATGTCCAAGGCTCTCTTGGAGGCAGAAATGCTGGCCAAGGAAGCCGACGACAAAGAAGCGGAATACCAACACCACTTGGATGAAATGGAGAAGGAAGGCTTCGACATGTCTGAGTGGAGGGAACCGGCAAAGGTTGTTACGGATCCGGAGGAACTGGAAAGGGAGCTATCAAAGGAAGCAGGAAGAATTGCCATGGGATGCAATCAGGAATGCGAAAGATGTATTCGAACAAACTGCCAGTTCCGTAAGGAATCAGCCAAGAGAAAATAGTAGCCCGCAAACAAAGCGTATACTTATAAGAAAAAAGCGTAAAACAACTATGCTTTGGAATAGGAGACATTATGTACCCAAAAGTAATAATAGATTTACCCAAGCTAAAACAAAATCTGGATGCAGTTTCAGAAACCACCAAAGACAGAGGAGGATGCAGCCTGGCTATAGTAACCAAGGTGCTCTGTGCTGATCCACAGGTGGTTAAGATGATTGCTGCTCACCCAAAGGTAGATTTAATTGCCGACTCCAGAATAAAAAACATTGCAACCTATACAGACATAGCCCATGAAAACGGCAAGAAAACCATGCTCTTAAGAATCCCCATGTTAAGCGAACTGGCGGAGGTGGTAAGGTATGTGGATCTTTGTCAAATAAGTGAAGTAGAAACCATCAGAAGGTTGAACGAAGAAGCGGCAAAGGCCGACAAGGTTCAAAAGATTTTACTTATGATTGACATGGGAGATTTAAGAGAAGGAATCTTCTTTAAGGATAGGGACCTGATTCAACAAGCGGTAAGAGAAATAATAGACATGGAAAACATAGAACTCTATGGTATAGGGGTAAACCTAACCTGCTATGGTGCCATTATTCCAAAATACGAAAACCTAAATGGTCTGGTGGAAATCGCCAAGGAAATCGAAGTGCAGCACGGAATAAAACTGTCCATGATTTCAGGCGGCAACTCCAGCTCCATATATTTGATAGATAAGGGAGAGCTTCCTCAGGGAATCAACAACCTTCGCCTGGGTGAATCCTTTGTTCTTGGAAACGATACGGCATATGAAACAAAGCTTCCCGGAACCACCGATGAAGCCTTTGTACTGGAGGCAGAGATTGTGGAATTAAAATCCAAGCCCTCCCTGCCCATAGGAGAAGTGGGAGTAGACGCCTTTGGTCAAAAGCCCTATTACGAGGATAGAGGCATAATGGATAGAGCCATAATTGCAATTGGCAAACAGGATGTGGATATAGACAGCATGACACCCCTAGATGACAGAATCGAAATCATGGGAGGAAGTTCCGACCATATTATTCTGGATGTAACCAAATGCAAGGAGGACTATAGTCTGGGATCAAAGGTAAGATTTAAGTTGGGCTACGGTGGACTTCTTAAGGTAATGACCAGTGCCTATGTGGAAAAGGAATACCTTATATAAAGAATCCGGAAACCTAGGGAATGCTTGACAATTCAACGCTTTCAAGCGTAAAATAAGGATATCTATTGGGATAATCACAAAAGGGGCAATATAAAGGGGTTAGATATCTATGTTTCCTAGAAGAAACAAATATATTTTTTCGTATAAAAAGAAAAGACGTGCGGCAGCAATTAAGCGTGTCATCACTATTATTTTAATAGTGATTGCAGTAATTATCGCTTTGTTTGCCGCTCTTGTTATTTATAATTCAAAAATCCACATCA
Organism: Bacillota bacterium; assembly: GCA_017941085.1. Classification (GTDB taxonomy): domain Bacteria; phylum Bacillota; class Clostridia; order Peptostreptococcales; family Anaerovoracaceae; genus Eubacterium_B. Next base: position 145,200 of record JAGAXF010000002.1, read on the forward strand.
GCCTGGTGGACAATAGAAAGATAGAAATCAATACAGAGGCTACAGCCAGCCAGTTTATTGAAGAAATCGGAAATGGGCGATTAGTCCAGGACGTACCTATCGATACCACTGTCCTAGGGAAGAAGGACTGCAAGGTTAAGATAAAGGTGGGAGAAGAAATTAGGGACTATAGCTTTACCGTTCAGGTGGTAGATACTCAGGCGCCGGAGCTAACCATAGAAGAAACCTCCATGAATCTAATGGAAGGAACTCCGGTGGATGTACTTAGCAAGGCCAGCGCCACAGACAATTCCGGTGAGGAGATTCCCATAACCATAGAAGGGGAATACGACGAAAACGCGCCGGGAACTCAGGTGCTTAAGCTGGTTGCTGCCGACTCCTCCGGAAACAAGGCGGAGCAGGAGGTAACAATTAACGTTATTGGAATAACTGCAGATATGCCAGATACCACCTTCTTAACCACCACAGGACATAAGGCAGAGGTGAAGGATGGAATTCTTACGGTGGATGGAATCCTTATAGTAAATAAGAGTTTTGGCCTTCCGGAATCCTATGGAGAAGCCCTTACATCGGGAACCTGGGAGTCCTTTCAAAAGATGGCCAATGCCGCAGCTGGACAAGGTCTTTTACTGGACACTGTAACAGAATTCAGATCCTATGGAGAGCAGGCCCAGCTCTATAACTACTGGTCAGTAGAGGCGGGAGAGGGCCCGAACACCATGTCCGCAGTAAAGCCGGGACATTCGGAGCATCAGACAGGCCTGGCTATCGATGTAAATTCAACCACTACGGACTTTGCTGATACTGCAGAAGGCAAGTGGTTAAACGACAATTGCTGGAAGTACGGATTCATAATGAGATACCCAAAGGGCAAAGAAGATCAAACGGGATGCAGCTGGGAGCCCTGGCATATTAGATACATAGGCGGAGAGCTTCCGGAAAAATTATACAATAATGGAGATTGGATTACCTTGGAAGAATACTTTGGAATTCCAAGCAAATACCTATAAACTAGAACATCTGGAATAGCATTGTAATGGGATTGTGGTCATAGAACAAGGCGGCAATTTCGCTTTGGCGAATGCCGTTAACAATAGGGGAGGCTGCTCTAGGATCTGCGAAACTGAGAAGGGGAAATAGAGCCAGCATAATAATGCTGACGATAAAGACTCCTCGAAGAAGACCCATAGCTCCCCCCAGAAGTCCATTCATTACCCCTATAGGATCGTCCTTTTTCTTGTGGCTTAAGGCCATTTCAAAGAGCTTGGTAACAATAATCAGAACAATAAACACCAGCAAAAAGGCTATTACACTTAACAAAGTATCCGTCATGGAGGTAGCCATTTTTACGGTGGCATTATAGGATTCAAAGGTCCCCCTTAATTGCTGGGGCAAAGCCGAAAAGAAGGAGCTTCCAGTAATTGAAGAGGTTAAGGTGGTCTTAACGTGGGACATTAAGGCCTCCTGAAGATCCGTTTTTTCAATAATTAAATCCTTAAGGGGATAGGATAGAAATACGCTGGCCACAATGCAGATGAGCCAACGAAAACAGCTAAAGATAATGGCGGCAAATCCCTTTCGCCAACCGGTGATTGCAGAAATGCCCAGAAGGGCAATAATTGCAATATTAACGCATATCTTGGAAATCATTTCAGGACTGCTGTTCATGTAAGATATTTTACAGCAAAAAAAGCCTATACGCAAGGCGGATAAAGCCTTGAAGGGATGCCTAGGATATGCTAAAATGCTATGATGTATGGATAAGTTTATGAAACTGGCCATAGAAGAGGCAAAAATAGCCGCCCAAAAGGGCGAGGTTCCGGTGGGAGCCGTAATAATAAAGGATGGGGAAGTTCTTTCAAGAGCCCACAATCTAACGGAATCTCTAAAGGATCCCACAGCCCATGCCGAATTATTGGCCATAAAAGAAGCCTGTAATGCTTTGGGCTCTCCTAGACTTACGGGTACTGCCATGTATGTCACCCTGGAACCCTGCAGCATGTGCGCAGGCGCACTTATCTGGTCAAGAATAGAAAGACTATATATTGGCGCCATGGATAAAAAGGCGGGGGCCTGTGGCTCTGTCTTTGATATAGTGGACAGCCCCAAGCTTAACCACAGAATTGTGGTAGAAGCAGGAATAATGGAAGAAGAGTGCACAGCTCTAATGAAGGATTTCTTCAAAGAGCTGAGAATATAACTAAGGAGCTACAATTAATGACTGAAAGAATAAACAAGAGCAGCAAGTCTAAAGGTATAATCCTTATAACCCTTTTGCTTATTGCGGGAATCATGTTTATAGCTGCATCTGCAAATGTTCTTGCAGAGGAGGAGTTTGTCCTGGTAGAAAGCTATCCTAAGGATGGCGCCAACAATGCAGCGGTAGAAAACTTGGGAGTAAAGCTAACCTTCAACAGTGACGTAAATGCGGAGGAAAACCATGAAGCCAATGAAAAGTGCTTTACCCTCCAGGGACCGGACGGAAGCAAGCTTCCCACCAAGCTTTATTACAATCCCAAGGATGCAAAGCAAATTCTGGTGCTATACGATACATCGGAACCCATAACCACCAGAACCAGCGAGCACTATACCTTCACTATTTCCAAGGACTTTAAAAATAACGAGGGACAGACTCTGGGAAAAGACGAGGTAATAGAATTCGACACTATCAATCAGAGCTTTAATACCAAAGTATACATGGTAGCCATGCTTCTTATGATTGCAGGTATGGCTGTATTTACCACCCTTCAGGCAAGAAAGGCAACCGACGGAAACGGCAAAGAGAAGGACACCAAAGAGGAAGCCTTTAATCCATATAAAGAAGCGAAGAGAACGGGCAAATCCGTTGCAGAGGTTGTGGCCATTCACGATAAGGAAGTTGCCAAGGCAGAAGCCAGAGCAGCAAAGAACAATGCAAGTCTCTACGACGACGATGAGGATGAGGAGCTGGAAGAGAGTGGCAATTACAAGGTTAAGGGACCCAGACCAATTTCTGCCGGCGGAAGCACATATATAACAGGCCGTAAGGCTTTGGCGGAAGAAAAGAAGGCAGAGGAAGAACGCCTTGCCAAAAGAAGAGCAAACGCAAAGAAAAAGAAATAAAAGATAAGCGGCCTATTTAGCCGCTTCTTCTTTTTCTCAAACTACCAAGTTATATAGTCTTAAACCAAAGGAAAACACAAGCTATGAAAATTCAACTGGAGGCCTATGCAAAAATAAATCTTACTCTGGACGTAGGTAAGGTTAGAGAAGATGGAATGCATCCTGTGGACATGATAATGCAAATCATATCATTAAAGGATATGGTTTCTGTTGAGATTGTTCCGGGAGAAGCTGCAGCCTCCGGTTTAATGACAGTGCTGGGCACCAAAATAAATATAGAAGGAAATAGTCCTGCCATTCCTCGAGATGAAAGCAACCTTGCCTTTAAGGCGGCTAAAATTATTTTGGAGGAGTTTAAGCCCAAGGATATTTCTGAAGTAAATATATATATAGAAAAGAATATTCCCATTGCCGCCGGTTTGGCAGGAGGCAGCGGAAACGGAGGAGCTGTGCTCCACGGTTTAAACGCTTTGCTTAATCTTGATTTAAGTATGGAAGAACTTTGCCGGCTGGGAGAAAGGCTGGGATCCGACGTGCCCTTTTCCATGCTGGGCCAAGCCAAAGGTAATACCAATCTTCCGGAAAAGATTCAGGAGAAGGGAGCCTATGCAGCCAGAGCCACAGGTACAGGGACCCTTTTGGAACCTTGCACCCCTTTGGATGCATGGGTATTAATATCCAAGCCAAGTATAGGAGTCTCCACCAAGGAGGTTTATGAAGGTATAGATGAATTCTTTATTGCCAGAAGACCAAACAATCAAGTAGCCCTGAAGGCCCTTAATGATAATAATATGGATGACCTTAGATCCAATATGATTAATGTGCTGGAAAACTACACTCTGGAGGTTAAGTCCCAGGTGGCCTTCTTAAAGGACGATATGCTTAACCTTTGTGATGGAGCGTTAAAGGTGCTTATGAGCGGAAGCGGCCCCACCATCTTTGCCATCTTTAAGGATGAAAAAGACAGTAAGGCCGCTTATGAAAAACTTAGAAATAAATTAAGTCAGGAGTACGTGGTGGAGCTTTGTCACACCATGATATAAAACGGGCTTCTCCCGGTTTTCCTTCAAAGGCTTCAATCAGCCTCTGTTAAAATTGTTTTAATCTCCATGGTCTCACCATTTCTGATAATAGTGAGAGTAACTTCATCTCCCGGACTATACTGATTAATTGCTGCCGTAAGAGTAGCCCTGGATGTAATCTCCTTATCGTTTACCTTTGAAATAATGTCATTGGCCTTAAGACCTGCAGCCTTGGCTTCCATTCCCGTTACTTCAACAATATATATCCCCGGTTCACTGTAGCCATATTGTCTGGCGATAATCTCAGAAGTGGCATCGATTACGGAAACCCCGATTAAAGGCCTTTCGGTTACTTTGCCGTTTTCAATAATGTCCTTTGCTATGGCTGCTGCGTCGTTAACTGGAATTGCAAAGCCCAAGCCCTCCACATCGGAGCCTATGGATTTTGCCACCACCACTCCTATTAGATTACCATAACCATCAAAGAGACCTCCTCCGGAGTTTCCCGGATTGATAGAAGCATCTGTCTGAAGGAGATTCATAAGCTTTCCGTCCAGTTCCAATTCTCTGTCCAGAGAGCTGATAATACCAACGCTGGCGGAACCACCCAGCTTGCCTAAGGGGTTGCCGATGGCTACTGCCAAATCCCCTACAGTAAGTTCTTCAGAATTGCCGTAGGTAACAGCGGTATAGCCGGTTCCGTCAATTTTAAGAACGGCAATATCCGTTAGCTCGTCGCCGCCAATTATCTTTGCGTCGTGCTGAGTTCCGTCTCGGGTAATAACGGAAATGGTCTTGGCGTCTTCAATTACGTGGTAACAGGTAAGAATATATCCTTCGGAATCGATAATTACTCCGGAGCCTGCTCCCTGAGTTACATAATTCATTATCCAGGATCCGGTGGCCACAGCTTCTGTTTGAATTTCCACCACCGCATTTTCGTTCATGGCAACTATTTCTTCTATGGACTTTGTAGTGTCCGTGGAGCTGGCCAAGGTATAATTGGTGGCGGATATGGTGTTGGTTCCCGGTCCATTTTTGTTAAAGGCTCCCAGGAGAGAAAGACCACCAATAGTTAATCCGGAGGTAAAGAGCATGCAGCAAATGAGCCCAAGAATAAAACCCTTCTTTGTTACATAACCGGACTTGGTCCTTCTGTTTCTGGATCTTATGGCGGGAGGTCTAGTGCCTAAATCTGGCTGATAGTCATAGTGGAAATAGTCCTGCCTATCCAGATTATTATTATTGTTGTTTTCGTTATTTTCCCAATAATTCATCTATAACACCCTCTTTGCTATTAAATATATAAAGCTCTTTTGATAATATACCACAATACAGTAAAGAACTTAATTTTAATTAAAATATACCCGGGAATTGTGACTTTTATGTGTCAAAATTGTATGTGGTATGATAAAATATTAAATCGAGAATGTGAGGACCAATTATGAGAAAAATAGGGGTAATTTTTGGCGGAAGATCCGGAGAACATGACATTTCTCTAATGTCAGCCAGCGCCGTTCTTCAGGCCATGGATAAGAAAAAATACATACCCGTTCCCATAGGCATCGACAGAGATGGAAACTGGTATTTGGCAGACAGCAAGCTAGAAACCATAGAAAAAGAAGTCTGGATTAAGAAGGCAAAGCCCCTGGATCCCTGGACCCTTAAGAAGCATGTGGATTTTGTTTTTCCGGTTCTCCATGGAACCATGGGAGAGGATGGAACCCTTCAGGGCTTAATGGAGCTGCTGGATATTCCCTATGCCGGCTCCGGAGTACTGGGCTCCGCCCTTTGTATGGACAAGGCCTCTACCAAAGACATCTGCGCCAAAAATGGAATACCCACATGTAAGTACAAGCTGGTTCTTGCAGAAGATTTAGACAGTAATATCGCGGGTATAGTTAAGGAGATAACGGAAGAGTTCCAAGGAGCCTTCTTTGTTAAACCCGCCAACGCAGGCTCCAGCCTGGGAATAACCAAGGTGGAAGATCCTATGGACATAGGTAAAGCCCTGGCCCTGGCAGGAAGCTTTGACAGAAGAATCCTGGTGGAGGAAGCCATTGAAGGAAGAGAAATAGAAACGGGAGTCATCGGAAACGAAAATCCTCAAGCCTCCTATCCGGGAGAAGTAACCAAGGGTGAATCCTACGAATACTATGACTTTGAAGCCAAGTATTCCGACTCCTCCGGCACCAGACTGGATATACCGGCGGATCTTCCAACAAAGACGGCAAACAGAGTGAGAAAGATTGCCGTTAAAGCCTACAGAGCTTGCGATTGCTCCGGCTTTGCTCGAGTGGATTTTTTCATAGAAAAGAAAACCGGAAGGATTCTATTAAATGAAATCAATACCATTCCGGGACTTACTAAATACAGCCTCTTCCCTTTGATGTGGGAGGCCACAGGGGTGGAGTTCACGGAACTTATAGATAAGATAGTGGAGTATGGAGATGAAAGATATAACCATAAAAATAACCGGCAGACGTTACGCCGAAGGTGAATTAGAAGACGAAATGGAATTTGTAAGCGATGCCAAGATGTATGAAAGGGCAGGCGCCAGATATTTGCTGTACGAAGAAAGTGAGTTCTCCGGATTCCCGGGTTGCAAAACCTCCCTTAAGCTAACGGACAGCAGCATTAGAATGAAAAGAATAGGTGGAGAAGAAGGAGGCTATGGAACGGACCTGGTGTTTGAAAAGGGTAAGCGTTTCACCAGCATCTATGAAACTCCCTATGGCTCCATAGATATGGAGGTACTTACAACGGACATAAAAACTGACCTTAACAAGGAGGGGTATGGAAGAATTGTTCTAGGCTATGACATAAGCCTGAAGGGTTTGGAAGAAGGTCGCAACGAACTGGATATTGAGATAATGCAATAGAAAAAGCGAAAGAGAGAGGACAATGTCGAAAATAGGCTTTGATGCGGAAAGGTATATTACAGAACAGTCTCAGTATATTCTTCAGCGAATCAACAAAGGACAGGGAGATAGGCTTTACCTGGAATTTGGCGGCAAATTAGTTCACGACAAACATGCCATGAGAGTGCTGCCGGGATTCGACGAAAACGCCAAAATAAATCTGCTTCAAAAAATGAAGGACCAAGTGGAGGTAATTATCTGCATATATGCAGGGGACATTACCACCAACAAAACTCGACATGATTTTGGAATCACTTACGATCAGGAAGTGCTTCGTCTTATAGACACTTTTAGACAATATGATCTAAAGGTAAACAGCGTAGTGGTAACCAGATACCAGCCTCAGCCAACGGTAGATATGTTTATAAACAAGCTGGAGCAAAGAGGTATCAAAACCTACAAACATTTTTTCACCAAGGGATATCCCACAGATGTAGATACAATTGTTAGCGAGGAAGGATATGGAGCCAACCCCTATATAGAGGTTGAGCGTCCTTTGATTGTGGTAACGGGACCCGGTGGCGGCTCAGGAAAACTGGCCACCTGCCTTTCCCAGCTTTACCATGAATACATGAAGGGAAGAAAGGCCAGATATGCCAAGTTTGAAACCTTCCCGGTTTGGAACCTTCCATTAAAGCATCCCGTTAACCTGGCCTATGAGGCAGCTACCGTAGATCTAAAGGATGTTAATATGATCGACTCCTTCCATCTGGATGCCTACGGAGATCGAGCAGTAAACTACAATAGAGACATAGAAGTCTTTCCTGTAATTAAGCGAATAATAGAAAAGATTACGGGAGAAGAATCGGAATACAAATCCCCAACAGACATGGGGGTTAATAGAGTAGGGGTCTGCATTACCGACGACGACGTATGTAAAGAAGCCGCCTGTCAGGAAATCATCAGAAGGTTCCTTATTGCTAAATGCGAATTCAGAAAGGGCAAAATCAGCGCAGAGCAATTAAACAGAGCGGAGCTTCTGGTAAAGGAAGTTGGTAAGAACGTTTCCGACCGAGTGGTGGTACAAGCGGCAAGGGACTACATTGAAGAGAAACGAGAGGCAGGCTGTGAAGATCCCAATCTGGTAGGCATGGCCATTGAAATGCCGGATGGAACTATTGTAACCGGAAGAAGTTCAGAGCTAATGGTGGCAGCTGCAGCGGCAGTCTTAAATGCCACCAAGAGACTTGCTCACTTTGATGATGAGCTTCTCATGATTACACCCCACGTAATAGAAACCACCCAGCGTCTTAAAACAGAAACCCTGGGCTATGAAAAAGCAACCTTAAGCTGTGAGGAAATCCTTATGGCCCTGGCCATCTCCGGTGCCAACAATCCATCGGCGGCAGTGGCCATGAGCAAACTCCCTCAATTAAAAAATTGCAGAGCCCACTGCACTGCAATTTTATCTGATAGAGACGAGCAGGTGCTATCTGCCTTGGGGCTGGATGTTACCTGCGACCCGGAATACGTATCCAATAACTTATACACTCAATAAATACAGGCAGGCGCTGCACTGCAGTGCAGTTTACAGCGCGGTAAATGCCTTAAGGATTTCGTCTGTTTTATCTTCATCAAAGGAACCAACGGTAATGCATGCAATATAGGATTCCTTCTTAAGATATATCTGCTTCTGGAACATCTTGCTTCCGTCCATTTCAGCAGATGATACAGTGCACACTCTTGGAACTCCGGCAAAGACTGCTTCCGTAACTTCCATGTTTACGTTGGTCCAGCCCTGGGCCTCTAAGGCCTGCTTGGAGGTTTCCAAGCCGGATTCTGCCAATTCCTTTTCGGAAGCCAGAATTCCGTACATCTTACCAATGTCCTCAATAGTAATATTTATGGAATCAAAGGTAACTGCTGTGGCTGCATTGGTGGTATCCAAGGCGTAGAAGTCGATTGCAAATCCGGAGTTTTCCAGAATATCAAGAATCTCTTCATCGGAAATAGTGGATGCCGCCATACCCATTACTTGGCCCAGCTCTTCCTTTGTTGCAATATACCAGTTTTCATTAGGTGTGGTATATTTGATTCCAAAGAAGGAATTGCTGTAGGAGGTTTCTGTGGTTTTTCCGAGGATTTCTGCAGGAGGAGTTCCTTGGAGCACTTCCTCTGTGGTGCTGGCGTCCGTTTCTGTAGAATCCTCTGCTGCCTCCGCCTCTTCCTCTGTAGTATCTTCAGTATTTTCCTCAGTAGCCTCTTCAGTGTTGCCTGCTGCTTCTTCTTCCTTTGCCATTTCTTCTAAATCGTATTTCTCGTGGCATCCCGTCATAAAAACGGTACTTAGAGCCAAGACGAGAATCAGAATTAGGCTAAGTTTCTTTTTCATCTCTAATAAATCCCCTTTCTAAATTGTGGCTTTCAATTAGATAAGTGTCAATCTAACACATTTTATGCATAATTACAAGTCTCATAGCTTCAAGGCTTTCCATCCTATTCCAGGGCGGAAATATCCAATTCTTCGTAGTTTTTAAGGAATTCTCCCAAAAGATCGGCAATTTTCTTTGCTCCCCCGGGGCATGAGGCCTCTATATTAAGGGGCATCAAAGGATCGTGAAGGGACTTTCTTAGGAGGGCCCAGCCCTGAATATCCTCTCCCTTAAAGTTAATTCGAACCCCTTCATAATTAGGCTCCTCCAGGGATGCAGTAGGGAAAAATCCGCTTTTAACTGCCTCTTTCAGGGCATCAATAATCACATCCCCCCTAAGGCTAAAGTCGTAATTCTTTGCCTCAAGGATATTCTCCTTAAAGGGCAACCTAAACTCCAGGGACTCCAAGGGCTCCTGCAAATCCTGGATAAGATGAGAAATACCCAGACCCTGAGAGGCCAGCTTGGCAGTATATATAACGATCAAAGTAGCCAAATAGGCTCCGTCGTCCAGAAAATAATTCTCTTTAAAGGCAGCGTGCCCGGAAGTTTCAATGGCCAGCTGGGAATCTATTCCTTCATTATTAAGCTCAATGGCTTTGCCAATTACGTTTCTATAGCCTCTCTTGTATCGCAAATGTTTCAGCCCCAGCTTGTTTTCCAAAAAGTCCTTCAGCTGAATTGATGTTACACTGTCGGTAACCACCGTGGTTCCCGGATGATCCTTTGCGATTAAAGCCGCAGCAGCAGCCACTATGCCGTTATGGGCAATTTCCTTACCCTTTTCGTCAACGGCAGAGGCTCTGTCCACATCCGTATCAAAGATTATTCCAAGATCAGAGGCAGCTTCCTTTACTCTTTGGGAGATGGCCTCCATAGCTTTCCTGTCCTCAGGATTTGGCATATGGTTGGGAAAGGTTCCGTCCGGCTCAAGAAACTGAGATGAGGAAATGTCCGCCCCCAGGGGCTGAAGAACCTCCTTGGCATAGAAGCCACCGGCTCCGTTTCCTGCATCTACAGTGATTTTTATTCCCGCTAAGGGCAGTGCTCCCTTGTTAACGCCTTCTATAATAATATTCCTTAAATGTCTGGAATAGGTATCCATCAAAGAAATAGGTGAAGAAACAAAGTTCTCTAGTTCATCAGGATCAAAGGAGACAGTTTCTGCAATCTCTATAATCCTTGAAATATCCGCCTTTTCCAAGCCGCCGTCTTTGGAGAAGAACTTCATGCCGTTCCTTTCCATAGGCATGTGGCTGGCGGTTATCATAATAGCTCCGTGGCAATTGTATTCAGGGAAAACCGTAGACATAAACATGGCAGGAGTGGAGGCCAAACCGGCGTCCAATACCCTTGCTCCGGCCTTTGCCAGAGAACTGCAAATTGCCTGAGACAAAGCCGGTCCGGAAATTCGGGGGTCTCTGCCTACAGAAATAACCAGGTCATTTACTGAATTATCTTCTTTTTCCTTTAGAAAAGTAAGGAAGCCTTGAGCCAGTTTGGCTGCGGAGATGGGATCCAGATTAATTGGGGGGCCTAAGGGCGTTTCTAATGCAACCCCCCTTATATCGCTTCCGTTCTGAAGTTTCTTTAATTCCATAGTATCACCAGTATCACCTTTGCGTTTGTGCTGCGCGCCAAATCAGAGATTTGGGCAGCACATAAAAAATCCCGGAGTGCGCTGGAAGATAGGGAACCTTCTTGGACCTGCCCCGAGACCTAAGGAATTAGGAATTGATCCGGGCTAGTTAAGCCCTTCGGATCAGATGCAGTTTTGCATTTGGGGGTTGCAAAACGTTTTGTATGCCCTGATTTTAGCCCCTGCATAAGGAGGTGTCAAGACAATATGGGCAAAATCATACTTTTGACCGATGGGATATGAGCCAAAATCATACTTTTGGCCTATAAATCCCTGCATCATTAAAGTCCCAATTCCAAATAACTCTATTCTATAATTTCTCCGTCGGGAGTGAAGAGGTATAGTTTTTCCAAATAAATAATATCGTCTCTTCTGGTGGCATCTCCCTCTGCCAGCACAGCCATTTTTCCAACGATATTACCATCACACTTGTTAATAAGGGCTTCCATGGCAGCCAGAGACTCTCCGGTGCTTATAACATCGTCCACCGCCAGAATGCGTTTGCCTCTAATGGTATCCGCCTCTATACTTCCAACAGTGAGGGTCTGAACGTGTTCTGTTGTAATGGATTTAACCTGAACAGTTATAGTATCTACCATATAAAGCTTCTTTGCCTTTCTCAGAACCACGTAGGGCTTGCCACACTGGCGAGCCATTTCGTAGGCCAAAGGAATTCCCTTTGATTCTGCCGTTACGATTACGTCGAATTCCGGAGCTCTGTCCAGAAGCTCTTTGGCACATTTCTCGGTAATTTCAACATCGCCGAACATTACAAAACCGGCAATGTAAAGATCGTCAGTAAGGGGACAGAGAGGAAGCTTTCTATCCAATCCTACAATGTTCATTTCATGGAATTTCATCAGTATTACCTACCTTCACATATTTTGCCTGGGGCAAATCAATAATTCCCAACAGGGACAATCCTTGTTTTTGACCAAAACAGTATATCACAAAATACCAAAACCAGCCACAGGAATTAAAGAAGCCATTGCGCCTTGGACAGAAGAGCAAAACCCTGGATAATCATTTATTTGTTAAATAAACCCGCAATTCGCTATTGCATAAAATAACGAAATATGGTTAAATATACAGAAAATTATTATTTTACTACGATAAAGAATGAAAGTGTTTTAAATACAAAAATCAGCAAAGTAATCAGCAAGAGGTATTCACTAAAAGAAGGAAAGTTTGCAAGGAGGAGGGCCTAAAGGATGAAGAAAAAGGCAGTACTATCGGTTAGCTTTGGCACTAAAGATCCCCAACTGGAAAAGAAGACCATAGAGGTTCTTGAAAAAGAATATATGGAGGATGTTCCCAAGGCGGAGATCTATAGGGCTATTACTAATGAGGCTGTAATCAAAATCAGACATGAGGCAGAGGGGGACGACGCTCCGGTATACGCAGTAAGGGAAACCCTTGCCCGAATGGTATTGGACGGTGTAACCCATGTATATGCACAGCCGGCATACCTTCTTCACGGCACAGAATATGAAGAGCTTAAAGATATGATATTCTCCCACAAAGCTGACTTTGTTGAAGTAAAATGCGGTGAGCCTTTGCTGGCATCCCAGGAGGATCTGGAGGCGGTGGCCAATGCCCTGATGGAGGACTATAAAGATTTGACAAAGGAGGAGGCGGTATGTTTTGTGGGCCACGGAAGTGAGCACTATACCAATGCAATTTACTGCGCCTTGGATTACGCCCTAAAGGATCAGGGCTATTCAAACTCTCATATAGCCACCTTTAATGCCTATCCAAAAATCGACAAGGTGATCAATCACCTTAAACAAAACGGAACCAAAAAAGTTCATATAGCACCATTTATGTTTGTTGCAGGCGAATCCGCAATGGAAGGAGTTTGCGGCGACTCAGAGGACTCCATGGCATCAAAGCTAAGAGAAGCGGGCTTTGATGTGGAGTCCCACAGAAGGTGCATTGCAGAAAACGAAAGCATCAGAAAAATCTTTAGAAACCATCTAAAGGCTATTACCCAGGAATAGAAAGGAGGAAAGACCATGGCATATGTTGATGAAATAATGGAAAGCGTCCTGGCGAGAAATCCAGGCGAACCGGAATTCCACCAGGCAGTGAGAGAAGTCCTTTCTTCCATTGCTCCTGTAATAGCAAAGCACGAAGCAGACTACAGAGAAAACAAGATTCTGGAAAGAATCGTGGAACCCGAAAGGAGCATATCCTTTAGAGTGCCCTGGGTGGACGACCACGGCAAGGTCCATATTAACAGAGGCTACAGAGTGCAGTTTAACAGCACCCTGGGCCCATATAAGGGAGGCCTGCGTTTCCATCCAACGGTAAACAGAAGCGTAATAAACTTCCTGGGGTTTGAACAGATTTTCAAGAACTCCTTAACGGGACTTTCCATAGGTGGAGGTAAAGGTGGGTCCGACTTTAATCCCAAGGGTAAAAGCGACAGAGAAATAATGGGCTTCTGCCAAGCATTTATGAGCGAGCTCTTTAGATATATTGGAGCCAGAGAAGATGTTCCTGCTGGTGATATCGGCGTTGGCGCCCGAGAGGTAGGATATCTCTACGGTGCATATAAAAAATTAACCAAGCAGTTTGACGGAGCCCTAACGGGTAAGGGTCTGGAATGGGGCGGATCCCTGGTAAGAACAGAAGCCACGGGTTATGGTGCCGTATACATTACCCAGGAAATGCTTAAGGCCCACGGAGAAGACATAAAGGGTAAAACCGTGGCAGTATCCGGTTCCGGAAACGTGGCCACCTATGCGGTTCAAAAGGCCCAGCAGTTGGGAGCCAAGGTTGTCACCGTCAGCGATTCCGATGGCTATATCTATGACGAAAATGGAATCAACGTGGATGTTCTAAAGGACATCAAAGAGGTGCGGAGAGGCCGTGTTAAAGAATATGCTGCAGAGGTTCCCGGATCAAAGTATTATGAAGACGGCAACGTCTGGGAAGTTCCCTGCGACATAGCCATGCCTTGTGCAACTCAGAATGAGTTGGATGAAGAGTCAGCAAAGATATTGGTGAAGAACGGCTGCAAGAATGTAACCGAGGGAGCCAACATGCCATCCACAGAAGGAGCAACAGAGGTATTTTTGGAAAGCGGAGTCAGATTCCTTCCGGGCAAAGCCGCCAACGCAGGAGGTGTAGCAGTATCCGCCCTGGAAATGAGCCAGAATGCGGTACAGCTTTACAGAAGCTTTGAAGACGTGGATGCCCAGCTAAATGAAATAATGAAGGGAATCTACAAAAAGATTTCAGAAGCTGCCACGGATTACAACATGGAAGGCAACTTTGTTGCAGGGGCAAATATTGCAGGCTTCCGCCGGGTGGTAAAAGCCATGCGCGCCATGGGATATGTATAAAAATGAATAAGAAGAAATAGAACTATCTTCTTAATTTATCTATCATCTTGAAGATAAAATAGAATATGTGGAGGACCACAATTACAAAGAGCACCAGCCCTATTGTATACATGCGTCCTCCTCCTGTAATGTTCCAAATCAAGGACAGCACAGGATTGCCGTAGGGGTCCGTAAGGAACATAAAGGTTTTGTTAAACTTAATATCTATGTAGTAAACACCAAGGGCTATGATAAAGATTTTTAGGATTGCTGCCCAAAGAGCTCCGTAGGACAGTTTCACTTCTTTGTTTACATAGAGAGAAAGTGCATAGGCCACAATAAGTCCATGGAAAATGAACTGATGAATAGTATAGAAGTTAATGGGAGGAAGGCCTATTACCGTTGGGAATAAAAGAGCCATTATAGCTGCCGGTAAAAATAGAAGCACCAAAAGAGGTGAAAAGAATTTACTTTCCGGCCACAGGGCGTCCAGCAAAATCAGATAGGAAGCAATGCTGCATATTTCCAGAGGCAAATACTCTGCCACAGGAGCCCCGGTAAGGGCCATGGTGCAAAGCTTAAATATGTCCATACCAACCAAGGTAAGGGCAATAACCTTTCTTATATTGTACTGTTGTGATCGTATAACGTTTCTGTAGAGAATTACCAAAGCAGCAATGAGAGCAACAACAATTGCAATCCAAATTAAATGAGGTACAGAAAACTGACCAAGACTGGAGGCTCCACTAAAATGGTCTTTGTGGACCCAAAAATTATCCCTATCCATTATAATCCCTTCTTAAATCACTATCCTTCTAACAATAGCATAAAACATCTCTATAAACTATGATAAGTGAGGATTCCAAAAAGTCAATTTCCTTGGAAGAAATTTAATATATTCTTAATGAATAATGATAGACTCTATAAAAGTCCCTGAAACCCAGGGATATTTTTATTAGTCCGCAAAGCTCTTCATGGCATCCAAGGTTTTCTGAATGAGCTCGTCCAATTCCCAGCCCAGCATTTCGGCGCCTTTGGCGATTACCTCTCTATCGCAGCCGGCAGCAAAACGCTTATCCTTATATTTCTTCTTAAGGGACTTTAATTCCATATCTGCGCAGGATTTGGAGGGCCTCATAAGAGCGGCGGCCCCTATTAATCCCGTTAATTCATCGCAGGCATAGAGAACCTTTTCCATTTCCCGTTCCGGCGCTATGTCCACTCCCGTTAGACCATAGCCGTGGGAGCAAACAGCCCGAATTATATCCTCTTCCACATTGGCCTCCCTAAGAAGCTCCGGCGCCTTAAGGCAGTGCTCCTCAGGCCACCTTTCAAAATCGATGTCGTGGAGGATTCCAACTACTTCCCAGTAATCCGCCTCATGGCCGTATCCCAGCTCCCTGGCAAACCAGCTCATGGTTTTGCCTACAGTTTCACCATGATTGATGTGAAATTCCTCTTGGTTGTATTTTTTTAGTAAATCTAACGCTTCTTCTCTGTTCAACATGATAACAAACCTCCGTTTCCACAATTCTATCATAGAGGAATGAAAGAAAAAAGGCACCTTTGATAGGTGCCTCATATGTGAAAGCCACAATGTTACGTTTTACATTTTTATTGCTGGTCCGCTTTGCTATCCTTGGAGGGCAGCTGGGAAAGAATTACTGCAGCAAAGATTATTACGCAGCCCAGCAGCTCCAGAAGGGTAAGCCTTTCGTGGAGAATAATTACTCCGGCAATTACAGCAAAGACGGATTCCAGACTCATAATGAGAGATGCCGTTGTGGGATCTGCATCTCGCTGAGCCAAAATCTGAAGAGTATAGGCGGCTCCCGAGGAAAGAACTCCGGCATAAACTATGGGGAACCAGCAATCCAGAATTGCCTCCAGATTGGGGTGTTCAAACAAAGCCATACAAATCAAACTAAGGCTTCCTGCCACAAAGAATTGAATGCAGGACAGCTTAAGGCCGTTACACTTTGGTGAGAAATAGTCCACCGCCAAAATATGAAGAGAAAATACAAAGGCGCAGAGAAGAACGAAAAAGTCTCCGTTCTCCAGCTTAAAGCCGCCGCCGTGGCCTGCCATAGTAAGGAGGTAAAACCCAAGGGCACCAACTATTACGCAGAACCACATTTTTAAGGTTACTCTTTTTTTAAGGAATATGCCCAGAACCGGGACAATTACTATATAAAGAGTGGTAATAAATCCTGCCTTTCCTGCATCGGTTTCAAAATAAATTCCAAACTGCTGCAGGTTGGAGGCCAGGGCCAGAATAAGGCCGCAGACAACTCCTCCGACAATAAGGGTCTTTCTGTCTCCCTTTGGTTGAGACTGGACGGCGCCCTTTTCTACGGCATTCTTTTTTTCTATGCTGCTAAAAACTGCAATAACAGGAAGCAGGGACAAACATCCTATAGATGTACGAAGTCCGTTATAGGTGAAGGGCTCCAGGACCGCTCCGGCTTTCTGAGCCACAAAGGCAAAGCCCCAAATAATTGCCGTTATTAATAATAGAATATTTGCTCTAGTTTTCTTACTCATAAACACGTCCTTAACAAAATGAACAGTATCAAAAATACTCATTGTTGTCAATGGCAATGCGGTAGCCTGTTAAAGTGATAAAATCAAGGGTGGCAGGGTTTTTCGACCCTGCAAAAAAGCACTCACGAAAGCCGTGATTATGCCGTGATTATATGGTAGAATTATTTTGCGAAATTAATTAGGAAGAATAAAGTTTAGGAGTATTTTATTTGTGGAAAATCTTAAAGAATATATAGAGATAATAACACCCGGTGACAAAGAGGCCATGGAGGAAGCAAGAAAAAGGCAGGACTCCAGAGTTAAGGTTCCCAAAAGCTTAGGCAGACTGGAAAACATAAGCATTAAGCTGGCGGGCATTACCGGAAAGGCCTACGGAAACCAGGTGAATAATCAAGCCATTGTCCTCATGTGTGGAGATAACGGGGTAGTGGAAGAAGGGGTGGCATCGGCTCCCCAAACCGTAACCCTGATGCAAACCATAAATTTCACCAAGAAAATAACAGGCGTTGGATCCCAAGCAAAGTACTTTGATATAGATCTGCTTCCTGTAGATGTGGGAGTAAAACTTCCTATAGACAGTGAATATCTAACGGAAGAAATGGCCTTTAATAACAAGGTGGTAAATCGAAGAATTGCTCATGGCACCAAAAACTTTATGAAGGAGCCTGCCATGACTCGGGAAGAAACCCTTAAGGCCATATGGACGGGAATAGAAGCCTTGGAGGCCTGCAAAGCCGCAGGTAAAAATTTAGTGGGAGTCGGAGAAATGGGAATAGGAAACACCACTACCGCCTCCGCCTTAATTGCAGGATGCACTTTAGAAACAAGAACCTCCGCTCCTTGGAACCTGTATAGCTATATAGACAGGATTGTAGGACGAGGAGGCGGACTAAACGACGCAGGACTGGAACTTAAGAAGAAAATCGTTGCAGAGGGATTGAACAAATATCTGGATACCTTTAGAACCAAGGGTAAGGATGGGGAAGAGGTCATAGACTATCTAACTCTTCTTCAGGTACTTGGGGGATTTGATATAGCAGCCATGGTGGGAGTATATCTAGGTGCTGCCGCAAACAAAATCCCGGCGGTAGTTGATGGAGTAATCTCCATGGCAGCAGCCCTTATGGCAGTAAAAATGGAACCTAAGGTGAAGGACTATATTTTCACCTCCCACAAATCTGACGAGGGAGGCTATTCCGTTGCGGCAGAAATTCTTGGGGTGGAGCCAATGTATGACCTGGGAATGAAGCTGGGAGAAGGCAGCGGATGTCCCATTGCCTTTAAAATAATCGAAGCAGCCTGTGCAGTAATAAACAATATGTGGAGCCTGGAGGAGGCTCAGGTGGATTCCGCATATCTGGAGAAGCTTAAGGAAGAAGGACAGTTTCGCTAAAGATGATGGTTTTTATCAGTGGAGGAGCCAAGAACGGCAAATCCTATTTTGCTCAGAAGTTAACAAAGGAAATGTCTGAAGAGCACAAGGTGCCTCTCTATTATATTGCCACCATGATTCCCGGGGACGAAGAGGATGAGGCCCGCATTAAGCGCCATATCAAAGACAGAGAAGGCTGGGGCTTTACCACCCTGGAGGTGCCGAGAAATATTAGCTCTTCTCTGGAGGATGAAGGAGTTAACCCAAAGGGAGCCTTTCTTCTGGATAGCGTAACGGCGACTTTGGCCAACGAAATGTTTAGAGATGGAGAATTCTTTTCTGATGCAGCGGAAAGGGTAGCTAGTGACCTTCTTCTCTTTGGGTCAAAGACGGGAAATGTGGTCTATGTTTCCGACTACATTTATAACGACTTTCCCGGTGAGGATAAATATACCGAAGCCTACAGAAAGGGGCTGGCCTATGTGGACAGAAAACTGGCGGAAGCCTGTCATCAGGTTATAGAAATTACCGCCGGTGTTCCAATCATACATAAAGGTTAAACAGCAAAGAAAACAAAATGAACAAATACCTGACAGCCTTCTTTATGGCCTGGGGAAATTTTTTAAGTATCCCTTGCCCCGTAAAGAGATGGGATGAAAACCTAAGAAAAGAAATGTTAAAGATGCTGCCTTCCGTTGGTTTGGTTGTGGGCCTTATTTGGTTTGCCCTGGCAGTACTTCTTTGGAAAATTAAACTGCCCTACATTCTCTCGGGGTTTTTCCTGACGGCATATATTTATTTTGTAACGGGATTTCTGCATCTGGATGGATTTATGGATTGCAGAGATGCAATAATGTCCAGAAGAGATTTGGCAGAAAGACAGAGAATTCTAAAGGACTCCCATGTAGGTGCCTTTGGTGTAATATCCGTGGTACTGTTAATTCTGGGAATGTTTGCAGGACTCAGCGCATATATGTTTATAGTTAGTGAGATAACGGAAAAACTGGAACCCGGCGGAAGTCCTTACCTATGGTGCTACTTTCTTCCCTTGGTTGTGCTTCCGGTGGTAACAAGGCACTGGGCAGGGACGGAGGTTATTAAGCGTAGGCCCATGGAAACCAGTCAGTATGTAAACACCTGGAAAAAATCAGAAAAAGAATCTTCTTCCATTGCTCCCGGGGTAATGGTGGTGCAGACATTAATCTACGTGCTGGTTCCCTTTGCTATAATGCTGCTGCTGGATATTAAAGGTGGAGAAAGCCTTTCAGAAAATGCCGGCCTAAGCCAGTATACCGCCTTTGGGTTATTTAGAACCTTTGCGGCTTCAATAGCTTTGGCCATGATTGCCACCAACCGGGGAATTAAAAAGGCGGTTAAGTCCCTGGGGGGAATGAACGGTGATATAGCAGGCTACGGAATTTGCCTGGGAGAGGTTTGGGGAGTGATTGTAGCAACCCTTTGTTTACCTCTTTTTTATATAGGATAAATAGGATAATAGGATAATAGGGAAAGTCCGTAGACAGATAAAAGACAACAAAGACAATAGGAGCATATATGATTTTGATTTTTGGTGGGGCCTACCAAGGGAAAAGAAATTTTGCCAAGGAAGTTCTTGGAGCCCCGGAGGACAAGATAATCCACCTTTCCTCCCAAGAGGAAACCAGGAAGATACTTCTGTCGGGAGAAGATCTGGGCAGCTGGATTGAAGACAACAAAGATAGCTTAAGAGATAAGTTCCTTATAATCCAGGACGTATCTCAAGGGCTTGTTCCCATGGAAGCAGAGGAAAGAGCTTTTAGAGAAGCCAACGGAAGAACCATGATTAAACTGGCGGAAATGGCTGATGAAGTCTATAGGGTGTTCTGTGGCATTGGAACCAGGATAAAGTAGGAATAAAAATGGCATCAAAAATTTTATTTTTAAGACATGGTATAACCGAAGGAAATAAAAACAGGTGGTTCTACGGAGGGCTGAATCTTCACCTTCTTCCTGAGGGAATAGAAAACCTAAACCAAAAGAAGGCGTCGGGCTATTATCCTGAAATTCCGGACAACGCCCAGTATTTCACCACGGGACTAATAAGGACAGAGGAGACTTTGGAAACCTTATTTGGAAAAAAGGTTCATGAGACTATTCCGGAACTAAGGGAAATGGAATTCGGTGAATACGAGGGAAGAACTTTTCAGGATTTAGAGAATGATCCCCTTTTCCAAAATTGGACCTATGATGAAACGGGGGACGTGGCCTTCCCCGGAGGAGAAACAAGAAATCAGTTTGCCCAACGCATAATCCAGGGGAAAGAAATACTTCTGGGAAAGCATAAGCTAAAGGAATTGGAGGTTCGCCATAACGGAAAGGATGCCTTTACGGTTATGATATGTCACGGGGGAGTAATAGCTTCTTTGATACACGATATGTTTCCCGGGGAAAGGGAATCCATGTGGGATTGGATTACGGAGCCCGGTGGTGGCTATTTGGTAGAAATGGGTCCCCATGGACCTATGACAAATAAACAATTAGGTGATATAATATATTATTACCCGAGAGAGGATGAATAATTGTAATCTAAAAAGGACTCCGAGGAAGGAGCCGGAACCTGTGGGGCGGGATAAGAGAATTAATTTTGGGAATAGAGGAGATTGAAATGCCAACAGAAGAAACCAAAGAAACCAAAGAAAAAAAGAAAAAGGGCGGAGTTGGCGCCTGGATATATAGAATCATAATTCTGGCTTTGGTGGGAGTGATGGGCTTCAGCGGATACAACATCTACAAAATCTACCACGAATACGAGGTGGGAAAAGTCATATACGACGATTTGGCAGAGGATGTAGGTGCAGGCAAGAAGACCGGAACCGACAATACAAGGCTTCACTTGGATTGGGATAAATTAAAGGAAACCAATAAAGACGTTTGCGCTTGGATAAGATGCAAGGACACTCAGCTTAATTATCCAATAGTGGAAGGAAAGGCCTGGCCCGACAGAGACAGATTCCATGACTACTATCTGGCAAGAACCATAACGGGAGAATGGAACGGCAAGGGAACCATTTTCTGTGACTACCTTTGTGAGGATCCCTTTAATGAATTTCTCACCATTACCTACGGCCACAGAATGAAGGATGGCAGTATGTATAAAATGATAGTGGAGTACTTTGGTGATTCCGGCATCGATTTCTATGAAAAGCATCCCACCATGGAACTTTACACCCAGGCAAGAAATTACGATATAGAAATATTTGCCTGCGCCAGGGTTTATTCCGGCGACATGGAAATATACAAATTTGACTTTGTTGATGCCAACGGAGATGAAGACCCGGCTCAAAAGGACGCCTATATCAGAAGAGTTTTATCCATAAATGAATTAAAGGCAGATACAGGATTAACTGTAACTGCCAGTGATAAGCTTATATTAATGAGCACCTGTACCACCAATCTGGATGAAAACAGAGATGTGGTGTGGGGAAGATTGGTTCCCGTGGATTAATCAATTTCTCTAACGGTAACCTCACCATTGGACAAGGTCTCCATATCACGCATACGGATACCTTCCATATATTCAACAACGAGACCGCCATTGTCATCTATGTCAATGGCTCTTGCTTTTATTGGGCGTTCTCCGGAAAGGGGATGAACCAAAATACCTTTGCCCAGAATGAAGCAGCGTCTTCTGTATTCATGAAGGAAGGTTTTCTCCCCGATATTTGGAATCATATTCATGATATTGTTAACCACTGCTGCCGCCAGCTTGGTACGGGAGAAGGCATTGGGATCGTCGGAAATAGGTCCTGCGATTCCTTCCAGCTCCGGAGGGAAGCTGCCGGGGAAACAGTTAATACCGATTCCAATAATCAGGCTGTCAATTCTTCCGGTTTCCAGATTGGTCTGGGCCTCTGTTAGAATTCCGCATATTTTTCTATCCCTATAGTAAAGGTCGTTAACCCATTTGATTTTCGGATTGATTTCGCAAACCTGGTCGATGGCGTGGCATACAGCAACGGCAGTTGCAATGGTTATAAAGGGGGATTTGGCCAAATCAAAGGTGGGCTTAATAGCCAAGGTCATATAGAGTCCTGTGTCCGCAGGAGAAGCAAAGCTGCGGCCCAAACGTCCCTTCCCTGCAGTTTGAGAATTTGCAACTATAACAACCGGTGTTTCGCCGATTTCCAATGTTTTGGCATAATTGTTGGTGGATCCGATGGAATCAAAGACCTTAAGCCTGCAGGGAGTGGTAATCATGGATTCCAAAGCCGCTTCACTTAAGATATCCGATTTTTCCCTGATGCAATAACCCTGACTGGTTCTGCTATAGATTTTATAACCGCTGCGCCTCAGGGCTCTGGCCGCCTTGTTAACGGCTGCTCTGGAAATCCCCAGTTCCTTGGCCAGCTTCTCTCCTGAAACGTAATTTCCGAAATTATCATCAAGATATTTAAGCAATTCTGTCTTTGTAGACATCTTTTAACCTCCAATCCTCTTTTGGGCAACAAAAAACCCCATTTAATACCCCGTAAAAAACCGGTCTTTTCCCCTAAAAACGGGCATGCTCATTGTATACCCGAGCCGGTTTACAATCCCATTATACATACAATAACTTCAATATGCAAAGGAATTTTAGATTTCTTAAAAAAAATTAGGAAATTGGCCTTTTAAAGGCAAAAAAGCAACACAATAGTAGCGTAGGAAATGTCATAATATGTACATATTATCTATAGAGTTGCCAATATAGGTTCGGATTCATGGCCCGAATGTTTCTACCGTGCTGCCGGATGCACGACTATTGGTTCTCTAGTTTCTTTTTTGAACTGGAGGGTTTAGCGATTTTCGCATTGGCAGACAGAAGGTCTGTCATTTTGTTTTTTTGAAAATCAATCACAAGCCCTGAGAAAAGCAAAGGATTACCGCCCATGAAGCTAATGGAAGAAAAAATTTTAAACGAGGGGAAAGTTCTTCCCGGAGGAATCCTAAAGGTAGGAAGCTTCCTTAATCAGCAAATTGACACAGCCTTTCTCAAGGAAATGGCAGAAGAGATTAAAAGACTTTATCAGGATTCAGAGGTAAATAAAATACTTACTGTTGAATCCAGCGGAATAGCCATAGCCGCAGCCTGCGGCATGGAGATGAATGTTCCCATGGTCTTCGCCAAGAAGCATGTAACCAGCAATGTGGATGGAGAGGTATATAAAACCAAGGTCCATTCCTTTACCCATAATAACTACTATGACATGGTGGTAAGCAGAGATTACCTGGGCCCCCAAGACAGAGTTCTCATTGTAGATGATTTCCTGGCCAACGGAAATGCCTTAAGAGGATTAGTTGAGATTGTGGAACAAGGGGAAGCAACCCTGGTAGGTGCCGCTATCGCCATAGAAAAATCCTTCCAGGACGGAGGGGACAGACTGAGGTCTCAAGGTGTTAGAATTGAATCCCTGGCCAAGATAGAATCCATGAGCGATGAAGGAATTATTTTCAAAGACTAATAAAAGAGAATCTCATAAATGCGATATTTAATGCAATTTATTTCCTTCCTAAAAGGGGAGAATAATTGCAAATAAATATATAAGTCAAAGCACGTAAAAAATGGAGGAACCCATGAAAAAGAAAGGTCTTGTATTACTTTTAATTTTAGTTCTCGCCATCTCTGCAGGACTAACAGGCTGCGGAAAAAGCGAATCTTCAGAAACTCCTGCTGCCGAAGGAAGTGGAGATATTCCCGAAGATTTTATGGTTGGATTTATTCATCTGCACGATGAGAACTCAACCTATGACTTGAATTTCATAAATGCAGCAAAGGCTGTCTGTGAAAGCCTAGGTATTCCCGAGGCCCAGTACATGATTAAAACCAATATTCCTGAAGGCCAGGAATGCTATGAAGCTGCAGCAGAAATGGCAGATGCAGGCTGTGATATCATCTTTGCCGATTCCTTTGGTCACGAAGATTATATGATTCAGGCAGCAAAGGAATTCCCGCAGGTTCAGTTCTGCCATGCCACAGGAACAAAAGCACATACCGAAGGCCTTGAAAACTACCACAATGCTTTTGCTTCCATCTATGAAGGTCGTTATCTTGCAGGTGTTGCTGCAGGAATGAAGCTTAATGAAATGATCGAGGCAGGAGATATAACTGCAGACCAGGCCAAGATGGGCTACATCGGAGCATATACCTATGCAGAGGTAATCTCCGGATACACATCCTTCTTCCTGGGTGCTCGCAGCATCTGCCCCACAGTAACCATGGACGTAACCTTCACCGGATCCTGGTATGATGAAACAGCAGAAAAGGAAGGCGCCAACAAGCTTATAAACGGTGGCTGCGTACTTATCAGTCAGCATGCTGACTCCATGGGCGCACCTACTGCTTGCGAAAACGCCGGAGTTCCTAACGTGTCTTACAACGGAAGCACAGTAAGCGCTTGCCCCAACACCTTCATCGTTTCCTCCAGAATTAACTGGGAACCTTATTACGAAATGGCTATCAAAGCTGCAATGGCAGGTGAATCCTTCGATCCTGACTACACAGGAACCATCGCCACAGGCTCTGTACAGCTGACAGAGGTAAATGAAAAAGCGGCAGCACCGGGCACAGTGGAAAAGATAGAAGAAGTAAAGGCCCAAATAGAAGCGGGTACTCTCCATGTATTTGATACCAATGCCTTTACCGTTGGTGGAGCAGCCCTGGATTCCTATTTGGCAGATGTGGATACAGATGCCGCATATACTCCCGATACAGAAGTTATTTCTGATGGATACTTCCATGAATCGGAATACAGAGCAGCACCTTACTTTGATCTGAGAATTGACGGAATCAACCTGCTGGATGAAATGTATTAATTCCACCAAAGGCTGACAGTAGAATTTCCTATTTGAAAACTGAAAGAAGAACTTTAATGAGCAACAAAGAAATTGCCGTTAAAATGAGAAACATAAGTAAATCTTTTGGACAAGTCCAGGCCAACAGCAATGTTGACCTGGACATTTTCCGTGGAGAAATACTTGCCCTTCTGGGAGAAAACGGCAGTGGAAAAACCACACTTATGAATATGCTGTCGGGGATCTACTACCCCGACAGTGGAGAGATTGAAATAGACGGAAGACCGGTAACCATAAGCTCTCCAAGAGACGCCTTTAATTATGGTATAGGGATGATTCACCAGCACTTTAAGCTGGTGGATGTGTTTACCGCCGCTGAGAATATCGTCTTAGGCTTGGAGGAAGAAGGTAAGCTGGACATGGCTGCCGCCTCCGGAAGAATAAAAGAAATCTGCGACGCCTATGGCTTTGATGTGGACCCTTCTCAGAAAATCTACGACATGTCCGTGTCTCAAAAACAAACGGTAGAGATAGTTAAGATGCTCTATCGAGGAGCGGACATATTGATTTTGGATGAACCAACGGCAGTGCTAACCCCTCAGGAAACGGAAAAGCTTTTTGCAGTTCTTAGAAACATGAGGAATGACGGCAAGGCCATAATTATAATCACCCATAAACTTCACGAGGTGGAGGAAATCAGCGACAGAGTTGCGGTTTTACGAAAGGGCGAATATATCGGAGAAATGAAAACCTCGGAAAGCAACGCCCAGGAAATGACCAATATGATGGTGGGACGTCAGGTTTCCTTGAATATAGAAAGACCGGAGCCTGAGAATCCAAAGGAAAGGATTCGGGTGGAAGGTCTTACAGTAAAGAACATTGAAGGAATAACCAAGCTGGAGGATGTGAGTTTTAGCGCCTACACAGGGGAGATTCTAGGTATCGCCGGCATTTCCGGAAGCGGACAAAAGGAACTTTTGGAGTCTATTGCGGGACTTCAGAAGGTAGAAAAGGGAAGCATAAAATACATTGAGGACAGTGGGGATGAGGATCAACTCATCGGTAAGGACCCTATGGAAATAGCTGCTTTAGGGGTTTCCCTTTCCTTTGTTCCTGAGGACAGACTGGGCATGGGCCTGGTGGGCAGCATGGATTTGGCAGACAATATGATGCTAAGGTCCTTTAGAAGAGGCAAGTCCATGTTTACCGACAGAAAAGGTCCCAGAGGTTTGGCAGAAAAAGTTGTAGAAGAATTGGAGGTAAATACCCCCAGCATCTCCACTCCTGTAAGAAGACTATCGGGAGGAAACGTGCAGAAGGTTCTGGTGGGAAGAGAAATAGCGTCAGCTCCTACGGTTTTGCTTTCGGCCTATGCCGTTAGAGGTCTGGACATAAACTCCTCCTATATGATCTATGATCTAATAAACCAACAGAAGAAAAAAGGAGTTGCAGTGGTGTATGTGGGAGAAGACCTGGATGTACTGCTGGAACTTTGCGATAGAATCCTGGTGCTCTGTGGAGGCAAGGTAAGCGGAATACTGGATGGAAAAACCGCCACCAAAAATCAGGTGGGGCTTATGATGACCAGGCTGGGAGGTGAAGCAGATGAATAAGGCACCTCTCATACACATAACCAAGCGAAAGGCCATGCCTTGGCAAAGGGCACTTTTAATAAGAATTTGCGCCATAATTATTTCTTTGGTAGTATGCGGAATCCTAACCACCGTTGTTACGGGACTTAATCCCCTAAAGGTTTACGGCAGTATGTTTTCCGGAGCCTTTGGAACCCCCAGAAGAATATGGACAATGGGGCAGGAAATCTCCATGCTGCTGGCGGTGGCCCTGGCTCTTACACCGGCCTTTAGAATGAGGTTCTGGAATCTGGGGGCAGAGGGTCAGGTTCTAATGGGAGGTCTGGCTACGGCGGCGTGTATGATTCTTCTGGGAGACAAGATACCCAATGGCCTTCTGATTTTGCTTATGCTGGTTTCCTCCGTTGCCGCCGGAGCAGTATGGGCTTTGATACCGGCCATATTTAAAGCCAGGTGGAATACAAATGAAACCCTGTTTACTTTGATGATGAACTATGTGGCAATTCAGCTGGTGGCATATTTTGTAATCATCTGGGAAGTGCCAAAGGGTTCAGGAAAAATTGGCATCATAAATCAGAATACCGAAGCAGGTTGGCTTCCCATGATTGGTTCGTATAAATATCTTTTAAATATTCTGGTGGTGGCCGCCATTACGGTAGTGATGTACATCTACATGAAGTACAGCAAGCAGGGATATGAAATATCTGTAGTGGGAGAAAGCAAGAACACCGCCAGATATGTGGGAATAAAAGTTGAAAGAGTAATCATAAGAACCATGATTATATCCGGAGCCATTTGCGGATTTACCGGATTGCTGCTGGTGGGAGGAACGGACCATACCATAACCACCACCATTGCAGGAGGCCGAGGCTTCACTGCAGTAATGGTAGCCTGGCTGGCAAAGTTCAATCCGGTGGTAATGATTCTGGCCAGCCTTCTGCTGGTTTTCATGGAACGAGGGGCAGGAGAAATATCCACCACCTTTGGTCTTAACCAAAGCTTTGGGGATATACTTACGGGAATAATACTATTCTTCATAATCGGAAGTGAATTCTTTATAAACTACAAACTAAACTTTAGAGGATCCGGAAAGGACAAAGGAGAGAAAGGAGGAAAGGAATAATGTTGGATTTGGTAACCTTCATACCTAGAGCAGTAGTTCAAGGCATCCCTCTCCTCTACGGCAGCGTGGGAGAAACCATTACAGAAAAAACCGGAAACCTGAATCTGGGAATTCCCGGGGTAATGTATGTGGGAGGAATCGCAGGAGTAATAGGTGCCTTTCTTTATGAAAGAAGCGCAGGATCAGCGGAGAACATGAACGGAGCCCTGGCTATTCTCATTCCCTTCCTTTGCTGTCTAATAGGTTCCCTTCTCATGGGGCTCCTTTACTGTTTCCTTACGGTAACCTTAAGGGCTAATCAAAACGTAACGGGACTGGCTATGACCACCTTCGGTGTGGGCTTTGGTAATTTCTTTGGAGGGTCCCTCATTAAAATAACAGGAGCTGACGTTCCCTCCATCGCCCTCTCCGCCACCAGCAACTGGTTCAGAAAAACTTTGCCCTTTGCAAATACCACCGGTTGGTTCGGAAAGATTTTCCTTTCCTATGGTTTCCTGGCATACCTGGCCATAATAATCGCCTTTGCTGCCGCTTATTTTCTGAACAAAACCAGAAAGGGACTGCAGCTAAGGGCCGTAGGTGAAAATCCGGCTACTGCAGATGCTGCAGGAATCAACATTACCCGTTATAAATACATGGCAACCTGCATCGGTTGCATGATAGCAGGACTTGGTGGTCTTTACTACGTAATGGACTATGCCAACGGCATTTGGTCCAATGACGCCTTTGGAGACAGAGGGTGGCTGGCAATCGCCTTGGTAATCTTTACGGTGTGGAGACCTAATATCAGCGTCCCTGCCTCCATACTCTTTGGTGGACTGTATATTCTATACCTCTTCATTCCAACAGGAATGAACCTGGCCAACAAAGAACTATATAAAATGCTTCCCTATGTGGTTACAATAATCGTTCTTGTGCTAACCAGTACCAGAAACAAAAGAGAGCATCAACCACCGGAAAGTCTGGGACTTCCCTACTTCCGCGAAGAGCGGTAGGATCTATAGTAACAGTTCTTACTATCCACATGGGTTATCATCATCTCCTATAGATATATACCTCTATTTGCTGTATTATTAAGAGGTAGAGCATTATAGGAGATTTTTATTGAAAGGAGAATGAAATGGGACCACTTATAGGCTTAATAGTATTTATTGTTTTAGCTGTAATTATAATCGCCCTTTGCATTCGCATTGTTCCACAGGAGCAGGCATATATTATTGAATTCCTGGGTAAATACAAAACCACCTGGAGCGCAGGACTTCATTTTAAAATCCCCTTCTTTGAAAGGGTGGTAAGAAAAATTTCCTTAAAGGAACAGGTTCTGGACTTTCCGCCTCAGCCGGTAATTACCAAGGATAACGTATCCGTAAGCATAGACTCGGTAGTATTTGCCAAGGTATTCGATCCAAGGCTCTATACCTACGGTGTAGAAAATCCCATCGCCGGTCTACAGAATTTATCTGCAACTACCCTTCGTAATATTATAGGTAGCATGGAGCTGGACCAGACCCTTACATCCAGAGATAAGATAAACGCTCAGATGGAGGCAATTCTAGATGAGGCTACAGATAAATGGGGCATCAAAGTAACCCGTGTGGAGCTTAAGAATATTACTCCTCCTCGTGAAATAGAAGAAGTAATGACCAAGCAAATGAGGGCGGAGCGTGAACGTCGTCAGACAGTATTGGAAGCTCAGGCCCATCAGGAAGCTGTAGTTTCCAGAGCCAAGGGTGACAAGGAAGCCAAGGTGTTGGCTGCAGAGGCAGAGAAGGAAGCAAGAATTGCCGTTGCCGAAGGTCAGGCCAAGTCCATAGAGCTGGTTTATCAGGCTGAAGCCGAAGGTTTAAAGCGACTTAGAGAGGCGGATATCAACGAGCAGGTTCTTAAATACAAGGGACTGGACGCTCTTAAAAATGTTGCCGATGGTCGCGCCACCAAGATATACATGCCTTCGGATATTACGGAACTGGTAACAAAGGCAGGAGTAATCAGCGAGGCCATGGGTATAGGTGACAGCACTCCCATAGACCATAGTCCCAAGGAGACAGCTCCTCTGGAAGAAGACCCTTGCATAGATGAAGAAACTTCCCGGGAAGGCAAAATTGCTGCCCAGACAACGGCAGAAATAAAGCGTAGCCTGGAGGGATAAAACAAGCAGCAAAGCTGTAACAATTGGACAAAAAGTGTGTGTAAAAAATGGTGAAACTATAAATAAGAGGGTGCCGAACTCTCAGTGAAAGGATTTTTCGGTATATGAAATTAGAGCAGGCGCGACTGGATTTTGATAATTTACAAAGGAAAATAAGTGCATTTAATCATGCTACGGCATTGATTTACTATGATGGTGAAACAACAGCACCATCTGATACCGCAGCCAACAGAACCCATTCTCTTCAAATATTGAACGAAGAAATCTTTAAGCTGAAAACAGGAGAAGAGACTGAGGAACTGCTGAACTACTTAAACGAAAGAAGAGACGACCTTACCGTAAGGGAACGTCGTGCTGTGGACTTTATGCTTAAGGACTTCAATCGAAAAAAGCCAATTCCTCCAAAGGAATATGTTAACTACGAAAATTTGTTAACACTGGCTCAGGACGCCTGGCATACTGCAACAGAGGAAGACGACTTTAGCATTCTGGCGCCTCACCTTAAAAAGGTTTTTGACAAGCAAAGAGAATTCGCCAAGGTATGCAGGCCTGAAATGGACCCATACAAATATTGGCTGGAGCTTTATGAAGAGGGAGTGGACGTAGAGACCTGCGATAAGCTTTTTGCAGATATAAGAAACGAGCTTACACCTCTTCTACATCAGATTATGGAAAAACCTCAGGTGGATGACAGCAGCATCAAGGGTAATTTTTCTGTTGAGAAGCAGGAAGGCCTTGCTCTTTACCTTTTGGATCTAATAGGTCTCAATATGAATAGAGTTGGCCTTGCCACATCGGAGCATCCCTTTACTACATACCTGGGCTCCCACTATGATGAGAGAATAGCCACCAGGTATTCCAAGAAGGACTTCAC
This sequence comes from Bacillota bacterium, assembly GCA_017941085.1. Taxonomy (GTDB): domain Bacteria; phylum Bacillota; class Clostridia; order Peptostreptococcales; family Anaerovoracaceae; genus Eubacterium_B. Next base: position 176,046 of record JAGAXF010000002.1, read on the forward strand.
CTTCTCCATGTATACGGTTTTGCATGAAGGAGGCCATGTTCTCTATGATATGGGACAGGCAGACAACCTGGCCTATACAGTTTTAGATGGAACCCAGTCCATGTCACTGCTGGAGAGCCAGGGAAGATTCTACGAAAACATCGTAGGAAGAAGTCTCCCCTTTATAGAATATATTTATCCGGAACTGGAAGAGCTTTTCCCGGAAACAATTTCCCGCCACACGCCGGAGGAAATATATAGAGCAGTAAACAAGGTGGAACCGGGACTAATTAGAATGGATGCTGACGAACTGACTTTGAACCTTCACATAATAGTCAGGTACGAATTGGAAAAGGACATGATAGCCGGAACGCTGGATGTTAAGGACCTTCCGGAGGCTTGGGCAGCAAAGTATAAGGATTATCTGGGACTGGATGTTCCTAACCATGTACACGGTGTTCTTCAGGACATCCATTGGCCCTTTGGAGCCACAGGATATTTCCCCTCCTATGCCCTTGGAAATGTTATGGGATCTCAGATGACTGAGAAGATGAACGAGGAAATAAATCTGGAGGAATGCATTAAAGAAGGTAATTACGCTTTGATAAATCTTTGGAACAAGGAGAAGGTTTGGAAGCACGGTGGCCTGTACAATGCAAGAGAGATTATGGAGAAGCAAGTGGGAGTAAAGCTCTCCAGCGAACCATATATTAGATACCTAAGGAAAAAATATAGTGAAATATATAATCTGTAAAGTGAAAGCAAAATGAAAGGAACAGAGATGGACTTAAAGCAGGCAAGAGAGGACTTAATAAAGTTACAGATGAAGATGGCAGCCTATGAACACGGCATGGGGGCCATTAGCTACGACGGTGAAACTACAGCGCCTAAGGGAACTGCCTCCAACAGAGCTCAATCCCTGGCAATATTAAGTGAAGAAGTGTATAAGATGGCCACAGGAAAAGAAACCGTTGAGCTTTTGGAATTCCTGGATGAAAACAAGGACGAGCTAACGGAAAAAGAGCAGCGCATGGTTTATTTGCTTCTCAAGGATTTAAGGCGCATGGAAAAAATCCCCATGGATGAATTTGTTGCCTATAGAAGACTTACGGTGGAAGCTCAAGCGGTTTGGGAAAAGGCCAAACATGATAATGATTTTGAAACCTTTAGGCCCTACCTTGAAAAGATATTTGAAACCACCAAAAAATTCGCCGCCTACTGTGAGCCGGATAAGGATCCCTATGATTACTGGCTAAACGAATATGAGGAAGGGGTGGACATGAAATACTGTGATGACTTCTTTGCTACCCTAAGAAGCCATATAGTTCCACTTCTTAAGAAAATTGAGGAGAAGCCTCAGGTAGATGATACCTGTCTAATTGGAGACTTCCCGGAATACAAGCAGGAAGAATTGGCAACCTATCTCATGAAGGTAATCGGTTTGGATATGGATCACGTGGGACTTTCCACCACAGAACATCCCTTTACCACCAGCCTGGGATCTCACCATGATGTTAGAATCACCACCCATTATATGAGGGACAATTATGCATCCTCCCTTTATAGTGTGGTTCACGAGGGAGGACACGCCCTCTATGATTCCGGTTCCCAGGACGACCTGGCATATACGGTTTTAGATGGTGGAGTTTCCATGGGAATTCATGAAAGCCAAAGCCGCTTCTATGAAAACCTAATAGGAAGAAGCCGTACCTTTGTTAAGTATATATTCCCCAAGCTTCAGGAACTTTTCCCGGAAGCCCTTAAGGGATATGATGCAGAGGATGTGTATAAGGCTGTAAACAAAGTGGAGCCTTCTTTAATAAGAACAGAAGCTGATGAAGCTACCTACTGTCTTCACGTAATGGTTAGATATGAATTGGAAAAAGCCATTATGCACAATGAGCTGGAGGTAAAGGATCTTCCGGAGGCATGGAACAAAATGTACAAGGAGTACCTTGGAGTGGATGTTCCCAATGATACTCAAGGAGTGCTTCAGGACAGTCATTGGTCCTTTGGTGCCATTGGCTATTTCCCGTCCTATGCCTTGGGTACAGCCTATGGAGCTCAGTTCATAGAGAAGATGAAGGAAACTGTGGATGTAGAGGAATGCCTGGAGAAAGGCGACTTTGGTCCCATCAATCAGTGGAACAAGGAGCACATTTGGAAACACGGATGTCTCTACACACCAAAGGAAATAATTGAAAAGGCCGCCGGTGGAGAATTTAAGCCTGACGCCTATGTAAATTATCTGGAAACAAAGTTTGGAGAAATCTACGGACTATAAGCGGACTATAAAATGAAGGCCGGCACATAGGACATCCTGAACAAGACGATTAAAGTAGACATGGAAAAACCTGTCTACTTTTTCTTTTGTTGTGGATTATATTTCGAATCCTTTTCTTGTGACCTTATATTAAAAAAAGGTACTATATAGATATAGAGTGATAATAATTGTGTTTAAGTAAGAGATAGATTAGAATAACAGGGAGAATGAGATATGAAAAAAGTCATTGTAACAGCATTAATTGGAGCTTTAACGGCTAGCCTCTTCCTTTCCGGATGCGGCGCCGGCTCCCGAGGATTGGAAATGGAAAGTACAGTTTATGGAATGACCCAAGAAGAAGTAATGTCCAGCTTAGATGGCGAAGGAGAGAATTATTATTGGAACTTTTCCTCTTCTTTGTTTAAGAAGAGCTATTTGGACGAGAAACAGGAAGGGAGCCTGCTGATTTCGCCCCTTTCCGTATACTATGCCTTAGCCATGCTTTCCAATGGAGCAGATGAAATGACAAGGTGCCAGCTATTGGATACATTGGCTTATGGAGAAAGCACCGGGGCTATTACCTGCGGAACCTCCACCACAGGAGAGGGGGATATCTATGATGAGATTCAAGAGAACCTAAACACCTATCTCCGAGGATATTTAAATCTAACAAGCATCAGCGAGAAGGAAACCCAGGCCGTCATAAAGGAGATGAAAGATTTTTATAAGGGTGTAAATCCAACCCTTATGAAGATTGCCAATTCTATTTGGATAAAGAATGACCCTGCGTTAAAAGTAGAGGAAGACTTCCTTAAAATCAACAGCAGCAACTATGACGCAGGCATCCAAACTATTAACTTTGATAGCAAAGCCGCCAAAACCATCAGTAAGTGGATTGAGGATCATACCGGCGGCACCATCAAGGACATGATCAAGAAAGTTCCCGATGAAGCCATTATGTATTTGGTTAACGCCCTATCCTTTGAGGGAGACTGGATTAGTCCCTTTGAAGATTATCAGATTCAGCCCGGTGATTTCTATGGTCTTAATGAAACAAAGGAAGTGGATTTTATGACCCAGCAGGAGTCCACCTATCTGGAGGGAGATAATTGTACAGGATTTGTTAAGCCATATATCGGGGGAGAATATGCCTTTGTTGGTATTCTGCCTAATGAGGGAATTTCCATTGAAGAATTCGTAGAAGGCATGAGCAGCGATGAACTTAAAAATCTCATGTCCACTCCAATCTACCATGATGTAATTGTCACTATACCCAAATTTGAAACAGAGAGCAGCATGAGCCTTAAGGAAACCCTTGATGCCATGGGAGTCACGGCAGCCTTCGACTCAAAAGAAGCCAGGTTTAACAAACTGGGAACATATAAAGACGGCAATATCTATGTAGGTGACGTAATGCACAATACCTATATTAGCGTCCACGAAAAGGGAACCAAGGCAGGAGCTGCAACGGTTGTAGAGATGTTGGCGGAGTCGGCAGCCATGGATGTAGAGCCACCTAAATACGTAACTCTAAACCGTCCCTTCTTCTACATGCTGATGGATATTAATGAAAACATTCCTGTGTTCATGGGGGTAATAGAGGATCTGTAATCCGTTATAGAGAAGTCATGGAATTATGACCGGGGCCTATGGCCGGGACAAAGGGATGCTATAATAAAATTTTTTCTTCGGATAAATGCATAAAAAGAGGGGTTCTATTCTAAGAAAAAGATAAAAATGATATGGGGCCGTGGACCTAAATAATGGATAATTAGTTAAACAGCCAGGTTTAGACCTTGCTGTTTAATTTTTCCATTTTTTTATGCATTTTAGGGGTGAATTTTATGCATAAAATCGCATAAACAAAGGAAAATCAACGGTTTGACAAAATGCATAAAATCCAATTAAAATGGAATAGTCAATGAATGACCTGGGGTTTATAAATAAAATTCAGAAAAAAAGCTAGTTACAGTTAAAGATTTTGCCAGCAAAATCTACAAAGGTAAGGAGGTTCCTGAAATGGGATCTGGAATTCACAACTATTCGGAAATTGGAAAACTAAATAAAGTGCTTCTCCACAGAATAGGGACAGAAATAGAAGGGCTGGTTCCTGACAACTTTGCCAGATTGCTCTTTGATGACATCCCCTACATAAAAATTGCCCAGGAAGAGCATGACGGTTTTGCTAACCTGCTGAGGTCCAATGGAGTTGAGGTGGTCTATTATGTGGATGAAACGGCCAAGGCTCTTGTTAACCCTCAGGTGAAAGAGGAGTTCCTTAAGCTCTTCATCAAGGAAAGCAACCTGAACTCTCCGGCGGCGGAAGAAGCAATCTTTGATTATTTGAACGCCATGGAAACAAAGGAGATGGTGGCTAAGATTATCGCCGGTGTAAAAAAAGACGAAGTACCGGCCTTCCAATCCAAATCCTTTGCTGACTACATTTCATCCAGCTATCCATTCTACATGGACCCTATGCCAAACCTGTATTTCACCAGAGACCCGGGGGCATGCATCGGTGATGGAATCAGCATTCATCACATGAGCACTTTGACCAGAAGAAGGGAAGCCCTTCTCCTTAAATACATGTACAAATACAATAGGGACTTTGCCGACGAAAGCGATCAGCAGTGGTACGACTACAACATGGAATACTCCATAGAGGGAGGCGACGTGCTGGTTCTCAGTAAGGAAGTCATTGCCGTTGGTTTGAGCCAAAGAACAACAGCTGCGGCCATAGACAGGTTTGCCCATAATGTACTGGGAAGCGGACAGTTTAAGAGAGTAATTGTTTTAGATATTCCCAAGTCAAGAGCCTTCATGCACTTGGATACAGTGTTCACCATGGTGGACTACGACAAATTCACCATTCATCCGGAAATTGAAGAACCTTTGAGAGTATTTGAGATGAAGATGAATTCGGAAAAAGAAGTATGCTTCAGTTCCATGACGGACACCCTGCCCAATGTTCTAAAGAGCGTTCTCAAATTACCGGCGGTAGAATTAATTCGATGCGGTGGAGACGATCCAATGGCAGCCCAGAGAGAGCAGTGGAACGATGGCTCCAATACTTTGGCTATTGCGCCGGGTAAGGTTGTGACATACGAAAGAAACTATGTAACCAACGATCTGCTGGATAAAAAAGGCGTAACGGTTCTGCCTATAGCAGGCTCGGAAATCTCAAGAGGAAGAGGCGGCCCAAGGTGTATGTCCTGCCCTGTTAACAGAGAGGACTTGGACTAATAGCCTTAATGCCTAGACTGATTTTTCTGACTTCTTCACTTTGCTTCAAAGGGCTTCACAAATCCTCAAAAATGGCTAAAAATACAGTCTTGGCTATAGTCGGTAATTTTGACATAATATATGTAGATAATTGATAAGAATCAATAATTATAAAAAGTTTAATTTAGGTATATTGTTTATGCGAAAGGAGAATTCTCATGGCAATCAATCTTAAGGGTAGAAATTTCTTAACACTTATGGATTTCACACCGGAGGAAATTAGATACCTCTTGGATCTTTCTCACGATTTGAAATCAAAGAAGAGAGCAGGCATCAGAAACAATCTGCTGGCTGGCAAGAACATCGTTCTTCTCTTTGAAAAGAATTCCACAAGAACTCGTTGTGCTTTTGAAGTAGCAGCAATGGATGAAGGCGGCGGAGTTACATTCCTTGATTCCGGCAGCTCCCAGATGGGTAAGAAGGAAACAATTGCTGACACAGCAAAGGTTCTTGGAAGATTCTATGACGGTATCGAATACAGAGGATTCAAGCAGTCTGTTGTAGAAGAACTGGCAGCAAATGCTGGCGTTCCAGTATGGAATGGTCTTACAGACGTTGACCACCCAACACAGATTCTTGCTGACCTTATGACTATTGAAGAGCACGTTGCAAAGCCTCTTAACAAGGTTAAGGTTGTATTCTCCGGCGACATCAGAAACAACATGAGCTATGCATGGATGTATGGCTGCGCCAAGATGGGAATGCACTATGTAGCATATGGACCAAAGGAACTGGAAAAGGAACTGGACAAGAAGGCTGTTGATGCTGCTAAGAAGGTAGCAAAGGAAACAGGCGGAACCATCGAAATCAGCCACGATCCTAAGAGTCTCAAGGGCGCAGACGTAATCTATGCTGACGTTTGGGCATCCATGGGTGAAGAAAAAGAAATTCCAAAGAGAGTTAAACTTCTCACACCTTTCAAGGTTACTGCTGATATGATGAAGAAGACAGGAAATCCGGATTGCATCTTCATGCACTGCCTGCCTTCCTTCCACGATTTCGAAACAACAATGGCTGCTGAGCAGAAGAAGCTTAAATACGACATCCGTGAGGTTACAGATGAAGTATTCCTTTCACCGGCATCCAAGGTATTTGATGAAGCAGAAAACAGAATGCACACCATCAAAGCTGTTATCGTAGCAACAATTGGCTAAAAAATAATACAATACTCGGGTTGGACCGCTTGCGCTTAGTCCTCGTGTAGCGGTTCTAAGCTCTTGCGTCGCATGGGTATGCTTGCAATCGCTAAGAACCGACACTGCAGAAGTCCAAACCCGAGTATATCTTATTTTTTGAGTATTTATTTACAGAGAGGAAATAACAATGTCTGAGAAAATAGTAATCGCACTTGGCGGTAATGCCCTCCAGTCCGGTAAGGCTGATCCAACAGCAGAGCAGCAGTTGGAAGTAGTAAAGGCTACTTGTGAGCATATTGCAGAGATTAGCGGAATGGGATTCGAGGTTGGTGTTGTTCATGGCAATGGTCCGCAGGTAGGAAGAATCCTTCTTGCATCAGAAACCGCCAAGGACGTAACCCCTGCAATGCCCTTTGACGTATGCGGAGCAATGTCCCAGGGATACATCGGATATCACATCCAGCAGGCCCTTAAGCAGGCACTCAAGGATAGAGGTCGTGACGTTCCTGTTGCCACTGTAGTAAGCCAGGTGGTTGTAGATAAAAACGATCCGGGATTCCAGAATCCCACTAAGCCCATCGGCCCCTTCTATACAGAAGAGGAAGCCAAGGCCCTTGTTGAGGAAAAGGGTTATGCCGTTAAAGAAGACGCCGGCCGTGGCTGGAGAAGAGTTGTTGCATCTCCAATTCCCCAGAGAATCGTAGAGATCGAAGCTGTTAAAACTCTTTGGCCCACCACCATTACAATTTCTGTTGGTGGCGGCGGAATCCCTGTAATCGAAAATGAAAAGGGAGAGCTGGAAGGCGTAGCAGCTGTTATAGATAAAGACTTTGCTGCAGAGCTACTGGCAGAGAACGTTGGAGCAGACTGCCTCATGATTCTCACAGAAGTAGACAAGGTAGCCATCAACTACAACACTCCGGAACAAAAGAACCTGGATACTCTCACCATTGCAGAAGCAGAAAAGTACATAGAAGAAGGTCACTTTGCTCCCGGCAGCATGCTTCCCAAGGTTCAGGCAGCAATTAAGTTTGTAAAAGCCAACCCAACAAAGAAGGCAATCATCACTTCTTTGGACAAGGCCACTTCCGCCCTGGAAGGCAAAGACGGAACAGTAATCGTAGCATAATAATTCTATGCTGCCGCCGGCGCTGCAGCCAGCGCAGCAATGCCTATAGTATGAATAGGCCCCGAGGATACTCTCGGGGCTTTTGCTTTCCCCCTGCTTTGCCGGCAAAGGTAAGAACATACCGACGCCTACCGGTTGGCCCAGGATGATTCTTGCCGTAACACCAAAGGAAGATTATAATATATAGGATTGAAAATAGATACGAATACGAAGGGAGTGATAGAGATGCTAAAATTGGAACCTATTAAGCAAGAGCTTCCAAGCATGATAGCAAAACTCAAAGAGGCAGGTGAGTCCCTTTGACCTGGCTGGTCTTAGGAATAAACTAGAAGAATTATCAGCAAAGTCAGAGGATCCCAATTTCTGGTCCGACCAGGAGGCGGCCCAGAAGATTCTGAAGGAAAAGAAAGCAACGGAAAATACAGTTGGTGAATACGATAGACTCCTAAAAGGCCTGGAGGAAATCCCGGAGCTTATAGATATTGCAGAGGAGCTGGATGACGAAGGGGAGGCAGACACAATAGTGGAAGCCTTTGGAACCTTAAGCAAAGACGTAGAAAGCTTTAGACTTACGGCTCTACTTGATGGCAAATACGATCACAATAGCGCCATTCTTACAGTTCACGCAGGAACCGGCGGAGTAGAGGCTATGGACTGGGCACAAATGCTCCAAAGAATGTATATGCGATGGGCTGACAAGAAGGGTTATAAGGTTTCCGTAACCGACCTACAGGACGATACCGAGGCAGGTATTAAAAGCGCCACCATGATAATAGAAGGAACCAATGCCTATGGATACCTTAGAAGAGAGAACGGGGTTCACAGGCTTGTGAGAATTTCACCCTTCAACGCAGCGGGAAAAAGGCAGACTTCTTTTGCTTCCGTGGAGGTTATGCCGGAAATCGATGATGATATTAATATCGAAATCGATCCGGGGGATCTTCGTATAGACACATATAGAAGTAGCGGCGCCGGAGGTCAGCATGTAAATACAACGGACTCTGCCATTAGAATAACCCACATACCTACCAATATAGTAGTTACATGTCAAAACGAGCGCAGCCAACATCAAAACCGAGAGGTGGCCATGAGAATTCTTATGTCAAAGCTGGTAGAATTGGCAGAGCGGGAACAAAAGGAAAATCTGAAGGAGCTTAAGGGTGACTTTTCCCAGATAGGCTGGGGGTCCCAGATTCGCTCCTATGTATTCCAGCCCTATACAATGGTTAAAGATCATCGAACAAATGCCGAGGTGGGAAACGTGGCAGCGGTGATGGACGGGGATCTGGACTATTTGATAAACGAAGAGCTAAAAGCAAAGATATAATCGCAAAAGAGCAATGAATGTTAATGTATTAAGTAGAACTACTATTCACGAGTCTATATTGGATGAGGCTAGAGCCCATTGCAACAAAGTATTAGATGCCAAATGGGATAGCCTTTGGATTAAAGACTCCATAAGTAAAAAGGACATAGATGCAGCAAGCCAGCTTTTTATTCATGGAAAAGAAGTATCGGAAAAAAGCGATGTTCTTCTTATTCTTCCAACAAAGCAAAGCAGGCATTCTATAGAATCTGTTGTATCAATGGCAAAATCGCAGATAAGCGATATAGAGGTTTACCTTTGTCCGGATTCATTGGATCCAAAAGACCAGGAGGAGCTTATAAATCTATTGGAAGGAAAGGCAGTGACACTCTTTGTAGTGGCTCTTGGTGAGGAGGATTTAGTATTTAGGGCAAACTATGCTATATATAAGAAATTGGCATTTCAAATTGCCAATAAGCAATCAGAGGAAAGGGAAAGAATTTATGTGGCGCTGGATGAATCAAGTGAAACAGTTGCCCAAGATGCATCGGAAAACAATTATCCGGCCATGAGATTTCCTGAAGGAACAGACCCTAATTATCTGGCAAACTCCATTGGGGTGACCTTTCCGCTTCTGGCCATGGGCATAGATCTGGAGGAATACCTAAAGGGTTTTTATGATACAGTGGCGGCCCCTGATTGGGACAGAGACGCAGGACTCTTTGGATATTTTCTCAGCAAAGCCGCCCCTAAGGAAATTGGACTTTATGCCTATCAAAGAGAAGTGAAACCACTACTTAATTGGCTAAAGGCGATTATTGATTCGAAGACAAATATAAATTCCGATGGCCTTAATCTGGATATTCTAATAGGATCAGAAAAGAGCCCTTTGGATATAATGACACCCTCCTTCCAGGGTTGCGATCCGGACGGCTCACTTTCAGCCCTTAACAGAAGAAATGCTAAAGACATGTTTTTCCAAAAGGAGGAGCCGGGGTTCAACCTGGAGATAGAGGATTTCTCCTCTTATTCTATAGGGGCCATAATGGCCTTCATCCAGATTTCTGCTCTTCTAATGACGGAATAACTAAGGTTTTACATGGCTTTAACACTGGGATAAAAACAAAAAAAAGAATGTCCATTGGGGCAAAGTATACAAATAAATATGTATCAAGACGAAGAAACTTTACAAATGCCCGAGCGAATGGTATCATAATTTTGATGGAATTATGATGATTGGAGGCTGCATGATGATTAATATAAGACCAGTTTCAGATCTTCGTTACAAGTTTAAGGAAATCGAAAGCGAGGTAAAGGAAGGCGCGCCTGTCTATCTGACAAAAAACGGGTATGGCACCATGGTCGTTTTGAGCATAGACTCCTATGCGAGGTTGATAGACTATACGGAAGATGCGTTGGATGAGGCAGATCAGTACGCCAAAAGGCATACAAAACGCATGACGCACGAAGAGGTATTTTCTGGTGTGCGGGAGAAACTGAATGGCTAAAAAACAATATGAACTTCGCTATCTTCCGCTGTTCTATGAAGATCTACTACAAAAAATCACATATATATCCGAGGAGCTCCACAATCCCAAAGCAGCTAATGATCTGTTGGATGCCGTTGAAAAGGCTATACAGGAACGCTCCTTTTGTGCAGAAGCGTTTGAGCCTTATCCATCGACAAGAGAGCGCGAACGGCCCTACTACGCAATCTATGTAAAGAATTTTGTGATCTACTATGTAGTTATTGATCAACATATTATGGAAGTTCGACGGTTTTTATATAAGGGACAAGATCGCTGGGAGATGCTCTGATTATTGAGTACACTTTGAGTACAGCCGCGGCAGTATTCAGGAAAACCTCCTTCTGTGCGGCTTCGCGGGACGGGGTCCGAGTTCAAATCCCCCTCTCTCCGCCATTTAAGAGTCGTTCGAAAGAGCGGCTCTATTTCTTTGTAAGCGTTGTAATTAGTGGGTTTGAAAGATTTGATGAATTAGATGTATTCCCGCAGATGCATCCAATTCTATGGATACACTTTGATGTTTTTTGGATACACCTGCGTAGCATTGCTTAGGACAGGGCCTTCACGAAATTATCGTATTTTTCAGCCTCGTCACTTCTGTCGTAATAGTAGTTGTTAAGAGTAGTTTTTTCGTCCATATGACCGGCGATTTGTCTCGCTGTATTAAGATTGAGACCGCCGTCTATCATTGTAGAAATCATAGTCTTACGCACCTTATGGATGCTTTTTTCCTCGATGCCCAGTTCTCTGCAGTATTTGGTAATAGTTTTCTGCGATGCGGTATAAGTCGCTACAGGCTTGTCGTTAGGACAAAAGATATAATTGTCGACGCTTAAGCCGAGAGCTTTTCTTCTTTCCGTAATCTTATCTATAATAGATTTTGCTGCAGGAGTTAACGGAACTTTTCTTGCACCATAGGTTCCTTTGGTGTGTTCGATTATCTCTCCGGTAGGGTAGCGGACCATCCTGTTTACGGTGAGACTGTTCTCATCGATGTCGCAATACTTCAAAGCAGACACTTCACCTATGCGTAGACCGGTATAAAACAGGAATGCTATAACAAGTGGCACAAAATGTTGCACATAGTGCTCATCGCTATCGAAAGCCTCCATAGCTCTGGTAATAATCTGTTGCTCCTCTTCCTTGCTGAACACTTGAGTATGATCTTCTTTCTTCCGTGACGGTTCAAGAACTCTCTTTTTGTCAATCTTGACTTTAAGAAACTCATTGCTATCGACAATCTCACTGTCCACTGCATACTCAAGCATCTGCCTCAGTATTAGTGAGAAATTGCCGAACTTGTGACGATCCATCTTGTGCTCTCTAATCATCGTGTGGACCCACGAGTCCAGTTCCAGCTTTGTTAACTTAGCGATAGGTTTATTGATGATAGGGGAGCCTTCATAATATCTGCGCCAATCCTTTTCAACTCGCATCACTGTTGTCTCGGCAACATGCACAGCTTTGTACTCAATCCAGAGGGGATATAAATCCCTGAGCGTGCATGCTTCTTTGATTAAGTCAATGTTAATTGCTTCATAGTGCTGACATATGAGATCCACCAAGTCATCATAGGAAGTTTTTACTATTAGCTTACGTCCTTCTTTTTTAGAATCATCCGGCAAATGAGTCCGCCAGCGTCCGTCGCTACCTTGATAGATTTTATATGGATGTTTCTTTAGTATAGACTCCTTTCGTGCTTTTCTCATGTCGTCTTCGACGTCCCTCAAATTAATCTTACCATTCTTTTCGAGAAACGCCAGTGTTTCTTCAGGAGAGAACGATGCCGAAGGGGCATTGTTCAGCTCATTTGTAATAGCGGTTGCCATGCTCCGGCACCTCCTTTCTTCGCAATAAGAAAACAGGGCCGTGATTTACGGCCCCGTCATACGGATAAATTATTAAGTTCATTAATCCGAACCTTCTCGGTCAGCTCCAGGTATTCCTGAAAAGCTGCCTCACGCTCTGCCTCTGTAGATGCAGTTTTGCTCATTGTGTAGAGTCTGCTTCTCTGAAGCGCCTGCATCTTTTCAACCAATGCTTCTTTTATCTCATCATGATTTATCTCATTTTCATAAACGAAATAATCATAGAGCATAAAAAAGAGCGAGCGCTTGATCATATAACCTGTCATCTTGCACCTCGCTCTCTTTGTTTTCTATCCCTTAGAAGATTATCTTTCACATCTTCAGGAACCTTGTCCCAAAGCTTCTGAAACTTCCTTAGAATATGCTCAAGCTCATTAACCTTGCATTGCTCTTCAAATAGAGAAGCAGATACTTCATCAATCTTATGATCTCTTCCTGCTATGATACGCTCATCCTGACTTACTCTTGACTCAAGAACCTTTATATAATCTTCTGTAGATTTGAGCATCGTCTCGACGTTTGCAAGGTTATGTGCATAGCGCCCGAGCAGCTCGACAGCGTTCTCTTTTGCCTTAGCATTGCCTACCATGCCGATGTCGTTGATAGCACCTCGAATCTCTTCGTAGTGCTTCAGAAGTGATGCTGCCTGTTTGTACATCTGCGAAGAAACATGACGCCTCTTTGTAATCTTCTTCGAAATGCCACGAGTCAAATCCGGATACTTCCGTGTCATGTGATTGTGGAAATCATCCTGTAGCTTTTCCATTCCTTTCGGACCACCCATGAGAGCCTTGGAAGATAATTTCCCATCCGGAGTAATCGGTACAAAGACCAGATGCATATGCGGATGCGCCTCATCCATATGCACAACCGCGGATATAATATTCTCTTTTCCGTAGCGATCTTTGATGAAATCGAAAGCATGATTGAAGTATTCCATTTGCTCAGGATATGACATAGCATCAATCCATTCCGGCGTTGCAGTGATCAAAACGTCCTGCATAACCACGCTGTCTTTCCTTCTTTTCGCTCCGACCTCATCAATTCTCTCGAGCACTTTTGGTCTGTACATACCATCGGGTTTTACCAGATGGTAGTTAAGATGAGTTCTTTCAGGATCAATATCTTCGTTACTCTTATACTTTTCTTTAAGTCTCTCATGATGATTACATATATGAGTAACGCTCCCAAGTTTCCTTTTTTCAATTCTTAAAATTGCAAAATTTGGCATTTTATTAGTTCCTTTCCGGCTTAAGAACAACCACGCAACAATGAATAGATATACCTCTTTTGCGGAGTAATTCTCATAGCCTAATGCATAAATAACGATTTGCGAGGGAAGAAAAAATACACTGCCGGGATGCGATCCTCCTCGTGACAACAACGCAACATTTATGGTTGTCACTGCGGAAAGGCAGGCTCCGAGATAGGACGCAACACATAAAAGTGATTTGCTGCGACCTATCATCAAAGCCTGCCTGCATCCCTTGCAGTGTAACCCACTACACCTTTCTTAAAGGTGCGTGGGCCAGACGTTCCCTCTGGACTCCCTTAGGCAACACACGCATTAAAATGGTGACTCCGCAAAGGGGGTATCACCTTGTATTGTTGCGTGGTTGCCCTGGCCGTCGCTAAGTCTCCATACCGAGAGCGCACCGTCACGTACGCACTCTATTGGTAGCTTAGCTTTGGCCAGTTCGCAAGTGCGCTTGCTGATGCCAAGCTCGTCCATTCTCTTCATGATCTCCTTCTGGTGCACAGGACCACCGGAGAGCATGGCAAGAAGCTCGCGACTTGCGACAGATTGTTTCGTCTCACGAGGCTTGGCTGCCCCGACAGCCTTCACAATCTGATCAGCGGTAAGGTCGACCGTATCTATGAAGTCGACGACACCTCCGCTGAGTGAAAAGAGGATGGAGTCCCCAAGCGGTGACAGGTTAGACTTGCTGTGTGCCATGACCCTGTGGTCAGGATTATCAGCATCAGGCGGTCTACCTATGAGCAAGCTGCTCCTCGCTGCCGCAATGAAGTCTCCGGAACCACTAGCTCTGTTCTTTGCACTCATGCCTTCAGCCTTGTTGATGTGACCGACGACTATGATGGCGCAGCCCGTGTCTCTTGCAGCCTCGATCAGATACTCAAGTCTCGGTCTAACTTCGTTGCCGAGGTTCATCGATACATCTCCTCCGAGATATGAGACGAGTGGATCAAGTATGCAGACCTTCGCATGCGACTGAATGATTGCCTCTCTGATTCTTTTATCCGAAAAAGTGAGACGCTGCTTTTTCTCATTAATAAAAATGAGACGATTCCGAACTCCATTCGCTTTTATAAAGCGTGGCACTACGGTATCGTCTGCATCATCTTCTGCATTGATATAGATCACGTTCATCGGACCGCTTGACGCTTCCGTAAACGGAAGCGTGTCTCCTCTGGTGAGGATGGCGGCAAGGTTGAGTGCAAAGGTGCTCTTGCCGTCACCCGAGTCTCCCATCAGCATCGTTAGTTTGCCGAACGGGATATACGGGTACCAGAGCCAGTTAATCTCTTTCGGCTCCACATGCGCTGCTGTGTACATTTCAAGCGGCGCTTCTCTTAAATTGTTTTCCATAAACATTAACCTCTCTTTCTTCTTTTAGAACTGTACTCGGGACATAACAGGATAGTTGCACGAAAACTCTGCTTGCAGTCACGCTCGCATTTTCTGCACTGCTCTGCATAAGTTATCCGGCCTTTATCGTTTAGAAAGAATGCCCATTCTTGTTTATCTTTCTTCGACATCCTAGGCATATTCACATCACCTCCAATCTTCATTTGATGTCTTAGCTTTGAAATAACGTGCAATATAAATAGCGTCCGATGCCCTCGAAATAATGTATGATCTCGGGGTGAAAACGGGCGCTTTTCTTCGCTGTAACGGATTCTTTTATGCGTGGTCGATAGCTGACACCTTACTGCCTTTAAAAGCAAAAATTATTATTGAAATAGTTCAGAGCGGAGGTTATAATTCTTGCATACAAGAACGCGCGTTCGCATACGCTTATATCATCTCCCTCTACTAATAGGAGAAATTCGGGTACAAAAACGGAACTACTATTTTATAAAAAATGAAAAAAGATTATTCGCGCGATAACTGGCGCAAGGAATACCTTTACTTAATAGATGATGAATACGCTGACGAGGATTATCTCCCGGTAGACGTATCGGATGACGATGATCAAGATTTCATAGATACTGAGCTTCTTCTTGCTGAAGAAGAAGGCAGTCTTGAAGAAGGATACTGGCATAGCAACTCTATATCGGAACTGGACTCTATCCAAAGAGGAACTCTAATTCTTGACGATGATGATTTTGAGTCTCTGATATTAGGCTATGAAACTGACGAAGCTCTTTTATCCTCGCAATATAGGCTTAAGGGCTATGCAGAATATGATACTGATGATTATGAGGAAGAGTTTGCTATAGAGTCGGATGAAGATAATGATCTGACAATGAGCTTTTTAAAGCTCCGCGACATTGAGATACCAGATGACGATTCATCCGAAGTAAAGAGACTGAAACGAGATATTCGCATGGAAGCTCTTAAGAGACTTGAGGAATCTGCTAGGACACTCAGCGATTTCAAGAATTTGGTTAAGTGGTATGACGAGCTTGATGCCAATGCTTTCAGAAGATGGCGCTACCATGAGATATACAGAAGCGGAGAAGATATGCCACTAGAATCAGGAGAAGCTGAAGACGGAGTAATCTTCCCGGCATCAGTGAGTGACATTATATCTCGTCAAATGCGCAGAGGAGATTTCCTTGACTATTTGTATTGTAAGCCGGACACAATACATGAGCTTATAACGACAGACTATATTATTCGCTTTCTCAGGATGCTGGATGAAAAGGATCTATTCTTCTTCAGAGTGCTCGAAGCCTTATCCTCTGCAGAGATATCCAAGATGAGAGGCACTTCGGACAGATACATCCGAAAAATTTGGAATGAACTGATATTCCACATACGGCAGAAAGCAATGGGAGTCCTTATTTTCAGAGATGGTCTGGAATATTCCCTCACCGGACAAGAGCGAGAGTTCTTAACTACCCGCCGAGGCGAGTATGAGTTTAGGCTTGAATCATAGGTTTATAGAGGCGTAAAGGAACTTGTGGTAATATAACTACTGGGAAAGGAGCAATCCTATGAACGATAATCAAAAGCACGAGATAGTTTTATATCAGGTTGATGATGCAAGTGTTTGTGTAAGCGTCATATTTAAGGACGAGACTTTTTGGCTGACAACAAAGTCTATGTCAGAGTTATTTGGTATTAACACTCAAGGCATTACAAAACACCTTCAAAACATATATGAAGAAGAGGAACTGGTAAAAGAGGCAACTTGTTCCAAAATGGAACAAGTTCAAATCGAAGGCGGTAGAAGCGTTTCGAGGATAGTCGACTATTATAATCTTGATGCTATCATTGCCGTTGGATATCGCGTCAATTCCAAAAAAGCTACAAGATTCCGTCAATGGGCAACTAAGGCATTAAAAGAATACATCACAAAAGGATTTCTAATAAACGATGAGTTCTTGAAAAATGGAAAACCTTTTGGCCACGATTATTTTGATGAACTCCTTGAACGCATACGCGAGATTAGAGCCAGTGAGCGAAGGGCTTACCAGAAGATTGCCGATGTATTCGAGCAGTGTAGTTATGACTATGACAAGAACAGTGAAACTACAAAAGCTTTTTATGCTTTTGTGCAGAATAAGCTTCACTATGCAGTCACCGGGCAAACAGCTGCAGAGATAATATATGAGCGTGCGGATGCCGAAAAGCCTACTATGGGATTGACCACATGGAAAGGCGCACCGGATGGAAAGATTCTAAAGCGAGATGTAACAATTGCGAAGAACTACCTGAATGAAAAAGAATTGTCTAGACTAAACAGGCTTGTAACTATGTTTATAGATTATGCAGAGTTAATGGCAGAGGATGAGGTTCTTATGAGTATGCAGGACTGGCTAGATCAGACCAATCAGTTCCTGATGAACAATCGGAGGAAGGTGCTTGAAGATAGAGGTAAAGTATCTCACGAAGCAGCAACATTAAAAGCTGAGAAAGAATATGAGACATTCCGTATAAGCCAGGATCGGGAATATATCTCAGAATTTGACAGACAGACGGAAAAGTATCTTAAGGGAGAATAATGAGGCAGATTTTCGAGCATTCAAAATCATTCTGGGTAAGATATAGCGATTATGCCATTGTTGAGGATAGCAATGGCATAAAGTATCTTAAGGCGGCGGAAGATGCCAAACCGGATAAATATGATCCTACAGATTCGTTGGAAGAAATCGTTGTAAAGGCGCTTAATGTAGGTCGAGTTTGCATGGGAATCGATAGACCGGAGAAAGAAAAAAATGAAGCTGTTCATCAATTCGTGAAGGAATTCGGACTTCTAGGTCTTATGACCGCTCTTCCTACCACGCCAAGATTTTTGTCATGTGACAATGTTTTCCTTCCTAAAAATCAATTCATTAAAAGAGAATCAATGGAAGTGTTTGAATATCTTCTGTACTTCTATCCATTTGAAAGACCCAGCATTAGAAAAAACGGTGTAGAGTATAGTATTGAAATTGAGGGAGACGATGATATGGTAGCTCTTGCAATGATGTCAGATGGAAGACCGGACGAAGTCCATCTGACCTTTCAGCGCGAGTACTCAGAGAGGATAGACTGGCTCAGGCAGCAGTTTGTGGACTGGGCATTTACAATGACGACAGTATTCTTCTATTACCATGATTATGACCACATGTCTGAAAAAGACAGAGAATTCTACAAACAAAGCATGGCAGCTTACGATGGAATAACACCGTCATATCATATAGAGCTGATGGATGACAGACCGATGCTTGTTTGGAACTTGAATTCACTTCTTCAAGGTATTCAGCTAATGGTATGCAAGATGCTGACCGATGATAGTAATCCTGTAAAAATGTGCCCGGGTTGTGGAAAAGCATTTATAGCGAAAACACCAACGGAACTATTCTGTAGTCCGTCTTGTAAGACTTCCGAGTAATAACAAGAGAAATATATTGACATTATCGATATACGATATTATACTCATGGTACAAATATCGTGTATCGATATTTATTTGTGCAAATAGAAAAGGGACAGAGAAGAAAGAAGGGATATCAATGGCCAAGAAATCTCTATATCCATTAACAGAGCCGATGTTTTATGTCCTCATGTGTTTCCACAGAGGAGATATGTGCGGTACTGAAATAGCGGAATATGTCAGAGGGCTTACTAACGGAAGAGTTAGCCTTGGACCCGGCACACTATATACCATTCTCAGCACATATCAGTCTGAGAAGGTAATTGAGAAAGTGTCATCCGAGGGGCGCAGAATCACATATAGCATCACAGAGAAAGGTGAAAAACTATATGCCGATGAGGTAGCAAGACTCAGAAGTTGCCTGGTAGATGCGGAGGAGAATCAGTAATGGCAAGGAATACAGTCAGAAAAAGAGTAGAGATAAATGATATAAGGGATCCATACTTTTGCGTGTGGCTTCAGGAGATGGCTGAGAAAGGATTTCTCTACAAGCATAGAGATCTATTTACCTGTGTATTTGAAAAGGCCTCACCTCAGAAGAGACGATATAGAGTGATAGAGAGAAAATGGCGCAAAATGAGCGAAGAGGAGAAGGCGCTGTATCATGATGCCGGGTGGGCTGCGGTTGCTTCCTACAACGGAGTCACTGTTTTTACAACTACGGATCCGGATGCACCGGAGCTGTTTAGCGATGAGGACAGTCACATGAGATTGGTCAAGCGCCATAAAATTTCGTCTGCATTAACGATCGTGTTCGGATTTCTATTTATCCTGTACTGGATCAAAACAAACACTTCCGGCATATATAACAAAGAGATGGTTTATGAGCATGGAAGACTCTCCGCACTGGAATATGCATTATCGCCGCAGGCATTTATCGTTCCAATGATTATCTGGAGCTTAATCATTCTTATTATTTGGGTAAGCTTGGTAACATATGAATTCAGATTTCTAAAGCTTTACAGCGGAAAGGAAGAGTTTGACTATGGTATACCTTATGACGATAGAAGATATATAAAAACAAAAAACAGAACGAAACGACTAGAGTGCCTGGTTCTTGTAGCGATACTGGCATATCCGCTGTCGTTCTTCCTATTCGCACAGACATTGAATGATGGAAGCAAGGCTCTGGCATACGATAAGAATCATCCTGTTCTATACCGGGAAATCGATCCATCCGCGTGGGAAGAAGTTGTGCCCTTAATTGAATCAGGTGGCAAACAAGGTACAAGAGAAGTTGACTATTCAGCCGGAAAAAGAAGAGGAGGCTTAGTGCTAAAAGAGATATCTGAGGAGTGGCTCTGCGTGAGCGAACGTAGCGAAGATAAACCGGATGACTTCGATGTGATCCTTGACTATGATTCCGAATACATTAAAGTTCGCAAAGAAGATAATGCCGCTGAGTACCTCGGAGAGAGAGTCGCAATCCATTTATATGAAAACGTAGGTGGTGATGACACATGGGCAAAAGCTCTTGACGATGTTCGCATTGATTGTGACGGTGTAGACTACGCAGGATATTACACTTACAAGGAAACCGGTTATCCGCAGCAGGACGGAAGGACTAATCAAATCTTGTATCTCAGAAAAGGCGCAGCGCTTCAGATAATCCGTTAATATGGGACGGCGAATCTCAAAGATAAAATGGATCTCTTTGTGAAAGAATTTGAAGAAGATTAAGAGATATATTGGATATCAGTTCTCGACTCAACGATTCTGAATTTGGATACACTTATGGATACACTGGATGAGGGACGTCTCTCCTTTCCTTGAAATTTCAGCGTTTTCGGAAATGCTTATTTATTCGACTCCCACTATAAGGTTCTCTTCGGATCATACGGCGTTGCCGATAGGAAGAGAACCTTGACCTTCGTCGGCTACGCTCCTTCGGTATCAGCTCCACGAGTAATGGCTTCCGGTTATTTTGCCGGAAGCCATTGTTTATAACAGTTTGCGATTATCAGATCGGCAACTCCCTTGCTTTGATGCAGGATCCTGTGCATATCCTCGACATATTCATCTTTCATTCCGGTCGATATCCAGTCTGTCACAAGGCCAAAACAGGAGCATTTGAAATATCTTATTACCAGTTGCTTGTCATAGTCAGAAAGAGGGGCATCCGGAAAGACGGTGCTCAGATACTTTGTTACCACATATTCACATACTTTCCACAGCATATCTACATAAATGCTTCTGTTCCCTGAATTGTATATATGCATAACAGCATTTTTCTTAAGTTTCATTACCTGTATGATCGCATCAAGACATTCTTCAAGCGAATTGAGCTCAGGATACATTTCCACTATGTGATCGAAATCATTCTTGCACATCTCTTCAAGCAGCATAAGCATATCCTGGTAGTGGTAATAAAAAGTGTTGCGGTTGATCTCACATCTCTCTGAAACATCTTTGATAGTTATCTTTCCCAGAGGCTTCTCATTAAGTAGTTCAAGGAAAGCATTCTGTATGGCTCTCTTAGTTAAGTTTGAATTAGACATACCGGAACCTCTCTAGGCAATTTCCCTCTGCTGTCTGATTTATAGGCAGCAGAGCCCTTTTCCCCATTTATGAAAAAACTTAGAAGAAATACTATACAGTCAGCCTGTTAAGTGCAACGGCAGTTGCCTGACGTGACTGATATGAATATTGTAGCACTTTTTAATGCCTAAAAAACAGACATATCTGGCAGAATGTCTGACTTTAAAAGGAGTTGATATAAGTGAGACGAAGAGTGCTGAATATAACCGTATATACGGTATTTTTCATTATTATGCTGCTCATATTCGGATATCTGGGAAGCGTATTCAGTGAGCTGAATGCAATGGATCTGTATCATTGCTCTGCAAAAGAGGTAGGAGCAGCATATGCTGTACCGAGCGAGGATGAAACGTTTGCAGATCCTCCGGAAATCGAAATCGCCCGAATGACAAAAGGCTATATCACAAAAAGCATGGCTGACAGCGGGATACTGAACGATGTTGCGGTCGATTATGAGAACAAATGCATTGTGTGCAGGATCCTTACAGACGGAATAACTCAGGCAGTACAAGATGGTAATGATGACAGATGGAGTGAAATATGTGATCTTGCATGCGACTGCAGTAAAGGATGGACAGAGGACATTCGCGAAGAAGGTCTTTCAGGCTGGAACTTCAGTATTGTGATCCTTAATGATTACTATCCGAAAAATGCGCTGGCGATTTTTACTGATGGAGAAATGGTATACAACTGCAGGATCGATTCAGAAAGTATAGCAGCGTGAACTTGCTGCTATAGCAAGGTTACAGGAGAAGGAAATGAAATTCGGAGATATTGTAGTCAAAAACAGAAGAATTATAATGATCACAGCCTTGATACTTCTGATTCCCTCTGTGCTGGGCATGATCGCCACAAGGATCAATTATGACATGCTTTATTACCTTCCTGAAGATATAGAAACTGTCCGGGGACAGAACGTCCTTCTGGATGAATTCGGGAAGGGAGGCTTTTCTATTGTAGTTGTTGAGGACATGAAGTCTGACGATGTATCCCGGATGTCTAAAAGGATAGAAGAGGTCGATCATGTCGACAGTGTGATCGATTTGGAAAGCATACTCGACCCTTCCATACCGCGAAGCATGCTGCCGGATATTGTAAATGACAGCATCAACAATCCTGACGCATCCATGATCGTCGTATTCTTCGATTCTTCTACCTCATCGGAGGAAACTCTGAATGCGGTTTCAGACATTAGAGAAATTCTTACGAAGACATCCTATATTTCCGGAATGAGCTCGCTTGTGCTTGATCTTAAGAACCTGTGTGAAAGAGAAGAAGCAAAATATGTCGCGGTCGCGGTCGTTATGGCGCTTGCCGCAATGATGCTCCTGCTGGACTCGTTTGCGATACCGTTCCTGTTCCTGATCGGAATAGGCATGGCGATCCTCTATAACATGGGTACAAACATTCTTTTCGGAGAAATATCATTTATAACCATGGCCATTGCAGCGGTTCTTCAGCTTGCTGTCACTATGGATTATTCAATATTTTTATGGCATCGGTATACCGAGAAACTGGATGAAGCTGAACAGGGGGACAGCGGAGAAGATGGGAAAGAACTGGAGCGCAGGGCGATGGCGGAAGCGATCAATGATACGCTGACTTCTGTTGCGGGCAGTTCAATTACCACTATCGCAGGTTTCCTGGCACTTTGCTTCATGACTTACACGATGGGCCGGGATCTTGGCCTTGTAATGGCAAAGGGGGTCATGTTTGGGGTGCTTGCAAGCGTTACTGTTCTTCCGGTCATGATATTGAAATTCTCAGGACTTCTCAGGAAGACAAGACACAGATCCCTTATACCGGATATGACCGGTTTCGCTCACATTCTTACAGGTAGGTATTGGGCATACATTCTGGTTTTCGTTATCGCTCTGGTACCGGCCGTCATTTTTTACAATCAGAAGAATGTGGTCTACGACTTCACCAAGATGTTCTCGAGCAATGCCGAGAGCATGGCAGATGAAGACAAGCAGTTCATGATCGCCAATGACAAACTCCGCGAGGACTTTGATATCGGAACATCGCACATCATTATCGCTGATGCGGATCTTCCTGCTAAAGAAGGAAGGGCGATGTGCAAAGAGATAGAAGAACTGGATGGTGTCAAAAGCGTGCTTGGGATCGACGCACTTCTTGGCACCGCTATACCAAGGAACATGCTGCCAGATCAGGTCAGTGAAGCGCTGATAGGAGATCAGCATCAGATGATCCTCGTCAACTGCGCTTATAGAGTATCGACTGAGGAATGCAATAACCAGATCGACCGTATCAATGAGATCATGGACAAATATGATGCAAGCGCTGCTCTTATCGGAGAAGGTCCGGCAACCAAAGACCTGATACAGATAACCGGCAGGGATTTTACGGTAGTCAACTGGATATCCATCGGCATGGTGTTCGTGATAATACTGCTTGTGCTTAAGTCGGCATCGTTGCCGGTTATCCTCGTGTTGGCCATAGAATTCGCAATAATACTCAATCTGGGTATATGCGGCTATACAGGCCTTGAACTACCGTTCATCGTACCTGTGCTGATCAGTACTATACAGCTTGGGTCGACTGTTGACTATGCGATCCTTCTTTCTACCAGATACAAGCAGGAAAGGATCGGAGGCAAAGCGAAAAGAGCTGCTGTCGAAGAGGCTGCGCGGACTTCCATTCCGTCAATAGTAGTGAGCGCGCTTGGCTTCTTCACAGCGACTGTAGGTGTTGCTGTTTACTCTGACATCGCCATTATAAGTACTGTATGCGGGCTCATGGCTCGGGGAGCGGTGATAAGCATGTTCACGGTCATATTTTTGCTGCCGTCACTGCTTATGGCATCAGACAAGCTCATCTGCAGGACTACAGCAGGAATGAAAGAATCTATCAACGGGCACTCACCTGTAAACGGTGATGCAGCTACATGCTAAGGAGAGGGTGTAAATGGAAAAGAACATCAGAAAAGAAAGGACGGATAAGATCATTGCAATGGTGCTGTCCGCAGTAATAGTTATCGGATCCCTGCTGTGGATAGCCGAGAAAGGAAGCAGCGCAGCAGAGAGCAATGCTGAGGATACTACAGAAACTCAGGAAGCAATCGAAAAAGAATATCCTGATCTCTTTGCGTCACATAGTCAGGACGGAGAGCTCAGCAAAGAGGAGGTCATCTATGTAGCCATGGACGCGGATGGGAATATACAGGATACTTCGGTCA
This sequence comes from Bacillota bacterium, assembly GCA_017941085.1. Lineage (GTDB taxonomy): Bacteria > Bacillota > Clostridia > Peptostreptococcales > Anaerovoracaceae > Eubacterium_B. The sequence goes on from JAGAXF010000002.1 coordinate 200,380, forward strand.
CAGAGTGGCTTCATAACGGTACGGGATCTGAAAGCATCAATGATGTTTCAACTCTGAATGACATAGAAAACACATCAAATGACAAGCCGTTCACACGCGACGGTAGCAGTGTGGTCTGGGAGGCGGACGGATCCGATATCAAGTACAAAGGTACGATTGATAAGGAACTTCCGGTCAGTGTGAAGGTAAGATATTATCTCGATGGTAAGAGCATCAGCGCCGGGGATATCGCTGGAAAGGCAGGAAACGTAACGATCAGATTCGACTATACAATCAATACAGAAGCAACATCGAACGGATATGTATTCAAAACACCTTATACTATGGCTAGCGGTGTCATTCTGGACGATGAACACTTTACAGATGTCAAAGTCAACGACGGGAAAGTGATAGACGACGGGAATAAATGCATCTGCCTCGGTCTTGCGTTCCCGGGATTGGCAGAAAATCTGGACATACACTCAACTGAATTCGAGATCCCGGAAACTGTTATGATCTCGGCATATACGGATCGCTTTGAGATAGACGGCACCTATACAGTTGCAATGACAGGTATGCTCTCGGACATAGACTTTGATGGCAGCGATTCACTGGAATCAAAAATAGAGCAGCTCCAGGATGGTATGGAAAAACTCGGAGACGCATCTGACAAGTTGGTCAAAGGTGCTGACCAGCTGACTGACGGGGCATATGAACTAGCGGAAGGCGCAGGCAAGATATCGGATGGAGCAGCGTCTGCTGCAGCAGGAGCAGATCAGCTTGCGAGCGGTCTTGATAAGATAAGCGATAAGTCAGGAGAATTGAACGGTGGGGCCAGAGAGGTGTTCAATACTCTGCTCTCCACAGCGCAGACTCAGATCGAAGCGACCGGCCTTAGTGTGGGCAGCCTGACAATAGGAAATTACAAGGATAAACTCGGGCAGGTGATCGATTCGCTTGACAAGGATAAAGTGTATGAACAGGCGCTTAAACAGGTCACTGCTGAAGTCGAAAAGAACAGAGACACAATTGAGACCGGAGTCACTGCAGCTGTTAAAGAGATCGTAACGACTAATGTTACCGCCGGCGTTGAGGATAATGTCAAGGATCAGTTAACAGCTGGCGTAAAGGTAAGTGTAGAGGCTGCAGTAAAAGAAGCTGTAATAAAACAGGCTGTAAATATGAGTGTTGAAGACTATGAAGCTGCAGCTTCTGCCGGACAGATCTCTGAGGAAATCAGGAATCAAATTGAAGAGACAATAAAACAGCAGACCACTGCAAAAATGGCCAGCGATGAAATAAAGGCTCAGATCGAAGTGCTGGTAAAAGAGAAGATGAGCAGTGAAGAAGTTAGGTCCAAGATCAGTCAGCTCATTGAACAAACAATGGCGAGCGATGAGATCAGCCAGCAGATAGCTAACGGGACCGAAGCAAAGATACAGGAACTCATAAATGAAGCCATGGAATCTGAGGAGGTACAAAACAAGCTTGCTGAAGCAGAAGAAGGGGCTAAAGCTGTTATCGCTTTGAAGACATCACTAGATAAGTATAACGCATTTTATCTGGGGGTCCTTGCATACACATCGGCAGTAGATCAGGCATCTGATGGAGCAAATAAGCTATCAAAGGGAGCATCTGAACTAAGCGATGGAGCCGCTCAGCTGTCAGATGGTGCGTCCGATCTGTATGAAGGCGCAAGCAAGCTCTATGATGGCATGGATACTTTCGACAGGGAAGGTGTCAGAAAACTGATAGCATCTCTCGATGAAGCCGGGGTAAAAGATCTGTTTGATCGATTCAGCGCTCTTGCGGATGTATCCGGCAGAGATTCGCTGATCGGCGGAATAGCAGACAATATGGATGGCGAGAGCAGGATCATCGTCAAAACAGGTAAGATTGCAGCAAACAATTGAATAGCGTTCTGATCCGCGCCCCGGCGGACCAGATAGTTATACCTTTTTTCAAAGCCGCAGATAACAGTGTTTATCTGCGGCGTTCTCTCATTTTTGGCCGAGGAGACGAGACATGGGGAAATTATAGATGCTATAAATGGAATTACGGAGTTCCTTCTGAATTTCATAAAGTAATAAAAAGCATTTTGGATACACTTCTGGATACACTGGAAGAGGGACGTCACTCCTTCCTTGAAATTTCAGTGTTTCCAGACTTGCTGAAATCTTCAAATCCCCCTTTAATCTTGATAAATCTATCACAATATATATTTACAATATTATATAATGTGATATAATCAAAGGTACGGTAAGTTAATATTTTAACAAAAACGACAGCCCTTGAATCAAGGCGCTTTCCAGAAGAGGATACTAATATAATTGATTGATTTAAGAGACTGCGTTGAGTTGTATAAGTAGTTAACAGGAGGAAAAACAGATGAAGAAAATCGGCGTAATGGGAACCGGTACAATGGGATCCGGAATCATCCAGGTTTGTGCACAGAATGGTTACGAAGTAGTAATCAGAAGTAGTAAGCAGGAATACATCGATGCAGCAGTTGCAAAGATTGGCAAGAATCTTGACAAGCTGGTAAGCAAAGAAAAGATTACCGAAGATGACAAGAACGCAACACTGGCAAGAATTTCCGGCGGCGACACATTTGAAGTACTTAAGGATTGCGATCTCATTATCGAGTCTTCCACAGAAGATATGGATAAGAAGAAAGAACTTTTCAAGCAGCTTGACGCAATCTGCAAAGACGATGCAATCCTGGCAACAAACACTTCTGCTCTTTCCATTACTGAGCTTGCATCTGTAACATCCAAGCCTGATAGAGTAATCGGAATGCACTTCTTCAATCCTGTACCTGCAATGAAGCTGGTTGAGGTTGTAAAGGGAATCGCAACATCCGACGAAGTAAAGGATGCCGTTGTTGCAGCAACAGAAGCTCTCGGAAAGACCCCGGTAGAAGTAGCTGAAGCTCCCGGATTCGTAGTAAACAGAATTCTGGTTCCAATGATCAACGAAGCCATCGGTATCTATGCTGATGGAGTTGCTTCCGTAGAAGGAATCGACACAGCAATGAAGCTTGGTGCAAACCACCCCATGGGACCTCTTGCACTTGGTGACCTCATTGGATTGGACGTATGCCTTGCAATCATGAATACACTTTACAAGGAATTCGGCGACACCAAGTACAGACCTCATCCACTTCTTGTAAAGATGGTAAGAGGCGGACAGCTTGGAATGAAGACCGGAAAAGGCTTCTACGACTACAGCAAATAAATCAAAAATCAAAAGGCGACTTCCTGGGGGAAGTCGCCTCTTTTTATGCCATAAGTGATTCTAAATATTTTTCTTGGGGAAAAGCACCACGATACGGGTACCCTCTCCCTCTTTGCTGTGGATTTCCACCTTTGCATCGGAAAGCTCTCTGAGTCTTAGAAGAATATTAAGCATGCCGGTGGATTGATGAAGTTCTGAACCGTTTCCGCTTAAATCCTCCTTGTGGGTAGGCTCGCTTATAACCACCGGGCTACCGTCTTTGGCCCTTAGGTCGAGAGAATGCATTACATCGTTCATGACCTCAGCGGCAATTCTGTTAGTTTCCACGTCTATACTATCATCATAAATAGCAGAGGCGAAAACTTTGCTGGCGGTTTCATTATTGAATCCAACGCCGTCGTCACAAACCTCTACCACATTGTTCTTGCCATCGGAATAGCTCTTAAGTAGAACGGTGCCGCCCTCCAATTTTTTGCATACGCCGTGCTTAATGGCATTTTCCACCAATGGTTGAATAGAAAGAGGGGGAACCATGAAGTTCTCTTCGGATATATCATATTCCACATTTAGCCTGTCTCCGAATCTAACCTTTTCGATATTCACATAACTCTTAATGTGCTCCACCTCAGAGGCGAAACTGATGCCGTCAAGATTGGTTACATTGTCGATGTTGGCCCTAAGGTAATTGGAAAAATCATAGAGCATATCATAGGAAACCTTGGGATCAACCATAACCAAAGTTCGAATGGAGCTTAAGGTGTTAAAAATAAAGTGAGGCTGAATCTGTCCCATCATCAGCTCAAGCTGACTTTCATGGAGCTGCTTGGTTACAATGGTTCTGTCCTGTACCACCAGGAAGGTGCGCCAAAGCACGAAGACCATATAGCTTATGGCAAAGAATAAAATTCCCGACCTTAAATAAAGACTTGCCTCACTCCAAAGCAAATGATTATAGAAAACCAATTCCAAGGTTCCAAACACAGGGAAGGTTAGATTGGCCATAAACTCAGTTCGGTCCAATCTTCTTTCAATGCTGCTCTTTTTAAGAGAGGCCTTTCCAAATCCCCCAAGGAATAGAGAATAGGCATTAAGGCCCAGGGCAATAACACTTAAACCATAGGAAAACATACAGATAATCTCAACATCGTATTTAATAAAGATGCTGCTGAATACCATGAATATATCTGCGGCAATACAGAGGTAGAACCCGATTAGTGCGGTGCGTTTGAATGCCGCATTTCTATAGTAGGAATAAAGGAATACAAAAGGTGCCACCAGCATAAGGCACATAAGAGATCCCAAGTAAACATAAATGGAGTGAACTGGGAAAAGCACCATCTTGGCTCTGTTGGTTAGCCAAATACCAAAGCCCATAAGAGCTGCACCCATGGCGGTGTTTTGGCTTTGGTTAGTATGATTTCGATAAAGATAGCTTATTATTAACAGCATTCCGGCGATGATACAAACGATTATGCCCATTACAACGCCGGGGAAACCCATGCCTCTTACATACTGTACCAGGGAGTTGTCGCTGCCATAATAAAAGTCACCCACATAGGCGGTGAATTTAAATATCGTGGTATTGGTTAAGCTGATGCTTATGGTTTTGCCTTCATATTGAGAATTAAGAGGAACAAGACACCACTCGTCGCTAATAACATTAGCCATGCCGTTCCAGTCCTCGTTAGGATACGAAAAAATAAGGTCATCATCAATGGTAACCTTAAGTATCTGATGATAATTACGCATAATAATTGCGTCGTCATCCCTTATATTCTCAGGTAGCACTTTAGAAAAAACAACGGCTTCATCTTTCTTTGTTGCCACATCCACCGGTAGCTGTACATTTTCCGTGGTAACCCCGTTTAGAGTCATCCTCCAGCCGTCGTTATAATTAATCTGATGATTTACATACCTAAGGTTGGTTATTCCCCCGTTCATGAAGAAGTAGCCAGAAACATAAAAAACAACTAGCGCACCTACTATGCTCCAAATAATAATTAGTTTTCGCTTAGACAGGTTGTTCATGAGGGTATTCTATCACAAAGAAATATCTAAGTAAAAAGAAATATTTGAGCAAAGTTGGGGATATAGCAGATATATATAGCAGATATATATAGGTGGATACATTTGTAGATATAATTGTAGATATGGCGTAAGGGCATTAAAAGAAATACCCTGCTCCAGTTGAGAGCAGGGTCGCAAAATGAAATATAGAGATGTCATGAAACAATCATATTGTTAGAACCTTCCAGCTTCAACGATTTAAGCGCTAGCAAAGGGCATATGAAACTTTGCTAAATCTTAACAGTATGATTATGATGGAGGGAGGTTTGTCTCACTGTAGTTAGTATAGGCTAACTACAGTAATTTGTCAATACTTTTTTGTATTAATAGTTTATAAAACATTTCTTTCTGGTTTTTGGAATATATTTATTTTAGATTAGCTTTTCCACAGCCTCCGCAACACGCTTCATATCCTCAGTGGGCTCAAATCTTTCCACAACATTTCCTTCTCTATCTACCAGGAATTTTGTAAAATTCCATTTAATGTCCGGGTTGTTCTTGTAATCTTTATCGATTTTCTTGAGCATTGCAGACATAGCCAAGGCCTTTGGTCCTTTGCCGAAGCCCTTAAAGCCTTGCTGGCTCTTTAGATAGGTGAAAAGGGGCAGCTCGTTCTCGCCGTTTACATCGGATTTCTTCATCTGGGGGAACTCGGTGTTGTAATGAAGCTGGCAGAATTCGTGAATCTCCTCATCGCTTTCCGGAGCCTGACCTGCAAACTGATTGCAAGGCACGTCGATTACCTCTAATCCTTGATGGTGATATTTTTCGTAAAGCGCTTCAATATCTTTATACTGAGGCGTGAATCCACATCCGGTGGCAGTATTTACGATTAGCAGAACTTTTCCGGCAAAATCTTTTAGAGAAACATCTTCTCCTGTTCCACTTTTCAGAACATAATCGTATACACTCATAATTTACCTCCTAGTTCTTAACTATATGTATTAAATTATAGAATACTTAAATATAGAAATAACTGTGTTTTATTTAATCAAAGTAGTACCTTATAATTACACAGATACAATTATTCCAAACATCAGTGGTTAATGATAAAATGATAAAAGTAAAAAAACCAACAAAGGAGAGCAAAATGTCCAAAGTAATAATGATTCAAGGAACAATGTCTAACGCAGGCAAAAGCGTGGTTGCCGCAGGACTTTGCCGTTTGTTTAAACAGGACGGCTATAAAGTTGCGCCATTTAAATCACAGAACATGGCCCTTAACTCCTTTGTAACGCCTGAAGGCCTTGAAATAGGCCGAGCTCAAGCCATGCAGGCAGAAGCCGCCGGAATAGATCCTCAGGCAGTTATGAATCCTATTCTCCTTAAGCCGACAGGAGATGCTGACTCCCAAGTGATTCTAATGGGAAAGCCTGTGGCCAATATGACAGCGGCAGAATACTATAAAATGAAACCTGCTTTGGTTCCCGAAATCAAAAATGCTTTCAAAAGTCTCTGCCATGAATTTGATATTATTGTAATAGAAGGGGCGGGGTCTCCGGCGGAAATCAACCTAAAGGAAAACGATATCGTTAACATGGGAATGGCTCGCCTGGTAAATGCCCCGGTACTTCTGGTGGGGGATATTGATAGGGGCGGCGTCTTTGCTCAGCTCTACGGAACATACATGCTCTTTGAAGACTGGGAGAAGGAACTTCTGGCAGGAATGGTAATAAACAAATTCCGCGGTGATAAGACTTTGCTGGAACCGGGAATTGACATGATGCGAGAAAAAATGGAGGTGCCTTTCCTGGGAGTGCTTCCCTACATTAATTTTAATTTGGACGATGAAGACTCTTTGACCAAACGGTTTGAAAAGAGGGAACCAAGAGAAATTGATATAGCCGCCATAAGGCTTCCTCGGATTTCCAACTACACTGATCTGGATGTGTTTGAGCAGTTTTCGGAGGTTTCTGTGCGCTACATAACGGACAAGGAGGAACTTGGGTCCCCCGACCTAATTGTAATTCCCGGAACCAAGAACACCTTAGAAGATTTAAGATGGTTAAAGGAAAGGGGCCTTGAGGGAGCCATAAAGGAGAAAGTAGCAAAGGGAACGCCGGTAGTTGGAATCTGCGGAGGATTCCAAATGCTGGGAGAAAAAATATCCGATCCCCTAGGAGTTGAAGCCGGGGGAGAAGAACCAGGCCTAGGGCTTCTTCCTATGGAGACAATTTTGGCAGAAGAAAAAACCACTAAGCAGGTGAAGGGTGTATTTGAAAACCTGGAGGGAACCCTGGCATCCTTAAATGGAACCGAATACGTTGGATACGAAATACACATGGGTCAAACGAGAAAAACCGGCAGTAAAGAAACTTCCGCGGTGCCACCGAACACCGGTAGTAAAGACAAGGGAGAGATAATTTCCCTAGCCGCCGGCGAAGTATTTGGAACCTACGTCCACGGTGTATTTGATAAAGAGGGGGTAGCCGGAAAAGTTCTGGATGCCCTAGCATCAAAGAAAAACATTTCCGTAAACACTAAAGGGGCTCTCGGCCGCAAAGAATATAAAGAAAAGGAATACGATCGCCTAGCTGACATGCTGAGAGAAAACCTGGACATGAAAAAGGTCTACGACCTTTTAAGAGAAGCAAACATAGATTGATAACAAGAAAGCCCTGCAACCGTTGAAATCGCAGGGCTTTCCATTTGGGAGTGGTGGACCAGAGGCGATTCGAACACCCGACGCACGGTTTAGGAAACCGACGCTCTATCCCCTGAGCTACTGGTCCATATTCCTCCGCTTAACGGCAGAAACCATTATAGCATATTTGCGACATAAGGTGGTAAATAATATTTGTTAATGCATAAATACTTTTGCAAATTATCTATGCCATATGTGAGTTCTACCTATGCCATCATCTTCATTCCGCATCTGGTGCTCGATTGCTTCTGGCGTAGGTCCCAGTCAATTTGGAAACCCCGCATGAGCCATTACTTTTCCATCATTCCACCAATCGACCTACTTTTTACGTTGCTTTTACTCTCTATTTCAGATCATAAACCAATTTGTCGCCATCTTGCCGATAAAAGAACTCGCTTAAGTCTTGTAATACACACATTTTCAGCCTCTCATTATGATAACTTTGCATTGGTCTGGTGCAAATTTGTTATAATTATTCCCCTTTAAGGTATTTTTCTGTCTGCTTATCAAACTCCGAGATATACTCCTCATCCTGTCTTATCCTGAAGGATGCATATTCCTTTTCAGCTTTCTTAATCGCTGCTTCATGAGATATTGTTCCTTTTCCCTCTAAGACCTTTCTGCGATTATTTGTCAGAAATTGATTTGTTTGCTCAAGCCAGTCCTGCATACTCATCAGGACTTCGTCCTCGGCCATCAACTCAGCATAATCAATAAACATGGTCACGAGACGATTTAATCTGGATATTTCCTTCTCATTGAGATAGTTTTTCGCAATAGCTATATCGCTTTTTAAGATTTTTCCATCTGGAGCGCCTTTCCATGTGGTGAGTCCCATGGTGGGCTTCTCAGAATCAGCGCGTTCATATACTATCTCTGCTGCAGTCTTGCCTGTCACAGCAAAATGCAGCTTATTCTGGACGAATGCATAAAAAGCCTTTGTTGTATCGCTATTCTTGTCATAGTCAAAACTACATTGTTCAAAAACATCTGCAATTTTTTGATAAGCACGACGTTCACTGGCACGGATTTCACGAATACGTTCCAGCAGCTCGTCAAAATAGTCGTGTCCAAAAGGCTTTCCGTTTTTAAGAAGCTCATCATTTATAACAAAGCCCTTTGTAATATATTCTTTCAGCGTTTTTGTAGCCCACTGGCGGAACCTGGTCGCTTTTTTAGAGTTTACTCTGTATCCAACAGCAATGATTGCATCAAGGTTGTAACACTTTACACGCCTTTTGACGTCCCTGTGTCCTTCTCTTTGAACTACCGAGAAATCCTCGGTAGTTGAAATCTCATCCAATTCCTCTTCCTCATATATATTTTTTAGATGAAGAGATATATTATCTGAAGAGCAATCGAACAATTCTCCCATTGCCTTCTGTGAAAGCCAAAATGTTTCGTCCTTCATAATAACACTAACACATATGTTAGTGTCATCCACTTGATAAAGAATAACTTCTTGGCTTTGATTAGTTAAATCTATCTGGCTTTCTTTCTTTGCCATTGTTAATACCTCTTTTTCTAAATTACACGTTATTTTTTGCGTATAAAATACCATTATTATATCAGTTCAGTATCCTTAATCCTACTAGAGCGAAATAAAGAAGCCGATGTTCATCAACGCGGCTTCTTTTTAATGGAAAAAAGATTCCATCACGCCTTGTTTAATTTGGAAGGCCGTTATACTGCAAGCAAAGCATGGTTAAATCATCGAATTGAGGTGCATCTCCAACAAAATCGTCTACCGCTCGATGGATTCCTTCCAACACTTTTTCGGGTGACTCGTCGACCAAAGTATGAAGGGCCTCTATCATCCTATCGGTACCAAAAAGCTCGTTGTCTTTGTTTGTGGCTTCGGGAACACCATCGGTATATAAGAATATCTTTGCTCCTGGGGTAAGCTCCACTTCGTATTCCTTGTAAGGGATGCCCTCCATGGCGCCTACCACCAAACCGTGCTTGTCCATCAGCAATTGAAAATCCTCGTGGGGTTTTTTAATGGCAGGATACTCATGGCCGGCATTGGCACAAACCATTTTTCCGTTGGTTAAATCCAGAATTCCTATCCAAACCGTAACAAACATTTCTTCACGGTTGTTCTTGCAAATCTGATTATTCACCGTCTCCAGAATTTCCTTTGGACTGATGCCGGTCATAGCGGTGTTCTGAATGAGCGTCTTGGATATCATCATAAAGAGTGCTGCAGGGACACCTTTTCCGGATACGTCTGCCATAACCATTGCCAGGTGGTTGTCGTCCACCAGAAAGAAATCATAGAAATCGCCGCCTACTTCCTTTGCCGGATTCATAGAGGCATATATTTCAAATTCATTTCGCTCAGGGAAAGCAGGAAAAATATTTGGCAGCATATTTTCTTGAATATTCTTGGCCATATTAAGCTCTGTTTCAATTCTTGAGGTCTCTGTCTTTTGTGCCTCATACTGCTGGGTTTGCTCCCGGATAATGGCGGAGAACATATAGGCGGCAGCACCGACGGTAGCTAAAATAATGAACTGAACGCCATAGGATACCGCTTGAATTGCAATGGCAACAAGAGGGGCAATTATATATACCCAAAAAGCAACTCGAACCCGAGGATTGAAATTATCCCGATATCGTACCAAGAGGTAAATGTCCGTTAGGAGCATCAGTATAGGCCCGACGTTGGAAAGAACATATAAGGATCCTCTTTGATAAGTATTGCTGTCATCAAAGTAAAATATAATGCCGTTGGTCATTCCATATACCAGGAAGGCAACGTGGAGTATAAGAAAAACATAAAGAAGGATTGCTATGGGTTTTGCTTTCTTTTCTGACTGAGAGGCAGCCAGCACAGCCAAGGACATCATATGGGGCATAAACCCGGCCACAAGCATTTCGATGAAAGTGACGGTATAAAGGACGGTCCGTACACTTTCGCCGGGCCTTCCGTTAAGCAGCTCTCGAACTAAGTGGGTGCAGATATATGCCAAAACAAAAACGAAAAATACTTGAAAATACTGTTTAATCTGGTCGTTAATATGAACAGAAGATACTAACTGAAAGAGACAGGTGAGACAAAGAGAAATACCCATGGCTATAAAAAATACGTTTAGCAGGGTTGCTGCCGATAAAGTAAAGGACATAAATAACCTCCCTGAATTTGACTATACCTATATTGTTTTATAACATCTACAGTAGTATTTTTCAACGAAAATATAACAATAATATATAGAAGTGATATGAACTCAGCAAAGAAATATTTAGAAAGTAGCCAAGGACGAAAAGAAATGCAAGGAGCCTTTGCCTTTGTGTTTTTGAACCTTTTAGTGTAAAATAATAGGGTAGCAGATGTATTTGAATGAGCCAAATCTTAATGGCTTTTGGAGGAGCAAATGTATTGCCGTAAGTGTGGAAAACCTATAGATGCAGAAGATATTTTCTGCAAGTGGTGTGGAACAGAAGTTGCGCCCATAGGCAAAAGTGAATTAAACGAGTCCGGTCAAAGGCTTAAGGGTGTGACGGAGGATGCAGAAGAGTCCATTAGAATCATTGATGATTTCATGAAGGTGGACATTCGCAAAACCACGGTTCAAAATATACTGAATGCGGAATTGGAAAGTGCCAGAGCGCATCAGAATTTAGATGTTGCAGTTGGTGCTGCTTCGAATGTGGAAGAAAAGGCTGCTGAACTGAAGCAGGGACAAAGAGAAGAGACGGCAGCGCCGGCAGTAGCTTCCGAACCAAAGGAAGCAGCGGCTCCGGTAGAGGTTTCCGAACCAAAGGAATCGGTAACCCCGGTAGAAACTTCCGTAACAGAGGATGCCGTCAAGATTGCAGAGGAAAGAAAATACGAGACTCCGGAAATAGAGCTGGTATGGCCGCCGGAAGACTCCTTTGATCCTGTTCCCGAAAGTGTGGAAGAATTTGCGACGCCGGAAGTAAAGGCGGCTGACATGCCGACGGAAGAAAATAAATATGGAACACCGGAAATTGAGCTGGTATGGCCACCGGAGGATTCCTTTAAGCCTGGAGTCGAAAGAGCAGAGAGAGTTGTGGCTCCGGAGGTAAAGGAAACTATAACTGCCGGAACGGAGGAGCAAGTGGCTGCCATTAGCCAGAGGAAGGCTAAAATCCAGGACATTATAGCTCAAGCAGAGGCTCTTTCTGCCATGCTGGCTGCAGCCGAAAAGGGCGTTCCTCAGTCAATAGGTGCAGCTAAATCCAATGTAAAAGAAGCTGCTGCCGAGGTAAAAGACGAGGTAAAGGCAGATGTGAGCCGCAGAATAGATAAAGCGGATGAAGCCATTCATACTGCCCAGGAAAAGATTGCAGAAGAAACCGATCAGCTTAAGGATAAAGTTACAGCTGCAGCAGCGGAAGCAAAGGAAGATGCAGCTGAAAAAGCAGCAGAAATAAAGAAGGACGTTGCAGATGTAGCAGCGGAAGCAAAGGAAGACGCAACTGAAAAAGCAGCAGAAATAAAGAAAGACGTTGCTGCTGTAGAAGCAGAAGCAAAGACCGAGGTTGTTGACGTAGCTTCTGACATAAAGGCCAATGTAGAAGACGCCATTGAACGAGCAGACGAAGCAATGGACGACATAGAAGACGAATTCGAAGAATACGTAGAGAGAGCCGGTGCAGGCACAATTATAAAGAACATTATACTAGTTATAATCACCCTTATACTGCTGGTTGTGGCAGTTTGCTCAGTGGCCTTTGCCTTCTTTGGTGATTCCGCCTTGGGCAAGAAGGTGAAAGAGGTTGTAGATAAATTTAAGCCTGCCACGGCAATAGAACAAGTTTATGAGGATTCCAGATGGGATCCCACCATAGGAAGATTCATATGATAAACAAAAAGAAAATCGGAGCCCCAAGAATTCTTGGGGCCGTAATCTTAATACTGCTGGTTTTAGGCCTCTCCCTGGTTTCCGCCGGTTGCAGTAATGGCTCAGGAGGCCAGACCCAGAAGCCATCTCCCTTAGCGGCTTACGAAAAAGCCGACATGAGCGGCTATGGTTGCATGGATGAATACACCAAAGATACAGTCTTTGTTGATGTTACCATGGAGGACATAGACAAGCTGATGCAGAGCAAGGAAACCTTCGTATTATATGCGGGGTTTGCCAACTGCCCTTGGTGCAATGCCCTGCTTCCAAGGCTTAACGATGTGGCCCTAGAAGAGGGTGCAACCATCGCCTATTTGGACACAAGAAAAAACCCGGAGTGGAAATCCAATGTGGACATAGATGGCTATGACAAGTTCAAAGAATACTTTGGCGAGTACCTGGACATAGACGATAGCGGAGAGCCTCACCTTTATGTGCCGGACACCTACTTCATCAAAGAGGGAGAGGTGGTTTTTCACCATCAGGGAGTAACCCCCGGCCTGGCCAACCCTAACGACGAATGGACCAAGGACCTTATAAAAGAGGCCGAAACCACGCTAAAAGAAGGCTTTGACAAACTTAAATAGCCGTGATAGAATACATAGGCTGCGTAAAGCAGTAAATTTATGCACGGGCGCAGTCCTAGGACTGGCAAGCTCAGAGCAGGAAAGAGGTAGAAGCATGAAGGAAGGAATCCATCCTGATTATGTGGAATGTAAAGTTACTTGCGCATGCGGAAATGAGTTTATAACAAAATCAACAAAGCCTGAAATGAGGCTTGATGTATGCTCAGCGTGTCATCCGTTCTTTACAGGACAACAGAAATTCGTCAATCGTGGCGGCCGTGTTGAAAAATTCAAAAGCAAATACAACATGGAATAATAAAAAATCCTCGCATATGCGAGGATTTTTTCTTGTAGCTCTAGATTACTTAAAAATTCTGTACCTGTCCAGGGGTGACATTGCTCTCATCTTGCCCTGAGCCACATAAATGATGCCCATAATAGCATAGATGAATACCACGAAGGCCAGGGCGGCTCCAATATTTCCGCCAATCCAGCCGGCAATAACTCCTAGTACATTTAGAATCAGGGAGCAACCAAAGTGAAACTTGGAGAACTCCGAACGTACGCCCTTTGATCCACTAATCAGGTAAGTGATTACCCATGGCAGAACACTGAAATAGGACAAAATGCAGAGAGCCTTTTCTCCGGTTGTAGGAATATAGTCGCCGTAGTTGTTTCCATATCCTTGGTTGTACTGCTGGTTCCAGTTCTGCTGAGGTTGAGCCTGCTGAGACCAACCCTGCTGACCTTGTTGATTTTCCTGGTCCTTCTGACTCCATGCTCCTTGCTGGGTGTCTGTCTGAGCTCCCCAGGTTGGTTGCTGCTGTGAGGATCCGCTCCAGGAGCTTCCCTCGGATCCTGCCTCAAAACTGGGCTTGGGTGTTTCGGCAGGAGCTTCTTCCTTTGCATTAGGGTCAAAAGAAGGCTTGCCGTAGCCGGTTTGTCCGCTCCAGTCCTCCTTAGAAGCTTCGGCCTTTGCCTGGGCTTCGGCTGCTATTTTTGCTGCTTCATCAGCTTTTAATTCAGCCTGTACAGCATGGTCGTAAACTGTTTCTCCAAAAATCAGCTCCGATGCTGCCTGTGGCTTGGGTACATTATTATCAAAGTCTTCAAAGGGATTGCTTGTTGATGTATTCTCTCCTTCGAAGGGTGATGTGATGGCGGTGCCGCATTCTGTGCAGAAAAGAGCACCTTCAAGTAATTCGGCTCCGCATTTAGAACATTTTGCCATTATGCGCCTCCATAACCTTTCTAACTGCAATTTGCAGAACACATTAACTTCAACATAAGTATATTACAAACCGCCAAAGTTTCAAGAATATTATTACAAATTATTTGTGAAGGTTTTTACATAGAAGGGGTACATATAATCATGACTCAGTCAAAACTATATATTAATAGAAGGCTTTTTATGCCTCAGATACTGACAAATAGTCAAAAAAATGGTAAAATACCAATATCTATGTGGTTAAAATCATGGAGGAGGGACTTATGGCAAAATGTAATAGATGTGGGACTGAGAATTTTGAAGGGGCAAACTTCTGTGCTGAGTGTGGAGCGCCCTTAAAAGCCTGGGACAACCAGACTCATGAGAATTGGAATCAGCAAAGCCGGCAGCCTTGGGAAAGCCAGCCTCAGGAGGGCTGGGACAACCAGCAATACCAACAGAGCTGGGCAGATCAGTCAAACCAGCAATATCAGCAGGGCTGGGGAGGCCAGCCGAATCAGCAGTACCAGCAGGGCTGGGAGCAGGAGCCTCCATATATTAGGGATGGCTTTGGTGAAAAGCAATATGGCCAGAAAAACAAGATAGTGGCCGGACTTTTGGCTATTCTCCTTGGTTCTCTGGGAATTCACAAATTCTACTTGGGATATACAAGCACCGGGATAATAATGCTTTTAGTCACCCTTTTGACTTTTGGCATTGGCGCTGTAGTGATGGCGATAATTAGCCTGGTGGAGGGAATAATGTATCTGACTAAAAATGACTACGAATTTTATCAAACCTACGAAGTAGGTCAAAAGAAATGGTTTTAATAGAAAAAGAGGATAAGAAATGTTTGATAAACTAGATTTTATCACAGAAAAATATAATGAAATGGCTTTGAAGGCTTCTGACCCGGAGGTAATTGCCAATCAAAAGGAATGGCAGAAGTGCGTCAAAGAAATGGGGGAGATGGAACCCATCGTAAAAAAATACGAGGAGTACAAAGCCGCTAAGGAAAGTCTGGCCGACGCCAAAGAAATCGTAGAAAACGAAAGCGATGAAGAACTTAGAGAACTGGCCAAGATGGAGATTTCCGATGCAGAGGATAAACTGGAGATCTTGACGGAGGAGCTTAAAATTTTGCTTCTTCCAAAGGACCCCAACGATGAGAGAAATGTAATTCTGGAGGTAAGAGCGGGAACCGGCGGAGAAGAGGCTGCTCTCTTTGGTGGTGACCTTCTTAGAATGTATACCAGATACGCAGAACGCCATCGTTGGAAAACCGAGCTCATGGATGTTAACGACACGGGAATCGGAGGCATCAAAGAAGCCACCGTCATGATCAAAGGAAAGGGTGCGTACTCTCGCCTTAAGTACGAAAGCGGTGTACACAGAGTGCAGCGAGTTCCGGAAACAGAATCCAGCGGAAGAATTCATACCTCCGCAGCCACTATTGCTGTACTTCCGGAGGTGGATGACGTAGAAGTGGACCTGGATCCCAACGACGTAAGAGTTGACGTATACAGAGCTTCAGGAAACGGTGGACAGTGCGTTAACACAACGGATTCAGCAGTAAGACTTACACATGAGCCTACTGGCTTGGTGGTAACCTGCCAGGATGAAAAATCTCAGATTAAAAACAAGGAGAAGGCCTTTAAGGTGCTTCGCTCAAGACTTTATGACCTGATGCTTCAGAAGCAACAAAGTGAAATTTCCGCAGAGAGAAAGAGCCAAATCGGATCCGGCGACAGATCCGAAAGAATCAGGACATACAACTTCCCCCAGGGAAGATGCACCGACCATAGAATCGGCATGACTCTGTATAAACTGGATTCGATTCTTGACGGAGACATTGACGAAATCATCGACGGTCTCATTACCAGCGACCAGGCTGAGAAAATGAAAGCCTTCTAAAGAAGTGAAAATAATCGGCGGAAGCCGAGATAATAAAGGCATTTTAATAATGCGAGATAGAGAACATACAATACAAAATAATAACGCCTTTGGCATTCAAGAAGAGATAGAAACAAAAATATTAACGGACAGCCCGGAGGACATTGCAGTTGCAGGTGAAATTCTAAAGGGTGGAGGTCTGGTGGCTTTTCCCACGGAAACCGTATACGGGCTGGGAGCAGACGCCATGGACCTCCTTGCTGTGTCAAAGATATATAGGGCAAAGGGACGGCCTTCCGACAATCCTATGATTGTCCACATTGCAGAAAAGGAATGGCTAAAGGACCTTGCCCTTGAAATAACTCCGGACATGGAAAAGCTTATGGATGCCTTTTGGCCCGGTCCCATGACCATGGTGGTGAAGAGACAACCCAACATACCGGATGTTACAACGGGAGGCTTAGATACCGTTGGGATTAGATTCCCCTCCAACCCGGTGGCCCGGGCTCTCATAAAGGCAGCGGGGTGCCCTGTGGCAGCTCCTAGCGCAAATCTTTCCGGAAAGCCAAGTCCCACCACTTCGGATCACGTAATAAAAGACCTGAAGGGTAGGGTGGATGCCATAATCAAAAGTGGTGACTGCCTGCACGGAATCGAATCAACAGTAATAGATATGACAGGAGTTATTCCCATGATCCTAAGACCGGGTGTAATAACTCAAAGCATGCTTAGCGACGTTCTTGGGAAAAAGGTGAAGTTGGATCCTGCTCTTAATGCCAGATTGGGAGAAAACTATCAGCCCAGATCTCCGGGAATGAAATATAAGCACTACGCTCCTCAAGCGGAAATGAAAATTTACGCCGGAGAAAGACCAAAGGTAGAGGCCGCCATAAACCAAGAGAAGAATGCCCTTGAAAAAGAAGGGAAAAGAGTTAAGGTAATCGTCTTTGATAATGAGGTGGAGGCTGCTCGAGACCTATTCGCTTTGCTGAGAGCAGCAGACGACGAGGGTGTAGATGTAATCCTGGCGGCATCCATGCCGGAGGTGGGCCTAGGCTTCTCCGTAATGAACAGAATGCTAAAGTCTGCAGGATACAATGTAACCTATGTTTAAAGGAGAGAAAATGATAATCGTATTAGGCGCCGATCATGGCGGATTCGAATTAAAGAACATAATCAAGGAACATCTAAAGGAAAGAGGAACAGCCCCTATCTTTGATGAGGAAGGAAACCAGGTGCAAGACAAAATCAAAATCGTTGACCTGGGAACAAACTCCTCTGACTCCGTTGACTATCCCAGCTTTGGTAAGGCCTGCGGAGAAGCAGTGGCTTCAGGAAAGGCAAACCTGGGAATAGTATGCTGTGGAACAGGTATTGGAATCTCCATAGC
Organism: Bacillota bacterium; assembly: GCA_017941085.1. Lineage (GTDB taxonomy): Bacteria > Bacillota > Clostridia > Peptostreptococcales > Anaerovoracaceae > Eubacterium_B. The sequence goes on from JAGAXF010000002.1 coordinate 218,234, forward strand.
CGCAAACAAAGTGAAGGGCATAAGATGTGGACTTTGCACTTCTGTGGAAATGGCCACGCTAACCAAGCAACATAATAATGCAAACATGATAGCCCTGGGAGGAAGAACCACTTCCCCGGAGCTTGCTATAGAAATTGTCGATGCCTGGCTGGACACCAAGTTCGAAGGAGGAAGACATCAACGAAGAGTAGACATGCTGGATGAAATGTAATCAAGCAGATAAACATAAATAGAGAGGAGATAAGAGATGGGAAAAGTATATGTATTCGATCATCCGCTGATTCAGCACAAGGTGTCAATGATGAGAATGATTGACACACCGGTAAAGGACTTTAGAGATCTGGCAAAGGAAGTAATAATGCTCATGGGCTTTGAGGCTACAAGAGATTTGCCGCTAAAGACCGTAGAGATTGAGACTCCTATTTGCAAGACGAGCGCAAATGTGCTGGCAGGAGAAGACATCGCCATCGTTCCCATTTTGAGAGCAGGTCTCGGATTCGTGGATGGCATGCTGGAGCTCGTGCCAAACGCAAAGGTGGGACATGTAGGTCTCTATAGAGATCCCGAGACGCACCAGCCGGTTGAGTATTATTGCAAGCTTCCGTCGGATATCGAAAGAAGAAGGATCTTCGTTCTTGACCCGATGCTCGCAACCGGAGGAAGCGCAGTTGCTGCAGTTCAGTTCATCAAAGATAGAGGCGGAAAAGACATAAACTTCATGTGCCTCATCGCAGCACCCGAGGGAATCAACGCACTGGCTGAGGCTCACCCGGACATCAATATATATATCGCCGCAAAGGACGAGCAACTCAACGAGCATGCGTATATCGTTCCCGGTCTCGGAGACGCAGGCGATAGGCTTTACGGCACCAAATAGTTATATTAATTAGATAAGAAAAGGCGGGCGCCGCCTAGTTTGTAGAAGTTGCATGCGGGCACCGCTTGCAGCAGGGAGAATAGTTTAATGAAACAGTTAATACCGGACAGTGTAAGTAAGCACGATAACGTATACGACGTGCTGAAGGAAAGAGGATTCATCGAACAATCCACAAATGAAGAGGAAGTAAGAAAGCTTCTTCAAAACGAAAAAGTAAAATTCTATATAGGATTCGATCCGACTGCGGATTGTCTTCACGTAGGACATTTTATGCAGGTAATCATCATGATGTATATGCAGAAGTTCGGACATACTCCGGTTGTACTTCTCGGCGGTGGAACAGGCATGGTAGGCGATCCTTCCGGAAGAACCGACATGCGTCAGCTCATGGATGTGGAAACCATCGACCACAACTGCAGACAGTTCAAGAAACTCTTCGAGAGATTCATTGAATTTGATGATGAGTGGAAATACGAAGGTAACGGCGGCGTCTACGAACCCGGTCACGAGAACAAAACACCCGAGCCCGGTAAGGCTGTTTCCGTTAACAACGGCGAATGGATAAGACCGCTCAACTGGATTGAATTCGTAAGAGAAATCGGATCTAAGTTCAACGTAAACACCATGCTGAGATCCGAGGCCTTCAAACAAAGAATGGAAAGAGAATCAGGTCTCACATTCTTCGAATTCAGCTATATGCTTATGCAGAGCTACGACTTCATGGTAATGGCAAGAGACTTTGATGTTAAGATTCAATTTGGTGGAGACGATCAGTGGTCCAACATCATCGGAGGAGTTGACCTTACGAGAAAGACCATCCAGAAGGAAGTATACGGAATGACCTTCTCGCTCCTCACAACAAGTGAAGGAAAGAAGATGGGTAAAACCCAGAAGGGCGCTCTCTGGCTTGACGCAGACAGAGTTAGTCCATACGAATTTTTCCAGTACTGGAGAAACGTTGGAGATGCCGACGTAAACAAATGCCTCCGCATGCTGACCTTCCTTCCTATGGAAGAGGTTGAGAGACTTTCCGCATTGGAAGGCGCCGAGATAAACAAAGCCAAGGAAATACTTGCGTTTGAAATAACCAAGCTTGTTCACGGTGAAGAGGAAGCAGCAAAGGCTCTCGAAGCATCCCGCTCCGCATTCGGCGGAAACGCAGCGGCTGCAGACATTCCTACCACTGAGATGAGCGCTGCTGACTTTGATGGAGAAGGAAAGGGCCTTATTAGCCTCCTGTCCGAGCTCAAACTTGCCGAGAGTAACGGCGACGCACGTCGTACAATTGAGCAGGGTGGAGTTTCCGTAAATGGAGAGAAAGTAACCGACGTTAAGAAATTCATTACAGCATCTGACTTTAAAGATGGGACTTTGCTCTTGCAGAAAGGAAAGAAGAAATTCCACAAGATTGTATTGAAGTAAATTATTGTATTGAAGAAATAAATGAACAGTAAAAGATTTGATGGCATTGACCATCCGGTGAGAGAGGTAAGAGACCTAAGGGAAATAATACTTTCCAGTTGCGAAATGTTTCCCCAGGTGGATGCTTATCTATACAAAGATAAAACTGCAGGTGAGTTCAAGGGCATTAAGTACAGCCAAGTGCTTAAGGATATGCAGGCCCTTGGAACTCGCTTCTGCGATATGGGTCTAAAAAACAAAAAAATTGCAGTTATAGGCGAAACCAGCTACTACTGGTTTCTTGCTTATTATGCAACGGTGTGCGGAACGGGAGTAATCGTTCCCTTGGATAAGAATCTTCCGCCGGAGGAAGTTAAAAATCTGGTAGAGAGATCAAAGGCCAACGCCATTGTCTACTCCAAGAAAATGGAGAAGTCCATCAAATCTCTTTTTGAAGAACCCTGCAATGTGGAATTCTTTATTTCCATGGATGAGGAGCATCACAAAGGTCTTGCTGCAGACGGAGATCCCTCTAATGATCAAGGTCGCAGCGGCGCAGCTCCCAATAGGATTCTAAGCATGAAGGCATTGATTGAGGAAGGGGCACACTTGGTTCACCAAGGTGACCGTACCTTTATAGATGCCCAAATTGATCCCGATGAAATGGCAAGCCTTCTTTTTACTTCCGGAACCACCGGAAAAGCAAAAGGCGTAATGCTGTCTCACAAGAACATAGCCAGTAACGTGGTTAATATGTCCAGAAGGGAAAAGCTGGGGGACAATTATGTAGTTCTATCAATTTTGCCTACCCACCATACCTTTGAAAATACCTGCGTTGATTGGACCACCTTTTATCAAGGTAAAACCCTTGCCATCTGCGAAGGTATTAAATACATATCAAAGAATATGAACGAGGTTCACGCCAACTGCATGGTTGGTGTGCCTTTGGTTTTTGAAAAAATATATAAGAGCATGGTGAAACAAGCGGAAAGCAGTGGACAAGGAGAAAAACTGAAAAACGCCATTCAGCTTTCCAGAAGACTTAAGCTCTACAATAGACCGGCAGTAGTAAAGCGAATGTTTAAATCCGTTCATGAAGCCCTAGGGGGAGAGATGGAGCAATTTATTGCAGGCGGAGCCGCTATCGACCCTCAGGTTATATTGGATTTTGAGGCCATGGGAATTCCCATGATGCAGGGCTATGGTATGACGGAATGCTCGCCAATCATCGCGGTAAATCAAAACAATTACAGCATTGCTGAATCTGTAGGCCGCCCCATGCACGGAACCACAGTAAGGATAGATAATCCGGATACGGATGGTGTGGGAGAAATAGTTTGCAGAGGACCATCGGTAATGTTGGGATATTACGAGGATCCTGATGCCACAGAAGAAGTGTTAAGAGATGGCTGGCTCTATACCGGGGATCTGGGTTATATGGATGAAAACGGATTCCTCTATGTAACGGGCAGAAAGAAAACGGTAATAGTAACCAAGGGAGGAAAGAATATCTTCCCGGAAGAAATAGAAGAGGTTCTCAAGCAGAACGATTTGATAAAAGAAGTCCTGGTTCACGGTGTAACGGATAAGAGAATAGGGAATGTGGCGGTTACCGCTGACATTCAGCCTAACTTTGCTCTTCTTAAGGAACGCTATGGAGAAATGGATTCCAGCCAGGTGTATCACTTCTATAAAGAATTGGTGGATAAAATAAACGGCACCATGCCCTCCTACAAAGCAATAAAGAGAGTGAACATTCGAGAAAAAGATTTCGAGATGACCACCACCGGAAAAATCAAGAGATACGGAAACTTTGTTGAGGGAGAAGAAGGGGCAGGCAGCCTGGACTATAGAGAAATCAAAAATGAGGAATCGAAGATTGCTGCTGAATTCCTGGCGGAAATAAGAAAATCCGAGAGTCCTTCTGTTGTTAATACGGACATGGAGCCGGTGACAGACTTAAGGGATGTTCTAAAAATTGCCGCTGAAAAACGAGAGGCAGCCAAGCTTTTATCCGATGTCAACGGACTGGGAACCGCCCTCATAAATATGGGAGCAAAGGGTAAGACCTTCCGCTTGCCTTCCTTAATAGGTTATCAGGAATTGGTGGCGCTACTGGCAGTATCCTGCGGCTTAGGAAAGGTTGAAATAGTACCCGCGGAAAATGCGGCCGGTCTCTTGATTGATGGGGAAGCCATAGACATCGAGTCCTTGATAGAAAAAGGAAAACAGCAGCTGGGCCTAGGAGACAGACAGTATATTGACTCAGAGGTGTTAGGTGGAGATGAGAGCATTACAATAAATGACATCACCTTTACCCATGGAAATATAGCCCATGGTCTTATGGCTACAGCTGCCGCTGTGGAATGTGAAAAAGAGCCCTGGGAATTTAAGCCCATAAATGCCGAGGAATTTGATATAACAGACTTACTGATTAATCTCTTCCTCCCACTTTACTATGGAAGTCCTGAAAAGGCCCTTTCAATATACAAGGTTTCCGGCTGCGCTGCTCCGGTGGCGGTAATTCCAATTCCTTCAGAGGGCTTAAGCATAAGAGCCTTTAGAGAAAGGAAAATGAGAAAGGCCGTGAGAAAAGGTGCTTTGGGACATATTCTTCCGGGCCTTGGCATAAAGTTCATAGACAAAGACCTTTCAGGAAATGGAGAAATACTTTTGGCAGGAGAAACCCTGGCACCAGGTGAAGTTACCGATGGTTGGCTTAGAACCGGGGATCTTGGTCACTTTGATGATAAAGAATATCTCTATGTAACAGGAAACGTCCAAGACAGATTCGTAGGGGACGGAAAGGGTAAAGAAGATGAGTAGTTATCCCAGAGTTACAGCAAAGACTGAGAAGCTAAGAGAAAACATAGATACGGCAATTAGAGAATGCAAAGAGGCAGGCATCCGGGTGGCGGGAGTCATAAAGGGCTTCCACGGAATTAAAGAGTTTCTTCCCGTTTACTTGGAAAGCAATCTTAATGAACTTGCCAGTTCCAGAATCGAGCAGCTAAAAAGAGCCAGGGACATGGGATGGACCGGAGGTCTTATGCTGGTTAGAGTCCCCATGATAAGCGAAGCCGAGGATGTGGTAACCATTACGGATACATCTCTTAACAGCGAAACTGCTGTGTTGGAAGCCCTTAATCAGGCGGCTCTTAAACTTACTCCCAATAAGCCCCATAAAGTCATTCTCATGGCAGACCTGGGAGACCTTAGAGAAGGTTTTTGGGATAAAGAGGAAATGATTAGTACCGCGGTTCGTGTTGAAAAGGAAATGCCCGGCCTTCATTTGGCAGGTGTGGGAACCAACATCGGATGCTACGGCGCCTTGGTTCCAACCAAAGAGAAAACTGAGGAGTTGATTCCTATTGCCAGAGAAATAGAAGAGAGAATAGGAAGAAAGCTGGAGATTGTTTCCGGCGGCGCCAGTACCAGCTACATGAGACTTACCGATGGTGATATGCCGGAGGGAGTGAATCATTTAAGGCTGGGGGAAAATATTCTTCTGGCAAGAGATAATGAAGTTTACCACGGACACAGTACAGAGCCCATGAACCAAAATATCTTTACCCTGCAGGCTGAGGTAATAGAGGTTAAGGATAAACCTAGCTATCCCCAGGGACAGATTCATGTGGATGCCTTTGGTCATACGCCATACTACGAGGATCGAGGCATAAGAAAGAGGGCATTGGTTGCTGTTGGCCGAGTGGACATAGGAGATTTTAACGACATTTTCCCCAAGATGGAAGGCGTGGAAATCCTGGGAGGCTCCAGCGACCACACCATATTGGACGTCCAGCAGGTCTTTGATGCCGGAGGAGAAATAAAGGTGGGGGACATTCTGGAATTCGATCTAAACTATGGCTCCCTGGTATTCTTAACGGGATCTGAAAATGTACATTTTGTACTGGAGTAAAAGCAAGACATTAGCCTGGTTAACCTGGGCCAAACCTTCGTCAAATAGCCGTATTTGTTCAAGGTTGAGTTTTTGACAAATACAGGTAACTAATATATAATTTTCGTTTGTAAATAAAAGAAAAATTGGAGGAGTTAATTCAAAATGCCTACAGAGAATGTAATGACCCAAGACAGCTATAATAAGCTGAAAAGGGAGAGAGATGAGCTGATTTCCCAGAGACCGGAAATCGCTGAAAGACTTAAGGAAGCTCGCGCATTTGGCGACCTTTCTGAAAACGCAGAATACGACGTAGCCAAGGAAGAACAGGCCAAACTGGAAGAAAGAATTCTGAGACTCAGCGAGCGTCTAAGAACTGCAATAATTATAAAGGATGAGGACCTTACCCTGGATCATGTAAGCCTTGGACTTACTGTAAAGGTAAAGGAAACCAGAGGAAAAGTAACCGAGAGCTACAGCATCGTAGATGCAACAGAAATCGATCCCTTCTCCGACCCTATCAAGGTGTCCGTTGAGTCTTCCGTTGGTAAGGCTTTGGTGGGCAGCAAAGTTGGAGACAAGGTAGAGGTTGTGGTTCCCGGCGGAAAGCCAATCAGACTTGAGATTCTGGAAATCACACGAACTGTGTAATAAAACCGAATGCCGTAAGGCACAAGGACGATAGTTGCGCAAGAACGAAATTTAAAAGTAGGAAAAACTCGGTACAATATACATACAATATATAAAGGAAAGAAAAATGGATAGTGATAATAGGGAAAACCTACAGGATCAAGTAAAGGATAATCCGACCTCGACAGAAGAAGAGCCTATGACAGAAGAAAAGCTAAGCGAACAACGCCAGATTCGTCGTGATAAACTGGCGGAGCTTAGAGAAGCCGGAAGAGATCCATTTAAACATGAAACCTGGGATGTAACTGCCCACAGCAAAGACATTAAAGATAACTTTGTTGCCATGGAGGATCAGGAGGTATCCATGGCCGGCAGAATAATGACCAAGAGAATCATGGGAAAAGCTGCTTTCTTTGATCTTCAGGACAAGCAGGGCAGAATTCAGTGCTATGTAAAACGAGACGAAATAGGTGAAGAGGACTACAAGTGGTTCAAGACCTATGACATCGGCGACATAGTGGGAATCAAAGGTAAGGTTTTTAAAACCAGAACCGAAGAAATTTCAATCCATGTGGAGGAGCTGGTTCTTTTAAGCAAGTCTCTTCAGGTGCTTCCGGACAAGTGGAGCGGCCTGGTGGACCAGGATATCAGATACAGACAGCGTTACGTTGATCTTATTGTAAATCCAGAGGTAAGAGAAACTTTCTACAAGAGAGCGAGAATTGTAAAGGCTATTAAGAGCGTGCTGGAAGACGACTACGGATTCCTGGAGGTAGATACTCCTATCCTTACAACAATTGCCGGTGGTGCCAATGCAAGACCTTTTGCCACACACCACAATACATTGGATCTGGATATGAAGCTGAGAATCTCCAACGAGCTCTTCCTTAAGAGACTTATCGTTGGTGGTCTTGACCGCGTTTACGAAATGGGCAAGATGTTCCGTAACGAAGGAATGGACAGAAATCACAATCCGGAATTCACTTCCATGGAATGCTATATGGCATATGGCAACATGGAAAGCGTAATGGATATAACAGAGCAGGTAGTGTACAAGGCTGCCATGGCGGTTAATGGCACACCCATTATCACATATCAAGGCAAAGAATTTGATGTAACTCCACCATGGCGACGCCTGAATATGGCGGATGCTGTAAAGGAAATCACGGGAGTCGACTTTGATAAAATCACCAGCGACGATGACGCTCGCAAGGCCGCCATCGGACAAGGTATGGATCCAGAGGAAGTTGCCGGTTGGACCAGAGGAAAAATCATTGCAGAAATGTTTGAGACATACTGCGAGGATGTTCCCGGATATCTGGACGGTCCGGTATTCGTGGTAGGACATCCCGTTGAGATTTCCCCTCTAGCAAAGAGAGATCCGGAGGATCCCAGAATCACTCGTCGTTTCGAAGCTTATATCAACGGCTGGGAAGTAGCCAACGCCTTCTCGGAGCTTAATGACCCAATCGATCAGTACGAGCGTTTCGTGGAGCAGCAGCGTCAGCTGGACACCGGTGAAGACGATGAAGCTCATCCAATGGATATGGACTTTGTAAATGCTCTGGAAGTAGGCCTGCCTCCAACAGGGGGACTGGGAATCGGTATCGACCGCATCATCATGCTCATAACCGACGCCCCCAGCATTAGAGATATAATCCTCTTCCCGACGCTCAAGCCTAGAAAAGAAAATGATTAAAAAAGTGGCTTAAATAAAGGAGTTTTGCAAATATGGTATTTATTCTGCCCTCCATTTGCCCTCCAAAAGTTGAATCATACAAGATCACGGTAGAAATATCGTGATTTTTGTTTATAGCTAAAATAATGACATGTATATAAGACGTGTCATGATGTGTCATAGATGTGTCATCATCAAATAACGTGATAAATAAAGGTTTATTTATAACTATATGACACATTGACACATCTTTACATTTTTTGACACCCCTATCCCATTCTTCAGAAACACGTGTCATACGTGTCACATGTGTCATTGGAGACGCTGTCTCCAAACCTCTGGGATTTTATGCAATAACAATTCCTAAAAAGAATTAAAGAAGATATTGACCGCAAAGACATTTTTGTCTATATTATAAGAGGTGAGTGAATGGATATACGCTCTGCAGGGATGCAACGTAAAAGCGATAGCTCATCCAATACACTAAAAAGAGTGGAGAAGGCAGATTCTTATGGATCTGTTTTTCTAATTCTTCCCCACATCTTTTTTAGGCATTGTTATAGAAATAAATCCTGGGTGAATGCGTTAGCAGAGGGCAAAGCTCCTTTTCATATTTTGCTTTCCACTCTTTAGAAAACTTATACTTCTTAAGCAAATCGTATGTACCATCTCTTACTCCAAACAGGCACTTTCAACGATTATTTTAAAACCACTCATTTAAAGACGAGCTTTTGTGTACTCATTTTTTATACCCTTATCTACTTTTTAACACACTTTTTTCTATTCGTATACTTTTAATGCAACAGAAAAGGTCCATACAAAAAAACAGATGATTTTGGATCTATACTAATAAAGTGGACACGAAATAGCGTAAACTGATACAATTTTGTAGACACAGAAAGGAGCTATCACATGTCCAATTCCAAAATGGCAAACCGTTACGATGAGGAATTCAAGAAAACCCTTGTTGCCCTCCA
>JAGAXF010000003.1 GCA_017941085.1 Bacillota bacterium
TGGAGGGCAACAAGGGTTTTCTTGAATTCCTCATCGTAACGGTTTGCCATTTTGGAATTGGACATGTGATAGCTCCTTTCTGTGTCTACAAAATTGTATCAGTTTACGCTATTTCGTGTCCACTTTATTAGTATAGATCCATAGCCATGTTCATCAATATGGAGCTTGGACCAAGTTAAACGATACTCAGCATCAGAGAGTATGTAAGACAGACAGCAGCCATGTGGAGAAGGCAAACCATACCTGGGATGCAGGAAAGATAACCAAGGCAGCAACACAAACAACAGAGGGAGTAAAAACTTACACTTGTACAGTATGTAAAGGAACCAAAACTGAGACAATACCAAAGATATCAAAGGTATGGACTAGATTAGAAGGTGCCACCCGATTTGATACCATGGCGAAGATAGTAAAAGAGGGCAACTTTGCAAAAGGAGGTACAGTCCTTATTGCTAGAGGCGATGACTATAGAGACGCCTTGGCCGCATCCGGACTGGCAGGGGTACTGGATGCTCCCATAGTCCTTACCCTACAGAAAACTCTTCCTAATCAGTCAAGGGAGACTCTTAAGGAATTGGATCCAAAGCGCGTTATCATTATTGGAGGAACAAGTGCCATTCACGAATCGGTTAAATCTCAGATAGCTGCGGCTTGTCCAAGTATAAAAAATGCCAATAGTGTTGAAAGGTGTTCTGGTAAATATGCTATAGATACCAGTGCTGAGATTGCCAGACTGGGTAAGGGCAAATGGAAGGATGGCATGGCTATAATTGCCAGAACCGATGATTTTAAAGACGCTCTATCTGCAGCACCCATTGCCTACGCAAAGAAGTATCCCATAATCCTTGCTTATAACGGCGAAGTATTTGACGACAACGTATTAAGTGCCATGAAGGAGATTGGAATAAAAGAGTTTGTAGTTGTAGGCGGGAAAAATGCGGTAAAGCCTAAATCGGTGGAAACCTTAGAGGCCAACGGGTTTAGGATGAAGCAGAGACTTGAAGGAAAATGGGCCGTACACACAAGTGGTGAAATAGCTGAGTGGGGTATAAGCCTTGGAATGAAGGCAGATAAAATGGGCGTAGCTACTCCAATGAATTATCCTGATGCCTTGGCTGGGGCAGCCCTATGTGGCAAGAATAATTCTGTAATGGTTCTTCTCAATGACAATCTTCCTCAAAACCTTGAGTTTATAAAAAAGTATAAACATAGTATAAGCAAAGGGTATGTATTTGGAGGTACAAGTGTAGTGGGGACTAAGACCTTCGGAGAGTTGGAGGAAATAAAAAAATAAAGTTTTAATAAAACCACTAAAAGGAGCAGGAAATCCTGCTCCTTTAGCTTTGCTGATGGTTTAGGCAAAAAAAGATAGGTGTAGTTTGTATAGACTTAGTGACAAACAAAACCTATCGGTTAAGGAGAAAAGATGGTATACTTACCCTGTAAATAAAAGGGGTTTCTCAGAAAGAGGGTTGGTTATGAGAAATAATAAGAAAAGAGTTTTGTCTTTACTACTCATCATTTGCGTGCTGTTTTCTATAACAGCGTTAGAGCCTTCAAATATAGTAAATTCGGAAACTAAAGTAACCGTTAAGGTAACCGGAATCTATGGTCAAAGTGAAGCCAGAGAAATGCTGGAAATGGTTAATGATCTTAGAACCGGCAGGCTTTTGGATGGAGGGCAATCTCAGGTCTGGGCCTTGGATGAGAATGGAGAAGTTGATACAGAGTCATATGCAGATCTCCAAGAATTGGAATATGATTATACCCTGGAACAAATAGCCATGGAAAGGGCTATGGAGACAATTCTTAGAATGAACCACTATAGGCCCAACGGAGAGTACTTTGATACTATAGTAGTGGATGGGTATTCTTCACAAGGCGAAAACCTCGTGGCCGGTTATAACGGAAAAGGATCCACAGCAAAGCAAGCCTTTGATGGTTTAAGAGAAGAAGATAAAGACTATTCTGGACAAGACCACAGAAGGAACATGCTTAGAAGAGAAGCAACCTGTATGGGAGCGGCCCATGTAATGGTTACCTTTACCTACAAAACCCCCGATTCTGATACCGTATATACCAGGGAAGCTCATTATTGGGTTCAGGAATTTGGCAGTGAACATGGACCCAATGGAGAAACTGAAGTTGCCCCTTGCGATGAGGAAGTAACAAAGGATGTTGAAATACTAAAAGAGTATATTAATAGCGCAGAAATGACTGCTACCATAGATACAGTCAATATGCTTGAATCAGAGGAAAAGGATCTGGAGGGGGTAAGTACCAGAATTAATACCTTTGAAATGTGGCCTCCAAATCCAACAATAGTGACTATGCTGGAGGATGAGGAGATTGATAGGACTGAACTCCTACACGGCTATGAAGTAAAGGAAGACTACATTCTCTCTAGCAGAGACGAGACAGTTGCCACTTGTGATGGAACAAAAATAATAGGGCAGGGTCCGGGAAATACTACCATAGATGTGGAATCTAATTTTGCCGATGTTGAGCCATTAACAATTGATGTAAATGTAAGTGGAGATATTTCCAAGGCTATAGTACAAGGGGTAAAGGAATCCTACGAAGTTACAGGAGAAGAAATAACACCGACGCCAAGTGTAAGATATCCTGTTGGAGACAGTTATATTGATTTGGTAGAAGGTGAGGATTATTCCCTTTCATATTCAGACAATAAAGAAATAGGCACAGCCACAATAACTATCAGTGGTCTAAACAAATATACAGGAAGCCTTGATTATACCTTTGAGATAACCCATATCCATGAACTTGAAAAGGTGGATTCCAAGGATCCATTCTGCGAAGAAGAAGGGAATATTGAGTATTATAAGTGCAAGCTTTGCCATAGAAAATTCTTAGATTCGGAAAAAGAAACACTCCTTGAAGAAGGGGAGGAAGTATTGCCGGCTCTCGGCCATGATTTTACGACCTGGGAAAAATATAATGAAGAGCAGCACTATCATGTTTGTAAAAGAGATATAAAGCATGTAGAGCTGGGAGAACACACCTGGGGAGAAGAGGGTCGAATTATAAAAGAGGCAACCGTAACAGAGGAAGGCATTATAGAGTATAAATGTACGGAATGCGATGCCACAAAGGAAGGCGTCATTCCTAAGTTAAAATGGGAAAGGCTGTATGGTGAATGGCGCTATGATACCATGCAGAAGATTGTTGAAAGGGGATTTGACCAAAAGAGTGGGATTGTAATTGTAGCAAAGGGTAATAATTTCCCCGATGCCCTTGCTGCAGCAGGCCTTGCGGGAGTCTTTAATTCACCAATAGTATTGACTGACGAAAAGAATCTATCGCCTCAAGCAAAGACGGTGCTTCAGAAATTAGAACCTAGTTATATTATTATTGCAGGAGGCCCAAGTGCCATAAAAAAAGAGGTGGATGATCAAATTCAGGCAGCTACAGGAGTTAGGCCCAGCAGAGCTTATGGTCCATCCGCTTCTGATACAAGTGCTGCATTGGCTAAAACAGGAAAAGGCAGATGGTCAAAGGATAAAATAGCGGTTATTGCAACCAGCAAGACTTTTGAAGATGCTCTTTCTGCAGCTCCCATATGTTATGCAAAAGAATATCCTCTATTATTAGCAGATAATGGAGAAAAGCTGTCAGATACTGTGCTAGGCACCCTGGAAGAATTGGGGACACAAAAGGTAATTATTGTTGGTGGCCCCAGCGCTATCAAGACAAAGGTTGAAGAACAGCTAACAGAAAAGAATATTGAGATAATGGAAAGGCTATGGGGACCAACAGCCCTAAATACAAGCTTGGAAATAGCAAAGTGGGGAATTAATAATGGCATGAATGTAAATAATATGGGCTTTGCCACGGATTCCGGCTTTGCAGATGCCTTGACAGGTGCTGCCCTCTGCGGGAA
>JAGAXF010000004.1 GCA_017941085.1 Bacillota bacterium
ACCATCACGACCACGAGCACTGTGATCACCATCATGATCATGACCATGACCACGAGCACTGCCACCATGACCACCATCATGATCATCACCATCATCATGCAGATGAGGTATTCCAAAGCGTGGGAGTTGAAACCTCTCATAAATTCACTGAGGAAGAGATTAAAAGCAAGTTGAATGAATTGGGGAACTTTACTGAATTTGGTCAGGTTTTAAGAGCCAAGGGCATAGTGGAAGGCGAAGATGGAAAATGGATTCACTTTGATTATGTACCCGGAGAGGTGGACGTTAGGGCAGGTGCCCCCGCCACAACGGGAATGCTTTGTGTCATAGGCGCAGGCCTTGAAGAGGATAATGTAAGAGAACTCTTTGGAGTTTAATAGATACAGAAATAGGAGCATACAATGGAGATTCCTGTATATCTCTTTACCGGCTTTTTAGAAAGCGGCAAGACAACCTTCATACAAGAAATTTTAGAGTCCGGAGATTTTGGCACGGAAGAGCGTACCTTGCTTTTGGTGTGCGAAGAAGGAGAAGAAGAATACCGTCCGGAGGATTTTTTCCCCGGCACTGCCGATAAAATTGTTATTGAAACAATTGAAAGTGAAGAGGATATCAATCCTGAATATTTAAAGAAACTGGAACAGGCCCACAAGGTGGACAGAGTAATCCTTGAATATAATGGTATGTGGCTTTTGGAAAAACTCTTTACCAATATGCCTGAAAATTGGGTTATTTACCAAGAGATGACCTTTATGGATGCCACTACATTTTTAAACTACAATCAAAACATGAGACAGCAGGTCTTTGATAAATTAAAGACTGCAGATTTGGTGGTATTCAACAGGTGTGACAGAGGGAACTTTGATCAGGACACCAAGATGGAATTTCATAAGATTGTAAGGGTGGCCAACAGAAGAAACCAAATAGTATACGAATATGGACCCAATGACACGGAACCGGATACTATAGTGGATCCTTTACCCTATGACATAGATTCCGACTACATCGAGATCAAAGAAGAGTACTTTGCTGAATGGTATAGGGATGTAAATGAGGAACCGGAAAAATACCAAGGGAAAACCATCAAGGTAAAGGGCCGAGTTGCCCTTGGTCCCGGCATTCCTGAGGGTAGTTTCGTTTTTGGCAGACATGTAATGACCTGCTGCGCTGCAGACATTCAATTTGCTGGACTTTTGGCAGTATATGACAGAGTCAAGAGTATTAAGCACGGTGGATGGGTAGATATAGAAGCTCAGGTAAGGGTTGAAGAAACTCCGGTATACGGAGAAGCCGGTCCGGTGCTCTATTGTAAATCCGTAAAAGCATCACTTCCTGCGGATCCGGAGGTGGCCACATTTTGAATTGCTATGTAGAGCATTATGAGATATCTTCCCATGATGTTGATTCCAATAATAACGTAAGACCATCCATAGTTGCCAGACTTTTTCAGGAAACCGCCAATCATCAAATGAGAGATAGGGGGCCTACTTATTATGAGCTGTTCTCCCAGGGGAAGAGCTATATTCTTGTTAGGATGAGTTGCCAGATTCTGAAGGAAATGCATCCCTATGACAAGGTGGATGTTTCTACTTGGATAAGCGCCAGTAAGGGTGCCACCTTCAAACGAAACTACATTATGACAAGAGAAGGCCAAGAAGTGGCCAGAGCCTATTCAGAGTGGACGGTAGTGGATGTTAATACAGGCAATATATACCGGGTAGATGAGGTGGATTATTCCAACTACGAAATGGACGATCCCATAGAAATGACCCTTCCCATTAAGTTTCACTTTTCCAAGGACATATCCTTTGAGGAAGTTGGAGAAAAGATTATATCCTATACAGAATGCGATATGAATAAACACATGAACAATACCTTTTACCCGGACATGCTTTTTGATTTTGTTCCTGAGCCCTGGAAAAGAAGAGTTACAGGATATGTAATACGCTTTATGAAGGGGGCTACCTTAGGTAAGACCTTGAAGGTCTTGAGAGCAAAGGGAGATGAGGTAATGAATGATGGCAGCAATCCTGAGGAATGTTGGTACTTCAAAACCCTCGTGGATGGTAATGTAAATGTGGAGGCCATGGTAAACTGCAAATTCTAAAGAAATTATTAATAAATTTTGATTTTTGTGGCGTTATATCCTCCTGTATGATAAAATTTATTGGATTTTTAGGAAGGGACAATTTATAGGATTGGCTAATTCGGATGCTAATGAAAAAGTTAATAACCTGGATAATTCCCAGGAATACTATGTTAATGAGGAACCAAAGAGATTTAAAGGCAAGATACTTGCTTTTATTTTGCTTCCTATTTGTGCCATATATTTCGGTGGAGTTATTCTCTTCCACAATGTATTTCTTCCCAACACATCCTTTGATGGGAAGAGTTTTTCTTTTAAGAAGCCGGAAGCGATTTCTGAAGCCATGATGGAAGACACCAACATGAGGGCAATCGTCCTAAAGGAAATTGACGGTGAGGAGACCATTAGCTTGGGAAAGGATATTGGCTATTCAAAGACTGCCACAGCCCCCACCAATGGTTGGATTAACAAAAGCAGATCCTGGATTTGGCCCAAGTATTTGTTTGCTGAAAATGCCCTGGATGGAAAGGTAAATATAGAGTACAACGAAGAAAGATTCCTGGAGGCGGTGGACAACCTTAAGGCAATGGATGAAAAGACTGTAAGAAAGCCTAAGGATGCCTTCCTGGAGAGACAAGGCAGTGTTTATAAAATCGTTCCGGAAGACGACGGAAATGAAATCATAAAGGAAAAGCTACTGGAGGTTTTAAAACAGGGGATTGATGAGAACGCCCAGGAATTGGTTCTGGATGAATTAGGTTGTTATACCAAGGCGGCAATACGCAGCGATGACCCCGGTCTTAATGAAACCTACGAAAAATACAAAGCTATCAACTTCCAGAAAATCAGTCTGGATATGACAGGGGATACTATAGTACTGGAAACACCGGATATTCTGGAGAAATTCTACAAGGACAATCAGGTATCAAAGGAACAGGTTGAGAAATTCGTAGAAGACCTGCAGGCCAAATACGATACCTACGAGGAGCAAAGACCCTTTACCAATTCCTACGGATATGAAATTATGGTTGGAACCTGGGCGGATACCTACGGTTTTCTGCTGGATGAGGAGGCAACCTTTGAAATGCTATACAAGCTTCTGAAGGAAAAGAAGTCAGAAGATACCAAGCCGGTATGGGAGGCAGAAGGCAGCGTTAGAAAATCCAACGGCAGCGATATCGGGGACACCTATATCGAAGTTTGCCTGGCGGATCAGGTTCTGTGGGCTTATGTCGACGGTAAGTGTGTTCTTTCCACCAACGTAGTGACCGGAATGTATAAGAAGTTTGATACACCGAAGGGTGTTTTCCAAATCTTGCAAAAGAATACGGACACACATTTAAAGGGAGAAGAAAAGCTTCCTGACGGTAAGGTTGAAAAGTGGGATAGCTTTGTAAACTACTGGATGGCTTTAACTTGGACAGGTGTTGGGCTTCATAACGCTCCCTGGAGAAGTGCCTTTGGTGGAAACATCTACAACGGGAACGGATCCCACGGCTGCATTAATATGAGCTACGATGCAGCTCAGTATTTATACAATAACTTCTCTCACGGAACACCAACGGTAATCTGGTAAGATTATTCCACGGATTTTAAAGATTCCGTCATGCTGATACTCTTTAACTTGAAGTAGAGTGCCAGCATAACAACGATAGCAAAGACAAAAGTCAATACAAAGGATAAAACATAACTGATGGGCATGACTCTTATTGGGAAGAAAATCATGTCCACTTTTATTTCATTTATTACAAAGGCATGTAGTGCCTTGCCTAATAGAAGTCCAACTAAAGCACTTATTCCGGTTAAAAACAGGTTTTCTCTAAATACGTATTGAGCTGTTTCCTTTGAATTAAAACCTAGTACCTTTATGGTGGCTATTTCTCTTATTCTCTCTGTAATATTTATATTGGTTAAGTTATAAATTACTATGAAGGCCAGGGCACCGGCGGAAGCCACCACCACGTAAACGATGGCATTAAGGCTTTTCATCATAGTTGCTATTCTATATTTAAATTCATCGGCAAGAGCAACAGAAGCTACGTTGTCCACTTCTCTTACCTTGGCGGCTGCCTGATTTAGAATCTCCTCTCTGTTTTGTTCGGAGGTGTAACCTTCTTCATCCACATCAGGAATAGTGGAAACCACAAAGGCGGTATTATCCTTGGGGCTTCTTCCCATGGCTTCGGTGAAGGTTTCAGGAGTGACATAGCCATAATTATAGATATAGTTTTCGCAGATTCCCGATACTGTAAAATCAGCGGTATTTAAATCATCATCCTGGAGCTTTATTTTGTCTCCGATTTTTAGATTGTGACGAAGAGCAAAACTTTCGCAGATGATTATTTCTCCTTTGCTCGGTGGCGGCAAACTTTCTCCTCTGTAATGAATGTCAAGGAATTTATCCAGATTATCAAAGCTAATGGATATAAGTCTAAGGGGGTTACCTGCACTGCCGTAGTAATTCATAGAAAGCTGCTCGCAGAAAACAATATCCTCCGCGTTGCCATTTTTCTTTGCTTCGGAAATGAAGTTGGTGCGACTTTCATCGGTAAGCTCATCGTCAAAAACTACGCTATAGTCATAGAGGGATATTTCGGAGTACTGCAGCTCCGCAATGTGACTGATGGAATCTTTAATTCCAAAGCCTGTCAGAAGTAGGGCGGTGCATCCGCTGATTCCAACTATCATCATAAGGAATCTTTTTTTGTATCTAAATATATTTCTTAAAGATACCTTATAGAGAAAACTGATTTTATTCCATATAAAGGGAATCCGTTCCAAGAATATTCGCTTTCCTGGATTGGGGGATTTTGGTCTGATTAATTCCGCCGGTACTTCCTTTGAATCGGATAAGCAGGAGAAAAGAGTGGCCCCCATGGTACAAAGGATGGCCGCCGCAATGGTGATGATTCCAAGTTTCCAGTTAATTACGAAGTTAACTGAATCTGAAAAATCATACATCATGGTATAGGCTCGCCAAATTACATAGGGGAACAAATAGGATCCTGCAAAGAATCCAAAGAGTCCTCCGATGATGGAGGCGGAGCCGGAATAAAACATATATGTATTGAGAATCGCTCCGGTGCTGTAGCCCATGGCCTTTAGCACGCCGATTTGGGTTCGTTGTTCATCCACCATTCTGGTCATACTGGTGATGCAAACCAGAGCTGCCACCAGGAAGAAAAATACCGGGAAAACCTTGGCTATACTGTTTATTATGCTGGTGTCATTATCAAAGCACACATAACCCACATTGGTTTCTCTATCCAAGGAGTATACCTTTGGTTCTTCAAAGGGTGGTTCCGGCATTTCTCCCACCTCTTTGTCAAAGGCTTCTCCGGCTTCTTTTTCAATGTTTTCTTTTATAGTGTCTGCCATGGGACCGTAGGCAGATAAATCCCCGGCAGCATTAAGTGCCTCCTGAATTACTTCTGCTCGTTTGTCGGCAATTTCCTTGTTATATTCCTCTTCATATTCTTGAAAAAGCTCATCATACCTTTCTTGAGAAACATCATTAAAGGCTTGTTCCATGTCCTTCTCATAGGTATCTATTTTTTCTTTGTATGCATCTGAATAGATTTCCTCGTATTCACCCACGGTGGTGTATATCCCGGTATAGTAGTCTATATCAAAGCCTCCATCTCCCAGGTAAATAAATCCGGAAACAGTGCCGCTGCCTTTGGAGGTGGTTCCTCTTTCATAATTCATATAAAGTGGTGAGCTGACAGTACCTACTATGGTATATTCCTTGTGGGAAAGGAGGTCTTCGGTATCCTGGTCGTTTTCGCTGGATAATGTTATTTTGGATCCGATGCTGGCGCCGGTTCCAAGCCACATATCATCCAGGACGCATTCATCGCTTTTTTCCGGCATTCTACCTTCGCTAAGTACTGGAAGGTTAATGTGCTGTGGCAGTGACATGGTCTTAAATACCAAGGCCTTTGAATCAGCTAAATCAAAAAGAACGTCAAAGGTTATAGAACCCTCTGCCTCTGTAACATAGGGCTGTGCCTTTATTTCCTCCACGGAATCCTCTGTAAATCCAAGGGTAGATACTCCCTGGAAATCAAAGAGTGATACGCTTTTTAGATAGTCGTCACCGGTGGATAGCATGGCTTCTTTGCTGACTTTCAGCCCACTAAAAAATCCTACGCCAAGTGCAACTATGGCGAGGATTGCAATGTATCTGCCTAATGTCCTTTTTATTTCTCTAAAAATCGAACGCTTAAGCATAGATTATCACCACTCGATTTGATCCACCGGTACCGGGTTGTCATTCTTAACAACTTCTGTAATGGTGCCGTTCTTAACTTTAATAACTCTGTCAGCCATTGCGGTTAAAGCAAGGTTATGAGTAATGATAACTATGGTCATGCCGGTTTTTCTGCCGGTATCTTGAAGCAGTTTAAGGATGGACTTTCCTGTATTGTAGTCCAAAGCACCTGTTGGTTCATCGCAAAGAAGAAGCTTTGGATTCTTTGCTAAAGCTCTGGCAATTGCCACACGTTGTTGTTCACCTCCGGAAAGCTGAGATGGAAAATTATCCTGCCGGTGGGAGAGCCCTACCATCTCCAGTACTTCCTTTGGATCCATAGGTTCCTTACAAATCTGGGTTGCCAGAGATACGTTCTCCAATGCAGTGAGATTCTGAATTAGATTATAAAACTGAAAAACAAAACCAATATCGTGTCTTCGATAATTGGTTAACTCATTTTGACTAAGGTCGGAGATGACCCGGTCTCCCAATTTAACAGTTCCGGAGGTTAATTGATCCATACCCCCCAGAATATTAAGTAGGGTGGTTTTTCCTGCGCCGGAGGCTCCGACTATAACAGCGATTTCGCCTTTTTCTATTGTAAAACTAGCATCCCGTAATGCTTCTATATCTACT
Organism: Bacillota bacterium; assembly: GCA_017941085.1. Taxonomy (GTDB): domain Bacteria; phylum Bacillota; class Clostridia; order Peptostreptococcales; family Anaerovoracaceae; genus Eubacterium_B. The sequence continues at coordinate 6,978 of JAGAXF010000004.1, forward strand.
TCTCCAACGTGGTATACCTTTTTCACGTGAGAAAATTCTACAAAACTCATTTTTACCCCAAATCACAAATTGCAACAAGTATAAATTAAAACGTACATAATCATTCTACCACGGCTTTTGTGTTCTAACAAGTGACATATGCTATAATATAGGTAT
>JAGAXF010000005.1 GCA_017941085.1 Bacillota bacterium
CGTAGTTGGCATTGTAGGAAAATCCAAAAGTTTAGATTTTCCCACAATGCTTATCTTTTGGTCTTTGGTTCGGAATAGTGTAGTGCTGGCGGTCTATCTCTTGTTTTCGGTTGCTTGCTTCCTTACCGTACATGAGCATTTGCACCGGGGTTATCGTTGCCGTAGCCTTCCAGAAGGTTGATCGCACCCCAAATGCCAAGACCCGCACCGAGAGCTACTACCAGAGTCTGCAGTACACCGACTGCACTGTTGAAAAATGCCATAAGTTTGTCCTCCTTTGCCCGGATCCAAAGTATAGTTGGTGGATAACCGGGCCATCAGTAATGAAAAATGTGGATATAACAAAGCCCTCCTCAAAGCTGCATGTGCACCTGCAGCCGGAGAAGGGCAGAAAAATAGCCAGAACTGATGATCAGTCAGTCCTGGCTATGTAAATGTATTCAGTTCGATAAACTGGAATTTGCAGTTATCTATACTCATTCGGAATTTCGATATGAAATGTCTCACACAATAGCTTCACATCATGCACATCATTCTCATCAAATTCGTATCCCAGATGGAACATTACTTGACTATATGGTTCAATACATGAAACCTCTATCTCCTCAATTTTTCCTTTGCCCGAAAAAGTTTCTATCGGAAAACAATCCCCCTCATAAAGAATTTCACCTTCGCCCGTATATTCAAAACAATGCAAATCAACAATTCTGTTTTTCGCATCTTCCCATACAGTATGGTTCAATGTTGTATATTCCATCTTAATCTCATAAAAGTCATTAGCTTTCATCATCTCTATAAAGTTCTGATAATCTTTCTTTTCTACAAAAATATCAATATCGTTATGGACTCTTGACGGATATCCAAGCAACGCATCTACACCCCATCCACCATCAAGAAAGACTTTAATCTCCGCATCTATCGAGAGTTGAAGGATCTGCTTTACATCTGTTATATTAACCATCTTATCATCTCCGCAAATTCTAATTTGCTTTATTTCTTTATCTTACTTGTATCATCAAGATAGAACTCAATATATCCACATTCAGGACATACGGCAGCGTGAACCTTTCCTAGATTATCTTTGAAGATACCAGGCTTTGTAATCTTTAATCCGTAAGCCGCTCCTTCGACCTTAACATCATAATTCTCTATCATTTCATTTTCACAACGAATACATTTTCTCATATCAATACCTCCACAACTCGAAATTAGTGAATTCTAAAAATCTGAATTTTATCTCACTTTTGTGGATTCAGATAGGTAATCGGATTTTGTGCCGACTGATTCAACTTAAGTCCAGCTATCGACTTTCCAATGTAGAATGATTCATTCTCATCAAGTGGAAGTCCCTGTTCATATCTTTCATCCACGAAGAATAATCTATTTTCAGTTTTCGGTGTCAGAACGATATCCTGTCTTGGAAGTCTGTCCTTTGCCTCTTTACATACAAACCACTCTGACGGCTTATACACGGCCACAATCAAAGAGTTGTAAACACCGAAAACATACTCAACCGTTTTAACCTTTTCTTTTGATGCTCTCCAAACACCACGAACAGCATCATACAGTACCTTCTCATCCATACCTCTCTGGTAGAGTCTGTTTATTTTGATGACAAGAATTCTGTGCCTGATGTCTTCTTTCTTAAGTTCAACGGCACCGTTTATTCTTTCATACTCATCAACTGATAAAGCCTCTGCTGAATGATGCCCGGCAACAATATTTGTAAGTCCCGCATCACTAACATAGTTGAATGCATTGATCAGTGATGCCTCTGCAGCAAATGCCTCTTCTTCAGTCAAGTTTGAATTTATAATTATCTTTTCAACTTCAAGTCCGGCATCCTTGATATCTGCGATAGTCTTCAGCTTTAACTTCTCACTATCAGGACTGCCCAGGCTTTCTTTTTCATGTTCAAACACTCTGTTTTTCGTGCCTTTTCCAATATAAAAGATTTGCTTTGTGCGTGGATCTATGAGTCCGTACACATAATAATCTCCAAGTGAAAGAAGGCTCTTCTCTGAAAATCTATCCGTAGAACTCACCACCTATTCGTTGCTTGTTTTTATCTGCTCTCCATCCGGGAAGATAAATGACTGCTCAAAGGTAACACCCATGACATCAGCTATCAGCTTTAATTCTTCCAAAGTCACAGTATCTCGTTTCAGTTTCTTACCGAAGTTCTGTGGAGTCTGACCTATCCGTCTGGCAAGTTCTGAAAGACTTATATTCTTTTTATTACATAATTCTTTAATCATATCGGATGTCTTCATCATAATCCTCCATGTCTAAAACGCACCTCAACTTATTACATTATAAACCATTTGGTTGATATTTTCAATCCTGGCACAGTTCTACTCTGTAAATTTTCTATGAATGACAAAAACACCCTGCATTGCTGCAAGGTGTCCGTATCATATTCCATATTCAATTATCTCTTAAGTTCAAGTGTCATTCCAGATTTGAATTCAAAGATTAGCTTGTCATCAAAGACGGTAATCTTCTCGATAAGCCTTCTGACCATCTGCTCATCGTACTCTGTAACACGGTTTGTCTGCGTCTGCAGGAACTGTCGCATCTCATCCATTCGCTTTTTTAACATTTCCTGTTCAGCATCCCTGGTTACAACTGCTGCCTTCTTTTCCCTTAAGGCATCAATCTCATTTGCAATGACATCGTACTCGGCATTCTTGTTCACACACATCACAAGCTTCTCCTGAAGTTCTGCCATCCTTTGGTCTATATACTCAAGAGTCGCTGTCGAGTCCCCATTCAATACATCTTCGATATTGTGCTGCAACTGTACCAGAAACTGTTCTCGTCCGCCAAGGGTCTTATTGATGGCTCTTACCACTGCATTCTGAAGTTCAACTTCGCTGATGGCATCGGCATCGCATCCTACCTTTGGACCCTTTTCAATTCGGCTGGCACATCTCCATTTGTTGTAGGATGCACCCCTGGCCTTCCATGCCACTCTTCTGAAAAGATCTCCGCATTTGCCACAGTAGACAATGCTCGATAAAGCATACTTGCTGCTGTAGACTCTCTTGGTCTTTCCGTTTTCTGTTTTAAGATGTGCCCTGCGAAGGAGTTCTTCCTGCACCTGCATGAACAGCTGTCTTGGAATGATTGCTTCGTGGTTATTCTCTACATAGTACTGTGGAACGATACCGTTGTTGGATACTCGTTTCTTGGTAAGAACATCAACCGTGTAGGTCTTCTGCAAAAGGGCATCACCCATGTACTTTTCGTTGGTAAGTATCTTTCTGATACCGTCCCCGCGCCACTTCTTGTTCCCGGTTGCTGTAGGAATACCATCTGCCATAAGTCCGTCTGCTATGGTCTTAAGGCTTGCACCCTGCAAGTACTCTCGGAAGATTCGTCTTACAATGATTGCCTGGTCTTCATCAATGATGAGGTGTCCGTTCTCGTCCTTCGTGTATCCCAAGAACCAGTTATGATTGACCTGAACTTCTCCGTTCTGGTATCGGAACTGAAGTCCCATCTTAACATTCTTGGAAAGGGATTCTGATTCCTGCTGTGCAAGGGAGGCCATTATGGTAAGCAGCACCTCGCCCTTGGAATCCATCGTATTGATGTTTTCCTTTTCAAAGAATACTGGCACATTCTTTTCCTTCAGCTGTCTTATGTACTTAAGGCAGTCCAGGGTGTTTCTTGCAAATCGGCTGATTGATTTTGTGATGATCATGTCGATTTTGCCTGCCATCGTATCTTCAATCATTCGATTAAATTCTTCTCGCTTTTTAGTGTTTGTTCCGCTGATACCATCGTCAGCATAAATCCCGGCAAACTCCCATTCAGGATTCTTTCTAATGAATTCTGTGTAATGCTCAACCTGTGCATCATAGCTTGTAGCCTGTTCCTCGCTGTCTGTACTTACTCGGCAGTACGCTGCGACTTTTAATTTTGGCTTATTGTCAGCTGTGGCTGTATTACCTACACGCTTTCTTGCCGGAATAACTGTTATGTTCTTTGCTCCTGCCATGTGTTATTCCTCGCTCTCTATCAAACTGTAAATGTATCACCTGCATACGGACTGCATACATACACCAAAGGAAGATAGACAAAGAAATGAATAAAAATGATCTTAAAGAGGCCGCTGGAATCAGCGCTGCTTCTATAGCCAAACTTGGCAAGGGCGCCAATATCACCACAGATGTACTTCTCAAAATATGTGAGGCTATGGATTGTAAGTTGGAAGATATCATGGAAACAATAAAGGATTAAACCAAGGAGGAAATAAACTATGTCAAAAGCTTCAGACGCATTTGAAAATGAAATAGTCACAATGGTTAGTAAACACATTGGCGAAAGCCTACCATCAGCTCTACCTGATTGGATGCTTAAGGAAGGAATTATTCCTGGTGCAAAAATAGTATCCGTTGATGGAATTGGTAGCAAAAGCAAAGATAATAAAACTGATGTTATTATCAAATTAAGTGAGGGAGAGCCAATTAAGATTTCTGCCAAACTTAGAAATGCAGACTATTTCGGAAATTGGTATGGACACAAAAGATTCATAGCTGAGTTTGGAACGGCAGCTTTTGAAAGAATGACAAAGGCATCTACCGTTTGGGCTAACGAATGGGCAAAAACTGCAACTGCACCTTATGTTGGCGTAAGTATATGCTTTGGAAGAAGATCTGGAAAAACCGGGCAAGACTTTCTAGATATATTTACTGCTGACGATATTCTCACAGTTGCTCGTGGTTTTGGAAGCGGTGACCACGTTGCTAACTGTATGTATATTTCAAACAATAGTGCAAGTACTATTCAGTCTTTGATTAACAACATCGAGGAAATTACAACTGAATCTGTTAATGCAGCAACTGAAAGTTTCAAGGTTGCTCATAGACCTATAAATCCAATTACAGAAGGCACAAACCGCGGAAAGAATGTATATACTCGATTCAAACCGTACCAAAAATTAGCCACCAAAACAGTAATACGTGATCCAAAAGAACTCTTTAAGTTAGGTGAGTTTGTTGAAGTAGAACCTAGCGCCTTAAATCACAATCATATACTTGATGATTTAGAAGCAAATTATAATATCGTAATTCCAAGAAAAGGAAGATAAAAAATAAGGAGACTGTTCACTCATATTCGTAAACAGTCTCCATTATTTTTACTCTAATGCAGCCTTGATTCCTAAGGCCACTTCGTATGCAAGATTTACAGGAACGGCATTACCAATCATTTTATAAGCAACATCAGTATTCTCATAGATGTATTTGAAATCGTCTGGGAATCCTTGAACTCTTGCAACCTCTCTAATAGTCATTCGTCTGTAAAGATGTTCTTTACCTTCTACGAATCTACAATCATTTTTCCCGAATTTAACCATTTTAGGTGCTTGTGGATGAAGCTGTCACTGTCTTCCTGATGCCTGTACAGTAAATCCTTGTTCATCCCAGTCTCTCACTCTATTTCTACTCATGAAAATGGTTGAGAATGCACCGGTAAAATATTCATTGTTATTAATTGCATTAGGATTATGCTTGTTTTTTTCTGCTGCCGGAACTGCGGTATCCTGTAAATCCCAAATTATGTCTCTCAGAGTTATTTTTTTATCATCGTCCTCTGTAGAACCTTTTGGGAATTCAAACTTGATTTTTAAATCTTTTCTGAATCCAATATAGAATACTCTTTTTCTATCCTGTGCAACGCCATAGTCTTTTGCATTTACAAGTGTAAGTGATACATCATAACCAGCCTCATCAAAAAGTTTCAATATATTTTGCACAGCCTCTGAATGTCTATTTGCTAACATTCCACTTACATTTTCTGCCAAAAAGAACTTAGGCTTAAACTCCTTTAAGATTCTGATGTAATCAAAGAATAATTGTCCTCGCTCATCTTCGATACCTCTAAGAGCACCAGCTTCCGACCAAGACTGGCAAGGCGGTCCTCCGATTATTCCGTCTACTTCTCCATCAATATACTGTGCGATATCTTCTTTGGTTACTTTTCTTACATCGCCCTCAATCAATTTTGTCTTAGGATGATTCGCCTTAAAAGTAGCCCATATTGTTTTGTCAAATTCGTTAGCAACTGGAATATTAAATCCCGCTCTTTCAAAGCCAAGATCAAGACCACCGCAACCACTAAACAAACTAATTACATTCATTATTTTTCCTCCCATACCTTTGAATCTACTTCAAAGGAAATATCGTTCTTTTCACAAAAATCTTTGATTTTCTTTAATGCCTGATAATTCGGAATTGCCTTTTCATTTTCCCAACGATTTACTGTTGAAAAAGAGACACCAATCGCATCAGCGAACTCCGTTTGATTCAACAGACATTTTCTTCTAATATCTTTAATCTCACTGCTTATACTCATGAGTGACCTCCTTATCCATTTGTATAGCGTTATTATAGCATATTTAACGCAAAAAGTAAATTGATTTGAGCGTAAATTCCGCACCACCAATTAAATAAATATCATAAGACGTGTACCAAAATACGGACAGCTAAAATCAATATTTTTGTCTTACCAACCCCAAATCAATACTTCTGTCTATCCAACTATAAAAATCAACCTCTTTGCAGCTCCCAAAACGCAGAAAATCCGAGGACCTGGATTTACACCCAAATCCTCGGAAAAGCCTTATATTTCAAGCATTTTCACACTATCAATTATGTACTTTAGTCAACAGAACCACGCTCTCAACATGGCCGGTATGGGGAAACATATCCACCGGGGTTGCTTCCTTGAATTCATATCCTCTCTCTGTCAGATACTTTATGTCCCTGGCCAAGGTAGCCGGATTGCAGGATATATAAACTACTCTGTCAGGCTCCGTCTTAACCACTGCACTTAGTAGCTCCTCTTGGCACCCTGCCCTGGGAGGATCAAGGAATACCACGTCGGCATGATTCACTGTAAGGGGCGGCTCCTTTTCCACCAGCTTGTTCACCTCGTTATATCCCATGTAGGGTTTTATTCCCATAATGGCAGGAAGCACATCTTCCGCCTTCCCTGTAATATACCTGGTACTTACAATGCCATTTATAACTGAATTTCTGTTGGCATCTATTACCGCTGGTTTTATAGATTCTATGCCGATGACTCGCCCACTGTCACCCATGGCCTTGGCAGCAAAAATACCAATGGTTCCCACACCGCAGTATAAGTCCAGTACAGTTTCTCCTCCTTTTAGATCGGCATATTCCATAGCCTTCTCATAGAGTTTCAGCATCTGCCGGGAATTTACCTGATAAAAGGATTCCGGTGATATTTCAAATTTAAGGCCGGCAGTTTCCTCTATTATTACACGCTTTCCGGCCACGCACCTATCATCCAGGTATATGCTGGCCAGAGAGAAATCAGATCCTTCATTAAGAAAGTCAATTAACATTTCCAAATTTGGAAGTTTTCCTTTGCTCCTGGTTTTTACAACCGTCATCATTTCCCCTGTTCCGGGGGCAGTACGAACCATTAGCTTATCAATCTCGCCTCTAATATCGTTTTCCCTAATATACTGGAAAAGTCCCTCTGCCACGCCCATGGCCTTTTCACTCTGAATTCTGCAGTCGGGACAGTCCACCACCTCATGACTCTTCTTTCGAACAAAGCCAATGGCACCCTCCTTTGACACCGCCATTACCCCTTTGTTTCTGTATCTCTCCGGAACATCCATCCCAATTATTGGATGAATCAGTGGATTCTCAAGGCCTCCAATTCTTGTAAGCTTATCTCCTATCCACTTTGTTTTAAGCTTAAGCTGCTCTTCATATCTAAGGTCGCCCAAGGGACAGCCTCCGCAATCTCGAGAGAATTTACAAAAGCCCTCCTGCCTTTTATCCGAGGGCTTTATTATTTCCACACACTCAGCAAAGGCATAATTCTTCTTAACCTTTGTAATCCGAGCCTTAACTCTGTCTCCATAAACTGCACCATCAACAAAAACAGCCATTCCTTCAGAATGACCGATGCCGGCGCCCTCTTCAGACATATCACTTATTTCAATTTCCACCAAATCTCTATTTTCCATCAGTTCTCCCAGCAACACTAACCACAAGTAAAACAATCCGAACCTATTTTGACCTTATGAAAGTCCCTTAATTATGGAATTACTTTACAGCACCTATTTTGAAACCGTTCATGGTGGCTATTGCGCACTTTGTACCCAAGTCGTCGTAAACCTGAACATAATAGCAGCAGGTGTGCTCTCCATCCCTCTCCACCTTGGCCTCTGCAAATAACCTGCTGCCTACCGCCGGTGTCAAAAAGGTTATTTGACTATCCAGGGTAACTGTGGCAGGCCTATTGAAATTGGCAGCTATACCAAAGGCAAAGTCAGCCATAGTATAGTAAACACCACCCATCACTTTTCCTCCTGCGTTTTCATGGCGGCTTTCCAGATTAAGGCTTACAAGACCATATCCTTCTTCCGCCTTTTCTATTTCAATTCCTGTTGCCTGGGTGGCATATAAATCTTTTTTAAAATACTCTCTCAGTTCTTCCATATTCTTTATCATCTCTTGCCCTTCTCCTTAAATAAATAATGAAGACAATATAATTACCAATCCAATTATATATTACCTTTATACTCAATGCACATCATTGTAAGGTCATCAAACTGCTCTGCCTCTTCAACAAAGTCATCCACAGACTTCCTTACTCCCTGAAGGATTTCCTTCGGACCACCTTTTCGGCTTTCGTTTAATGCCTTAAGCATTCTTTCCGTTCCATATAGTTCATTATCTTTATTGGCCGCCTCAGGAACTCCGTCAGTGTATACAAACAGCTTGTCTCCAGGCTGTAATTCTATTTCATAGTCCTTGTATTTTAAGCCTTCCATTCCTCCCAGCACAAAACCATGCTTGTCTTTTATAAGCTGGAACTCCTGGCCATTTTTCATAAGGCTTGGATATTCGTGACCTGCGTTTGCTGCAATTATTCTTCCCGTGGATATTTCCAGGATACCAAGCCACATGGTGACAAACATTTCCGCTTGATTGTTCTTTGATATTGTATCGTTTACGTCAGTGAGAATTTCTGCAGGAGTTTTTCCGGGAGATGCCTTACTCTCTATCATGATTTTAGATGACATCATAAATAGAGCTCCCGGTATACCCTTTCCGGACACGTCCGCAATGGCCAGGCAGATATGGTCGGGATCTATGAAGAAAAAGTCATAGAAATCCCCACCCACTTCCTTGGCCGGGTCCATGGAGGCATATATGTCAAATTCTTTTCTATCGGGAAAAGGAGGGAATTGGTTGGGAAGCATGGAGGCCTGAATCTTTGTAGCCAGATCTAACTCCGTTCCTATACGTTCTTTCTCCTTAGTTATCTCTTCTATTTCCAAAGTATAGGCATCCATTTCCTCTGCCAAATCCACCACGTCGTCAGCCAGATATTTCATCTCATTTTGAATTCGTACCGAGGAAAGTCCCTCTTGGACTGCCTTGCTGTCTTTGCTGTTTTTATAAAGCCTAATATTCTCTTGGATATTCTTTAGGGGCCTCAGAACAAAGCCATAAATTATTCCCAGACAAATAAGGGAAAGAATGGTCTGATATGCAACCGCCAAGGCGGTCTTATGTCGGGCTTGGCGCTCAATGCTGTCTTTGATATAGGTTAGGTCATAGGTTAATCCAATTAAAACCGGACGATCATCCACATTTCCTATATGGGCATAATAGTCCACATAATCCCCTGCATCAGCCAAATAAGAGGAATCGTTTACAGCACTTTTCATTGCCTGGGCCTGGCTTTCGTCCACCTTTACACTTATTCCAATGGGATATACCTCTTCATAGCTGGTGCCTCTTATGGAATCCGGGTCCGCTGCACTAAACAGGAAGAACTGAGAATCAAAGGCCTCATTTGGCAAAACGCAAAAGAGGAATGCCACATTGCAGGACTTTTTAATCTGGTTTATTCTTGTTATGAACCAGGAGTAGGCGATCTCCGCAAACAATTTCTGATCGTAATCTTCCATGGCATTTATTTCTTCAGCTGTTGCGTATTTCAGCTGAACTAAAGGATGTCGAGTTTTCCAAACCCTATACTTTTCCTCTGTTTGGGTGTGCTGGCTATAGTCAACATCATACTCTATATCCATATTTTCATAATTGTCGTACCAATACTTAATAAGCCAGTCATATGTAGGATATTCCTTTAGAGCCATTTCAACCTCAGCGGCAACATTGGATGCAATATCCTCCGTCTGAAGTTTTATGTCCCTTGTAGCATCAACTCTTTGATTATAAAAAGACAAAAGGCCGGTTATTATGGTCCCCGCCAAAAAGAGTATGGCCACCTGAATTATGATGCTGTATTTTTTATTCTTCATATCCATTTTTCTGTGGGTTAGTTCATGAATTATATGCTTATTTAACGAAACACTACCTAAGGTCTCTGACAGAAAAAGGAGCAACTAACACCACGTGGTCACTGGCTGGAGTTATTATCCCCAAGCCACTGAACACATAGTGCAAGTCGCTCCTATTACCTAATCGTTAGAACCTTTCCAACTACTTAATTCCCTTCCGGGTTTAGCTATTCAGTAGCAGCAAGCTGAATACCAAGGTAAACAAGGCTACAGTTTCTGCTATACCGATTACAATGAAGTAGTTGGCAGTACCCTTTCCTGTTGCACCGAGAGCATCAGCGGAAGCTGCTGCACACTTGCCCTGGAAGAAAGCGGAAAGACCAATTGCCAATCCACCAAAGATTCCTACGCCTAAAGCCAAACCGGCATCTGCGCCATTTTCAACGGCAGTTCTTATAAAGTTCATAAGAAGGAATCCGTAAATGGTCTGAGTCAGAGGAGCACCTGTAAAAGCGATCATGATAAAGGGAGCAGGTTTACCACTGGCATAACATTTTTTCCATGCGCCTACAGAAGACATACCGCCAAATCCAGCTCCGAATGCTGAACCTGCAGCGGATAAACCAAGGGCTGCAGCCATACCTATAAATGCAAGATTCATAATAATTTCTCCTTTTCTTAATTCTCTTAAATTATCTAAAGGTTAATTTATAAATTTAAGCTTATTCATTTAGCTCTTTAAATGGTTCATATGGTACGCCCGTCCATTCAATACCTGCCTGCCCGGAGAATTCAAGAACGTTCAAACGAACACCGTGAACAACTACTGACAGGAAGCACATTACTATGTTAAGGGCATGCCCGATTAACACGACAATTACACCTGCAATCATCAAAGGTCCATGCATACCGGCTGCGATTCCGTTAAAACTCTGGGAAATCGCCACACCTGCCATACCTACTGCAAAGAGTCTGATGTAACTCATTACATTACCGAAGCAGCTTATTGTGTTCAGGAATACAGTAAATGAATCTGCAAGTCCTGATTTTAACCCCTGACCGAAAGTCTTGTCCGGAGACATTCCTCCGAAGAGAACTACTATCAGGAAGGCTACTCCTATAAGTACGAATACCGGCATCAATGGAACTGGATCGTGAGTAACAAGGTTTAGAGATAACAGGTACATTGCTATGATGGCAATGGCCCAACCTACATCTGCAACCCACGACAGGTCTTTCTCCGGAATCTTCTTCTTGATTGACAGAATAGCACCTAAGGCCATCTGTATGGCTCCTATGGAGAAAGAGAACCTCATTATCATGTTCTGGGCGTCTGTGCTGGTTTTGCCGAAATACTCCGGATAGGTTGCAATGCTTGGAATTACCAACTTCTTAAGGAGTGGAACTTCCATGGCACTTTCCATACCGAACCAGGTTCCGGTTACAGCACCCCATATTATGGTGGCAATGGATAGTACGTATAGCAGGAATGTCACATTGGTGACCTTCTTCTGCACTACATTAATAGCAATTGTACCTATTAGTATCAGCACACCATATGCACCGTCACCTATGATCATGGCGAAGAACAGTATGAAGAACAAGAAGAACCAAAGTGAAATATCTTGTTCTCTATATCCCGGCATAATACCCAGAATATCGAATACTGGCTGAATCAGTTTGGATACCTTGTTGTAACGAACCTTTGTAGGTATCTTATCATCGTCATCTGCCACATCTTCCACTGCCCAGGCACAGCCTGTTTCCGCAGCCTTTGCCTTAAAGACTTCAATGTCTGCCTCGGGAATATATCCTGAAATCCAAACAAAGTCTTCATCGCCATCCGTGGTGGCTTCTGCTTCAGAGAAATTTAATTCGTTCTGAACTTTTCGCATTTCAGCCTTAAAGCTTTCATCGTAGATGGATGCAGCTTTCAGGGTTTCGTCGCATTCCTGTATGCCTTCTCTGGAGAGTTCTATATCGTGCTTCAGATCGGAAATACCTCTTTCCGGAAGCATGAACTCTGTGGCCTGAATTTCAGGGGGCAAAGTTCCAAGGACTGCGACAGCAACCTGTTTGTCAATTGGCGAAAGCTTGATTACTCGAACATTTTCGTCAGCAGCAGCGGCTTGAAATTCCTTCTCTCCCATACGGTAGAAATGGAAGTCAAACCCCTCGTTTCTTAGTTCAGCCAATTCTGCTGGTGAAAAATCACCCCAATCGGATATTCTATCGATTTCAGCACTGGCAGAACTGATTTCCTGCGTAAGAACACTCTTTTTCTCTAGGGCATCCAGTACGCCGGAGTACATTTTATTAAATTCTTCTTCAGAGAGAATTTCACTGCTTCCTCTTTGCTTAGGCTCAGCATACTCCTTAAGAGTTGTTGCTGTCCTGGACATGGTTTGGAAGCGTTCCGTCACCTCTCTGTCCGCGCTTTGCTTTTCAGCTAGATGCATTACGCCTATATCTCTTAGGCCCTTAAGCATCGCTTCTTTCCCGGAGGCGGAAGTGACGACATGTACCATTTTCATTTTTTCTATCATCCCTATGCCTCCTCTAATTTTTTCTTCGAGATCTTGCCTCGTACAACCGCCGCTGTCTGTTGGTCTCCCAGATAAACCTGGATTACGCGGATATTTTCCTTTGCTTCCGGAATCTTGACCTTCTCAAAGAGGTTAACTCTCTGGGATGTGGTCTTAAGTTCTGACTCCAAAAGTTCAGTTTGTTTTTTTAGTGTTGAGACCAAAGCGTCCAGTGTGGCAATATCACGAAGTTTGAAGACTGCAGTGTCCACCCAAAGGGGATACTCGTCCACATCGTAATTGATGTCCTTGAACGTCAGCTCTTGGAAAGCCGGCACCGTTACACCTGCAATGTTTTCATCTACACAGATTACCTTGTCAGGCTGTACCAGTTGTTCCAATTTTTTATCTTCATCAAAGATTTCATTTTCTGCGAAAACAGCTATCCAATCGTCCAAATCACCAATCATCTGAATGCGCTGAGCTTCCTTATCTTCCAGCTCTGCACGCACCTTCATAATTACTGACTGCAATTGTTGTTTCTTCAGCTGCAGCGTAGGAAGGTAGCGTTGGAACTGCTTCAGGTTTTCCTTCTGCTTCTTCAGTTCATTCTTTGTTAATTTGATAGCCATGAACCGCTCCTTTTTTTAATTAACCGCAGCTTTGTCAGGCCATCTCTCTTTGATCAAAGCGGTCTGGAGACCGGTTTCGTTGGGTTCGAAGCATTCAGCAAGGATTTCCCAACCTAGATCGAGAGCGCCTTCCAGCGGAATATTAACGGAGAGATCCATCAGCTTTGATTCGAATAGTTCACCGTATTTCAGAAGCTTCTCATCCCACTCAGTCATATTGAATCCCATGGATCTCTTTTCAAGACTCTCATTGTACTGAGCGTAGAGACGAATCATACCGTCCATGAGGGCACGGTGATCGTTTCTGGTTTTACCGTTAACATTCTGTTTTAGTCGGGACAGGGAACCGAAGGGTTCGATATGTCCATTCTTTAGATAGTACTGGCCTTCTGTAATATAGCCTGTATTATCCGGTACCGGGTGGGTTACGTCATCACCGGGCATTGTGGTAACACCCAGGATGGTGATTGAACCGGCCCCTTGGATATCCACGGCCTTCTCATAACGAGCGGCCAAGGAGCTGTAAAGGTCTCCGGGATAACCACGGTTGGAAGGTACCTGTTCCATAGTGATGGCCATTTCCTTCTGGGCATCGGCAAAGTTTGTCATATCCGTCAGCAGTACCAATACTCGCTTACCCTCAAGAGCAAACTGTTCTGCAACTGCCAAAGACATGTCCGGAACCAGTGTGCATTCTACGATTGGGTCAGCAGCAGTATGGATAAACATTACTGTATGGCTCATGGCTCCGCCCTTTTCCAAGGTGTCACGGAATTCCATATAGTCGTCATACTTAAGTCCCATACCGCCAAGAATAATAACATCAACTTCCGCCTGCATGGCGATTCTTGAAAGCAATTGGTTATAAGGTTCACCGGAGATTGAGAAGATAGGAAGCTTTTGGCTTTCTACCAGTGTATTGAATACGTCAATCATGGGGATACCTGTACGTATCATGTGCTCAGGCAGGATACGCTTGGATGGATTGAAGGAAGGTCCTCCAATAGGAATCATGTTCTCCGTTAGGGCCGGGCCGTTGTCTCTGGGTACACCTGCACCGTTAAAGATACGACCAAGCAAATGATCGGAGAAGGATACCATCATAGGTCTTCCCAGGAAGCGAACCGGGTCAGTGGTGCTGACACCCTGGGCACCTGCAAATACCTGAAGGGATACCAGGTCCTTATCCAATTTGATTACGTTGGCGTAGCTGTCACCTACCAATGCCAAGTCGCCGTTCTTAACGCCTTCAGCACGGACAGTTACTACGTTACCAACTATTGACTCTATCTTTGTATATATCTTTTGCATTTGACCACCTCCTAATGTACGACCTTTGACATGTAAAGGTCAGTAATCTTTTGCTGCTGGGCAGCAAATTCAGGAGACTCCCATTCTGTACCGTGCCAATCCAGGAATTCCTGTCTCAGCTGGTTGAAGAAGGAACGAATTTCCCTCTTGTCATTCAGGTCATAGGTCTGGTTCATAGCATCATACAGAACTTCGAATTCTTTATTCTGTCTTTCCGGATCGCAGGCCTGATCGATGGGGTCAAAGGAGTTCTGCTGCAGATATACCGCATCCAAAAGTTCTCCCTTTTGATAGGTGATATAGTCCTCATTGGAGGTACCTTCCTCACCTACTACCTTCATCATCTGGTTGACTTCGATACTTCTGATGAGAACGCCTCTTGCCTTATTAATGTCATCCATATTGATAACTCCTGTGTACTTTGACCAAGAGTCTACCGGATGGATTGATGGATATTTACGGGCATCGGAACGCTCTCTGGAAAGACCGTGGAATGCACCTACTACCTTCAGTGTAGCCTGGGTTACAGGTTCTTCAAAGTTACCACCGGCAGGAGATACTGTTCCGCCTATAGTAATGGAAGAAATGGTTCCGTCTTCCAGGCGAACCTTGCCGGCTCTTTCATAGAATGCCGCAATGGCGGATTCCAGATATGCAGGGAAGGCTTCTTCTCCCGGGATTTCTTCAAGACGTCCACTCATTTCACGCATGGCCTGTGCCCAACGGCTGGTGGAGTCAGCCAGGAGGAGTACATCCAGACCCATTTGTCTGTAGTATTCTGCCAAAGTTACCGCTGTATATACGGAAGCTTCTCTGGCTGCTACCGGCATGGAGGATGTATTACAGATGATGATTGTTCTTTCCATGAGGGACTTGCCTGTCTTAGGGTCAATGAGCTCAGGGAATTCTGTAAGCACTTCTACAACTTCGCCGGCACGCTCTCCGCATGCTGCTACGATTACTACGTCTACGTCAGAGTTCTTGGCCTGCATGTGCTGAAGAACTGTCTTTCCTGCGCCGAAGGGGCCAGGTGTACAGAAGGTACCGCCCTTGGCTACTGGAAGGAAGGCGTCGATACAGCGAAGCTTTGTGACCAATGGTTCATTTGGACGAAGCTTTTCTTCATAGCATGTAACTGCCTGCTTAACAGGTTGGGTAAATACCATGGAAAGTTCTCTTTCCTCGCCTTTACCGTCTTCAATTACACAAATCTTATCGTGAACATTGTATGTTCCCGCTTCTTTGATGGATTTCACTTTCCAATCGTCACCCTTAAGCGTAAAGGGCACCATAATATGGTTGGTGAACAAACCTTCAGGAACAGTACCGATGGTGCTGCCTGCTTTTACATGGTCACCAGCCTTAACTGTGGGAGTAAACTCCCAATCACGATCCGGAATTGCATCCAGATACACACCTCTGTCCAGGAAGAATCCGCACTCCTCTGCCAATGCAGGAAGGGGGTTCTGCAGACCGTCAAATACCTGTGTCAGCAGTCCCGGACCCAGATCTACGCTCATGAGCTCGCCGGTAAACTCTACGGCGTCGCCCACCTTGATACCGTTGGTCATCTCGTAGATCTGCATGCTTACTTCCCCGTTTCTGATACGAATAACCTCTCCTTTGAGGCGTTTATCATCAACGAGGATGTAACCAACTTCATTCTTACGAACGGAGCCATCGAAATCTACAGTAATAAGGTTTCCGTTGACCCCGGTTACATAACCTGTTTCTACTTTCATATAACACTCCTGTTACAAACTGTATACTTGCTGCTGTATCCCGTCGAAAAGGGACTGGAATTCAGCCTTGCCCTTATCCTGCTCAAAGCTGGTCAAACGCTCAAGCAGTTTTAATTTGATTGCATATCCAAACAATACGTGATCGTCAAACATATGCAGTCCCACAAGGGAATCTAGATTTTCAAACTCATATTCCAGAAGGATTTTCTCTGCCTCTAAGGGGTTTTTAGCCGATAGAGCCGAGGCTGCCACCTGGGCAATGAGTCCATCCTTATCAAAGGCGGATGAATAGCTTTTTCCAAGGTTCAAACTTCTTTGATAATTCAGTTCCTTAGTCAACATTCCGTAAAAGTTGGCCCAATCCTCAATAAGAGGGCCTTCCTTGGAATCCAAGGTGAGATTTTTGAGAAGCTCATAATCCGCTTCACTCACATTTGACTGGCAACAGGACAGGAATTCCTCATAGGTTAAAGGCATATCCCCGTCTGCTCTGAGTTCGGGCAGGCTTGCTATCAAATAATAATACGAAGCCATACTGCGCCTCCTTCTCTACTTAAAATCCAAATCTCTGAAGTATGGCATCAGCATTTCCATTATGCCGTCATCGGAACAATCAAAATAGCCGGATCCGTCCTTGGCTGCAAGGCGGAATCCCTGTTGAACTCCCTTGGTAGGTCTGATTTCCAGGCCATTTTTAATTTCTTCTGCCAGTTCTTTCTTTAGGGTTTCGCTTACTTCGGATACTTCTGCAGCATAATCTGCAACATTCTCACCGGTAACCACTGCGCGAATCAACTTGCCGAGACCTTCGCCGGATAGTTCTTTGCTAATGTCGGAAGCAAGGATTTTTTCGAATTCGCCCTGAATTTCAGTTTTGAAAGCCAGAACTGCATCTCTCTTTGCCTGCTCCGCACCAACTTCAGCACTTTCCTTAAGGATGGCTATTTCTTTTTCAGCCGCTTCCTTATACTGTTGTGCCTCAGTCTTAGCGCCATTAACTATCGATTCGGCCTTTTTCTTTGCCTCTGCAATGATAGATTCCGCTTCAGCATTTGCCGCCTCTAAGCCTTCCTTACGGATAGAGGAAACAAGATCTTGAATCTGTAATTCCATAGGCACCTCCTTATTAGATTATGGAATCAATAACTCTAACATAAAGTTAAAATTAGACATGTAAATCAGTGTTTTTCAACACTTTTTTAGGTAAAAAACGCTCTTTTTTGATAAAAATACTTTGTCGTCTATTATAATACACACGCTAATTTCGTGCAAGTTCAAATATTCTTTTTATTCTGTTATTTACACCGGATTTCTTAATGGGTGGCTCTGCCATCTCTCCCAACTGGGTGAGGCTGGCCTCCGGATTGGCCAATCTTAGCTCTGCGATTTCCTTTAGCTTGGGAGACAAACTTTCGTAAGTTCCTCTTTTTTTCAAGGAATTAATGACTTCTATCTGTTCCTGAGCCGCATCCAATGTTCTATCCATGTTGGCGTTGTCGCAATTTGTAAGACGAACAGCCTCCTCCTTCATTTCCTTTTCAATCAAGGTATTATCCAGGTCCAAAACATAGGAATGGGCTCCCATAATAGCCAAAGTGTCACGTATATATGATGAATTTTTCATGTATATAATATACTTGCCCCTGCGATGAGATATTTTGCAGCTAAGGTCCACAAAGCTATTTATCAGTTTCTGAAGATCCTTGGCCAGGGTCTCCGTACCGCAGGCTATTTCCAGATGATAGCTCTTCCTGGGGTCTGTCACCGTACCTGCCCCCAGAAACATTCCTCTAAGATAGGATTTCTTACAGCATTTGGATTTTATAAGTCCATCGAAAATGCCGTCGGTGAAGTAATTCTTCCCCTGTCTCACCAGAAGCAAGCCTGTTTCTCTAAGAATTTCTTCTCCCACATCCTGGTGTCCCACCGTAAGGAGATACCTTCTTTCTTTCCCAAAGAGCTCGATCTCTTCGATTTTTAAATCCGGATCCACCTCAAAATACTTTTTTATCAACCTTTTATAATGCCTGGCTATGGCCGGGTCACCAGTGGAGGCGGTAACGCCGAATTTGCCACCCCCTGCAAAATTTGCAGTACCTGCAACTCTTAAGAAGCCGGATATTTCTGCCAGCTGACAGCAGGATTTCTCAGGCTCCGTCCTGGCTAATTCATTTTTTACGTCTGAAGCAAAGCTCATTTTCTATCCTCAATTCAAAAGGGCGACCCAAATACAGAATCGCCCCTTCCTAATTCACTATTAACCTAACTTGACCTATTTACGAGGTGGCAAAGAAAGAATTTCTCTTGCTTCGTCCGGAGTAGCAATTTCTCTACCGAGAAGCTTTGCAAGCTCAACTACCTTTGCTACCATTTCTCCGTTACTCTTGGCTAATACGCCTTTCTCCATGTACAGGTTGTCCTCAAAGCCAACTCTTACATGTCCTCCCAAAGAAATAGTTGCTGCAGCTATATGCCATGCATTTTTGCCTAATCCGGTTGCGGTCCAAGTGGATCCCGGTGGAATGGATTCTGCCATATATACTAAGTCTCTAATTGTAGCGCTCATCTGCACTCCCAGAACAAAGTCCCAGTGAAGCGGATGAACCAAGAGACCCTTTTTGTCTGCCACCTTAAGTGCTAAGTCAATCATTCCCTTATCGAAGACTTCCAATTCCGGCTTAATGCCTCTTTCTTTTAAAATCTTGGCAAAGTTTTCGATGGTAGTATCTGTATTAATGAAGATTTCATCTCCACCAAAATTGCATGTTCCGCAATCCAGAGTTGCCATTTCAGGTGTGGGAACCACCTCTGTAGACTGGAGTCTCTCCAGGTCTGTCATTCCAACGGCACCACCGGTGGAGGGCTGAATAATTACATCCGGGCATTCCTTTCTGATTGCGTCGATGCATTCCTGGAATCTTCCCTTGTCCTGTGTAGGAGTACCATCATCCCATCTGACGTGAAGGTGAATCAAAGCAGCTCCTGCGTCATAGGCGGACTTGGCTTCTCTTACAATTTCTTCTACAGTATATGGAACTGCAGGATTCTGTTCTTTGGTGACTTCAGCACCACAAATACAAGCACTTATAATTAGCTTTTCCATAAGACTCTCCTTTTGCATACAAATATTGATTACTGTTTAAATAAGTCCATTTAAATTTTACCACTAAAGGTCCCTATGTTCAAGGGTGATACGGTAGCCTCTCTCCTTTAATTCTGCAGAAAGTCGGTCTGCCATAGCCACAGATCTGTGTTGGCCTCCGGTACATCCCATGGCTATATTCAGATGCTGTTTTCCTTCTAAAATATAGCTGGGAATTAGATCCTCCAAAAGCCTCAGAAGGTCTCCAATAAACTTCTCTGCCACAGGCTGCTTGAATACATAGTTATATACCTTTTTATTGTTTCCCGTCAGCTTCTTTAGAGACGCCACATAGTATGGATTGGGTATGAATCTCATATCAAAGACTAAATCCGCCTCCGAAGGTATACCTCTCTTATATCCAAAGGATTTGACATTTACCGAAAAACTGCTGGAACCCCCTTCCCCAAAGAGCCTTCCTATTTCCACCTGTAATTCACTGACCTTCATATTTGTTGTATCAATTATATAGTCAGATACAGATCTTAAATCCTTAAGCCTCTCCTTCTCCAAAAGGATTACCTCTCTGGTGGTGGATCCTTCTGCCAAAGGATGGTTTCTTCTGGTTTCGTTATATCTCTTTACCAGGGTTCTGTCCGAGGCTTCTATAAAGAGAACCTTACAATCGATATCCTCTCTATTTTTAAGCTCGTTTATACAGTCCTTGGTATCGTCAAAGAATTCTCCACCTCTTACATCTATAACAAAGGCGGCTCTCTCCATTTTTTTCTTGGATCCCATGGCCAACCCGATAAAGTCCATAATTAGCGAGGGCGGCATATTGTCCACACAGTAATACCCCTGGTCTTCGAACCAGTCAATGGCATTGGTTTTGCCGGAGCCGGAAAGTCCGGTTAAAATAACCACCTTCATTTTTGATTTGTCCTCACTCTTGCTTTGCAAGCTAGCTGAATTGGCCATGACTACCTCTCATATAATCTAACAACTCTATTTAATAATCCTCACCTCTGGTTCCAGCATAACGCCGGAATTCTCCAGCACTTTATTCTGAACCATCTTCATTAGACCGAGAATATCCTCAGGGGTGGCATTTCCCTTGTTAATAATGAATCCGCAGTGCTTTTCACTTACCTGGGCTCCACCAACAGTAAGCCCCGCCAGACCTGCATCCTCTATTAGCTTTCCTGCAAAATTGCCCTTAGGCCTTTTAAAGAAGCTTCCTGCACTGGGATATTCCAAGGGCTGCTTGGAGCTTCTTCTTTCCGCAAAGTCCTTCATGGTGGCATTAATTATATTTATATCTCCCCTATCAAGGGTAAAAATTGCTTCAAGAACTATGTCCCCTGTTTCCATTATTTTGCTGTGTCTATATGAGAGCTCTAAATCCTCACATTTAACGGTCTTAACCTCTCCTTCTTTGGTTAGAAGCTTCACTTCTTTAAGCACATTCTTTATTTCCCCCTCATAGGCGCCGGCATTCATAAATACGGCTCCTCCTACACTGCCGGGAATGCCGGCAGCAAATTCCAGTCCCGTAAATCCTTTGGATGCTGCAGTCTTTGATACCTTGGAAATAAGAGTGGCGCCGCCGGCCTTAACCAGGCCGGATGAATCCACCTCCACATAGTCGAATCCATCTCCCAGTTTTATAACCAAGCCATCATATTCCTCTGCAGCAAAAAGAGTATTGGACCCGTTTCCCAATACAAGGAAGTCTTCCTGCTCCCCTACTGCATCTATTAATTCTTCTTCTGTATCCACCAAAATAAGGCGGCTTACTCTGCCGCCGGTTTTGAAACTGGTATAAGAAGACATATCCACGTTATTCAGTAACTTCATTCTCTTCTAACTCCCTTTTGTCTATGGCATACCTATCGTAGTCAATATAATCCTCCGTGGCTTCCGGAATGGCTTTTTTATGAAGCTTTTTCTCTACCAGTTTTCCCAGGTAATAGTAAATAACCGCAAATACGGGAACTCCCAATACCATGCCGATGAAACCGAAGAGTCCGCCGCCAATAATAATGGCGAACATTACCCAGAAGCTGCCCAATCCAATAGAATTTCCTATGATCTTCGGTCCAATAATATTTCCATCCAGCTGCTGAAGCACAACTATGAGAATCAGGAACCAAAGAGCCTGAATAGGTTCTGTCAGGAAAATGATTCCAATGGACGGAATAGCTCCAATGAAGGGACCAAAGAAGGGGATGATATTGGTTACCCCTACAATGGTACTAACGAGAAGTGGATATGGCATTTTAAATATGTTCATAGCCACGAAACATATAAGCCCTACAATTATGGAATCTATTACTTTGCCGGAGATAAAGTCGCCAAAGGTTTTATTGGTAAATTGTACGAATTCAAATACCTCTTCAGCTTTGGATTTTCCAGCAATGGCTAAAACCATTTTTCTGCCCTGAGCTCTGAAGACGTCCTTCCCATTAAGAAAATATACACAGGCGATAACCCCGATGGCAATGTTGAAAAATGTTTTGATTGTAAGGATTACACTGGAGGATACCCTTTGCATAAAGGATCCCACCCCCGGAAGGAAGGTGTTTTGAACCCAGGCTAGCAGATTGTCCTGCAATTCATAGATGCCCTCCCGAATGGTGTTGGCCAGCCTGGTATCTTCCATACCTGCCACCAGACTATTTATCCAGTTGCTGACGTCATCAAGATTTGAAGGTAGGTTTTGAGATATTCCTCGCACACTATCCACAATTTGCGGAATAAGGAGAGCCATAAGACCAAAGACCGCTCCCAGCAAAATAATCAGGGATACAATGGTAGCCAATATCCTTGACACCATTAATGCCCTCTTGTTGTTCTTGGTTGCATCCTTTAATTTAGGATATGTTTTCCTTACTATGAAATTGTAGATTGGACTAAGTAGATAGGCCATAATAAACCCATATATGAATGGGGACATTATAGCCATCAAAGTAGACAGTCCCTCTCTAAAGCCCGTGAAGTTGGCTACAATTCGATAGAACACCACCAAGAAGGCTCCTGCCCCTGCTATGGTAAGGCCCCATCGCACATAATTGTTGGTCCAAAATCTTCTCATTTTCTTTGCCCTTTACAATAAACTACTCTAGTTTTAACCCTTTTGTGTTTATGGAGTTATGCTCCTTAATGAATTTAATTATTTTCTTCCAATCAGGTTCTTGAAGAATCCTCTGGCTAAGGTTGACCCCAGGTTTCCGCCTACCTTCTTGCCCAGGCTTCCACCTATAGTGTTCCCAACCAGCTTGCCGAATTCTCTTCCCAAGGTGCTTCCTACAGAACCAACGGCATTTTGAGCCTGGCGCTCCCTGGCTCTTTGCTCCTTCTCAATAGCCTTAAGGGCTTCCTTCTCTGCCTTTTCCTGAGCCTTAAGGGCCTCCTTGGCTGCCTTTTCCTGAGCCTTAAGAGCCTCCTTCTCTGCAGCAGCCTCTTCCTTGGCCTTCTGCTTGGCAAACTCTTCCTTTTCTCTTTCAAAGGCTTCTCTCTCTGCAGCCAATTTGGCTTCTTCCGCCGCCACCTGTGCCTGACCATGAAGAACTTCATAGGCGGATTCGTTGTCCATATAGGTATCATATTTGTTCATTCCATCGGAGCTCATCATGGATTCTCTAATGGCAGGATCCGCCGGTCCCATCAAGCTCTGAGGACATACAATTTTAGTTCTTTGAGTAATAGCAGGGATACCCTTTTCATCCAGGAAGGAAACCAGGGCCTCACCGGTTCCCAGTTCCATAATGACATCCTCGGTTTTGAATGCCGGGTTTTCTCTAAAGGACTGAGCTGCAGCCCTTACTGCCTTTTGCTCCGCCGGGGTATAGGCCCTCAAGGCATGCTGCACCTTGTTGCTAAGCTGAGCCAATACACTGTCAGGAATATCTGCGGGATTCTGTGTTACAAAGAATACCCCAACTCCCTTTGATCTGATTAGCTTAACCATCTGCTCGATTTTCTGAATAAATACAGAAGGCATATCCGTAAATAGGAAATGAGCTTCATCAAAGAAGAAGACCATCTTTGGTTTTTCCATGTCCCCTTCCTCCGGCAGCTTCTCAAAGAGTTCCGCCATCATCCAAAGCAGGAATATGGCATAAATCTTGGGGCTATTTACCAGCTTTACGGAATCCAGCACGTTAATCATGCCATTTCCATTAATATCTGTTCTAATCCAGTCCATAATATCCAGGTCCGGCTCCCCAAAGAAAAGATTGCCGCCCTGGTTCTCAATGGGCAAAATAGCTCTTACAATTCCTCCTAGGGAAGCCTGAGCGATATTGCCGTACTGAAGAGTATATTCATCCTTATGGTCTCCCACATAATTAACCATAGCCCTTAGATCCTTAAGGTCTATCAGAAGAAGTCCATTATCATCCGCAATCCTAAAGATAATATTAAGGACTCCCTCCTGTACATCCGTCAGACCCAGAATTCTAGCCAAGAGTTCCGGACCCATATCGGATACAGTTGCTCTTATGGGATGTCCATTTTCTCCATAAATATCCCAAAAGGTGGTGGTATAGCCCTTATATTTAAAATAGTCTCTTAATCCAAATTTATCTATTCTGGCTTCCATGTCCTCTGTCTGCTCACCGGGAGTACAAATACCGGATACATCTCCCTTTACATCACAGAGAAATACAGGAACTCCGGCATCAGCAAAGGATTCAGCCAGCACCTTCATGGTAATGGTCTTACCTGTTCCAGTGGCACCGGCTATAAGCCCATGTCTGTTGCTCATGGAAAGATTAAGGTTAACCCTGTTTCCTTCTTGATCCAATCCTACATAAATATTGTTATCTAATAACATTTTATACCTCCATGCATCACCGCATTAATGTCAGTCTTACTCAAGTATATTCTACATTAATATATGCATTAAGTCCAATACTAAAATGGCCTCAAGCCTTTGATGGCAGTGGAAGTCATGGCCATTGGCTTTGTTGACTAATTCCGTTATGAGGATATAATTCTTCTGTAGGTATATTTATTATTTGGAGGTAGATGATGAATCATTCCATAGATTTTGATTTAATTGGCCGAGATATAAAAAAGACCTTATATGACTATGTATCTATCGGTAGTTATACAGATACAATACATGAAAAGGAAATTGAACCATTCTTTGTGGATTTGATGTCCTCCTTTCCATATTTTAAAGAGCATCCGGAGCATTTTGGTCTCTACAGCATTCCCGGAGATCACCTGGGACGCTCCGTCTGCTGGGCCCTGGTAAAGGGTTCCGGAACAGAAACCATCTGCATGGTTCATCATTACGACGTGGTTGGAATTGAAGACTTTAAAACCCTTAAGGACTTTGCATTAAAGCCGGATCAGCTTCACGAGATGCTTCACAAAAACATGGATATGCTATCTCCGGAAGCAAAGGCTGATTTGGAGTCCGGACAGTTCCTTTTCTGCAAGGGTGGTTGCGACATGAAGGCCGGAGGTTCAATCCAATACACCCTCCTAAGGGAATACGGAAACCTGGCCCTTAAGGGAGAATTTAAAGGTAATGTTCTAGTTATCGGAGTTCCGGATGAAGAGAATCTTTCCTCCGGAATGAGAGGAGCAGCTATTCTCCTGGCGGACATGAAGGGCAGCTTTAACCTGGATTACAAGCTTATGATTAATTCCGAGCCTCATCAAAGAAGGGAGCCCGAAAAGGGTGTGTTCTCCTTAGGCACCGTGGGAAAGCTAATGCCCTTTGTTTATGTCAGAGGAAGCATGTCCCATGTGGGGAAAGTTTTTGAGGGCCTTAATCCCATCATCATCCTTTCTGAAATTGAAAGACGCACTGAATTAAATATGGACTTTTCCGATGTGGTGGATACAGACGAAACCTCTTCAGAGTCTTCACCTCCACCTACTTGGATTTATATGAAGGACAGCAAAGAAGTATACGATGTGTCCATGCCTGTAAATGCCTATGGCTGCATCAGTATTCTTACCTTGACTTCCAGCCCCTCTGAAGTTCTGGCCAAATTAAAGATGATTTGTCACGACTCCTTTGCCCGGGTAATAGAAGAGGCAAACCAAGCCTATGCCACATTCTTAAAGAATTCAAAAAGGCAGGTAAAGGACCTTCCCTGGCAGGTAAAGGTCTCCAGTTTTCAGGAATTGCTAATGGAGGCAAAAAGAGACCACGGTCAGGAATTTGAAGCCCTGTACGAAAAGAAAATCCAGGAGCTTTTGGAGGATTTTAACTCAGCCAAAAGATCCATAATAAATTGTAATTACGAACTGGTGAATTTTGTCTACGATTATGTAGATGACATCTCCCCCAGAGTGGTTTACGGATTGGTGCCACCCTATTATCCCTGCGTATCCAATCTGGAATATGAGAAAGCAGACGAAAAGATAAACAATCTCTTCCCTATGCTTTTGGAATATACAAAGAATAATTTTAACCAGGAGTATATTAAAGAATATTTCTTCTCGGGAATTTGTGACTTAAGCTATATAGACATGAAAAATCCGGAGGAAATAAAAAATGCTTTAACGGAGAGTATGCCTCTCTTCGGAGACTTCTACGATATACCTTTGGAATCCATCGGTAAAATCTCCATGCCGGGAATTAACATCGGTCCCTGGGGAAAGGATTTCCACAAGCTTTCTGAACGTGTTTTAATAGAAGATACTTATGACCGCACTCCCAGAATTCTGGATGCGGCGGTTAAATACATGTTGAGATAAATAATGTAAGGCTGGCGGCGTCTACATTTCATAGGTCTTGCCTGCACTGGCCAGAACGCATGCCTTTCCAAATCTTTCCCTCATCATACAAATAGCATTCATGCCGGTGCAATGCATCGGCATTACTATTTTAGGTTCCTCTAAAGCAATTCTGTCTATAACCTTTTTTCTCATTTCATCTGTAGCCCCAAAGAGATGCATTCCCGCAACTACATGGGTAATCTTATTGCCGGGGAATAAATCTTTTGCATATTCCATAGCCGCAACTATGCCCTTGTGACTGCAACCGGAAAAGAGAAATATATTCTCCCCTTCCCTTACCGCCAGGAATTGCTCATGGTCCATGGTATCCGGTTCCAAACCACCGGAAATACTTCTAAAATAAAACTCCTCCACCGGTTTAAAATCCGGTGCATCGGGAATAGGACCGGATATAACTATATCTTCATTTAGCCATAGGGGGCCATGGGTAAGCTGTGCTCGTTTCAGAACAGTTTCCTTATCCTGCTGATTCCAAAGAATTCCGCAGTTGTAGTCGTCTATTTCACCATCTGTAGTCCCAAAGAATTCTCTTGTGGCGTTTTCATGAATATAGAACTTGGCCTTGCTGTTTATTTCGCAAAACCTGGGAGCTCCGTTGGTATGATCAAAGTGACCGTGGCTGATAATGCAAGCATCCACATCCCTTAAGTCCACACCAAGAACCCTGGCATTGTCCTCAAAAAGATTGGAAGCTCCCGTATCGAACAGGAGCTTCATATCATGAGTTTCTATATACATCGAAAGTCCAAATTCTGCCCGGCAGTTACCCATTTCAGTTTTATTCTCAGACAGAAAAACTATTTTCATTTTCTTCTAGCCTCTTTCATTTTTAGCGCCAAGGGATGAGGTCTAAGGGTATCGGGAGCAAGAATGAAATCCTTATTCTTTTCCTTGGCTTCCTGAAGTGCTTCCATAGCCAGTCTGGCGGCACATTTATATCCGCTATCCGGATCATGATGGCATTCAGCGGCACCAAGGGTAACCGAGATATTGTACTTGCTGATTTCCTTATCCTCTGAGAAGGCTGCTTCTATTTCGCTGCAGATCTCTTCAATCTCATCTCTACTATTTAAATAATGGAGTACCACAACATACGTATACTCATTGTATTTGGCTACAATGGTATCCTCCAATGCATAAGTCTCCATCTGTTTTTCAATTTTATGAAGGAGCTCATTTAATTGACTCCTTGTTAATCTTTCCTTGATCTCTTCAAATTGGTTGATCTGAACTACTACAATTGCATGTTGACCACAAGCTAATTCACATATCCCCCTCTGGGTCAGGCAGAATGCATCCAACCATTCCCATGAATTGATCAATTCTTTGCTTACTTGCTTCGTCATAACTTACGTCCCTTTGCGTTAGTAACATAGTGTACTAAAGTACCAAAGATAAACAAAAAAGTGATACTTGATGTCAATAATCTACACCCTGCGGTAATACTCTTCCGTTACCTGGATGTCTTGACAATAAATTGTGGTTTTTTCGATTTATTTAGGAATTAATATGAGCTCGAATCCTTCCTATGAGCATCTCAAGAGCCACCATATTTAATCCACCCTCGGGAATGATAATATCCGCAAATCTCTTTGATGGTTCAACAAAGGCTTCATGCATGGGCTTAACCGTAGTTATGTATTGATTGATTACGCTGTCCAAGCTGCGGCCTCTCTCTTTTACGTCTCTGGTAATTCTTCTTAAAATCCTTACATCTGCATCTGCATCAACAAAGACTTTGATATCCATAAGCTTTCTCAACTCTTCAGGATAGAAGATCATAATTCCTTCGACTATTATTACCTTTGATGGATGTATGGTTAGAGTGTTTTCAGATCTGTCATATATTGTGTAGTCATAGATAGGGCATTCAACAGTCTCCCCCCTTCTCAAACGAGTAAGGTGTTCCACAAACATTTCAGTGTCATAGGAATTGGGATGGTCATAGTTTAGATTTATTCTTTCGTCATATGTCAGTTCATGGTGAGCTTTATAGTAGCTATCATGAGGAATAACTGTTACATGGCTCCCCAGGTTTTGTACTATGGCCTGGGTCAAAGTTGTCTTACCGCTACCTGTTCCTCCGGCTATTCCGATTACTATAATGTCGCTCATATTAAACCTCTCTATAACAAATACAACTGTAGGTTTATTATATCACAATACTTTGATATAATCGATATATGGAAAACATTACAACATACTCAGCCGCCAGAAAGAGTGTCCTTGTCTGGTTGGTAGCTCTGCTCAGCATCTGCTCCGCAGTAGCAAGAATCGTCTTTGTCTGCGTAGGCGACATGGACGGAATGAACATAGTTGTCCGTATTGTTCTTCCCGTTGCAGCAAATTTATTGTTAGCATTTAGGCTGCCTTTGAGAGGCGAGAAGCAATTTTACGTGACCATACTCCCTGTTCTTATACTTGTATGGGGTCTGTGTCTCGACGGAGTCCAGGCTGCTACAGGTTTCGTTATCCCTGTTGTAATTGCCCTTTGTATTGTGTTTGCCCTTTTGTATTTTTTAACCTTCGGAGGAAAGCTTTCCAGCAAAGTCTTTCTGTTGATATTTTTTCTGGGCGCAATAGCTGCGGCAATTATGCTTTATGGCGCACAAGGTTTAATTACAGATCTGTTAGGTCAAGGAGAAGCCTCTTCCCGGGCTTTGTTAAATCCAAACTTCAAATGGCTACTATTCTCCGACATAGCATTCATGCTGTCCTTGTTGTTTCTTATTCTCTGTCCACATAAACTGGCTCCCTGGAAGGAAGGGGAACCCTATCGCCTTCGCTTTGGCGACCGGTTGGACGGAAGGCGAATTCGCAACATGCCTGTAATGAGTAAGGTAACGTCTTACTTTATGCCCACCAGGCTTGGCCGAAGCAACTACATCAGAGACACCATCGAAATAACCAATATGGAAAGGTATATAAACCAGAAGCGTCGGGAAGGGCTTAAGCATTTCGGAATTACCCATGTACTTCTGGCTTCCTATATTCGCACCACCGCCGATATGCCCGGCCTCAATAGATTTGTTGCCGGTCAGCGGGTGTATCATAGATTTGATACCTCTGTAAACATGGTGGTCAAAAAGGAAATGTCCAAGGATTCGCCGGACTCCTCCATCAAGGTTTATTTCAGCCCCTCCGACACGGCTGCCGAAATCTACGAGAAGTTCGACGTAGCTATGCAAAATGCCAGAGAGGCAGGAATTGCCAATGGCTACGATTCCATCACCCATGTACTGGACTACCTTCCCAGCGTGGTTATGTCCCTCTTTGGATTCCTGGTAAGATTTCTGGACTATTTTGGAATCATGCCTTACGCTTTGGAAAGGGTAAGCCCCTTCCATGGATCCCTGTTTATTACCTCCATGGGAAGCTTAGGCATTCCACCTATTTATCATCACCTTTACGATCTTGGAACTGTGCCGGTGTTCTGCGCCTTTGGTCACAAATACACCAGGTATATGCCGGATAAGAACGGTGAAATAATGACAAAAAAATTCATCGACTACACCGTGGTGTGCGATGAAGGTATATGCGATGGATTCTACTACGCCTCAGCCATGAAAAAATGGCGAGCATATATGACTCATCCGGAGAGATTGGACACACCTCCGGAAGTTGTAGTAGAGGATATTTACTGATTATACAGTATAGCATTGACTATGCAGGCGGCAATATTACTGCCGCCTTTTCTTCCTCTGTTCACTATTACCGGCAGTCCGGAATCTATAAGCACTTCCTTGCTTTCCACAACATTAACAAAACCCACAGGAACTCCTATAACTCCTGCCGGTTTTATTTTTTTCTCTTTGAACAATTCAACAATGGAAAAAAGAGCGGTAGGTGCATTGCCAATGGCAAATACCACCGGCCCCTTCAGCGAAGCTGCTTTCTCCATGGACACATAGGATCTGGTAACTCCTCGCTCCTTAGCTTCTGTGGCCACATCTTCGTCACCTATGTAACATTCAACTCTGGCTCCATACTCCTCCAGCTTCTTTTTGTTGATTCCCGACTTGGCCATTTTAGTATCCGTCACTATTGTTCCGCCATTTCTTATGGCCTCGACAATTCCTTCCACAGCATCCTTGGCAAAGTACATGGTTTTAGCATAATCAAAATCTGCGGAAGTGTGAATACATCTTTTTATTATGTGCTCATATTTTGAAGGAAGTATTATTCCTTCCCTTTGAAGTTCACTTTCTATTATTTCAAAACTTCTTTTTTCTATTTCACCTGGTTTAATATTATCTATTTTCATCTGCTAACCTCTATTTAAGTCCATGGCCTCTTTAAGAGCCTCTAAAAGAATCCTGTTCTCCTCAGGAAGCTTAACGGCCACCCTGTACCAATTCCAACCTGCTTTATGCCCCTCTTTGCTTCCTTCGTATGAATAGTTCTCCTCTTCCAGTCCTATATAATTACTGCAATTTCTAATTAGCACTCCTTTATTAATCAATATTTCATCCAAGGTCTTGGGACCTGAAAACATAATATAATTCCCCGAGGGTTTCACCGCCTTTAATCCCATATCAATAAGGCTCTTATACAGTTTTGATCCTTCTTCTCTAAGGAAGGCTCTTACATTTCCAATATACTCCTCGTCTTCCAGGGCACTTATACCTGCCACTTCTGCCGGTTTTGAAATATCCCATGGCTGTCCTATTTCTCTTATGACTTCCGCCAGCCCGGGATCACCGCAAATTACATATCCCAATCTAAGTCCCGCCATGGCGTAGGTTTTGGTAAAAGAGCGTATAACAATAAGGCCGGGATGATTGTTTATTTCATTTATAAGACTATTCTTGTCCCCTTCCTCCGTAAGCTCCATGAAACACTCGTCCAAAACCAGATAACTATTATTGGTCTCGCAAATATTTACAAGTCTCTCAATGTATTCTTTGCTCATTAATGCACCGGTGGGATTTCCGGGGTTACATATCCAAACTATTTGGTATCCACCATTCTGAACCTTGTTTAGAAAGTCCTCTCCCGGAAGAAATCCATACCTTTCCTCCACAACATGATAGAATCTGTTGAAGCCCCCTTCTTTAAGGGCTTTGGAATATTCAGAGAATGTAGGCGCAAGTATTAGAGCCTTTGGACCTTCTTCTCCTTCTCCCACAGCCATGAGTTCCTGCTTTATGGCTATAGGAATGCGATAAATCAAATCCGCCGCTCCATTGCCACAGGAAACCATCTCCGGATTTACACCAAAGACTTTAGCAATGGAAGATCTAAGATTGCGCTGCCTGTAATCCGGATAATTTTCCAGTTCCTTATCATCTATTAAGTTTTTTAGATCGGTTTTAACTCGCTCCGGCAAACCTAAAGGGGAAAGGTTAACGGAAAAATCGTATTCTATTTTACGTCCAAAAGTATTTCCACCATGCCTATCCATTTATTTTCATATACTCCTTCATGGCTTCCTTAAACCTTGCTATAAAACTTGGATTGGAAGAATAGTATAGGTGAGGATATCCCCAGAAAAGGTTTCTTCTGTTGTGAATGCATTCCCAGCTAATATCTGCTTCCGGCTTCTTTGCCATACAATCCTTACCGTTGTTGTTAGAGTCGTAATAATGGAATTCGTGTCCTTTGATTGTTTCTCCCTGCTCCAACAACCCTTGGGTGGCGGAGGTAATATTTACATATCCAAAGCGGGATAGCTTTCCTGTATTATATGCCTTTCCCGGAATTACTCCCGCCATCTCTACTTCTGAATCCTTTTCCACTATACTTCCCAGAAGGTACATAAAGCCACCGCATTCAGCCAAGGATGGCATTCCGGATTCTATAGCTTTGGCAATATCCTCTCTCATGGACTTGTTTGCTTCCAGCTCCTTCAGGTACAGTTCCGGATACCCTCCTCCCAGCAGTATGCCGCTTATTCCGTAGGGCAGTTTTTTTTCATGTATGGGAGAAAACTCCACGATGGATATGCCTGCTTCCTCCAAAGCCCTAAGATTCTCATCATAGTAAAAACAAAACCCTTCGTCTCTTGCCACTGCAAGTATAGGTTCTTGTTCCTTTGGCCATTGATGGGGAGTCTCCATTTCTCCCTTACCGGAAGGCTTCTCTTCAATGGACTTTGCCTCTGCCATTATTCTCTTTATATCTTCCAGGCTGCAGTGCTCTCTGATTAAATCAGAAAAACCATCCACCTGCTTCCTCAGGTCCTCGATCTCATTAGGCATCTTTAATCCTAAGTGACGACTTTCCAAATTCAAGTCCTTGCTTTCCGGAATAAAACCTAGGGTTCTTGCCTCTGATCCTATTTCCTTAAGCATTTCGTTCATAAGAGGAGCAATAGTCTGGTAATACTTCTGTGATACCCTATTAATAACAACCCCTTTAATCAAACCATTAACATCATCCAGGACAATTCCCTTCACCAAAGAAATAATGGTATTCCAAATCCCCCTTCCATCCATCACCAAAAGAATGGGCGTCTGGGTAATGGAGGCTATCTCATATCCGGAGCCCCTACCTATTCCGTCATATATTCCCATTACTCCCTCTAAAACTGCCTCATGGGCCTTTGATGACCTTAGAATATCCAGTATTTCCTCATCGGGGGAAAAGAAGCTATCCAGATTCTTGCTGGTTATTCCTATTACATTTCTATGAAACATAGGGTCGATATAGTCAGGCCCACACTTAAAAGCAACCACCTTCTCTTCCTCTCTCTTCTCCTTGTTAAGAAGGTTAAGAAGGCAACAGGTAAATATGGTTTTGCCACTTCCGCTTTTGGGAGCTGCGATCATTATTCTTGGAATGCTTATTTCCTTCTTCATTATTTCGTCCTCTTAGTTTGGATCACTGTTCCAACAGCTGAAGGCTATCGAATTACTTTCCCACCGGCTGAAGGTTAAAAGAAATAATATATATGGGATTCTCTCCCATCATCATGTGATAGGAGCCTACCTCTTTGCTCTTGCTGACGGATATCTGTTCTATCTCCAAATCTTCTATGCCAAAGGTAGGTCCGGAGGCAGTTTCCCCTTCACCCTTCTGATTCTTAGCTCTATCATAGGATTCTATCAAGGAAACAGCTTCCCCCAGAGTTTCCAAGCTAATTGCATTTATCACTATGCGAACATTGGGATTTAATGTCCCCAGGTTATCTATTATTTCCCGTAGATTACCACCGCTTCCTCCAATGAATCCACAGTCAGGCGTTTCCAGGCCTTTAATTGCCTCCGGCGCAACTCCATGGATTATTTCAACATTCTCACATTCGAACTTTTTCCTATTGGCCTCTATAAGCTCAAGGGCATCCTTGTTTTTTTCTATAGCATAGACCTTAATAGATTTGTTCATGGAAGCGGCCTGAATGGCTATTGAACCGGTTCCACTGCCGATATCAAAAAGCACATCTCCCGGCCTTAAGCCCAACTTAATTATGCTTAAATCTCTTATGGTCGATTTTGTCATCGGCACCTTTCCCCTGATAAAATCTTCGTCGGGAATGGTGGCGATTATTCTCTCATTGTTGCTTCTCATATTCCTTCTTTACCCTCCGGTTCTTTAGACCATGAGTCATCATTTCTTGGCAAATACAGTGAAGAGCCCCGACCTTAAAGTCGGAACTGTGTCCTTTAAAATACTTTTTGGTGTCCCATGAAAAATTCTCTCATCCTCATAGGATAACTCGTATCCAAATACTATGGGAATATCCCCTAGGTTATTATCAATCAATTCATTGCACAGCTTCTCCACATCATCTTTTCCTGAAAGCAAAGAAAAAACTCTACCTTTGCCTTCCAGTTCATTAACAAAATCCTGGTATACACAAGGTTCCTTTGACTTACCGTGGAGACTGATCATTCCACTGTTGCTGTAACTTTCTCCTATCTTGGCAGAAAAATATGACAGGGAAGAAATCCCCGGAAGGGTCTCCATTCTGCATTTAATCCCTTCCTTGGCAAGGAGATCCTCAACCTCTCTTCTCATTTTTTCGCTTCCGCTATAGAAGCCGCTGTCGCCACTAAAGAGAATTGCCACCCTTTCATGTCTGCCTTCTAGAAGTATAGGCACCACATCCTTGGCCAAATAATATGGATAGACCTCCTTGGTTTCTTTATAGGGTGCAATCATTCTTTCTGCACCGAAGACTACGTCACTGGTCTCTATGACAGCCCTACTTCTCTCCGTCAAATAAGATAAATCCCCGGGGCCAATTCCCACCAAGGATATTTCCATAACGGGCTCTCCAACAATTAATCTAATAGCTTCCTTTACTGATAATCCTTTTTCTTCCCTTGGTCTACCGATAACGAAAAGGTCTATGTCTTCATCATCCGCAGCCTTAAGTTTCTCAGGGAAACCTCCCGTTACGCCGCTTTCCTTTGTTACCAAAGTCTTAATATTCAGCTGAGAAATGAGGGCCTTATTGAGTTCCAGGCTGAAGGGGCCCTGCATAGCAATAATGTGTTCCCCCTTAAGACCTGCATTATTACACAGCTCAATACTATCAACGGAAGGTAGAACTCTGGCATATAAACGTTCTCTCACCTCTTCATCAGAAGCAAAGGCGTCTATATCCTTACTTCCCGTGGTCAAAAGTATATTTCCTACTGTGGATAAAAGTCCCTTGGCGCAGCTTTCCACATCCTCAAAATATACTATTTTCCCTTCACCATTTTTTTCTGATGGATTTAACCTATTATCCTGAGATGCAGCAGCTTTTTCTCTTATTATTCTTATATATTCTTTTCCTTTTTTATTGCAGGCTTCTTTTATATTGTCAGTTACTATACTTGCATAAGGATGGGTGGCATCGAAAACTAAATCTCCATTTTCTTCGATGAAACTCTCCATTTCATCCTCATTCATTCGCCCTTTATGAACCTGAACCAGAGGGTTTTCCTTAAGCACCAATTCTCCATAATCTGTAGCAACAGAAAGGATATGTGGTACGCCTCCCTTGGCTAAACCATCGGATAATAGCCGTCCTTCTGTGGTTCCTGCAAAAATAATTATTCTCTTCATATTCTGTATCCCCTGGGAGTAACCAATTTGTTGTTTATTATTTTGGTCTGGGTATTACCTATAAATACGGTGGTAAACATATCCACCTCTTCCGCTCTTAATTCCTTTAAGGTGCAGATTTTAGTCTCCGTGCCCTCTCTTCCAATATTTCTTACGTATCCACAGCAGGTCTCCGGAGATATTTTCTCCATCAAAATATCACAGGCCCTTTGTAGATAGTCCTTTCGCTTTTTGCTGGAGGGGTTATATAGGGCTATAGCAAAGTCACCTTCTGCCGCAGCCCTTAATCTCTTCTCTATGGTTTCCCAAGGAGTTAGCAAATCACTTAAACTTATTACACAAAAATCATGGTTAAGAGGAGCCCCTAAAATGGAACTACCGCTGGTTGCAGCAGTTATTCCGGGAACTATATCAATGTCCCATGATCCGGGATACTCCTGTGATATTTCATACATTATGGATGCCATGCCATAGATGCCTGCGTCACCACTACACACCATGGCCACAGATTTACCCTTGGCTGCTTCTTCAAAGCACATTCTGCATCTATCCACTTCCTGTTTCATGGGGGTAGACAGCATTTCCTTATGACCATACTTTTCCTTCAATAGTTCCAGGTACACCGTGTATCCCACAATAACATCCACTTTATTTAAAACCCACCGGGCCTCTAGGGTCATTTTCCCTTCTTCCCCGGGGCCCATACCCACCACATATATGGTGTTTGTCCTTTCATTACAGGCCAAAGCTACAGTAACTCCATTCATGGCTTGCTTCTCCAGAAGCAAACCGCCCTCCTTTCCCACAGCAGCCAGTGCAGCTCGCTCACATACATTATCCACTCCCACAGTGTCCTTAACAAAGTCAGAGGTTGATATGCTTCCTTCTACCTTTGACAGAACATCTTTGTCAAAGGAAATCAGCGGAATAGAATAGAGTTTGGATATTTCCTTAAGCCCCTCTTCCTTCTCTTTTATATCAATTGTGGCTATAGCCGATAGTTGACTAATATCCTTTCCTATTTTAGCCAAAGAATTCTGAAGGAGCTCCAGAATTTCCTCTGAGGTTTTTCCTTTTTTGCAACCTATGCCTGCCACTATCCCCTCATTAACAATTGATGCAACCTCTCCCTTAAGATTAATGGTTCCATCATTTTTCACCTGGTTTTCTACTACAACATCCACAGGATTTTTAGGGGGATAATCCTTAATAGAAAGGGTAATTGGTTTTCCGGAAAGAGCCTTTGTGGAAACCTTGGCAATGCCATCCCTGTTAATAATGTCAAGATGCCTTTCCTTGGCAAAAACATCTACAGAAAAGGCACCATTAATATCAGTGGCAGTAGTAATAACCGGATTTGCTTTAAGTTCCTCTGCCAGGTACACAGCCAGCTTATTGCCGCCTCCATAATGTCCGGAAACCAAGGAAATAACATTAAGGCCCTTGTCATCCATAACAACCACCGGCGGATCCTTAAGCTTATCCTTTAGAAAGGGAGCGATGGTTCTAACCGCAATGCCGGCAGCCCCTATAAAAACCATGGGTAATCCCTGGGCAAAGCAATCTCTGCAGCAATCAATTAAGGATTGGTCCTTCTCCCAAAGAGAAAAAACGTATTCCTCCTTCAGAGAATTATCCTTCTCCCACTCAAAGGAAAAACCTTTTACTCCAAGAAGTTCATTGGCAAGTTTTTCTCCATTATCAGTAAAATATATTACCTTTATTTCTTTACTCATTATTCTTCCTATTGGTTGTTCTTATGCAACCTCTCCAACAAAGCTATAATCCCTTCATCTTTGATTTAAACTTAAATAGATTTTCTGTATTCTGTGGAAAAGCCCTTATCATAGAGTTTTGATTTTTCATAGTCCTTTGATTCTAGGACGTATCCCACTATTATAAGAGCAGTTTTTGTAATATTGTTTTCCCTTGCCACCTGGGGAAGTTCCTCTAGGGAGCATAAGAATTTCTTTTCCTCATCCCAGGTAGCCTTGTAAACTAAAGCACATGGGGTATTTGCTTCCCAACCACCTTGTATTAGTCTATCCTTTAATTCCTCCAAATGTCCTGCACTTAAATAAATAGCCATAGAGCATCCATGGGAAGAAAAGCTTTCAATGCTTTCTCGTTCCGGCACCTGAGTTCGTCCCGCCATGCGAGTAATAATTAATGATTGAGATATTCCAGGAAGAGTAAACTCCAAATTCAGGGATGCCGCTGCGCCAAAGCAGGCGCTAACTCCCGGACAAGTTTCATATTCCATATCCAAATCATCCAGAGCATCCATCTGTTCCTTTATTGCTCCATATAGACTGGGATCACCGGTATGTAATCTTACCACAGTAAGGTCCTTTTCCTTGGCTTCCTTATACTTTTCAACCACCTCTTCAAGATGCATCCTTGAGCTGTCATAAATTATTGCATCCTTCCCGGCATATTCCAGAAGTTCCGGATTTACAAGAGATCCGGCATATATAATCATGTCTGCTTTCTCAATTAAATTCTTTCCTCTAATGGTGATAAGATCCTTTGCTCCGGATCCTGCCCCTACAAAATAAACCTTTCCTTTTTTACTCATGGTTGTTCGCTCTCTTTATTTCCTCGATATATTCCTCTGCGCCTTTGCTCTTTCCCAGGAGCCCCAGTTCCTTGGAAAACATAACGCATTCCATTTGGATTTCACCTTGCACCCTCTTATCCAGGTAGTACATTATTCTTTCTACCATACTGTCCCCCACCTCTCTCATAATGCCCTTTTCCTCTAGCAAAGAGAAGGCTTCATCGGTGGTGTTTGAGTTTAAAATCCTTTTGACATCCTCCAGAGGCAGTCCCTTTAGAATGCTGTGGGCGGCTATGATTTCCATTCGTCCATCAGCTTCCTTTGAATGGGTATTCATAATACCGCCGGCCACTTTACTAAGCTTTCCGGAATGACCAACCAGCAGAACCTTTTTTATTTCAAGTTCCTTAATCATGTCCCAGGTGATTCCGATAAAATTACTGCATTTTACGCTTTGGTCAAGATCAAAGCCATATTCCCGGTGCATGAACTCCAAGCCATAATTTCCAGGAGACACGGAGATTATCTCATTACCCTCCGCTTTTCTCTGTCTAAGCTCCACCTTGATGGTTTCTATAATGGCTTCCATACTCATAGGTTCTACAATACCCGAGGTTCCCAGTATGGAAATGCCACCTTGGATTCCAAGTCTGGGATTGAAGGTTTTCTTTGCCACTTCATCTCCTCCCGGGGCGGATATAATCACATCTACTCCGCAATCAGGATCGCAAAAGGAGATAACCTCTCTAACCTCCTTCTCAATCATTTCTCTTGGAACAGAATTAATGGCGTGATTTCCCACCTGCTGATCCAATCCGGGTCTGGTTACCAATCCAACTCCATCGCCGCCGGTAATTCTTATATGACCGTCATCGTTCTTGGAAACCTCTGCATATATAACTAAACCTGTGGTTACATCAGGGTCGTCTCCACCATCCTTTACCACACCGCATTTAACCCGGTCCCATGTCTTCTCTATATTTATTATCTCCGCATTGAAGGTTATACCTTTAGGAGTTTCTATGGATATGCTATCCTTTATCCCACCTGTAAACAGCATATAGGCCCCTGCCTTTGCGGCTGCAGCTGCACAACTTCCGGTGGTAAATCCATATCTCAGTTTTCCTTCTGCCATAGGACCTCCAGTTAATCCTGCCTTAAGCCATGTAAAAACCCACCGTACAATTCCTCAATTATCAGTTGGTTGGCATATTCAAATTTTATGGTTTTGCTACCGCTCTTATCATCAGCAGTAGGCTTTTTTTCATTTTCCGAATAATCGGCAAATCCTCCATTGCAACCTGAAGCCAGGAAGCAAAGGAGGATTACCAAAAGCAAAGTTATAAATTTTCTTATCTTAAGCATGGGATTACTTAATTGACTTAGAGTCAAATATTAAAGTGTAATCGATTTCATGGGGTTCGCTCATGGCAATGGTATCTCCTATTATTGCCATGGCTCTGTCGAACACCTTTACCGGTATCTCAAAGGTGGAGTTACCTTCTGTATTAATAGGTAGATATTTTTCACCATCCACAATCATATAGTCGTATTTGTCACTACTCCATACTATTGTAGCTATGCAAGAATCACCCTCCACTTTAATTTTGCAAGGCGACTCTACAGAGGTTCTTCCTGTCCCTCCATTTAAAGAGACGTCTACAGAATACTCACCATCTTCAAGGCCCAGCTTGGCTGCTGTAACTATAAGCTCATCCTTAAAAGCTTCCAGGGGAAGGGAATCACTTCTGTACAGCAAGGTTCTGTCATACCATTTTTCTTTTTTATTTGAAAATGCGGCGCAAGGAACTCCCTGGTCCAAGGCTTCTATCGGAACTGTGTAAACGTGAGCCCCATCAGCATTCTCTTGGTAAGGAATATATTCAGACTCTGGGGCGTCAACTGCTTCCTCTCCTGTTCCCATATAAAGGTAACGATACCCCTTGCCTCCCATGGTCATGGCAACAGTAAGCTCCCCATCCTTCACAGTGAGTTCTCCACCTTCGATTTTGAACATGCTGGAACTACTGGATACAGTTATAGGGTATGTACCCTCCTTTAGGCTTTCTGCGTAGATTGGAACCATCCAATCCTCTACCACATCCTCTACCTCTACCATCTCATCAGAGGATGCTACCGCCGATTCTTTGTTTTCTTCTTCCTTTGCTTCCTCTTCTTGTGCTGCAGATTCTTGGCTTTCATCTGCGGGAGCAGGTTGCGAGTCACCCTTGGACCCGCAACTGCTTAAAAGGAATATCGTTATTAGAAAAAGGACGATGATGTTTCTTTTCTTCATTACGTTCTTCCTTGTTCTTTTAAACTAGTTCAATGAATCGATAGCAGCTTGAGCATGCTCTACATAGATGTCGCGAATGGCAGGAATTTCTCCTAAGCCTCTTAGAATGCAGGTAACCTCATAGCCTTCATTTGTAAGAATTGTCTTCCAGGAATCTTCTTCATCACCGGCCATATCGTTGTTGGCATGATCACCTGCAACTACCATCATAGGCTCAAGCACAACCTTCTTATAATTTCCGCCAGAAATGGCACTCATAACGTCATCCAGAGTTGGAGCTGCTTCAACTGTACCTATAAAATAGTTGGTGTATCCTAAATTTGTAATTGTTTCCTGCATCTTGGCATAAACCTGATTGGACTCAGCCTCTGTACCATGGCCCATGAATATGATTGCTGTTTCTCCATCATCATATTCCTTTGTTGCCTCACAAAGTGCTGTTGCAACTCTTGAGAAATCGTCGTCTGTTGTAAGGAGCGGCTTTCCGATTGCAACCTTTTCAAAGGCATCTGCTCTGCCTGAAATCTCTTCAACCAAATCATTGTATTCAAATCCATCCATCAAATGTGTTGGCTGAACAACAAGAGTCTTTACTCCGTTCTTCTCTGCTCTGTCTAAAGCTTCTCCAACATTATCTATGGAAACATTATCTCTCTTTAATACGTGGTCTATAATAATTTGGCTGGTAAAGCCTCGTCTTACGCTGAAATCTGTAAACTTCTCTTTCAAAGCAGTTTCAATTGCACCAATGGTAAGTCTTCTGCTGTCATTAAAGCTTGTTCCAAAGCTGGCAACCAGAAGTTCCTTCTCACCAATTTCATCCTGGTTTAGAGGATCATCCAGGGATGCATCGCCGGTTTCATAATTCTCTTCATCCTCTTCCTCTTCAGGTGCAGCTTCTTCCTGAGTTGCCTCTTCAGTATTCTCCTCAGTAGTCGCAGTTTCTTCCTTTGATTCTTCCTTCTTGCTGCAGGCAGTCATAAGAGCCAATGCAAGCACAAGAACCAAGGCCATTAAAACAATAAACTTATTTTTCATTTTAGTACTCCTTCCGATTGTCTTTGCAAAAAAAATCCTTTTCCCGTACCATGACTTCTCTAAAGAAATCAACACAAGAAAAAGACCCTTCCGCTGTACAATCAATTCCTCGTGATTTCGCACCTATTAAAGGTGCATGTACATTCGCAAACGGCAGGTTTCCTGACTTAAGGGTCCTTACAAGTTGTCGCCTTCCCAATTTTACTCAGTGGCTTTTGACAATTGCTCTCCTATTACAGTGACGAGATCGTACAGGATTCAAACCTGTTTCCCTTTTACCCGAACCTTTTATGGTCGGCACCGCTTACACTTATTAATTTTTGAGTGATTTATTTACCAATCACAGGTCGATTCTATCACCATCCAATGCGGTTTTCAAGCCATTCATAGACTCTTCTACCATTAAACTTGTTAAATAATAATATTCCCAATTCTCCGACAATTATACCTCCGGGTATATCTAAAACCACATGTTGCTTAACCAAAACAACAGAAAGCATAACCAGTAAGGAAAAGATCAACATTAATGTCTTCACCCATTTAGGAGCCCCGCTTTCCAGTGTCCCCCTCATAACAATCCAGCTTTCCAGACAATGGATTGAGGGAAAAAGCATATTTGCCTCGTCAACCCTGTATATCCAGGCCAGTATCCCTTCTGCCACACCATCCCCCATTATTTCCGGTCGAACCATAACTGTGGGAAAAACAAGGAATATAATCAGGGAAATAATCTTTGCCACCAAGTCTCCTCCAAAATACTTGTAACAAATATCTTTATAACTGTTGGCAATAATCACATAGCCTGCAAACCACTGCAAATATGCCAGTACATATATAAATACAAAGGAAGGAACAAAAGGTAACAATTGGTCAAGAAAAATATCAACACTATAATGAGGACTGTTTTCCGTTAGACCACGCCCAATATAGTATATTGAAATTGTAATTATATAGATGACTGCCGGGATCAGGGCATATCGGGGAATAAACAGTATTTTCTTATTCATATGAAATCATTTAATCTGTCCAAAGGCCTCCAGCTCTTTCATAGCACTATCCATTTCCTTTTCTGAGAAAGCACATAGCTTAACCTGCACCTCATATTCAGGATTATCCTCTGTAAATTTTTTGTATGCCAGAAGACATTGTTTTGAGGACTCTCCCCCAGGGTTCTCCAGGGAGCCCCCAAAAATCCCTGAGCTGATTAGAGGAAAAGAAATACTGTGGTATCCATTTTCCTTAAGCACCACCAGGGAATTGTAATAAGCATCAAACAATTCCTTAAAGGCTTCCGGGGTTACAGAGAAATTTGGCCCTACCGCATGAATAATAGCCTTGGCATTCTTCATATTAAAGGAGGGAGTAATCACTGCCTCACCATCCCTTAAGGGAGTATTATGCTTACTACATGCAGCCGTTAGTTCTTCCATTCCCGCTTTGCTAAAAATAACTCCACAAATTCCTCCTCCGGCTAACAGTCTGCTATTGGCTGCATTCACCACCGCATCCACATTTTGATCGGCGCAGGAACCCTTTACTATTTCTATACTACTCATATTCTCTCCAATATGGCGATTAAGTTAGATTTTGTATAATACTTAACATCGCCCTCTTCTTCTGTAATTTTGAAAAAATACCCATGGTTTCCTCCTTTACACTCTATTTTATTTCTTCTCCATCTATAAAGACCTTCCAGGTTTTTGCTTCTACAGAAAGCGGGTCCTTCCCCCATATAACTATGTCCGCATCCTTTCCCGGCTCAATACTTCCAACTCTATTAGCTATTCCCGTAATCTCCGCGGCATTGATGGTGATTGCCCTTAAGGCCTCTTCCCTTGGAAGTCCTGCCTTTACCGCCATTCCGGCAAAGAGAGGAAGTGCCCCCTGCTCATGGACAGGACAGTCTGTCATTATGGCAATTTTCACTCCTGCTTCGTAAAGATCAGCGGCAGTCTTAAAGGATTTATGCTTTAGTTCCAATTTACTCTTGGATCCAAAACTTGGACCTATTATGGCATCAAAGCCGGATTCCTTTACTTCCTTTGCAATTAAGCTACCGTCGGTACAGTGATCCAAGGTGGCCTTTAAATTGAATTCCTTTGCTATTCTTATGGCTGTAAGTATGTCATCACATCTATGGGCATGTATTTTAAGAGGCAGCTTACCCTCTACCACCGGAATCATAGCTTCCATTTTGGAATCAAAAGCCGGCTTTTTCAGCGGGTCATTCTTTGCTGCTTTCTTCCTATCGTTATAATCCTTCGCCTTGTTTAAGGTATCCCTAAGTATTGCCGCCACAGCCATTCTTGTGGTGGGAGCAGTACCCTTGGAATTATATACTCTCTTGGGGTTTTCACCGAAGGCACATTTCATGGCTATGGGATTCTTTATCACCATGTCATCTACCCCATGACCTGTAGTTTTTATTGCCACAAACTGACCGCCGATTACGTTGGCACTGCCGGGGC
This sequence comes from Bacillota bacterium, assembly GCA_017941085.1. Taxonomy (GTDB): domain Bacteria; phylum Bacillota; class Clostridia; order Peptostreptococcales; family Anaerovoracaceae; genus Eubacterium_B. Next base: position 43,726 of record JAGAXF010000005.1, read on the forward strand.
CTGTTACCACAGAAGTAACTCCTCCCCCTCTGGCATTTTCAAATCCCTCATCCAAAGGATAAATCGCATCTATTGCTCTAAGATGAGGAGTAACGGGATCCGTTGCCTCATTGCCATCTGCTCCTTCAAAACCAATACTTTCTTCCCACATTCCAAGATGAGAATGGGCATCCACAAAGCCCGGAAGAACCAGTTTACCCCTGGCATTAATTATTTCTGCTCCTTTGGGTATTTTAACTTCTTTTTCACTTCCTACTTCTTTGATGGTTTTTCCATCAATTAGAATTACTCCCTTTTCATATTCATCTTTTACTCGTGTTTTTCCACCCTTAGGGGCCATGGTTTTAATTTTAGCATTGATAATGGCTTTCACCGGGATTCACCTCTTTCCTCTTTGCTGCAAAGCTCAGGCTTCCAACTTCATTTCCATAAAAATTGAGATGTAAAAGACTAACTATACTCACGTAATTTTATCATATTTGATTATGTTTTACATGTTCTTCTTGTTAAAGTATAATGATTATCTGAATAAAAAAAAAAGATATATAACCCTTTAGGAAAGGTAATAAAATGAGAAGAATTGCTGTTTTAACAAGCGGCGGAGATTCGCCGGGCATGAATGCAGCCATTAGAGCTGTGGTTAGATATGGAATAGAGAAAGGCTTCACCATATATGGAGTGGAACGAGGCTTCGAAGGTTTGATTGATGGAGCCTTCATTCAAATGGACAGAAGATCCGTAGGAGATATCCTTCAACGGGGAGGCACCATTTTAAAAACCGCCAGAAGCGAAAGGTTTAAAACTCCTGAGGGTAAGGTCCGAGCAGCCCAAAACCTTGAGACCTTCCAAATCGAAACTTTGATTGTTATAGGAGGAGAAGGATCTATGAACGGTGCCTTGGAATTATCCAAGGAGCATGGCATCAAAGTAATATGCATTCCCGGCACCATAGATAACGACCTTGCATATACGGATACCACCATTGGCTTTGACACTGCAGTTAATACAGTTCTCGATGCCATAACCAGAATCAGAGACACCAGCAGCGCTCACGACAGAACTACAATCATAGAGGTAATGGGACGCCAAAGCGGTGACATTGCCCTTTATTCAGCCCTTGCCGGTGGAGCAGAATATGTTTTGGTTCCTGAGGTAGAGGCGGACTTTAATGATCTTTGCCGTAAGATAATAGAAGGAAAGAATAATCGTAGACAGCACAGCGTAATAATAAAGGCAGAAGGCTATCCAATGGACTCTTCGGAATTAACCACCCAGCTGGCTCAACGCACCGGAAAGGATATTCGTCTTGTTGTACTTTCATATTTGCAGCGAGGCGGTTCCCCTTCCTTCCACGACAGAATGCTTGCTACTGAATGCGGCGTAAAGGCCGTCACCCTTGCAGAAGAGGAAATCTCCGGCAAAGCCATCGGTACCGTCGGCGGAAATATCGTGGCCTTTGATTTGGAGGACGCTTTAAAGATAGAGCCGGTATTTAACCAAGAACTCTACGATAATATAGGTATACTAAGTAAATAAGGGCTAAAGAGCCTTGTGTTTGTATATCTCCGCAAGGCCTCCGTGAGAAGTTTCTCTGTATTTTTCGTTCATATCCTTTCCTGTTTGATACATGGTGGCAACAACATCATCAAAGGAAATCTTTCTTGTGGTGTAGAGAAACTGAGAAAGATTCACGGCACTAATGGCACGCATTGAAGCTACAGCATTTCTTTCTATACAAGGTATCTGCACCAGCCCATTAATGGGATCGCAGGTTAATCCCAGATTATGTTCCATGGCAATTTCTGCAGCATATTCAATCTGATCAAGATTTAAGCCATAAAGAGCCGCCAGCCCTCCTGCCGCCATAGAGCAGGCACTGCCTATCTCCGCCTGGCATCCACACTCCGCTCCGGAGATGCTGGCATTTGTACTGATTACATTACCGATTACTGCCGCAACAGCTAAAGCATCAAGGATCTCTTCCTTCGGAAACCCTCTATCGTATTGCATATAATACAATAAACCCGGCAGCACGCCGCAGCTTCCGCAGGTTGGAGCCGTCACCACAATATCTTCATCTGCATTTTCTTCGCTTACCGCATAAGCATAGGCAGAAATTATTCTGTTCATTGTTACATCAGAGCTTTCATTATAACAACGCTCTTCATAAAGAATTTTAGCCTTTCGGGCAACCTCCAGACCTCCCGGAAGCACCCCTTCTGATTCCAATCCTCTTCTGACAGAATCCTGCATGGCTTCCCACACCTCTTCCAGATATGGCTTTAGAGAAGGTCCTTCCATTTCATAGGCAAACTCTGCCAGTCCAATTCCTTTTTCCTTACAGGTATTTAGTATTTCTGTAAAGTTCTTTTGGGGATAAATATCCACATCCTCTTCAGACTTTTCACCTTCAATTCTTATGGATCCTCCCCCTATGCTAAATATACGGTGGCTTGCCAGTTCCTTTCCATTTTTAATTGCCTTAAAAACCATGGTGTTGGGATGAGGTATGTCGGTGGTTTCCGTATCAAATATTACCCTAGACTTCGGAAGTCCATCCTTTATTGCCTTCTTTGTTCCGTGGCCCTCTCCTGTAAAAGCAAGAGAACCATAGAGTATTACCTCGTAAGAATCTGCCTCCGGATATCTTTCTGCAATTAGCTTTGCTGCTCTATAGGGTCCCACAGTATGAGAGCTTGATGGGCCGTGTCCTATTTTATAAATGCTTTTGATACTTTTCATTATCTTTAACCTCTTTAGAAGTATGCCAGTTTGAATCCATAGGGTAATTCTACCATAACCCCTTACGGTAAGGAATAATCAACAAAGTTTCCCCTCCCATAGTTCACTTTATCGATTTAATGTGTTATAATGGCTCATTCGTTATTTTATTTTAAGGGAAGTGTGTATTATGTTTAATTTACCAAAGTATATAGAACCTGATTTTACACAGGAGAAATTTAAAAATGCTCCTAATGCTGTTCTCATGCCATCACCCAGAGATAAATCTGCACCGGAAAACTTTCACGCAACATCAATATTTCCGGAATACTTTAAAATAGATGGCAGATGGTTACTGGCCGAGGATTCTCGCATGGATTGTGTTGCCGTTTATGATGGAGGCAAAATAATTGTCAAGGAATTCCGCAATGTTCATGCCGGAGACCTGGTGGTGACGGGAAGAACCGAGGACTGCCAAGAAGGCATCTACGTCCATCCCGATTGTTTTCAGCAACCAAAGACTCAGGGGAAGGAAACCTTCTTTTTTAGACAAAGCAGAACTCGTGAAACAGCGTTTTCATACGACTATAAACATTTGATTGAACTCTTAAAATATGAAAAGGTTAATAATGGCTATGTGGTTTGGGTTATGGGCCCCGCCTGTTCCTTTGATGCCGAGGCAAGAAATGATTTTTCCAGACTAATTGAGGGAGGATATGTTAACGCCATTTTAGCGGGAAATGCTTTGGCCACCCACGATTTGGAAGGAGCATATTTGGGCACTGCTTTGGGCCAGGACATTCATACCCAGGAGCCTCACTTTAACGGTCATTATAATCACATAGATACAATAAATAAAATAAACATCCACGGATCCATAGAGGCCTTTATAGAAAAAGAAGGTATAGATAATGGGATTATCTATACCTGCGTAAAAAACAATATTCCTTTTGTCCTTAATGGTTCAATAAGAGATGACGGTCCCCTTCCCGAGGTATATGAGCATACCTATGTGGGGCAGGACACCATAAGATCCCACATCCGAAAGGCCACCACCGTCATAGGTATGGCCACGGTTCTTCACACCATAGCCGCCGGCAATATGACGCCAATATACAGAAAAACAGCTGACGGCATAATTAGACCTCTCTATTTTTACATGGTGGATACATCTGACTTTGCTGCCAGCAAACTAGGCGACAGAGGTAGTCTATCCGCCAAGGGAATCGTAACCAACGTCCAGGACTTTTTAAAGAATGTAACCGGCGGATTGCTGTAGGAACATGCTGCCACCCTCGGAGAGTTCTGTAAGATAGCGGTTTTTCAGTTCCCGTATAAAGAGACCCTTCCAATTATGCAGGGATCGTTTTTTGGCAATTGGGTCTATGCCTTTTCATTCCGCACTGCGTACTTTGCACACATAAAAACGATGCCCGGGAGAGCATCGTTTCATTTGTAAATATTCTTAAGCAACTTTACGCGGAGGCAAAAGCTTTTCCGCTTTAGCGGCTGTGTTTAATCCCGCTTTTCCTCACCAAACTTGATGTCATATGGATTAGTTCTTCTCCACGAATCTAACAGTCTCCATAGCATCCTTTCCGTAACCGTCCGCCCCTATGGACTGGGCGTAGTCTCTTGTTAGAACGGCTCCCCCTACTATAACCTTGCACCAGGGAGCCTCATCTCTTAGGAGTTTTATTGTCTCCTCCATAGCCGGCACTGTGGTAGTCATAAGGGCTGAGAGACCGCATATGTCCACCTTCTCACGGACAACATAGTCAAGGATTTCTTCCGGCGGAACATCTTTTCCCAGGTCCCTTACGTCGAAGCCGTAGTTCTGGAGAAGAAGTTTAACTATATTTTTACCTATGTCGTGGATATCTCCCTTTACTGTAGCCACAATCACTTTTTTCTCGGCGCCTTCTTTTCCCGGCATCGCTCCGGCACCTTTAGGTATGGCCTCATCAGAAGCTGCGGACAGTGTCATAACCTTCTTTATTACATCAAAGGAAGCCCCTGCGGTTTCCGCACTCATGAGAAGCTGCGGAAGATAGATTGTCTTTTCTTCAAACCTCTTGCCCACTTCGTTTAAGGCTGGAATAACTTCATTTTCTATAATATCCAAGGGGGCTGTTTTTTTAAGAAGGGCCTCTGTTGCTGCTACGGCCTGATCCTTTAATCCCTTTAGGATTGAATATTTAAGTTCCTCTTCGGGTCTCGCTGCATTAGCTACTTCCTCTGTTGCCCTCCCTTTCTTTTCCTGATTCCTTTCAGAAAACTCAATATACTCACGGAAGTTTGTATCCAGTCCCGCAAGAGCTCTGTGGGAATAATAGGTAATCATCATGTTATCCGACATAGGATTTAAAATTGCTGAACTTAGACCCCTGTTAAGAGCATTCCCAAAAAAGAGACTATTAATACCATCCCTATTTGGAAGTCCGAAGGAAACATTAGACACTCCTAAAACTGTATGGCATCCAAGTTCCTTTTGAATTCTTTCAACAGTCTCCAGCGTAGTGTTTGCAGCATTCGGATCTGCACTTATGGTTAATGTAAGGGCGTCAAAAACAATATTCTTTTTGTTGATGCCATAATCTTCTGCCCTTGCAATAATCTTCCTTGCTATGTCTATCCTCCCCTGGGCCCTATCCGGAATACCTGAATCATCCAATGTTAGCGCAATTACAGCCCCTCCATATTTTGCCACCAAGGGAAAGATTTTTTCCATACTTTCACTTTTTCCGTTTACTGAATTGATTAGGGCTTTCCCGTTATATATTCTGAGAGCCTTCTCCATAGCCAGATAATTGGATGTATCCAAGCAAAGAGGGAGATTAATTACAGACTGCAAATCGAAAACAACCTTGGGAAGAAGCTCTTCCTCTTTTATTTCAGGGAGACCCACATTAACATCCAAGGCATGAACACCTCTCTCCTCCTGGGAAATTCCTTCCTTAAGTATATAGTCCAGGTCTTCCTCTATAAGGGCCTTTTTTAGGAGTTTCTTTCCTGTAGGATTAAGCCTCTCACCTATGAGGATGGGTTTATCATCAAAGCTAACAGCGTGGGTGTATGATGAAATAACTGTAGCATTCTTTTCCACCGGCTTTTCCGCTTTTATATTTTTAGTCTTCTTAACAAGAGTTTCGATATACTCCGGAGTGGTTCCGCAGCATCCCCCTATAGCCTTAACACCGGAAGAAATAAGCTTAAGCATTTCATCGGAAAACTCTTCAGCGGTAGTTTCATAGACGGTCTTCCCATCTACATTTTTTGGAAGTCCGGCATTTGGTTTAATAATCAAAGGAAGGGAAGCTGATGCTTTGATTCTTTCAATCACTTCATTTAACATGTTCGGTCCCAGAGAACAATTAACCCCAAGAGCATCTACGCCCAAGGCCTCAATCATTGACACCATGGCTTCCGGACTTGCTCCCGTCATCAGCTTTCCATCCTCACCATAGGCGTTGGTAACAAAAATAGGAAGGTCCGAGTTTTCCTTTGCAGCCAAGATGGCAGCCTTAGTTTCATAGCTATCTGCCATAGTCTCTATGGCAATTAAGTGGGCCCCATATTTTTCACCCAACTTAACTACTTCGGAAAAAATCCTTACCGCCTCTTCAAAGTCAAGATCCCCATAAGGCTTTAGAAGTCTCCCTGTGGGGCCTATGTCAAGGGCTATAAATTTCTCCTGGTTTCCCTTTGATTTCTCTATAGCATCTTTGGCGTTTTGTATGGCAGAAGAAATAATTTCTTCTATCTCCGAGGCAGAAAACTTAAGGGAATTGGCTCCGAAGGTATTGGCATAGATTATATTGGACCCGGCATCAAGATAAGATTTATGAATATCTACAATAACCTGAGGGTTCTTTATATTCCAAGTTTCGGGAAGTTCTCCCGGAGAAAGTCCCTTTTCTTGGAGTATGGTTCCCATACCTCCATCAAGATATATAAGTTTGTCACTTTTTAAATATTCTCTTATGTTCATTCTTTTATTTCCCTAAAGACACAATCCACCTTGCTACATTTTCTGCACTTATCTACTTGGTCACCTTTGGAGTCCGGAAGCTGTCCACAATCCGAGATTCCTATAATTGCAGTTACGGACTTTGATGGTGACATAAGCATACTTTCGTTTAGACTGAGACCGATCTTTCTCTTGCAATCCAGGAATGCGAATATCTCTCTTTGATGGTTCAGGGCAAGATCTCCGTACCCGGGAGAAAAACGGGGCCTAAGACTCCGACCTTTTTTCATCTCTTCTTCTCTTATGTCATTGTTAAAAGCATCGCACAATGCTTCGATCCTTTCCGATCCAAGACCCTGAAAACAAACTCCCTTGGCGGGAGCCAGTCTTCCGTATTTGGAAATTAGTCTATCCATTTCCAATCCTATGGTGGCCCCAAATATAACCGCCTCTCTCGAGTCCTTTAGATTTTTTGCAAGGAGCTTACTCCTAAATGTACCAAAAGAAAATTCAACTTCCTCTTCATTCACCTTTATGTCCGAATATCCATAGCAAACCTTGTAGGAAAGAAGGGGTAGGCATTCCTCAATGCATTCCCTGAGAAGTGAAAGCGTGGACTCCTCTTCTTTTCCTCCCATATACCTTAAGGCTTCTTTTATGTTGACTGTAGGCAGGTCGTAATTTCTCACATATATCTGCGGGCTCATAGCTGAAGACCTCTTATCATCAAAGCAACTAAAAATCCTTTCCAATTATTGCGGAAAGATTATCCTTAATTCCCTTTGCCACAGAAGGATCATTCATGGTATAGACGTGGACATAGTTTATTCCATTAGCAAAGAGATCAATAATCTGATCTGTGGCATAGGCGATTCCCGCTTGCTTCATGGCGTCGGGATCATCTCCGAACTTGTCCACCAAAGCCTTAAATCTCTGAGGCATATGGGATCCGGAAAGCCTGATAGCTCTATCCACTTGATTCCCTTTAGTTATAGGCATTATTCCCGGAATCACAGGAACAGTCACACCAATTTCCCTAAGTTTGTATAAGAAATTATATAGAAGATTGTTATCAAAAAACATTTGGGTTGTAAGAAAATCACAACCTGCATCCACCTTTTCTTTTATATATTTTAGGTCCGTTTTTTGATTCGGGCTTTCAGGATGAACTTCCGGATAACAGGCTCCACCTATGCAGAAATCTCCTTGGCTTTGCCTTAGAAGTCTAACTAACTGAACCGCGTGGACAAGTTCTCGGTTGTCCAAGTTCCCTTTTATCTCCTCAGTAAGATCGCCTCTTAGGGCCATGACGTTCTGAATGCCACCTTCCTTTAAATCCCTTATCCTCTCAAGTACTGTTTCCTTAGTGGAGGAAACGCAAGTTACGTGAGCAATGGTAGGGACTCCAAAGTCTCGCTCAATTTCTTCGGCGATATCCAAAGTGTATTTATCTGTACCTCCACCGGCTCCATAGGTTACGCTCATAAAGCCGGGTTTTAAATCCGCTATTTCTCTTATGGCTTTTTCTATGGAACTGAACCCACTATCCTTCTTTGGTGGAAAAACCTCAAAAGAAATACTCGGTTTTCCTTCTTTTATTAAATCGATTATTTTCATACCCTTGCTCATTTCCTTATTCAAACAGAGTTGTAGAATAATACCTGTCACCGCTATCCGGAAGAATTACTACAATAATCTTGCCTTCATTTTCAGGCTTCTTCGCTTCATTGATACCACAGCTTAAGGCGGCTCCGGAGGAGATTCCTGTGGAGATTCCCTCCAGCTTGGCCAAGGTTTTCGATGCATCAAAACTTTCATCGGCATAAGCTTTGTAGACCTGGTCAAAGATATCAGTATTTAGGATTTCCGGAATGAAGCCGGCACCAATTCCTTGAATTTTGTGGGGTCCGGGATTTCCACCGGACAGCACAGGTGAATCCTCCGGTTCAACAGCAATTACCTTGATGGCCGGAGACTTTGATTTTAGATATTCACCGGTTCCTGTTATGGTTCCTCCTGTCCCTACGGAAGATACAAATATATCCACCTTACCATCCGTATCTTCCCAAATTTCAGGGCCGGTGGTTTCAAGATGCGCCTTTGGATTAGCCGGATTCACAAACTGTCCTGCCAAAAAGCTTCCATCTGTTTGAGCCACCAACTCCTCAGCCTTTTCAATGGCTCCCTTCATGCCTTTGCTGCCCTCCGTAAGAACAATTTCCGCTCCATAGGATTTCAAGATGTTTCTTCTTTCGACACTCATGGTATCAGGCATAGTGAGAATCACCTTATATCCCTTTGATGCGGAAATGGCGGCAAGGCCGATTCCTGTGTTTCCGGAGGTGGGCTCGATTATGGTGGCGCCTTCCTTCAAAATCCCCTTGGCCTCTGCATCCTCAATCATAGACTTGGCAACTCTATCCTTTACGCTTCCTGCCGGATTGAAATACTCCAGCTTAACGAGAAGCGTTGCCTTTAGTCCAAATTCTTTCTCAATATTATTTAGCCTTACCAGAGGAGTTCCTCCAACCAGATCACTTACACCATTATATATTTTAGACATTTTTTACCTCCAATATTTTCTTATTGTATTGCATCAAACCCCTTCTTCAAGTCCTGAATTATGTCATCTATATGCTCAGTTCCAATTGAAAGTCTAATGGTCCCCGGAGTGATGTTTTGATCTATAAGTTCCTCTTCTGAAAGCTGTGAATGGGTGGTGGTGGCCGGATGTATAACCAGACTTTTTACGTCTGCCACATTGGCCAAAAGCGAGAAGATTTCAAGGGAGTCTATGAATTTCCACGCCGCTTCTTTTCCACCTTTGATATCAAATGTGAATATGGAACCTCCCCCATTTTCAAAATATTTTTTATAGAGATCATGGTTGGGATGTTCCTCTAAAGAGGGATGGTTCACCTTTTCCACCAAGGGATGGCTTACCAAGAACTCCACTACCTTCTTGGTGTTCTCCACATGCCTCTCCATTCTTAAGGAAAGGGTTTCTACTCCTTGAAGAAGGAGAAATGCGTTAAAGGGAGATATAGACGCACCTTTGTCTCTCAAAAGAATTGCCCTAATGTATGTAACAAAGGCAGCAGGTCCAACAGCATCAAAGAAAGATATGCCGTGATAACTAGCATTGGGACTGGCTATACTCGGGAATTTTCCGTTCTCACCCCAATTAAATTTTCCTGATTCAACAATTATACCCCCTAGGGTTGTTCCATGTCCACCGATGAACTTTGTTGCTGAATGAACAACGATATCCGCACCATATTCAAAGGGCCTTATTAGGTATGGCGTTCCAAAGGTATTATCTATAACAAGGGGAATCCCTGCTCCATGGGCTATCTCAGCCAGAGCTTCAATATTTGGAATATCGCTGTTGGGATTGCCAAGAGTCTCTATGAAGATAGCCTTTGTGTTTTCTTTGATGGCCCTTTTCACTTCATCCAGATTGTGAATGTCCACGAAACTTGTTTCGATTCCATAGTCGGGAAGAGTGTGAGCAAGAAGATTGTATGTGCCACCATAAATCGTCTTCTGTGCAACAATGTGTTCCCCTGCTGAAGCCAGAGCTTCTATGGTATAGCTAATTGCTGCAGCCCCGGAGGCCACAGCAAGAGCTGCGCTACCTCCCTCCAGAGCTGCAATTCTTTTTTCTAAAACCTCCTGTGTAGAATTGGTTAAACGTCCGTAGATGTTTCCCGGGTCAGCTAGACCGAATCTGTCTGCTGCGTGTTGGCTATTGTGAAAAACATATGACGTAGTCTGATAGATTGGAACGGCTCTGGCATCTGTTGCCGGATCGGCCTTTTCTTGTCCTACGTGTAGTTGCAATGTTTCAAACTTATAATTACTCATTTTCTATTCTCCTTCTTTATTGATTATTCCTTTTGATATCTTTGATTTTCTGAAAACAAAAAGCCCGGAGGCATTTACTCCCGGGCCTATGGCGAATACAATCAAATCCTTCTTTTCGCTAAAATCAGTCACATTCGTAAAAAGGTCTTTGGAACTGTATTTGGTCCATGCATGCACAAGCAAAGACACCAGCCATCCTACATGCCCGGGAGCTTAGCATTCGCATACACATTGTCCAATTATTTCTTCCAAATTTCATAAGTATTTATGACCTTTCACTTTTACAATGGAGCTAATATATCACTAATTACCTACTATGTCAATAGGCAATTTCTTGCCTTGAAATTATCCATACAAGGCATATATAATATATATAATATTTGTAGAATTATTCTTTGCTGTATTCAAAAAAAATGTGAAAACCGTGGGGGTATAAATTGTTTTCAACTAAAGGTAGATATGCAATAAGGCTTATGATCGACTTGGCTAAACGCCAAGATGATAATTATGTTGCCTTAAAAGATGTGGCCCTAAGCCAGGACATCTCAAAAAAATATCTTGAGATAATTGTCAAGGATCTGGTAGAAGCAGGACTGCTTGAAGGTAAGCCGGGGAAAAGCGGAGGATATAAGCTATCTCGAAAACCGGAAGATTATACTGTGGCAGAGATTCTAGAAATAATGGAAGGTACCCTTGCCCCAGTTGCTTGCCTGGAAGAAAATGCAGCGCCCTGTCCAAGAGCCTCCTACTGCGAAACACTCCCTATGTGGAAAGAATTCTACGACAAAATCTCTGACTTCTTTTACGATAAAAAAATCAGCGATTTAATATAAAGTTACCAATGAATTCTTCCCAGTCCTTCTCCCACTTATTTATCCATGCGAAGGCTCTCCCCTGCGATATTCACTTGTCCGTTTGATGCGTTCAACATTATTCCTTGGTTATATGTTCGACTAACCAACTGGTAAGTTCTTCACCAGAAACCTCGCCTGCAGCTACACCTAAAATAAGCTCTGTCAATTCATTTTCGCTGTATTTTGGTATGACATTGTTAATGACAAGCAAAACTAGCATGGCATGAGTTCCGATTCTTTTATTGCCATCAACAAAAGGATGGTTTTTTATAAGACCATACCCCAATCGTCCAGCTTTTTCTACAATGCTCGGATATAAATCCACGCCCCCAAAGGTTTGATAGGGAGTACTGATTGCTGAATCCAGCAAGCCTTCATCTCTAAGCTCGTTCGTTCCGCCATGTTCCTTTATAAGCGCATCATGAAGTGATATTATTTGTTCCTTTGTCAGAATCTTCACTTTGCAAGAACCTCATAAACCTTCTTATTATTTTTCATGAGCTTCTTGGATGCCGCAAGCACTTCTTCGTTTGTCGCCACTTCCATTTCCTCTGCCTCTTTGAATTCAACGACAATATACCGGGGGACATTGTTCTTCAGTATGACTGCAGAGCCAAATTTATCTACTAGCTTAGTGACCTTTGAGAAATTTTGATTTGCATCTGATATTGAAACCAAAGTATTTGTATCTATTGTCATGATAATTACCTCCCGAAGATATTATACATAAATTTTAGGATAGATTCAACCATTATATTAATCTAAAAAGAGGCCGCATTTGCGACCTCTGGCATATCTTGACGAATATCCGGATTAACAAACACAGATTTCATCGCCCATCCTGTAAGCAATTGTCAAGGAATTCTTAATATGCTGAACATATTCCTTCTTTGATTTCCTTATTACATAAAGCGAGAAAGAATCATTGCAACAATCACACCCACAACCGCACCGGCTAGAAGCTTTATGATTGGTTCATAGTGTCTCTTGCCTTCTTCCCTGGCCTTCTCGATTCCGTCAAGCTTTTCTCCATTCATAAACGCAACTATCTCTTTGTAGGTATGAATGTCTTCTTCCTTCTTTACCTTCTCAACCCTGAAAGCGAAATATATCATTGCGCCAGCTATAATTAGCCATATTGCGCCACCAGGAATACCCAGCCACTTATAAAGCGGCAAGGCTGATACGATGCAAACTATAATCAGCACCGCAAAGATGTTGCTGTCCCTCTGGAAGCTTTTGATTTTTGTTTGTTCGACTTTTTCTTTCATGATTTCGATATCTCCTTTTATCAATGAGTCAAGCGAGACACCAAACAGATCACTAATCATTAAAAGACTGTGAATATCCGGATAGCTTTTATCGTTTTCCCAGCTAGATATGGTTTGCCTGGAAACATAAAGCTTATCCGCTAATTCTTCCTGCGTCATTTCCGATTTTGCTCTGCATTCTTTTAATCTTTTACCTAGTTCCATCTGGTTGTCCTCCTTACGAGCTCATACTATCGAAACCTTAAGCGCTCGTCTATCAAACGTTCTTTACATTCAAGGTTTTTTCTAATGTCAAAATACCTTTACACCCGAGAATATATGTGTTAAATCTATCACTTTCATTAAAGACCTCCTTTTAAATGTCGGGGTCGCTGTATTCATTATTATATCTCTTGTATTCGCTCCTCAGCACGGAATAAACAATTTGATCTAAATAACCGCGCTCGGCTTTGTAGTTCTGACGGAGGACTCCGTCTTTATGCATTCCTAGCGATTCATAAAGTTTTATACCTGAAATATTGTCAGGGTATACATCCAACCAAAGCCTATTGGTCTCAGTCTCTTCAAATGCATACCTGATAAGCCCCTCCATGGACTCTCTGCCATAGCCCTTACCTTTCTCAGTAATTGCAATTCTTCTTATCTCAAAAATGTTAGACTCATAGTTCAGATTGATTAATGCAAAGCCTTTTATGCTAGGAGGCACATTCGGATACCCTCTACTAATGGGATCCCACTCAGTTTCTGTATCAGTATCTTCAAATAACAGCAACAGGTAATTTGGACTCTTTATCTCATCACGATGTTCGTCTGGAGTCCCTAACCACACATAATTCCTATTTTCAGGATGAGACTCAATTTCAATAATCACATCCACGTCTTTATCAGACGCTTCATATATTTCAAGTCTTTTGGTTTTTATAAGGCATTCCATAATGCTTCCTCCTAATGCTCTTACTCACTGATCCAACAGCCAAAAGTCAAGGACTTTTTAGTTATCGCTTGCAAAACTCTGCTACTCTGGGAATAAAGTCCTTTGCTTCTTCATAGAGGCCATGTCCCAAGCCCTCGTACATAAATAGTTCGCTGCCTGGAATCCTTTCCGCTAACTCCTTTGATGATTCACCTGAAACAATCTTGTCCTCAGTTCCTCCTATCACTAATGTCGGGCAATTAATTTCTTCAAGTCTTTCATAAGCATCATGAGTTATGCAGGAATCGGCTTGGATTAAAAAACGATCAAAGCTTTTCGGTTCACTGATAGACCCCAGCAAGCCGTACGCCAACTTTGATTGTTTCGTCTTCTTTGGTGAATAAGACAATTCTGCTGTGCTAAGCATGATTCCTTTATAGTCGCCCTTCCTTGCCATTTCCGTCCAGCGATTTATGACCGAAATAACCGTTGGATTTGGCCTAGCTAAAGTCACCACAAGAACAAGCCTTTCAACAACCTCAGAATGGTTTAGTGTGAGATATTGAGCTATCATCCCTCCTTGGGAAACGCCGACTATGGACGCACTTGATATGTTCAGCTTCTTCATAGCCTCAAAGAGACTCTCCGCCATATCTTCTGTTGTTGCTCCGGGCTTGAGATTTACGGGTCTGCTGAAAACATACACCTTAAAGTCTTTTGCGAGTGCACGATAAAGAAAGGCAAAGGGAATCGCCATGCCTTTCACGGTCTTCAGCCCATCGCCTACTCCGGGAATCATGATAAGGTTTTTCGTACCCCTGCCAAAAGAGATATAATCCGTCGTCTCTCCTGCGGCATTAATTTGTCCGTTTGTTGCGTTAAACATTATTTCGTTTGTTCCTCAGAATTTCTTCTTTCAGATAAAAATGTCGTCATATATACTGGCACAAATCTCAAGTTGCCTTCCTTTTTTAGATCCTTTTGTGAAATGATAATTGTTTCCCCTACAGTATTTGAATACTTATTTCTAAATGCATTAAGGGATTCGTGTTTACCGACCCCGGAGGATTTAACTTCCATCGTATCTACCTTTGTTCCTTTGGATAGCAGAAAGTCTATTTCGTAATAATGCGTGCTATTTTCTTTTTCCCAAGTATGATAATACAATTCTCTTCCTGCCGCGGTAAGCATTTGCGCAACAACATTTTCATATAGATATCCCAGATTGGCCGGTAACTTATCTGATAGAAGTTTTGCATAGATTTCATTTTCTGTACTCGGTCTATCCATAAACATCATCGTAACAAATAACCCCGTATCTGAAACATATAACTTAAAGCTGCTATCGTCTCTTGTTAGAAGTTCCATTTCTTCAATGTTATTGAATACTAATTATTCCGTTTTTTCAATATTTATTTTCTTCAAATATTCCGTTTCTTCAACGTTTTTTTCATCAAGTATTCCTTATGATATGACAAAACCCGCCGTATGGCGGGTTCGCATGTCAGGGTGGCAATGAAAAACGATTAGCCTGGTTTCTCCGGCAACGGAATATCAAGGTCTCTTTAAGACCTATGTAGTTTGACTTATTCCAGTCACTTTGTATCCCGTATTATCTAGAAGGTTTCTTAGGGTATCCTCGCTTTTCTCCACTTTGGATAGAACCTCTGCTCTCGCTTCACTAAGGTTAACTCTCGCCCAAATATCGTCATCGCTATTTAGTGCATTCTCTACACGGGCAGCGCAATTGCTACAGCTCATTCCTTCAATATCTAAATGATATTTGAATGGATAATGTTCTTCATTTCTATCTTTAATCTTATTTGATTTCACAGGTGCGGATGAACCACAACAGATTGACTTTGCCTTACCTCGTACTCTTTGTACAGTACCGTAAACAGCGTACCCTATTAACAATATTGCAACCACATAAATAATCTTATCCATTCTAATCTCAACTCCACTTTCTAATTATTTCGTCACGGTAGCAATCTCCGTCTGACAAATCGGAATGCCTTATGAACTTGACTCTCTTTGTTAATAGTCAGCTATATATTTCTCATAAAACTTCGTTCCTTGAACATAAGATTTGATATGTAATCGTTCCTGTGTGGCGTCGGCGCCTGAAAAAGTCCCATAATTTTTTTATCTCTATTTCATTTTGCTCGTGTAGATCTGTTGGAATTCCGCAGCCTACCCATCAAAGCAATGGCCATGAAACTTCCAAGAATCAGAATTGTCCACAGTGATATTAGACTATAATCTCCTGTAGGTGCCGCTTTTTTATCCTCACCTTTGGCAGGGATTACAATTCTCTTTCGGGACAATTCTTCACCACAGACCTTGCAGTATACAACCTCATCGTAATAACCGTCCTTGGTCTTGGTTGGTTCTACTCGACTTTCCTGAACCGGAGCCAAAGGTTCGTGGACAAGCTTGTCTATCTCTGCTTCCGATAGCGCAATTTCTTCGCCGAGATTTCTGTCTAAGAAATATCTTTCCCCATCCACATCATGAAGAATCCAATGGGCCTTCATTCCCTTCTCCTTGCAGGTAGGGCTTTTGCTTTCAATATGTTCAATGTAGTGGTGGCAATTTCCGCAGTCAGCATTCTTAACCGCTCTGGCCCAAGCTATGTACACTTCGTTATAGTGAGCAAGAGGAACAATACCTACATTACCGATAAAGGTGATTCCGTTTCTGAGGGAAGACTCGGCGCTATATGGTTCGCCTTCCGTAAAGAATAATCCGTATGTGATTAGTTTTCTAAATTTGCTTATGTTGGTCTTTGTTGTATTGTAATGTCCCAGAACGTCGGCATAATACGCGTCGCCGTAGTCTCCGTAGATTGTCCTCGTGTCGTTTATTGCCTCGAGCAAAAGTAAATCCAAGGCTTTTAATGCATATGCATCTGCCGCCTCATCCAGTGAATGATACTCTTCTATCACAGCACCGGCATCGTCCCTCTCAGTCATGAGAAGCTTCATTACCAGAGGGATAAGATCCTTCGCAGGCCCAGATCCAGTGCCTATAGCTCCAAGCACCTCTACATATTCTTCAGGCAATTCTCCGGAATAAGTGGCAAACATTAGCAAGAGGTATAAAGGCGCTCTAACACTTGCAGGATCGTCATATCCACCGATTTCTGCAGCTTCGCTATTTGGGTCAGCACCATAGGCGCAGGCTTTTATATATGCTTTTAAGGTTTCTTCCAGAGTTGGCGGATTCTCGTCATCTACATTTGGACAAAATACTGAGAAACTGTCTGCGAGAGTTGCTTTAAAATTGTCCGGAATTACACCTGCCAAACCGGAAATCGCCGTTTCGCTTAACGCCTCTCCCTCGTGGTCGGCAAGGAATTTACAAATAACGCCCAAGACCTCATCCACAGAGGCATCTTCGCCTAATGTTTCTCCCGTTATAAACTCAATCAAATCGGCCATTATCGCTTCTATTGCTTGATTATCATCATCTGGGGTTCTACCTTCCTCAACCAATCTCTCCTTTGCATAAGAAAGATAGATAAAAAGCAAAGGCTTAATATAGCCGTTGACGTCAAGTGTAATGCCACCATTAAAACTCGGGAGCAGCATTCCGTAAAGTCCAGCCACCGCCATAAGGGTTTCCTGATAGTCTCCCTCCACGTAGTCAACATTTGTTTCCGCGGGAGCCATGAGGCCTGCCAGTCTTTGATTTATCAAAGTTTCCATGGAGTCTATATTTCCATTTTCATCCGGAACTATAGAAAGAGACGGCAGATCAAAAGTTTTGCATTCGAAATTTCTATGGTCACCACTTTCCAGGAATCTGTCATGGGCATAAGGGCTTATATCGCTAAGTTCCTTCAGCATGTCATCAACAGTGACGCATCCTTCCGGATTATGAACGCTTCCGAAATATTCAAAATCCCATTTCGGAGGGGGAAGTATTGTTATTAGGTCATAAGGGAGTGGGAAGTTTCGCACTCCACCATATTCCTCTCCATCGATATCTACGGTTCCGCCCTCTGTATATGTCCACGCTTCGCCCGGGGAGTCCTTTTCATATATGCCCCCTCTTGCGCCTTCTACAGAAAAAACCTCTTCCTTTGAGGCGCCGTCTTTGATGGTTCGCGGCGTGGCGTATGTATAGCAATAAACATCCTCAGGTTTTAAGGTTACGGCACTGCCCAAGTAGTCCTCACCGGCAGTGGCAAAAAAGCCTCCCAACATATTGGAAACCGCAGCACCTCGGCTGTGTCCTGCAGTCCAAACCTTTAAATCTCCTGTGATGTTGTTTTCCGCGATATAGTTTTTTGTGAATCGGAGGACCTCGTCACGTGCGGCCTTGAAGCCTTTGTGAATATCTCCCGTTCCTACATCAAAGTTCCCAACCCATTCTTGCTTATATCCTGCACTTCTTGGTATAACTGCGAGAAGAGTGTAATCCTTGCCGTAGGATTTGATAGTTCTCATCCCCACAACACAAGCAGCAGAATCCGTAAGAGGATTCATGGAACAATAAGCGTTAGCTGAAACCTTCTCGAACCCCATTTCCTTAAGCATGTTCTTAGCATTGTGCTCAAAGTCAGATGCATCTACTTCATACATGTCTTCATTTGGCCCGTACCAACTGGCGGTACTAATGGCGACCTGGGCAGAAAGCTCTGCAAGATGGCAGCAGCCCAGATAAGAAGAGCGCATAAAACAGTCTTCCCTGAAGACAAAGCTATCCGGAAGCTGTTTGTTGAAATTTTCATTGGATGTATATTGATAGTCCCCCTCTGTTATATAGGAGCCATCAGTATCTTCCCCAAATACACTGGTGGTAACTAGAGAAAAAACAAATACAATCGCCAATACTAATGATATTGCTTTTTTCGTCTTTTTCTTAATCCTATTCATGTCCAGTAATCCCCTTATAATCCAGTCGAAAAGAGTGGTCATATCTTCTATTAATTATAATATTCCGTCACGTATTCCACAAGCGACAAGTTCAACAAATTAGGACATAACCTCACATTCAAGGACAGGACAATTTTCGACTTATGTTAATAGGTCTTTATCCACAATGTAGAGAGTGTGGCCTTTTGGAAGATCTTTTAATTCACCTGCAACATTATATCCGGCCTTTTCGAAGAAACCGATATTCCAGTCATATATTTCTTCAGAAATAATTTTGGTCGCGCCTTTTTCTTTTGCCTTCTTTTCAAAATGTTTTAATAACAGCGTTCCTAATCCCTGATGACGGTAATCTTCATCCACCCAGATCTTCCAGATCCAGCCGGTATCGATTTCAGTCACTCCGGCCATTATCGCAGCGACGACTTTGCCGTCCTTGCTGACCAGTTTTCTGTTGATCTTGATGTAATCGTGTTTTATCTCAAGGTGCTCCTTATTAAAGCCTTCATCGAGCTGGTCGCATATGAATTCGGCATCTTCTTCCGACCCGTCCATAATTTCATATTCTATGGGCTTGCTCTTTCTTTTGGGCTGATTTCCATCAAGACGTTTAGCCAGCTGATAATCCTCATGGCCTACAGGACAGTCTTTCAAGGTAGCAAAAACTTCATATCCATGTTTCAGATAATAGGGTTTGGCTTGGAAATCCCATGTGCCTACCCAGATAAGATGGCATCCTTTGCTTTCGGCAACCTTTTCAACCGCTTGAAGAGCTATCGAGCCGAGTCCTTGCAGGCGATATTTCTCATCCACCCACATGTCATCGACATACATACAGCCCCACGGGAAGATATATCCGGTACAGCCGGCGATGATATTACCATCTTTATCTACGATTTTTTTACAAACTGTTTCTTCTTCTTTACTAAATCCATCAAGCACCGGTACGAGTTTAAAGTAATAATCACTGATAAGTTCCTCTATTCGTTCCGAATCCTTACGAGCACTTCTTCTTAGTCTTAACTGTTCCATTATTTGTCCTCTTTTCATATATCATTGATTTATGCGTATTTACAGTTACTGTTGCGGGCACCAAAAAAGGAGCTGATCCTCGCAGAAATGAGCGCACGAAAAAAACACGGTTATAATTCTCCGTATTCTATCGTGTCACAATTATCTGCAGATCACTCCTGTACCTCCTTTATTCTTTAAATACAATATACCTTCATGCAGCTGCTGTGTCAATTATTGCTTAGACCCATGATCCTCCTTCTTAGTTTGTTTGCAAAGAAAAAGCCTTGGAGTTTTTATGCTTCCAAGGCAAAAATTATGGTGGAGATGATGGGAGTCAAAGTTCATTCTGCTAAAGACATCCGCATATGTATCTAATGTAACATGTATATTGGTATGTCCAAGCCACTAATTGAGATTATGGTCATCACCACAATCAATGTCGTAATAATCCGTTTTTTCATCAGTGACTACCTCTTGCTAACTTATCCATTATCCTTTTTCGAATTACATCTTGAGAAAAATTTAGTGTATAAAACTATAATCATTAGTGATAATAAAATGAGTCCTGCATATAACCATGGATGATTCTCGTCCCCTGTCTTTGGCGCGGTACTTGACGTCTTTATAGATGTATTGCTCTTATTGGTGTCGTTCTTATTGGCGTCGCTCGCATTGTCATCATCCTTCGTTTCGCTATTCTTTGCTGGTATTGATCTCTTTTCTTCCTTGTGACATCCTGTGCAGATACGAGTCTCCTCACCATCTTCTGTAGCAGTTGCTTCTTTCGTAGCTGTCCACTCGCCCCAGTCATGCTGAGCCTGAACCTTGACTGTCATCTCATAGAATGAAGGACTGATAACAAATGGATCCGATACCTCCCCGCCGTTAACCTTAACGTCATCACCTTTCATGAAGCCATAACCGGGGATGCTGTCAAACCAAAGATCCACATAGTAGTATTCATCGCCAATGAACTTTCCGATATACGGGGTAGATGCGCTATTCTCCATTATCCAATTGGCATAGAGCTCTCCGCCTGCATATTCACCATTTTCCTTTGCTGTCACAACAGGATAATTGGTTTGGTTATCCCAATCGTATTCAGGTCTGTCGTCATCGAGTTGACCGATTATTTCTGTATTGGTTTCTGTTCCGCACTTTGGTGCAGTAATAGTAGCTTCAATCGGTACTGTAATATGCTTAACCATTGGAATATACAATTCCATATCTTCTGTTATAGCTGTGGATGATCCAACGTTGGCGGCGCGCATCTGTGTATACCACTCATCTCCCAATGAAAGGTAATGGGAGAAGGGTTCGGGAACGTAGAGCTTGTACCTTTGATATCCGTCCTTTTCGAAGAGTGTACCGTAGCACTCTCTTCCGCTTCCTTCAATTGCATCTTTTAGGGTCGTGCCATCAAGAATGTTCTCAATGACGATGGGATCCATTAAGTCCTCGCCATCGATAGATGAAAAATGAATAGTAACTGTATGCACAGGCTTGTTGCGCGTTTCCATAACCGTACCGCAACCGGTGCACTTTTTAACTTCCTTGGTCGGATCATTTTCATCAGCTTCCCATTCACCCGGTACGTGTTCAGCAGGCACTGTTATAGTGAGTCCTGCCAGAAAAGGCATATAAAACGAATCTACTATATCAAAGTCTACATCTCCGGGCACTTCTATTTCACTATCATGTATGCATTTTTCAGAGAAAAGCAGGCCGGGCTTTGGGTCAAATGTTATATCTATATAATACTTCTCGCCGCCGACAAATTTGCCATTGAATGGCACATATGATTCCGAGGCCACAAACTCCTCTTCGTTAATCCATCTGGCCCATGTCGAATATAAATCAAGTATTTCTTTGGAACTGTCATCAAAGGTCATAACAGGAAGATTGATTTGACTCTCCCAATCATATTTGTCGTAGTCACCTTCAGGATTTGGCTTTGCAGGAGTTGTAGTCTCTACACCACATTTGGGTGCATCAACGGTTACGAAGATTGGTGTGTCCACATACTTATACATGTGAGCATAAAAATCTTTGTCTTCGTATAATTCTGTTGCATCAGCGGCCTCACGATCCGCATACATTTCATCCCACCATGTTTCCAATGGAAGGGAGGCATAGTATGAAAGGGGTTTCGGTGTAAGCGAAGTCCAAGACCTGTAACCCTCCTTTACAAAGAAAGTCCTTGGTATAGCCTCAGCCTTAATAGCTTCCTCAATGGCTTCATTTAGAGTTGTTCCCGGAGCCACGCCTGTAATCTTAATTGGATCCATTAGGTCGTCGCCATCTACAGATGAAAAGTGGATCGTAACAGTGATGGTGTTTTCGTTATTCTCCTCAGCAAAAGCAACACCGCTTCCCATCGGTACCATTCCCAAAACAAGAAGGAAAGCTAGCAATGTGCTTATCAATTTCTTTAAGATATTTTTCTTATTCATAATACGTTTCTCCGATTCAATCAACATATAGGCTAATACTTTTTCCTCTTTTTGCGGATTATTAATCTTCCTCTATCAAAGATGTTGAGGCCACGCTTTTGATGACCATTTCTCCCTTCTTGTTCTGAACGAA
The DNA here is from genome assembly GCA_017941085.1 of Bacillota bacterium. Lineage (GTDB taxonomy): Bacteria > Bacillota > Clostridia > Peptostreptococcales > Anaerovoracaceae > Eubacterium_B. The sequence continues at coordinate 65,802 of JAGAXF010000005.1, forward strand.
TATCACCTTGTCACCGGGCTCAACTCCAAGTGTCCTACGCACTTCTATTGGAAGGGATATCTGACCGTTTGCAGAAATCTTTGCAATATTCATTTCTTTACTCCTCCACTTCATTTTACTTCTTAAAAAAGTGCTGCAAGCCACTAAGGCTTGCAGCTACTAGGCTTCGTTTATTTCACATGCTTTTATGCATGATGATGTGTATTCTCTTCTTTTACAGTCTTTGCTGCCAGGAAAAGTACTGCGCTGAATACGATGCTTGGAAGTGCTGAGAGCAGAGTTGAAAGATTGAATTCAGCAAAGTTCATAAACAGGCTGATTACGGATAATGCCAGGGCAATTATTGAAAGGATGTATGCAGGATTGATCTTGCTGAAATCCTTGGATGCTCTTACGGAGAATACTCCCAGAAGAACATCTACCAAAGCAGAAACTGCAGTAAAGATTCCCATAGCCATAACCATTCCTGTTACCATGCTGACAGTTTCAGCACCATCAGCGGTCGTAACCTTACCTGACATTAGAGTGTCAGCACCGAACAGTCCACCACCTGCAACCAGTCCAAGACCAGCAATTACTCCGAAAATACCTAGAATAACAGATAAAATACCTAAAATCTTTAATGTGCTTTTTGCGTTCTGAATACTCATTTTTGTTCCCTCCTCAATTATAACTGTTAAAGAATATTTGATTTACAAAAATGTCTTTGCTGTCCTGGCTGAAGCCTTACAGTGTCAAGACAGTTATTTGTTCTGTCATGCCAATAACACTTCTATAACGCTTTGTCAAGGAGTTTTTTAAATTTTTTATTTTTTATGGATTTCAAATTTTTATCATCGATTGGGCGTCATTCCGTTATCTCTCGTTCCTTTCTCTTTCAAGAAAAAAGGCGACCATCAAATGTATAGTCGCCTGCTTTTCTATAATGCCGACACCGGCTATTTTTTATGCTCTATCAAGTTTATTCCAAATCCACCCGGAGAAATCATCATTGCGGATTTCGCAGTTTTGGTATCAACTTGATGATAACCGTATATATTCTTAAATCCCAACGCCTCCAGTTTTTCATAAGCCTCATCAAAATCATCAACATTCATGCGGATTGCAACCTTGTCTTCCTTTAGGCCAATATCCACTTCCGAAATGTCAACATAATGGCCGTCGCTGTCTTTCATTCTAATTCCCGTCACATCCAGATCCCCTATCCCCTCTTGCTGATGTCGCTTATCAAAACCAAGGGCCTCAAAAACTTTGACGAGTGATTCAGCATCACTTGTAATAATCTGTGGATTAAAAGTACTGATTTTCATTCTTCTTCCTCCTAATTAATCTCCGTTATTAAAAAAATTCTCCGCTTTCGTATGCCATCCTATGGCAGTATTTTACCACAGACTGCGAGGCCCGTGAATCTAACAAAGGAGACGCCAGTAAATAAAAAAAATATGCGAACACGTATGTCCTTTAGACTTGTGTTCGCATATTTAACGTTTGGTGGAGATGATGGGAATCGAACCCATGTCCGAAAGCACGTCCACTAGACTTTCTCCGAGCGCATCCGATGATTGAGTTTTCGCCCAGACTGCTGCCCATCGGCAGGCCACAGCCCGAGTTATCCCGTTAGTCCCTCGTTGTTACGGGAGTCACAACGAAGTTTTCCTGCATAGTCGACGCCATGACCCCAGCCTGCAGGTGAACCGGGCATGACGCGCGGGCTGCATCAATTAAGCAGCAAATGCGAAATTATTATCACTTTTTGCGTTTGTGTTTAAACGGCCAGCTTTTTACGTGGATCCGGCGTCCACGGCTCGCTTATCCGGTTTCTCTACCCCCGTCGAAACCTGACATCCCCATATATTTTTATGTTACCCTGATTATATATTATTTAACCAGGTCTAGCAAATCCAGATCCGTCTTCTGTACCTTGATTCCGGTCTTGAATTCCGTACCATCAGGATATCTTACTGCGATGGCTATTTCTTGACCCTCAACAAAGCCCTTATCCTTTATGGAATCCAGGAAACCCGGAATCCTTGGATGATTTGCAGTAAACTTTCCCCAGGCATCCTTTATTTTAAACATTGCTCCAATATCCATTTTCTTATCCCTTCTTTCTTATGGCTCTATCCATACTTCTCTGTGCGTCTCTCTTGGCTATGGCCTCTCTCTTGTCGTAATTCTTCTTTCCTTTGGCCAGAGCAATTTCCACCTTTGCTAAGCCTCTTTCATTTATATACATTTGAAGTGGAACTATGGTCATTCCCTGTTGTGTTGTTGCTCCTATTAGCTTCCTGATTTCCCTCTTATGGACAAGCAGCCTTCTTGGTCTAACAGGGTCCACATTAAACCTATTCCCCTCCTTATATGGACTGATATTCATGCCATACAAAATCAGCTCGCCATTATCAACCTTGGCGTAGCTTTCTTTGATACTGACCTTGCCACTACGAACGGATTTTATTTCCGTTCCCGTCAAAGCAATACCGGCTTCTATTATTTCTTCCAGAAAATAATCGTGGCGAGCCTTTTTATTGTTCGCCACAAGTTTTCTTTCCTTCTTTGCTGCCATAATATTTCTCTTGATTTGCTGCGCTGAATTCTTTAGTAAACCTGCGCTTCTTGTTATTTATATGGATTAAATATGGTTCCAAAATCTTTGAAGGGATAGATACGGAATACAGCCTTGCCGATGATTTGTTCATAGTCAACAAAGCCTACATCGGTGCTTCTGCTGTCCACACTAACCATTCGATTGTCACCCAGGCAGAATAATTTATTCTCCGGAACCACCACATCCTCTAATTCACCGTTGGTAAACTGGTCCTGTGTATAGCTGTCATCTATCATATTACCGTTAACGTATACCTTGCCTTCCTTGATGGAGATTACATCACCGGGGAGACCTATTACTCTTTTTATCAAAAGCTTTTCATCCCCTGCATCGGTTTTTAGGTTGGTTTCAAATATGATGACATCTCCCATTTCAGGGCTATTATGAAAAAGCTTATAGGATTGCTTACTTACCAACAGATAATCATTTGTATAGAAATTGGGTTCCATGGAACGTTGCTTTACAATTGTCGGCTTTATGAATTGCATTACAACAATAGCAATTATAATAGCAAGAATAATTTCCTTCAGCCATTCCTTAATCCAATAACCCTTAGTTTCTTTTTCTTCAGTTACAAAAGCTCCCCTGTCGTCGCTCATATCTGCGCCACCAGCAGTAGCTCTTATTACCGCCGGATCCTCTATATCCTTAAATCTTCTACTTCTCAATTTATTATCCTATCCCCAATTATTTAAATAATTCCGTCTCTATCTTTCTAAATCTTTCGGGAACCTTTGCTTTGATTTCCATTCCATTAAGATAGGACAAAGGTCCATCTTTAATGTTAAAAACCAATCTCTCTGCATGAAGCAGTTGAGTTCCTAAATCAAAGCGCTCCCTTGCAATTCTGTTGCACTTCTTATCTCCATATTTGGGATCTCCCACAAGTGGGTAACCTGCCTCTGCCAACTGGACTCTAATCTGATGGGTTCTTCCCGTTAGAATCCTTACTCTGGCAAGAGTATAACCTCCTCTAACCTTAACCGGTTCTGCAATTGTTCGCATGGTTTTGGATTTGTCATCTGCCTCATCCAGCAAAGTCACCAAATTCCTACGAGAGTCTTTTATCATGGCCCCCTCCAAATCCAGAGGTGCCTTCATCTCTCCCCAAACAATGGTTAGATAATATTTTTCAACAGAGTCACCGGTGCGTATTAGTTTGTTTAGTTCCCTTAAGCTTTCACTATTCTTACCGAAAATCACCAGACCGGTGGTATTTCTGTCAAGTCTATTAACCGAAGCCGGAGAAAAGGTTTTTTCCTTTCTCGGATCGTATGATTTCGTTTCAATCAGATAGTCCACAACCTGATTGGCCAGATGGTTTTTCTTTTCCTTCCCATCTCCGTGGGTAAGTAGACCAAAGGGTTTGTCTACAATGAGCAAATTGTCATCTTCATAGCATATTTCAAACTGCCTTTTGGCTCTATTTCTTTCCGGTTTTTTAGTTAAAGCCTCCAGTTCCTCCTGAGTACAATAAAAAGTCAGAACATCCCCACTTTTAAGGGCATATCTTTCGTTTTCCCTCTTATTATTTACCTTAATATCCTTGCGGATAGCTTTGTAAATTGCCGAAAGAGGGGCATTTTTCAAGTATTTTCGCAGGAACCTGTCCAGCCTCTGGCCCGCTTCGTTTTCTCCGATTTCTAAATATATCACAAGATGAATTATACAACAAGGAGGATAGGTGTGCAAAATCTAATTATTCATAGTATAATATGTAGAGTTTAAGGGAGGGATTACAATTGAAGAGAGTTAAAGATTTTTTATACAACTGGAATGATTTAGTTGTAATACTATTTATCCTATTGGCTGCTGCAGCTATCATATATTGGCGAATCAATTCCATAATGGATTACCCAAGCGTATTGGCAGCTGAAATCCAAAGCACCGCTGAAGAAGCAACTACAACACAGTCCATCACTGAATTGGTGGACGATATAGCTGAGTCCACGGAAACCAGTAGCGAAGAACCTGCCGAACCCGGTTCCGGACCCAAGAACAATAGGCTTTGGACCGGAGGTGTTTTAAGGTCTGAGGTTACTGTTACCACTTCTGAGGGTAGTGCCACGGAAGCCGCCCAGGCTTTGGTGGATGCCGGCCTCTTCACTTCCTATGAAGACTTTGCCGCTATTTGCGAGGTTAATAACCTTGATCCAACAGATATCAAGGCCAATACCTTCACATTCCCACCGGGCACCAGCCAATCAAAGATAGCAGAAGAAGTAACCAAACCCATGAATTAATAATTAATGATTAAGCACTATTACTAAGGAGGTCAATATGGCTCTTGTAACTTCTCAAGATATGTTTGCCAAGGCACTTAACAGTGACTATGCCGTTGGCGCGTTCAACGTAAACAATATGGAAATCATCCAGGGTATTATGGATGCAGCAAAGGAAGAGAATGCTCCCCTTATCCTTCAGGTTTCCGCCGGTGCCAGAAAATACGCAAAACCGATATACCTACTTAAGTTGGTGGAAGCAGCCATTGAAGACACCGGTCTGGATGTGGCCCTTCACTTGGATCACGGTGAAGATTTTGAAATCTGCAAGTCCTGTGTGGACGGCGGCTTCACCTCCGTTATGATTGACGGCTCCAAGCATCCCTTTGAAGAGAACATTGCCCTTACCAAGCAGGTGGTTGAATACGCCCATGATCACGGAGTTGTGGTGGAAGCTGAACTAGGCAAGCTGGCAGGAGTAGAAGACGATGTAAAAGTAGATGCTCGCTCCGCCACCTTTACAGATCCTCAAGAGGCTGCAGAATTTGTTGAACGTACAGGAGTAGACTCCTTGGCCATAGCCATAGGCACAAGCCATGGCGCATATAAATTCAAGGGAGATCCATACCTTGACTTTGAAAGACTAAAGGAAATCCACAGCTTAATACCTAATACTCCTTTAGTACTTCACGGTGCTTCTACTGTTCTTCCGGAATTTGTAGATCGCTGCAACCAGTTTGGAGGAGAAATCCCAGGAGCTCAGGGTGTTCCGGAGGACATGATTCGCGAATCCACCAAGTGGGGTATCTGCAAGGTTAATATCGATACGGACCTTCGCTTGGCAATGACCGCTGAAATACGTAGAGTTCTGGTGGAAAGCCCGGCAGAATTTGATCCAAGAAAATATCTGGGACCTGCCCGCGATGCTATTACTCGCATGGTTCAGCACAAGATTAAAAATGTACTTAATGCCAGCGACAAAAGATAAAAAAACCTACTACATTCTTTGCTTACAACGGAGAGAAACAGATGTTAATTAGAGACAATATGTCCATGCTGACGGACTTTTATGAAATAACCATGGCCAACGGTTATCTGGAATCAGGCATTTCCGAGGAAATAGCTTATTTTGATTTGTTCTTCAGAAAGGTTCCCGACGGCGGTGGCTTTGCCATAATGGCAGGTGTCCAGCAGGTATGCGACTATTTGGACAATCTACACTTTTCGGAAAAAGACATTGAATATCTTAGAGAAAAGAATATATTCGACGAAAGATTTCTGGACTATTTAAGAAACTTCAAATTTGCTTGTGATGTTTGGGCCGTTCCTGAGGGCACACCAATATTCCCCCATGAACCCATCATCACAGTTCGCGGTCCCGTAATGCAAGCTCAGTTTATTGAGACTATGCTTCTGCTTATTATCAACCATCAAAGTCTGGTGGCCACAAAGGCAAATCGTATAGTCCGTGCTGCCCAGGGTCGTCCCGTAATGGAGTTCGGAACAAGGAGAGCCCACGGTGTAGGCGCCGCTCTTCATGGAGCAAGGGCAGCATATATCGGAGGCTGTTCCGGCACCGCCTGTGCCAAGGCTGATTTGGATTACGGAGTGCCTTCTCTGGGAACTATGGCTCACAGCTGGGTTCAAATGTTTCCCACGGAATATGAGGCCTTTAAAAAATATGCCGAAATATATCCGGAGCACTGCTCTCTATTAGTAGATACCTACAACGTACTTAAGTCAGGTGTACCGGCAGCAATAAAAGTATTCAAAGAAATGAAGCCTCAGCACATGAGCATTCGAATCGACAGCGGAGATATTACTTATCTCACTCAAGAGGCTCGCAAGATGCTGGACGAAGCCGGACTCCAGGACTGTGAAATAACCATCAGTAACTCCTTGGATGAATACATCATCCGAGATGTTTTAATGGAGGGAGCTCAAATCGATTCCTTTGGTGTGGGTGAACGCCTCATTACAGCCAAATCCGAGCCTGTCTTTGGCGGAGTATATAAGTTGGCCGCCATAGAGGTTGATGGAGAAATAATACCAAAGATTAAAATTTCCGAGAACATTGAAAAGATCACCAACCCGGGATTTAAAACTCTATATAGACTATACGATAAAGAAACCGGAAAGGCTCAAGCGGATATTATGACCCTGGACGGAGAGGAAATACCCGAAAACGAAGAATACGAAATATTTGATCCAACAGCAGTTTGGAAGAAAAAGAAACTCAAGAACTTCCTTGCAAAGAATATTAGAGTTCAGCTATTTGACAATGGAAAGTTGGTTTATAACAACCCATCCATTGAAGAGATACGGGAATACTGTGCAGAGCAAATTAAAACCCTCTGGCCACAGACCCTGCGTTTTGAAAATCCTCAAACCTATTATGTGGACCTATCCAAAGATCTCTTCGACATGAAACAGAGATTGATTGAAGAGCATCACGAAGATTAGAATCTAGCCTAAAGGTATTTCTACCACTTCAGCCATCTTAATAAGTGTTTGTTCAATTTGTGCAGAGATTTCACTAATCATACGATTAGTGATTTCGTCGTTTTTGTCCTGGCCAAGACTCTCATAGAAGTTCTGCTTTACCGATGAACTAATATTATCCATGCGAGACTTAAAGGTTCCCTTGGGAATCAGTCTTCTAACGGCATTTGGTATATCCGTTTCCAGAAGCTTCTCTTCCATTTTATCCTTGCCTAGAATCAAAATAATCGCAGATGCAATTACACCTACAATAACACCTTGTGGCCCTGCAAGAAATGGAACCACATCTATGGCAGCTATTATCAATCCTACCAAGACCGTTACCAAGGAATCGATAAGCCAGGTCATTTCCTCTACGGCAAAAATATTTCTTGCGTCAACTTTGATATCAATATCAGAAGCAGAGAGATATGACTTTAAGCTCAATGCAGTATATGGCACTCTGTGGTTAACGCAGATTGGAACAGTGTACTCCTCCAATTCCTCAGCCACAGGTTTAAGCCAGGAGGTAATTGGGCCCGCCAATAATTCCCTGGCTTCATCGGATCTTATGAAAGCGCCAATTTCTTTTTCCAACAAATCGTCGGTATCTGACAGCTTTCTAATTTCTCCGGATCTCCACTGATCAAAAATGGGCATTGCCACCTTTGTTAGAATCGGCTCAATCAAACAGTCCACCGCATCCTTATAAAGTTGGGTAATGTGGTTTCTGACTATCTCTTCTATCTTGGAAGATTTGGTAAGCTCCTCCAAGTCTTCTCGGAAGGCTCTCATATCTTCATCGATTCTGCCACAATAGGCCAGGCCTCTAGCCACAGAGAATTCCGGTTCGCTTCCGGAAATAACTACAGAATCTGAGAATACAGAAGTACACCAATCTCTTATGGCCGGCAGTTTGCTTACACCACCGGTAAGGAAAATCAGTTCCGGTTGTGATCCTGTAATATTTTCCTTAACGTCACGAAGAGCATTTATAAATACTTCCTTAAAGGATTTTCCTCCCAGTTTATTAAGGCTCTTGTTAAGGAGTTTGCTGGCAATATTCTTATCCATAGTTAAGGTTAGCTTAACCGGTCTATTATATTGAATCAGAAGACTTTCCTTGCATTCGTGGGAACTCCAATACTCTTCGTCTGAGAAATACTTTTCCTTCAAACGTCTTGCAGCAAATTCGCAATACGCTCTCCATGGTTCGCTTTCGTCTAATGCATTCCTTATCTTCTTTCTAAAAAGAGGATTTGCGTTCTCTACAGATTCCTCCAGGAGTATTTCGTCCATAAGGCCTCCGCCCAGTACCACCTCACCTGCGGTTTGCATTTCCACTTCCTTGCCGCCCATTATATAGGCAAAGTCCGTGGTGGAGGAACCTATATCAACAACAAGCACCGGTTTGGATAAAATGTCCAAACCCACCTGAAGGTGTTTTGATTGACAAGCGCTTACCATTGCAGCCCTTGACTCAGATATTATTTTTGCCGGAGGAAATCCTACACTTTCGAAAATCTCTCTGTAGTGCTCTCTGGTATTTTTGTCCCATCCTGCGGGGCATCCAATATAGAAGCTGCAGTCCTCGTTTTTAACCAGGTCTCCACTTCCATACAATTCTCCCAGTACACCACCGGCAAAGCTTTTTACATCGTTTGCGCTGGTGCTGTCGCTTAAAAATCTGCTCTTAAATCTAAGCTTTCTCTTTACTGCACCATCGGCATAGCAAGCCTTCTCTCCAATTAAAAGCTCCCCGGAAGAAAGCTGTGCATAGGCGGTGATAAAGCTTTGTTCTCCCACCACCGTAAGCATTTCCGGGGTCACCTGATCTTCCTTATGTAATCTAGCTACGGCGCTCTCCGCATCTCCTAGATCAAATCCAAAAAAGCGATCCATAATTCTCCTAACTTGCCTCTACTTGCCCGAGGCAGCCAAGCCCTTCTTTAAAAGCTTGCCGTCGGAAACCAGAGCCGGTCTAATTGTACCCCCCTGTTTGCCGGGCATTAAGTCAAAATACTGTTTGGTTGCTTCACTATAATCTACAGCATCTATTTGCTGTCTATGTAGAAAGTATTTTACATCCTCTATCTTTTCCAAGGCGTATTCCGGATCCTTGCTATATGCCGCAGCAAGCAAGTCCGAGAACAAATCTATTTCTGCGGAGGTGGCAGGCTTTCCGTCAATCTCTCCTGCCTTCTCTCTTTTGGCCCATCTCTCTGCCGCCTGGATTTCTTCCAAACTTTGATCTACGGCAAGGATGGCGGTTCTAAGGTTTCTATAGGTTTTGGCAGAATCTACACGAACCTCCACCTGCTGCTCCTTGTCACCGGCATTTACCGGTTTGCCGAATATGAAACCGGCAATTGCTGCCACCAAAATTCCTGCTGCACCAAAGGCATACCTGGTGGTTTCCGTAGTCTGTAACCCTGTGGCCTCACTTATGGTAATATTGGGAATCAACGCAACTGCCGCCAGGGCAACTGCTATTATTATCAGAATAAGAGCCGGAATTGTTTTCTTTGCTCCACCGGAACTGGTTTCTCTCTCCCAGACCTTTGTCTCACCGATTGAATCCACCATGGGCATAGAAAGACGAACTGCCTGCATCATATATGCTGCAGCGTCTCTCTCCTTCTCATTATCACACTGATCGTTATAGCAAAGAAGGAGCTTGTCCATCTGGTTTTCAAGAACCCTGGTTGCCTTCTCAGGAACTGCCGCCTGGGCCAATTCCGTAAGGAGATGGTCCTTGTCTTTTTCAAGTAAATCTATCATTTTCATAACTGTTATATTATACGTCAAAAACCTCTTTTTGCAAAGAGACGGAGGGTGATCATAATTAAACTACCTGCCTTCTATAGCTTCATATAACTTTGCCAATTAGGAATAGTATAATCAGGTGCAAAGGATAGATTAGATAGAAAAACAACTGCATTCCCTTGCTTTGTTTTGTATATTGGTTGCTACTAAAGAAAATGAGAGGGACAACCAAGAAACATGCAATCTGAGATTTTGAAGAACGGAATAACAATGCACCGCAGGCAAGACACAGATACAGAATTCCCATTATCTGATGTTTTGTCAGTAAACGGTCACTGCCTTTATCCGTCTTTTCAAACAAGTTTCTCTCCTGGACAAACTTATACATAAATGCTGTGGCCACTACTCCTTTGTAACCGTAGAGAAAATGGAGAAAATAAGCAGGGATACACATTACAACTGTGAAAAAGACTATGTAGGCAGGGCAAAAATCTACATCCTGAGACAATTCTTGAGAACTGTCCCCGCCATCCCTCGGCGCCAAACCCTTTCCCTGGAAGCCGCAGCCTAATCCATTACATGGAAGAAATCTATTAAGCAATACAATTAGGATAAGGCATGCAAGAAGTTCAAAGTAAATGTTTTGACGGCGCAAACTAAAAAACTCATTACGCGAGAAAAGATCATAAGGAACCTCGGAGATAATGGCGAATAATGCCATGCGCCCCAAATATTTGGGAGTGGACTTGGTATAGACTGCTCCCTGAACCAACAGAAAAAGAAATAGAGGAAAAGCCAGCCTTCCCACCCCTCGCATAATTGCATAGACTTCGCCGCTTATCAGCTCATGCCTATTAAGCATAATTCCCAAATGGTCCATTACCATTGATATATATGCTATGTACTTAAGGGTTCTCTGAGATATTAAAGCTTTATCAACCAATATCCAATCTCCTCCAAAACAGCTGTAATTGAATTACTTATAAGTTAGAGTCCGATTAATGCCCAAGGGCAGTTATCCTTTCAAAACCTGCTTCAGGTATTGACCCGTATAGCTTTTCTTCACCTTTGCTACTTCCTCAGGAGTTCCTGTGGCCACTATGGTACCACCCTTGTCGCCTCCCTCAGGTCCCAAGTCAATTATATGGTCTGCACACTTAATTACATCCAGATTGTGCTCAATTACCACCACCGTATTACCGGCATCCACCAGGCGCTGCAAGACATGAATGAGCTTATCCACATCAGCAAAGTGAAGACCCGTTGTGGGCTCATCCAATATATACAAGGTATTGCCTGTATCCCGTTTGCTTAACTCCGTAGCCAGCTTAACTCTCTGTGCCTCGCCTCCGGAAAGCTGAGTTGATGGTTGTCCTATTTTTATATATCCAAGTCCCACATCGTCCAAAGTTTTTAAATGCCTGTATATTCCCGGAAGGTTTTTAAAGAACTCCAGGCCCTCCGTTACACTCATATCCAGAACATCAAAAATACTCTTACCTTTGTACTTAACCTCCAGGGTCTCTCGGTTGTATCGCCTTCCCTTACACACTTCACAGGGTACGTAGACATCCGGCAAAAAGTGCATTTCTATTTTGATAATACCATCTCCTGAGCAGGACTCGCATCTTCCCCCACCCTTTGTGGGAGGATTGTTGAAGCTGAATCTGGATTTGCTAAAGCCTCTTATTTTAGCCTCCGGCAAAGCACCAAAAAGATCTCTTATTTTGTCAAACATTTTGGTATATGTGGCCGGATTGGATCTGGGAGTTCTCCCTATGGGGCTTTGGTCGATGTCTATTACCTTATCTATATTCTCCAGTCCAAGTATCTCATCGTGTTCTCCGGGAGATTCCACGCTTTTGTTAATTGCCTTGGAGGCACCTTTACTGAGGACTTCATTTATAAGGCTACTTTTGCCGGAGCCGGAAACCCCGGTTACACAGACAAATTCTCCAAGGGGAATATCCACATCCAGATTTTTTAGATTGTTAACCCGGGCTCCTTTAATGGCTATTGATTCTCCGCTGCCTTTACGGCGCACCTTGGGTACTTCAATTTTCTTAACGCCGGATAAATACTGGCCTGTTATGGATTGCTTACAGGCTTTAATATCTTCGACTGTACCCTGCGCCACCAGCTTGCCGCCGTGGATCCCGGCTCCCGGTCCTATGTCCACAATGTGATCGGCGGCATACATGGTTTCCTCATCGTGCTCCACTACAATCAAAGTATTACCCAGGTCCGTCAGCTGCCTTAGGGTTGCCAAAAGCTTGCTGTTATCCCTTTGGTGAAGGCCAATACTGGGCTCGTCAAGAATATATAGAACTCCCATGAGAGAAGAGCCTATTTGAGTTGCAAGTCTTATTCTCTGGGATTCTCCACCGGAAAGGCTTCCTGAATTTCGGGACAAAGTTAAATACTCAAGGCCCACATTAACAAGAAAGGCCAAACGGGATTTTATTTCCTTAACGATTTGTTCCGAAATCATTTTGTCTTTTTTGTTCAGTTTAAGGGAGTCCATATAGGACAAGGCATCTCGCACGGAAAGGTCCGACAGCTCCGCCAGATTCTTCTCTCCCACTGTAACTGCCAAAACCTCAGGACGCAGTCTTTTGCCTCTGCAGTCAGGGCAAAGCTTTACCTCCATATATCTGGACATCCACTCACGCATGGCGTCGGATCCCGTTTCTCTATAGCGTCGCTCCATACTGGCAACAACCCCTTCAAAGGGATGTTCCCTTACGGACATTTTACCGCTGGAATTTTTATAGGTGTATTTTACCGTTCTATCCCCTGTGCCATATTCGATTTCCTGTTGGAAATCCTTTGGCAATTCACCATAAGGAGAATTCAAAAGTTCCTCCAAAGGAAATCCCGTGCGCCGGGAATAATCCTCTGCAACCACCTCTGCCATCTTCTTATAATAGCTGGAGAATTCCATGGTGCCATATATTTTTCTGAAGGCACCCATGTGAATAGAGCCCTCCATGTCTATGGTGTTTTCCCTGTCCACTGTTTCAGTGAACCCCAGCCCATTGCAGGTAGGACAAGCTCCAAAGGGACTGTTAAAGGAGAAGGACCTGGGCTCCATGGATTCAATACTGACCCCGTGATCCGGACAGGCAAATTTTGATGAATACATCTTTTCTGAGCTGTAGTCATTATCCTTGAAATTTGCCACACAAAGACCATCGCTTTCCTTCATGGCCAGCTCCACCGCCTCGGAGATTCTTCCCTCCTGTCCAGGCTTTATTACAATTCTGTCAATTACTATCTCTATGGTATGCTTGTTGTTTTTCTCAAGCTTTATTGGACGGCCATCCTGATCCGTAGGCGCTCCACCCTGTTCAGAATCGGCATACATCTGCACAATGGTTCCATCGATTCTGGCCCTTGTATATCCATCCTTAATGATTCTGGTTAGAATCTTTTCGTGCATACCTTTTCTGCCTCTAACAATGGGAGCCAGTATAATCAGCTTTGTTCCCTCCGGAAACTCCATAATGGAATCTACAATTTGATCCACACTTTGACTGCTGATTTCTCTGCCACACACCGGGCAGTGGGGAATTCCAATTCTGGCATAAAGGAGACGTAGATAGTCATGAATTTCCGTCACCGTTCCCACCGTGGATCTGGGGTTCTTGCTGGTGGTTTTTTGATCTATGGATATGGCAGGAGAAAGCCCTTCTATCAATTCCACATTTGGCTTATCCATTTGTCCCAAAAATTGTCGAGCATAAGAGGACAGACTTTCCACATAGCGTCTCTGCCCCTCTGCGTAAATGGTATCAAAGGCCAAGGATGATTTTCCTGAGCCTGAAAGTCCCGTCAGCACCACCAGTTTATCCCTGGGAATTCTGACACTGAAGTTTCTTAGATTATTTTCGTTTGCGTTCTTTATTATTATTTCGTTAGCCAATTTTTAACTCCATTTTTCTGTAATTATACCTACTAATTATATCCACCAAAGCCTTATACAGTCAAATTTTTCAAGTGTGCTTGTAAATTTGTAAACCTATGACCACGGCACCTTGAGAAATAGGCAAAAATAGTGCAACCCACCGATATTTATGATAGAATAAAGACACTTTCAATTTAGGACAAATAGATTTAAAAAGGACTATCGTGGATAACAAATCTAAAATAACCGAGACAAAGAATACAAATAATAAAAATATGGGAGCAACCATAACTCTTAAGGATATGGTTAGTGTTGTTGCGGGTATTTTGATCGTCATAATTACCGGACTGTTTATTCTCCTTAATTTTAACTCTGAAGGAAACGATAGCAATATGGCCATTGAGGACAGGTATAAGGACTTTAGTCTTGGATGGCATTTGCAGGTGGGAGACAGAGACGAGTTTGTTAACCTACCTGTGGAAATACACGCTGAAGCCAACGAAGCTATCTATCTTTCCAAGACTATTCCCAGATTATCTCAGTATTACGCTGTGGTAACCAGAAACTTTCACCAGGAGCTAACCGCCTATGTGGATGATATGGTTATCTACCAATTCCCTGCCGAGAAAAAGATACTTCCCGATTTCATAATTACTGATGACTGGAATATGATTCACCTTCAGGAATCCATGGAGGGGAAGCTTCTTACCTTAAAATTTCAGACAGGAGATTATGGTTTTTCCGGCTACATCAAACCGGCTTATTTGGGAGAAGACAATTCCCTAATCCAATATCTAAGAGCCTCTACTGCTGTGTCCTATGGTATGGCCGTCAGTATTCTGGCCCTTGGTATCATCTTTATTGTTCTTAGTCTTATCTATTCCAAATATGAAGACAGCAGATCGCAGATTATTGCAGGTTTAATGCTTGCCGCCATAGGGATTTGGGTAATCAATAGATCCAAGATGCCTATTTTGCTGGTTGGCAGCAGCGTCAAATTTTATTTGGCCTATATTTGCCTTATGCTGGAGCCAATTCTCATCATGCTGTATGCAGGAGAGAAATTCAAGAGTAAGAATCGCAAGGTTACTCATGGGCTAACTATAGCCTTTATAGTATATGTGGCAGTGGTATTGCTGGCGGTACATATTCTTCAGTACCCCTTGGATCAAGCTGTGCCTTTGGCTTATTTAGCTATATTCTTATCCTCCGTCTACCTAATACGCATGCTATGGCCCATTTCCTTTGGCAAAGAATCAGATCAGCTAAGTGCCTTCCTCAGGCATTCCAATAGAATTGAAATCATAGCAACCATCATAATGGTTGGTGGTGTGTGTTTGGGCATTGTATTCGACTTTGTACTTGGTAGTGATCGCCTATGGACAGACGTAGGAGTCTTACCTAAGATTTCCTTAAACTCCTACGCCATCGGACAGCTGATAGTTCATATATATAGAGGTTATCACAACGTTGAACAGCGTGAGGATTTACAGGGCAAGCTTCATGACAGTCAGCTGGAGCTTATGATGGGTCAAATCCAGCCCCATTTTATTTTTAATACCCTGTCCTCCATCAGAACCTTGGTAAAGGTTGATCCGGATACAGCCTACAATATGATTTATGACTTTTCCAACTATCTGAGAGCAAACGTTGATAACGTAACCAATTTGGCAGGAATAAGCTTTGCCTCAGAAGTTGAACATATAAAGAGCTATGTAAATATCGAACGAGTTCGCTTTGGTGATAGGCTTAATGTTGAGTATGATATTAAGGTTTCCGAATTCACCGTTCCTCCTTTATCCATACAGCCCTTGGTGGAAAACGCCATAAAACATGGTGTGGTTAAAAAAATAGGCGGCGGAACAGTTTGGTTAAGAAGCTATGCCGAAGGTAACTACAATGTGGTGGAGGTTGAGGATAACGGTGTAGGATTTACCCCTGAAAGGTTGGAAGAAATCACTAAATCCATGACCGAAGCCGATGACTTCAAATACATGGAAACCGACGCCCAGCCCAATCTTACCGGAAACGGTTCTGAAAATCATAAATCCTCCGGTATGAGGAATATCTATTTAAGACTCAGGGAAATGGCCAATGCGGAATTTGAGTTTTCCAGCCAGGAGGGCCAGGGCACCAAGGTTAGAATCCTCTTCCCTATTTCCTAAAAGACAATTCCAATTTTCAAATAAACAACATTTTATATCCATTTTGTTATTCACATATCATTTAGATAGGTGTATCATATACTTATACCGCTTGATATAGCTTGATAAAGAGATAAAGCAACTGTTATTTATTTAATATTTTTAAGGTGAAATTTATGGGAAGAATTGTAGCAATCGGAGGAGGAACATTAAAGGCCACAGAACCTCTGAGTAAATATGCTTTAAGACTTACCGCTCAAGAGCGGCCAAAGGTTCTATTTATCCCCACTGCAAGCCGAGACGACGTTAAATACATCAATGATTTTAACGAAATATTTACTGCATTAAACTGTGAGGTTAAGGTATTAGAACTAACAAAGAAGGAATACACGGACCAGGAAATCGATGCCCTAATAAACTGGATGGACCTAGTCTATGTTGGCAGTGGCAACATCATATATATGATGAACAAGTGGGCTGAATACGATTTAAGCAAGAAGCTAAAGGATGTATTTAATAATGACGGCGCTGTACTTGTGGGACAAGGCAGCGGAAGTATATGCTGGTTTAGCTGTGGTTACAGCAACAGTTCATACAAGGATGGAAAAACAGATTGGCAGTATATTTGGACCGACAATCTTCTGGATCTTCATCATACAGCCGTATGCCCTCATTATGGAGAGGACGATAGAGCAAACTTTGATTTACGGCTTTTGGAAAAGCAAATACCGGGATACGGCCTGGAAGACCACACTGCCTTTGTGCAGGTAGGTTCCCATACGGAATTTATTGGATGTGTTCAAAACGCCAAGGCCTTCTACCTTATTTACCTAAACAGTCAAATGCTAAAAAAAGAAATCGCTCTTAAGTATATTTTTTAACCTACAGCGATTTCTAATTCAATCTAACTTTGTATTCGAAGATCAAATCCCTTAATTCTGCAGCTCGTTCGAACTGCAGATTTTTTGCGGCTTCCTTCATTTCAGCTTCTAGCTTTGCCACATATTCTTTAAGCTCTCTTGCAGACATTTCCAAAGGTTTCTTTCCGTGATAGAGTTCTTCCTCTTCTGCCGCCTTAGTTGCCTCGATTACCTCTCTTACACCCTTCACCACACTCTTTGGCTCAATGCCGTGCTCCTTGTTATAGCTATCCTGAATGCTGCGCCTTCTTTCCGTTTCATCAATTGCAGCCTTCATGGCTTTGCTGATGTGATCTGCATACATGATAACTCTGCCATCCACGTTACGAGCAGCTCTTCCGATGGTTTGTATTAGGGATGTTTCGGTTCTGAGGAAGC
Source organism: Bacillota bacterium (assembly GCA_017941085.1). Lineage (GTDB taxonomy): Bacteria > Bacillota > Clostridia > Peptostreptococcales > Anaerovoracaceae > Eubacterium_B. The sequence goes on from JAGAXF010000005.1 coordinate 83,228, forward strand.
CCTCCTTATCTGCATCCAAAATTGCAACCAGGGTAACCTCCGGTATATCCAATCCCTCTCTCAGCAGGTTGATACCCACCAGAACATCAAATTCACCTAGACGAAGGTCTCTGATTATTTCCAGTCTCTCCAGGGTGTCCACGTCGGAGTGAAGATATTTAACCTTTAGTCCTGCCTTGGAAAGATAGTCCGTTAGGCTTTCTGCCATTCGCTTGGTTAAGGTGGTGACAAAGGCCCGACCGCCTTCCTCTATCACTTTGTTTAATTCACCGATTAAATCATCTATTTGATTCTTAGTTGGACGAAGGGAAATCGGCGGGTCCAGCAGTCCTGTAGGTCTTAGGACCTGTTCAGCGGTAATACCTCCGGATTGTTCCTTTTCATAGGCTGCGGGAGTGGCGGAGCAGAACATCATCTGACCTACCACCTCTTCCCACTCCTCAAACTGAAGCGGTCTATTGTCCAAGGCCGAGGGCAATCTAAAGCCGTAATCCACCAGGGACATTTTTCTTGACAGATTCCCTCTATACATGGCATGTAGCTGAGGCAGCATAGCATGGGACTCATCTATAATGGTGATAAAATCCTTTGGGAAATAATCTATCAAAGTATAGGGTCTTTCTCCCGGTTTCAGTCCACTGATATGTCTGGTATAATTCTCAATCCCTTTGCAGGTGCCGATTTCCCTCAGCATTTCCATATCATATCTGGTACGCTGCTCTATTCTCTGGGCCTCCAGAAGCTTGCCTCTGTCCTTAAACCAACGGATTCGCTCCTCCAATTCCTCCTCTATTCCAATAAGGGCTCTCTCCATATTTTCCTTGGAGGTTACGTAGTGAGACGCAGGATATATGGCCACATGATTTCTAAGTCCCAGGATCTCTCCCGTTAGGGGATTCATTTCTTTGATGGATTCCACCTCATCCCCAAAGAGCTCCACCCTAATGGCGTGATCCTCTCCTGCCGGGAAAATATCTATTATATCTCCTCTGGCTCTAAAGGAACCACGACCAAAGTCAATATCGTTTCTGGTATATTGAATATCCACCAGTTTGGTCAGAATGTCTCTTCTGCTCTTTTCCATCCCCGGTCTAAGGGATATGACCTGCTCCTCGTAATCTATAGGGCTTCCAATACCATAGATACAGGAAACGGAAGCCACCACCACCACATCTCTTCTTTCAGAAAGAGCGGCAGTTGCACTGTGCCTCAGCTTCTCTATCTCCGCATTTATATCGCTGTCCTTTTCAATATATGTGTCGGTGGAAGGTACATATGCTTCCGGCTGATAGTAATCATAGTAGCTGACAAAATACTCCACCGCATTTTCCGGGAAGAACTCCTTGAATTCCCCATGGAGCTGCGCTGCCAGAGTCTTGTTGTGGGATATAACCAGGGCAGGTCTATTGAGCCGCTCTATTACATTGGCCATGGTAAAGGTTTTACCTGACCCTGTAACTCCAAGCAAAGTAACGGCCTTCTGGCCGTCTTCAAATGCCTCCACCAGCTTATCTATTGCCTGTGGTTGATCCCCGGTGGGCTTGTAATCGGATACTAGTTTAAAATCCATTTATCTTATTAAATAGCCGACGATATATCGTCCCTCTCCGATGGCCTCCTTAAGGGTGGTTGCCTTTTCGGGAGTTTCTCTATAGTTTTTATTATATATTTCGTAATTGCTATCAGAAATTTTCCTAATAACGTATCCGTGGATTCCCTTGAAAAGCTTTACTCCGTGGTTCCACACAGTAACCAGCAGCATATCACCATCTTTCATTTTTTCCTCTGCCTCTGCCACTGATTCCATAGGCTCGTAGTTTAGATTATACTCCTCCAGAAGCATCATCATATCAAATGGATTGGTTCCCCATCTTCCACGGTTAACCAGAGTTTGCTGTATCTGCAGATCCCTTATAATGTCGCTCATAAGCTTTGGTCTGTTTTTAAGCATTAAAACATTATAGATTGCCACTGCCTCGCAACCGGATTTGCTTAGCTGGGCATCACCATACAGCATGCCCTCCAGCTTGCTTTGGTCTGTAATCAAGCCTTTGATTACTTCCCCCTCCAGCTTTCTGTTTCGGGAATATGTTCTCTCTCCCTCATATCCGTAAAAGGAAGGGGCGATAAACTGAAATATGGAAAAGACTATTCTATGTAATAATTGACCAGCCATTATTTACCTCTATTCACTAAATATCAACGTGTATATTTTAGCATATATCAAGCTTCCTGTGGTATAATTGTATGGAAATATAATTAATTGTTACAGTGTTTCCTCTTTGTGAATATGTCCGTAATCCGGCTAGATTCCAGTGAGGATTATAAGGAAACGGAGAGAAATATGTTTGACGTAAGAAAGATGCCGGGTCTTGGAGGCGACAAATATGTTCCCTTTAATGAACGCACCGGAAATGAATCCATAGTTTACTTTACCAGAGACCTGTCTCCTGAGGGACTTAAAAAAGTTTATGAGAAGGTCAATCAAAATATCCAAGGGAAAGTGGCTGTAAAGCTTCATACCGGAGAGCCCAATGGCCCTAATATTATTCCCCGTCCCTGGGTTAAGGAACTCCTTGAGTCCAGCATTCCCAACGCTACTATTGTAGAGACCAACACCTATTATGAGGGAGACCGATATACCACCGAGGATCATCGCAAAACCTTGGAGGTAAACGGCTGGACCTTCACTCCTGTAGATATTATGGACGAGCATGGAACCACGCTCCTTCCCGTAAAGGATGGAAAATGGTTTGAAAACATGTCCGTGGGAAAATCCCTTCCGGACTATGATTCCTTCGTTGCCCTTACCCACTTTAAAGGTCATACCATGGGGGGCTTCGGTGGTTCAAATAAAAACATAGGCATAGGCTGTGCCGATGGTCGCGACGGAAAAAAATGGATTCACACCGAGCAAGGCTCCAACGACATGTGGAGCATTGCCGAAGAGGAATTGATGGAGAGAATGACCGAATCCACCAAGGCTACCATCGATCACTTTGCCAATAAAATTGCATATGTAAATGTAATGAGAAATATGTCTGTAGACTGTGACTGTGCAGGAGTTGAAGCTGCTCCCGTAGTTACACCCAATGTAGGCATTCTGGGATCTCTGGACATTCTTGCCCTGGACAACGCCTGTGTGGACTTAATCTTCGCCATGGATGAAAAGGATGGCGCTGCCCTGAGGGAAAGAATCATCACAAGACATGGTCTTAGACAGCTATCCTATATGAAGGAATTGGGAATGGGTAATGACCGCTACACCCTTATTGATCTAGACAATGGAGAGGTTCCTATTTCCCAGGCCGAAGCCATTAAACACATAGTACCCTTCCAACTGTAATCTTATTTTTCTTCGGTGAAGGACCTGCATTAAATATCTTCAAACTGACCTTTCCCCAGTCCTTCACCGGAGGTTTCATTCCAATTATCTATATGCTTATCCGCCATACTATCTATGGCATCCCCATGTCCTACCAAAGCAGCAAAGGGTGCAAACTGAGCAGCACGACTTTCCATACTCATACGAGGATGTTTTTTTGATGTGGGATGAGGCAGGTTAATAATATCTTCGTATTTATTCTTAGGGTTCATGCCTTGTGGCCTCCTATCTGCTTATTTCTGGACATGGCTGTGGCCCCCTCCTCCAGATTCATGGCCTTTACCACTGCGTTTTTACCAAACTTTTCTTTTATTTCCAAAAGGGTCTGCTGTATTTTTGCTTCCTCATCCAGCTCTTCCTGGGACATGTCCGTAAGATTGGCATCTACCGCCGCCTTAAGAGCTTCGTTACCCTCCTCCTTGCTTTGCTCCTCGTGGAGACTGGCAATTTGTCCGAATAAATCCAGCTGCTCTCCTTCAGCGGTGCTGCTGGCTGAAGTGGCATCAATTATATTGTTTGCCACCACATAAATACGTCTAACCAAAAGCTCCGGATTAACCACCCTATCAAAGATAGAAAGCATGGCCTCCATTATCAAAGAAGCGGAAGACGTATGGCTCCTTAGGTTTGCAGTTCCGTGGGCATGCTTTGGAACTTCTCTGCCATAATAATCTATGGTAACTTCCCCCTTGTATCTTTCTCTTCTTTCGGGGTCATTTAAATTATCTATGTCATAACCAACGGTAAGAGTTACCTGGTTACATACCAAATTCTTTCTCACCAGATTCAGCGCCAGCTGGTCCGTCATTTCCTTGACTATTAGCCTAGCCTTTTCATAGGAATAGGGTTTCTGCAAAACCTGACCTTCACTTAGGCTGTTGGTTTCCGGTTTATATGATTTGATTTCTTTAATGGTGCAGGGCTCCCAACCCCAGGCATGGTCAATAAGAAGCTCCGCATTAACACCAAAGAGCTTGTAAAGCAAATCCTCATTGTGGAAATCTCTTTCAGATCCAATGGAGCACCTGGCCACATCCCCCATGGTAAACATGCCGTTGGCTGCCAGCTTTCTGGCGTAGCCCTTGCCCACTCTCCAAAAATCCGTAATAGGCTTGTGGTCCCAAAGAGACCTTCTGTAGCTCATTTCATCCAGCTCAGCGATTCTCACTCCATCCTGGTCCGGCGCCGAATGCTTTGCTTCAATATCCATGGCTATCTTGGCCAAGTACATATTGGTACCTATTCCTGCAGTTGCGGTTATTCCCGTTTCCGCCAGTACATGTCGGATTATCTTCATTGTCAGCTCATGGGGAGACATTTTATATAAATCCAAATATCCCGTTACGTCCATAAACACTTCGTCGATGGAATAGGTGTGAATATCCTCCGGTGCCACGTATTTAAGATAGATATCGAATATTCGGGTGCTGTATTCTATATAGTGAGCCATTCTGGGCTCCGCCACAATAAACTCCAAAGGTTCCTTTGGGTGGGTGGCGTTGTATTCCTTAACCTTTTGCTTAACCTCAAATAGTCTTGGTCTACCGGGGATTCCATAGGACTTAAGATTGGGAGAAACCGCAAGACAAATAGTCTTATCAGTTCTGCTGTTGTCCGCCACCACAAGATTGGCAGTAAGGGGATCCAGTCCCCTTTCCATACATTCCACAGAAGCATAAAAAGACTTTAAATCGATAGCTATATAGATATGATCGCTATTATCAAAGTTCACTCGTCTTATTCCCTTTATATATATCATTTTTCCTCGACTTTCTCCCATCGAACAGTCAAGGAACCCGCCGGATAAAACAATAGGACGGCTCAAAAAGAACCGCCCCATTTGATACCCATTCTTTAAAAGAATTTCTTATTTCATGCCCAAAAGTGCGGACAGAAGATCTGTTCCGTTAAGGGCACTCTGGTTGCTGGATCCACCCATTAGACTGGAAAGCATGCTTGATGCAGAGCTTCCGCTAGGTTTTCCACCACCCAGGAGATTACCCAGCATTCCGCCTAAACCGGATGACTGGGAGCTGCTGGAGCCGCCACCTAAGAGGCTGCCCAAAAGGCTGCTGCTGCTCTGAGCCGGCTTGGAGGAGCCGCCCATAAGAGCTGCGATGTCAGAAAGATCAAAACCATCGGAAAGATTGAATCCGCTGCCGGCACTCTGCTGTGCATTTGTTGCGGATGTGGTTGCTGCAGAAAGGCTGCTCATAAGAGCCGGAGCCGCATTAGCAAGAGCTGCTGTAACCTGCTCTGTTGACATACCTGTCTGCTCTGTCAAGTTGTTTACTACACTTGCATAATCCTTACCGAAAATGTGGTTAAGAATTGCTGCACCATCAGCTGCATCAGCATTGGCAATCTGGCTGGAAACCGGAGCAGTATTTGTGTGCTGCTGCAGTGCTCCCAGAAGGGAAGATGTTCCCTGAGAAGATGCCTTTGCATTCTTGGTCAAATATCCAATGATAAGTGGAATTGCCAGAAGCAACAATTTGCTGATTCCCTTGGAGGAACCACCTGATTTCTTTGTTAGTGCTTCTACTGAAGAATCACTTGTCATTGAACTCATTAACATACTAAGAAGATCCATACCATTCTTCCTTTCTAATTGTTTAAGTTAAAATATCCTACGGCAAGAATTATACTACAAAAAGTGGGGTTTGTGTGAAAAATCCTTCACATTTACTAAGTTTTTCTATTCCTCCAAAAGTCTCTTAATTACCTTCTTTAAAAGCTGGAATCGCTTTTCCACAGTGTCATACAAGAAATACTCCCCATCTCCGTGAAGGCCCTCTCCGTGGGGTCCACAGGCATCCACTATGGGAGTTCCTGCTCCGGAAACAAAGCTGGCATCGGAGCTTCCTCCTGCACTTTCAAATTCAAATGGGTAATTCAACTTCTCTCCTTCTTCCATTATTATATCCACCATGTGCTGAGTCTCAGGAGTAAGTTTCATAGGAGGCATATCGCTAAGCTTCTTCCACTCACTGGTTACCCCGGGCACCCTTGGATTCTTTGCCAGTTCATCAAAGGCTTTTTCCACCATCTCCATCTGACTGTAGTCAAGGATTCTAACATCAATACCCAGCTCCGCGTAATCTGCAATTACATTGGTTGCTGTTCCTCCCGATACCAACCCGGGATTAACATTGAGACCGGGACTGCTGTTATTAAGTTCATCACAAAGGTCAATCCACCTTGCAAGTTCCTTAATGGCGCTGGCTCCCTTGTCCGGAGCATTTCCCGCATGGGAGGCTATGCCATGAATATATACCCTGTAATCCTGGCACCCCTTTCTTTCCTTAACAAAGTTACCGGTGATTCTTCCCGGTTCCATATCAAAGCCGTACCTGGCCTTCTTGCCTTCTTCTATGATTCTCTCCCAAGAATAAGGAGAGCCCAATTCTTCATCCGGATTGTTGGCTATGGCGAAACATTTTTCCGGATATTCCTCCTTTAGTTCCTTTATCAAATAAAGAGCCATAAGGTTACCTGCCTTCATGTCCGCAGCCCCGGGCCCCTTCACCTTTCCATCCTCTATGGTAAAGGGTCTCTTCTCCGCCGTTCCCTCGGAAAAAACCGTATCCATATGACCGATGAAAAGAACGTCGTAGGGTTTCTCCTTGGTCTTTAGTTCCTCCGAACTCTTTGAGGTAGCCACCAGAAAAGGTCTTTTCTCCTGATCCAATTCCACCCGGGATACATGGAGTCCCGCTTCCTTGTATAGAGTTTCCAGAATGTCCGCTACTCGGATTACACCCTCCACATCACTACTTCCGCTATCTGTGTTCACAAGGGTTTCCAATTCGTTAAAAAATCTAGTTGTGTCCATTTATCTTCTCCTTTACATATTCAACGATGTCCTTTGCATCTTCCATGCAAGATTCATCAACGGCAAACTTAACTCTCTCTCCTCGTTTACGATACACCACCAAAGCATCAAAATATCCTTCCTTGGTGGGGCCATCCTTCTTTGGTGAAAGCATACATTCCTTAATCAATTTTTCAATGGCTATATCTTTTATAGAAGCATAGGTCCAGGAATAAGCTCCATCTATGCGCTCACTGTCCACCAGAGATCTGGCCAGAGTATAGGCATACATTCTGTCATCATCCACATACACTTTGCTTAACTGGTATGTGGAAGATCTAGCCTTTCCATCCTCTTCATCAAAGCGATAAAGAGGAGCTGTTTCTATGGGCACTGTGCAGTATCCCTTAAGCACCACCTGGTCCATCTCCTCAATATCCTGTTCAAATAAATCCAATTCTCTCAGGGCGCGCTTATCCAGATCAGTGCTCTCAGCCATACCTTGAGCAATCTCGTCTATCTCCCTTCCCTTCACCTTTGCCACATTTACCCTAAAGGTCATTATTAAACCAAGGATAAACATTATAATTCCAACAGCAATGAAAATCCAATAGCCTTCCATTTTGTTGGAAAGGGCAAAGAGAACCAAGGCTATGCCCATTAAAATCAAAAGGCTTGCACTTGATCTGGCTGTTTTAAAAAAATAAAGGGAAGCCCGTTCATTGGTCTTGTCCATATTCCAGTCCTTTCATCAGTTGCCAATATCAAAGGGAATAAAACTTCCCAAGTTCTCCTTTATAATTGAACCTTCATCCAAGGCTATTTCTCCTGCCAGATACACTCTCTTTATTCCTGCCGGCGGTTCCAGCTTCATAAAGTCCGCCTTGTCTATAATACTGTTGGGATCGAAGATGGTTAAATCTCCATCTCCACCCTCCACTATGCGGCCCTTCTTTTTAAGGTTCATTCTTTCCGCCGGTTCCAAGGTGATTTTTCTAAGGGCCAGCACCAAAGGAAGAGCCTCTTCCTCCCTTACGTATTTTCCCAGAACTCTAGGGAAGGTTCCCGCCACCCTTGGATGACCGTGTCCTCCGGCTATAACACCATCGGAGGCCACCATGCCGTTGGGATTAACTATGGCCTCTCTAATGGCATCCTCATTCATAACAAAGGCTACCGCCAACATATCCGGATAATTCTTCCGTGCATCTTTAAATATTTCTTCTGTGCAGAAGGTATTTCTGTAGGGATCTCCCGTTAAAAGAATGCTGTCATATCCCACTCCCCAGGTTTCCAGGCAACCATCTTCAAATACCGTGGAACCTATATAAGTAGAAAAAGCATTATAAGGATACGTATCGTAATTAAGTCCCGGATCCAGAGCCATGGCTTTGTTGATGTGGTCCAGGCATTCATTCATTTTGCCAAAGGCTGCCCCGCTGGACAGGTGAGATATTTGAAACTTGGGAACTATTTCCCTTGAAAACCTAATCATCTCATCCACATTGTCAGTATTAATATGATCTTCGTCTCTATAGTGAGCACTGACTATATAATTAGGATTCTGAAGGTCTCCAACTGCAAAGAGCATTTCATCAAAGGTCATGGCAGGGTCGTATTCTATTCCAAAGGAAACGCCACAGGCCCCCTGCTCTATTTCCTTCATAAGCAAATCCCGGATTTTTACTCTGTCCCCTGTACCGGTTATTTCGTGATGATCAAATCCCAGACCTGTTCTAAAAAAATTGTATCCTGTATATGCCATGTAGTTAATGGGAGCGCCGCCTAAATCCTGAATTGTGGATTTAAAGACATGAATATCCTGTCTCTGGGTGCCACAGTTTCCACCTACCGCTGTGGTTACTCCCATTTCCAACATGTGTTTAGATGTAATACATTTTTTCCCTTCCTTAAGGAAATTCTCTTCATGCATGTGGATATCTATAAATCCGGGGGATACCACCAGACCATGGGCATCGAAAACCTCCTTGGCCTCCGGTTCTCCCTCCCCAACATATGAGATAGAGCCATCCTTAAGACCAATATTACCCTTTACCATTTTGCTGCCGGAATTATTCGCTCCGGTTTTGTAATTACCAAAGTCCGGATAAGTTCCATTGATTATCAATACATCCAACATAGGTCTTCTCCCGATTTATTGTTCTATTTTTCTAAAGCCCTACCTTATTCTTCAAAAGGGAATACATAGTCAAGATTGTATTTATCTCTTATTTCAACAAGTTCCTTTTGTACAGACTCTCCCACGGGAACACCCTTGTCTTTTCTCTCTAACCAAATAAGGTGTTCCTTCTCACCGGCGGTAAAAATCCTTTCCTGCCCCGGTGCCTTTTCCGAAGCTCTTAACTTTCTCAATATATCTCCGGTGGTTTTCTTAAACTCCTCCAAACCCATAAAGGCCTCAGGGTCGATTACAATAAAGAAATGTCCCAGATGGTATGGCTCCTTGCTACCGTCTTCAGCTATTCCGGAAAGGGCCTTTAGGTAGGATCCACTTTGAAGTGCTGCAGACAGAATTTCCACCACCGTTGCATAGCCATATCCTTTATAGCCGCCGGTGGCCTCACCTATTCCGCCCAAAGGTGTCAGTGCCGCTTCTCCCTTTGTTAAAGCCACAAGAATTTCATCACTGTCCGTCATGGCTTCACCATTTCTTCCGATTACCAGGCCCGATGGTGTGTCCTTTCCGTTTCTGGCGTAGTATTCAATTTTCCCTCGCTGGGTAATGGAGGTGGCACAGTCTATGCAGAAGGGAAAATCTTCATCCGTGGGAAATGCCACTGTAAGAGGATTTGTACCTAGCATATTTTCCACACCAAAGGTAGGAGCTATGGAGGGTCTGGCATTTGTTCCGGTGATTCCGATTAAACCTTCCTGTACCGCCATGGTTGCCCAATATCCGGCAATACCATAGTGGGTGGAATTTCTTATTGCGGCCATGCCCATGCCATAGGCTTTTGCTTTTTCTATGATGGTTTTCATAGCCTTATGAGAAGCCACCATGCCCATACCGTCGTGGGCGTCCACAACCAAGGTGGTAGGAGTTTCCTTCAACACCTCATATTCCGTTACAGGCTTTTGTATGCCTGCATTTATACGGTCGATATAGATAGGTTTAAATCTATTGCATCCATGGCTTTCTATTCCCTGTCTGTCGCTGGCCATAAGAACCTCTGCACATATATGGGCATCCTCCTGAGGCACACCCACAGCCTTAAATGCATCCACCATAAAGTCCCCAATTAGCTTCCATGGAACATAGGGTCTTCCCTGGTTATCGTAAATCAAATCACCTTTACTCATGTCAGTCTCCTTCTTTGCTGTCCTATAAATCTAGTTTCATTTTATACCAAAACAGCAATAAAAAAAAGACGGCCCCACCTTGGGAACCGTCTATTTACAGCTATTCTTCCACTACTTCTTCTACCTTTGCTTCGGCAGTATCTACAGCTTCAGTGGCGGCAGCCTCTGCAGCATCAGCTTCTGCGGCAGCTGCGTTTTTTACTTCGTCGGCCTTTGTTTCTACTGCACTCTTGATCTCATCTACAGCGCCTTTAATCTTGTCGTCTATATCAGTTTTCTCAAGAGCCTCATCAACCTTGGTTCTTGCAACATCTGCAGCCTCGGAAACCTTATCCTTAACGGTGTCTACAGCTCCCTTTACCTTCTCATCAAGATTGTTCTGTTCAATAACGTCCATAGCCTTATCCTTGGCAGCTGTTACAGCACCGATAATCTTATCATCGATATCAGTTTTTTCCAAAGCTTCGTCTACCTTTGATTTAGCATTTTTTGCCGCATCAAGAATTTTATCGTCGATGTCTGTTTTTTCAAGAACATCACTTGTTGTCGATTTAAATTTTGCAAAGAATTCCTTGAGTCCCATGCTCTTTACCCTCCACTTTCTATTGAACAAAGTTATACATCGACATTATATCATCAAACATTTAATCTTTCAAAGAAATATATGTGAAATTTATTAAAATAATCAGATTATTAACTTATTCTTACAATTAAAATGTCCTCCCTTGAATTTGAAAATATAATAATATAGAATGTAAAACTGACAATATAAGTAGTTTCTATTAAAGGGGCATTGCTTTGTTTACCAATATCATTGATCAATTTAATTATTCTGTGGAGCAGTATAAAGACAATATTGCTTTCACATCTCCAGCAGATAATCCCAAAGAGGCATCTTCCATAACTTTTAAGGACTTGGAAGTTCTGGTTAAGAGAATCGCCACCGGTCTTCTGGGCTATTTGGGGGAGCAAAATCAGCCACAGCCCATTGGGGTAATGACTGATCGAAATTACTATACTCCCGCCTGCTATATGGGAATAGCTCTAACCGGGAATTTCTACGCCCCAATGGATCCAACTCTTCCGGAAACACGAATCCTACAGATACTGTCTGTGGCAAAGCCCAGATACATTATCACAGATCAAAACAACTTCCAAACAGTAAATGCTTTAACATCCACTGTTGATTTTGAGGTTGCAACTATACTGCTGGAGGACCTTCTAAAGGTTTCACCGGATGAAGAAATCATAAACCAAAGGAAGTTAGACATAACCGAAGATTCTCCCTTATATATGATTTTCACTTCCGGCTCCACGGGAGTTCCCAAGGGAGTCTTAACCTCACACCTTTCTTTGATGTGCTATCTGGATGGCCTTAACCAGGTGATCCAGCTGGAGGAAAGGGATGTAATAGGCAGCCAGGCACCCTTTGATTATATTGCGGCCATAAGAGACCTATATCTTCCCCTGGTTACAGGCTGTTCCACAGTGATTATCCCAAGAACAATTACCGCCATGCCCAAGGAGCTTTTCTCCATGCTTAATGAGTATAAAGTCACCACCCTTTGCTGGAGTGCCGCCGGATTGGAAGTAATATCAAAGCTAGGTGCCTTTGACGATCCTTCTCTTTCAAGGCCTGAACATATTAAGAGAATTGTTTTCTCCGGGTCTGTTATTCCAAATCAGCACCTGGAACCTTGGCAAGATGCCCTTCCGGACACCACTTTTATAAATCAGTACGGACCAACGGAAACAACGGCTTCCTGCACATACTATATTCTTAGGGATAAGGTTTCCAAGGATACGGTGATTCCAATAGGTAAACCCTTCCAACATTACCAGGTCCTTATACTGGACGAAGACAATAAAGAAGCGGCCTACGGTTCACCGGGAGAATTATGTGTGGCGGGGCCCGCCTTGGCCATAGGTTACTACAACAATCCGGAACAAACGGAAAAGGTCTTTGTTAAAAATCCTCTTTCGGATACACCGGATAGAATATATAGAACAGGAGATTTGGCCAAATATGACAACGAGGGAAACCTTCTGTTCCTAGGTCGAAAGGACCGTCAGATTAAACATATGGGGCATAGAATAGAACTTGCAGAAATCGATAGAGTTGCATCATCAATCCCACAGGTCAGTCAAGGAATCTCTATCTACGATCCCCTTAAGGAAATACTTCACCTTTTTTATACCGGGGAGGCATCAAAGAAGGATATTACCCTGTTCTTTAGAAAAAACATGCCCTCATACATGGTTCCAAGAAAAATCACCAATTTGGAATCCTTCCCCACCCTGCCTAACGGCAAGATAAATATGGGTGAACTTAAAAAAATGATTTAGAAAAAGATTTAGAAATTAGATTTAGATATTAGAAACCAAGTTTAGAAATAGGAGTGAATCATGGACAGAATTAGAGAAATCATTGAAGAAATAAGACCGGATATTGACCTTGACGAAGGCAAGAAATTAGTAACCGACGGAATCCTTGACTCCGTGGACATTATTTCCATAGTGGCAGAGCTTAGCGATGAATTCGATATAAAGATTAAACCTGCCCACCTGATTCCGGAGCACTTTGACTCCTTGGAAGGAATTGCCGCCCTGGTAAAAATGTTAGAAGAAGAGTAATCGAGGAGAAGGTTTTGGATATCAATTCAGTAAAAGAGAAAATACTTTCAGGGGAAATATCCTCCCCTGCTTATGTGTTTTCACAGGAGGATTTCACCACCAGAGTCAGGAAGGTTAAGTCCGCCTTGGGAGAGCATATAGATATTTGCTATTCCATTAAAGCAAATTCTTTTTTGCTGCCCATTCTTCCGAAGGAGTTTGCCAAGGTAGAAGTCTGCAGTCCGGGGGAATTTGCCATATGTAAAAAGCTAAATATTCCCTCAGATAAAATAATTCTTTCCGGAGTTAACAAACAGAAAAAAGATATTATGGAGGGTCTTGAATATGGCGTCAATCTGATTACCGCAGAAAGCATAAGCCATATCAAATATATTCAGGAATGTGCCGAAGCTCTTGACATTAAGGCATCGGTGCTGGTTAGACTTTCTGACGAAAGTCAATTTGGCATAGACCAAGAGGAACTGATATCCATCATTAAAAACAGAGCGGCTTTTCCAAGAATTGAATTCATGGGTCTTCACTATTTTACCGGAACTGCCAAAACAAAGGCCAAGGAAGTATATAGAGAACTGCAGCGCCTTAAGGCAGTGGTTGCCAGACTTGAAAAGGAAGCCTCCTACTTCCCTCTTTTGGTAGAATACGGCCCCGGCCTTGGGGTAGATTATTTTCCCAAGGAAGGTATTGACTCAGAAGATACAGAAATGACTTTGTTAAAGGAAGCTTCCCTTCATTTAACTGAATTCCTCAAAGACATGAAGGACATTAATTCATCCTTTAAACTTACAGTAGAGATGGGACGATTCTTTGCTGCCTCCTGTGGTTATTACATTACTAAAATAGAAGACATTAAAAACAACGACGGGACAAATTACATGATAGTAGATGGAGGTCTTCACCAGCATAAATATCACGGACAGCTTCAGGGTATGAAGATTCCAAAGGTTTCCCATATTAAAACTCCTCAAGAAGGCAATGCTGATTCTATTGAAGACACTTCCCTTTGGACAGTGTGCGGCAGCTTATGTACCACTCAGGATGTACTAACAAGAAACTTGCCCTTATCAGCTCCTTCTATAGGAGACTACTTAATATTCCATAAGATGGGTGCCTATTCCGTAACGGAAGGCATGGCCCTCTTCCTAAGCAGAGATTTACCCAGCCTTTATCTTTCTTCGGAGGAAGGGAAAATAATCACCTTGAGGGAAAGGATTGAAACGGCATATTTAAACACCGCCCATCCATATAGTGACTAATTGAGTTATGACATATACAAGTTTAGCTTTTTGCTTTTTTGTAACAATTTTATATATTGTCTATTACCTAATCCCTAAGAAGTTTCAGTGGACTGTTTTATTGGCCGGAAGCCTGTTTTTTTATGTTTACGCTTTAGGCCTCCACTCCCTCTTCATCCTTTTTACCATCATTACAATATATTTGGGAGGAGTCACACTCCATAGCCTTTCGGAAAAAACATCTCTTACTGTAAAACTTAACAAAGAAGTCTGGTCAAAGGAAGAAAAGAAGCTTTTTAAAAAGAACCAGCAAAGAAAACAGCGCTTGGTTCTTCTGCTGGTTTTAGTTTTAAACTTTGGTATACTGGCCTTTCTAAAATACTTTGGTCCCGGGATCAAAGGACTAATTCTCCCCTTGGGTATTTCCTTTTACACTTTTCAGTCCACCGGATATCTAATTGATGTCTATAGAGAGAATGTTGAAGCAGAAAAGAACCCCTTTAAACTGGCCCTTTTTATTTCCTTCTTCCCTCAAATAGTTCAAGGGCCCATTGGAGAATATGACAAATTGCAGAACCAGCTAACGGAAGGCCATGATATAAGTTGGGTCAATTTTAAATTGGGAGCTCAGCTTATACTTTGGGGTCTCTTCAAAAAGCTGATAATCGCCGATAGAGCAGTTAAAGCAATAACCATGTTCACAGAAAACGGCGGCACGGAAAACTTTCCCCATGAAGGACCCTTCGGGGGAACAACGGTGCTTTTTGTGGTGATGCTCTATGCTCTTCAACTTTATGCCGACTTCTCCGGAGGAATAGATATATCCAGAGGGGTGGCAAAACTATTTGGCATTGATTTAGCTATAAACTTTAGGCAACCTTACTTTGCCACTACCTTAAGCGACTATTGGAGAAGATGGCATATTACCTTAGGGGCTTGGATGAAGAAATATGTTTTCTTCTCTCTGGCCACCTCATCTCCCTTCCTTAAAATGGGGCGTTACTTTACAAAGAGCCAAGGCAAGGAGGGTTCGCAATTCATAAAACATTTTGGGAAAGTTCTCCCCACAGCCATAGCAACCTTCATTGTATTTATACTGGTGGGAATCTGGCATGGCTCCAACCTTAAGTATCTGGCCTTCGGAATTTGGAACGGTCTGGTTTTAATGATTTCCATGATACTGGAGCCTGTTTTAATCTCCTGGCGTAATGGACTAAGAATCAAAGAAGAATCTCTTCCATATCGGGTCTTTCAAATCATCAGAACCTTTATCCTGGTGCTCATAGGCTATGTCTTTGATGTGGCGGTAGACTTAAAGGACTCCTTTGATATGATTTACAGATGTCTCTTCAATCAGAACATCTCCCTGTTCCTCAATGAATGGCGTTCCCTTGGTTTATACTTGGGGGACTATTTGATAATAGTTTACGGAATGGCTGTCCTCTTTATATCAAGTATACTTATGGAAAAGAAAAAGATTAATTCCCCGGGAGAGCTGACGGAAAACTATAGAGGCTTAGTTCAGTGGATTTTAATTCTGCTATGCATCTTATCAATCCTTACCTTTGGTATATATGGTCCGGGTTATGATCCTGCAGAATTTGTATATATGCAGTTTTAAATAGAACTATGGAAAAGAATAAAATTAAAAACAGAATACTGGCTTTGATTTCTTTGGGTATAGTCGTTATAGCCTTTGTTCTCGTTGGTCAAAGATTCATCTTTAACCCAATGGATCATGACTACGTAAGGCTAAAGGGCTACTATATGGAAGATGAAAATACTCTGGATATAGTTATGATGGGCTCCAGCGAGGTTTTCTGTGATTATTCACCGGGAATAGCTTACCGGGAAACAGGACTGACCAGTTATCCCTTTGCCTTTAACATCAATCCCTCCACTATTTGGAAGTATGAACTGCCGGAGATTCTTTCTACTCAATCTCCCCAGGTTTTAGTGGTGGAAGTAAATGGAGCCTGCTACAACGATGAAACCCTTACGGATTATGGTGCCACCAGACACCTGATTGACGCAATGCCCTTTTCCCAAAACAAGCAGAAGATAATATCAGAGATGTCTCCCATTATTTCCGACGAACATCTAACAAGCTATTACCTCCCCATCCTTAAATACCATGGCGAGGTGTTAAAACACGATCCCCGCAGTACCATTACCCCCTTCCTTAGAGGATATAATTTGCTGAGAGGTGTCTTTGCTCACACAACTTATGTTACGGACAAATATCCTAACATAAAACTTCTGGATGTGGACAAAAATAAAATGATGCCTCTTCACCGGGATGCGGAGAAAGGCCTTATGGAATTCCTGGATCTTTGTAAGGAATATGATATAGAAAACATTTTATTTGTGCAGTTTCCTCATCTGCCCTTAAGCCAGTGGTCAAAGGACAAGATTGAAAGATATAATACCGTGAAAGAAATTGTAGAGGCTCAAGGTTATGAGTTTTTATATACAGGGGATTATTACAATGACATTGGACTTGTTATAGAAGAAGACTTTGCCGATGGGGAGCATCTTAATGCCAATGGGCAGGAAAAATTCTCAGCCTGGCTTAGTAGATTTCTAAAGGAAAAGTATGACCTAAAGCCCGCCCAACTCTCGGATAAACAAAGAGAAGAGTGGGAAAATACAGTTAAATACACCCAGGGCTTCTATGAATATTGGGAGGACTACATCCGGGAAAATCCCAATCCGGATGATAGGGTTGCTCTAACAGAAACACCCTACGCTATTAAGAGAATCAATCAACTTCTTAAATAGCATAGGGCGTCATCTTCTTGTTTCGGGGAAGTCTAACACTTCATTTCCCTTCGTCTTTTATTTTACAAATATGCTTCCGCCTATAAACTCTCTTATGATGGAATTGTTTACAATCATAGAGTCATCCTCAATGGACTGGAAGAATCTTAGAAATCTCAGCATACGTCTTGCATCTGCGTATTCCGGTTCGCCTTGCTTAATTTCCTCCAGCAAAGGCTCCGCATATTTTTTCAGCACAGCAATTTCATAAACATGGTAGGAATTAAATAGTACATCCGCCTCATCGCTATAGGGGAAGATATTTACATCCTCTCCGGCTCTTACCTTTGGCCATTGACTGATGGTGTCCTTGGCTGAGTGACCACGGAACTGATAATCTCTAACCATACGTCTAAGCATTCTTTCATCCGTTGCCGGAATTCTGTTGTGCATGTCTATGTTCAACTGAGTCAAAGGACTGATATATATTTTGAATTTCTCTTCCTTTGGTATGAACTTGGTAAGATCGTCATTGAGGCCATGTATGCCTTCAATTACTATAGGCTGGTTTGGCTCAATTTTTGTAATTCTCTTTCCATATTCCTTGTGGCCTGTAAGGAAGTTAAAGGAAGGCAAATCAACCTCTTTTCCCGCCAGAAGGTCATTCATATTGTTGTTAAACAGCTTAACATCAACTGCCTCAATACCTTCGTAATTGGGTTCTCCGTGTTCGTCCAGAGGAGTTTCTTCTCTTTCAACAAAGTAATCATCTGTGCCCATATACAGGGGATTGAGTCCCACTACTCTCAGCTGCACGCAAAGTCTTCTGGCAAAGGTTGTTTTTCCTGAGGAAGAAGGTCCTGCTATAAGAATCAGTCTCTTATGTCCCCTCTTAATCATGTCTGCAATCTGAGCAACCTTCTTCTCGTGGAGAGCTTCCGAAAGCTGAATTAAATCTTCGTATTCTCCCTTCTCCACCTTGTGGTTAAGTTCAGACACATATCTTACTCCCAGGAGTTCATCCCATTCCGACTGTTCCATATAGGCGCCGAATAATTTCACCTCATCTACATGCTCAGGAATACTGTTTGGATCCTCTGGCTGAGGGAATCTGAGAAGTACACCCTTCCTGTACTTTGTTAGTTTAAATCTTTTAATATACTTGGTGGAAGGAACCATGCTTCCATAGAAGGAATCCTTATATCCGTCCAAGGAATAGAACTTAACCTTCTCCATATTTGGAACGGATTCCAGAAGGTACATTCTTTCCTCTCTGTTGTTGGCCTTAAGGAATTCAATGGCAGTTTCTCTAGACACAACCTCCCTGTTAAAAGGAAGATCCGCCTCCACCAGCTGGTACATTCTTTCCTCAATAGCAGCTATTTTCTTTTCAGAGAGATTGACTATTTTTCCATTTTTCTTAATCTCTGTGTATATTCCTTTGCTCAGTGCAGTTTCAATTTCCACCTCGCAGTCGGGACATACATCATCCACTGCCTTTATATAGATAAGGTTCAAGCTGTTCTGGTAAATAAGCTTCGATACCTGAGTCCTCATATCCAAAAGCTCCAGTTCCGAATCGGTACTGAGAATTGTGTCCAGAGAATCCACCACCTGGTTGATTCTGGCCGCATATACATCGTATTTTAGATTATCTTTTACCAAATCCACAAACTGAGCTACGGTAATGCCCGGCTCCACAGTTTTTCTTCTATATTTTCCCTTTGGATCTGTTTTATATTTGATTATCATTCTTTCCTCCTGTTAAAGTCCCTTGTTTTAGCCATTAGCAGGCATTGCTTATTTTATCACAAAATCCCCTGCAGTGCACTTAAATTCTAACTTCTACTCTGTATAGCAATTCCCTTCCCTTTGTTATATAATCAAAGCATGAAAAAGAGAACTCTAGCAATCGGATCTGCATTGATTCTTGGAGCAGGTCTATATATGGGAAGTAAATCCGTAGCCATCACCTCTTCAGAAAGGGATAGCTTGGTTAGCCTGTCAAAATCCCTTATAAGAAGAATAAATACCAAAGACTATAATAACTGCATCAACCTCTTTGATGATAATCTTAAAAAAGTTTTCTCAGAGGAAAAGATGGACCAGATATTTGGCATTGCTCTTGATACCCTGGGACCTTTCCAAAGATTTGGCCCTGCAGTGGTAACAAAGAAAAAAGGGGACGGCATTCTTCATACTTCTTGCACTGTAAAGTGCGATTACAAGAATGGTCCCGCAACATATACTGTTATTTTTGATGATGCCAGAAAAATCAGCGGCATTCACCTGGATTAAATATCCAAAACCAATTCCACCGGGCAGTGATCGCTGCCCATGATTTCCGGATGAATGGAAGCATCTAATATCTTATCCCTTAATCCCTCATCCACCAGAAAATAATCTATACGCCATCCGGCGTTTTTTTCTCGAGCTTGAAATCTGTATGACCACCAGCTGTAGGCCCCCTCTTCATCAGGATGCAGGGCTCTAAAGGTATCCACAAATCCCGCATTGAGAAGCTTGGTGAACTTTTCCCTCTCCTCGTCAGTAAACCCGCAGTATCCCACATTGGTCTTGTAGTTCTTAAGGTCGATTTCCTTGTGAGCCACATTCATATCTCCGCAGATTACCACATGTTTCTTCTTTGCCAGCTTCACTACATGCTTTCTAAAGTCTTCCTCCCACTTAAGTCTGTAGTTGAATCTCACCATGGCCTCATCAAAGTCCTGAATCTCTTCTCCCTTTTTCTCGGCCCTGCGTTTTTCCTCTTCATATTCCTTAGGGGAAAGTCTCGCATTAGGTACATAAACACAAATCAAATAATAGTCCTCGTACTCCAACTGAACGGCACGTCCTTCGTCATCATGGCCGGGAATATTATAGGAAACCGACAGGGGCTCCTTCTTTGCATAGATAGCCGTTCCCGAATAGCCCTTCTTCTCAGCATAACTGTAGTACTCGTAGTAGTCGGGAAAGTCCGGCGCCGCCTGACCTTCCTGCATCTTTGTTTCCTGAATGCAGATGAAATCAGGATTAAGGGCCTTCATGGATTCTTCAAAACCCTTTTTTAGCACCGCCCTTAAACCGTTTACATTCCAGGAAACGAATTTAATACCTCTATTATCTTTTGCCTTTGCCATATAACTTCCTTTTTCTAATCTCTTTCAATATATACAGATTGTAACCGACAGAAATTTGGTTTGCTCTTTTATAAATATGTGTTATAGAACTCTTCCCTTGTTTTCTCCGGAACCAGACTTCCTCCCGTGGCCCATACAATATGAGTTCCCTGTTTAAAAAAGTGCTCAGGATATTCCTTTATGGTCATTAATGGACCTTGGAATCCTGCACAGGAGCTAGGTTCTATAAAGATTTCCTCGCTGGCTTTAAGGTCTCTAAGATAATCATAAAGTCTGGAGTCCTTCACAGTAATCTCCCCCTCCAGCAGGGGTTCCATTACCTTTCCCACAAATCCCGAGGGACGAGATACCGCCAAACCATCGGCATGGGTATTTCCGGACAGACCCAAGTCCTGCACGGATACTTTATTATGCATTCCCGTTGCCAATCCCACCAGCATACATGGAGCTTCCGTTGGCTCAACAAAGAATACCTTTACATTATCTCCATATACTTCCTTTAGTCCAAAGGCAATTCCTCCGGGGGCTCCCCCTACACCGCAGGGAATATAGACTATCAAAGGATGAGTATCATCAACAGAGATTTCTAAATCCTCCAATTGTTTTTTTAGTCTAAGGGCAGCCACCGAATAGCCCAGGAACAGGTCCTTGGAGTTTTCGTCGTCAACGAAATAACTCTTGGGGTCCTGGTCGGACTCCCTTCTTCCCTGAGCCACAGCCTCTCCATAATCACCTTCGTATTCAATTACCGTAACCCCCTGGGATCTAAGCTTTTCCTTCTTCCACTCTTTGGCGTCCTTTGACATATGGACTATGGCTTCATAACCCAGGGCGGCGCTCATTATTCCAATGGACATTCCCAGGTTTCCTGTGGATCCCACCTGCACCTTGTACTCGGAAAGAGAATCTTTTAATTCCTCTTTACTTAGGTCAGCCCAATCCTTTCGATGACCAATTAAATCTTCCGTATGCTTAAGGACCTCGTATATACCACCCCTCGCTTTTACGGATCCTGCAACGGCCAAATCACTGTCCCTTTTTAGAAACAATCTACCACCCTGAAAGTCCAGGCCATATTTTTTCTCCATAAGCTCCTTCATGGAGGGAATCTCCTGAAGGGGTGACTCAATAATGCCTCCCTGGGACTTTGTTTCGGGAAAGAGTTTTGCAATGAGAGGAGCAAATCTTTCCAGCCTTCCCTCTGCATCAAGAATATCTTCCATGCCAAGGGGCAATTCCTTTTTTGCTTCTTCAAAGGGAATAACCTTTGGGTTTCTCCAAAGAACTTCCTTTCCCTCCGCCACTTGGGGCAGAATCTGATCTAGTTTAATTAATTCTTCTTTCACTTGCTTGCACCTAATTTGTTTTTGTTTTATAATCTTCTATGTTCTTGGGGCATTAGCTCAGCTGGGAGAGCGCCTGGTTCGCAATCAGGAGGTCAGGGGTTCGATCCCCCTATGCTCCACCAACCAACCGTTGAAATTTCAACGGTTTTATTTTGTCCATATTATTCTATGACCTTGGCATGGATGTCATTCATCACATCCGCCAATATATCATATTCATTCATGATTTCTGTTAGCTCTTCCTCTGTGGTTTCCACATTCTTTTCCTTTGCTGCATCAAAATAATAAGGTCCTATAGCCTGCACGTCTGTAGGGAGAATCAAGATGTATAGCTCTCCATTTGCATCCGCCAGGAATTTGTAACGAGGAATATTGTAATACTCTTCTCCTGCCTTTGATATGGAGCCCAGTCTACCCATTTCTTCATTGTCCAAGATTTTCATTCCCATTTCTCCGGACTTCTTTTGATAGAATGTGGTACTTTCTTCAGTCTCTATAATATTAACCTTCTCTACAAAATCATGAGGCAGGTAGTATTCTATATCACCAAAGGTAAATCTTTCGTAGGAATCATCCACCTCCATCACATAGCTGTCCGATGATTCATACTTGTCTATATTATATTTCGTAAGGGCAAAGTATTCTAATTTAACCGGTTCTGCCTCTCCCATGTTTTCCTCAAGCCATGTATTAAAGGCTTCGTCATCTATAGGACTGACTTCATCCTCTGATTCCGTAAGCACTGCTTCCCTTTCATAAAGATAATAAATTCTACCGTTGCCGTCCTCATCCACATCGTCGGGGAAGGGATTTCCCTCATAGTCAGTTTCGGATATTTCCTTATCCCAGGCAGAAACAAAGCCCAGCAAAACATATTCTCCTGCAGCCTCAACAAATTTATGTAGGCTGTAGGGCCAAAAAGTCGAGAAGGTCTGATTGTGGCTGGCTCTTACCTGAACCAATCCCTGAGTGTAATAATCATTGTAGGGTGATACATTTAACTTTCTTACCAGTTCATTGGAATAGGTATTGTAGTGATATACCCTTTCAAACATGGCTGCCGTTGGCCCTGTCAAAAATCTAAAGATCAGCTCTTCTTCTCCATCACCATCTATATCACATATGGCAAACTGGTTTCCCTCTCTTTCATAAAAGGAAGTCTCCACATCCAAAGGGTCTCCCTCCGGTGTGGCAGCATTGTCATAGATTTCTCTCAGCACCTTTATATATTCGCTTTTTCTCTTATCTGCCCTGGCCTTCATATCGGCCTTTTCCTCTTCCGATGGTTCAGGGGCAACCTCTTCCTCTTCCTGTGTTTCTTGGGCCTCACCTTCACCCTGACTATCCTCTGCTTCCTGGGGTTCTTCCTGTGGTGCTTCTGTATTGGGCTTTGAGCAGGCAGAAAGAAAACTGCCTATTATAAGAACAGCGATCATCACTAAGAAAAGGCTTTTTCTAAGAGAATATTTTTTATTTACCATAATCATTTCCTCTTACATTTATAATCCGGTTTGCTTTGATGCTCTATACCTGATGGCGGCGGCATCCGATTTTGGTATATTATACCGAATGTGGCATTGGCCGACTTTGATATATTATACCCCTGAAATGTATGGAGGCGCAATTGAAAGGAAGCTTAATACTTTTCAACTCCCGGCCTTGCCAATTGCAAATCAAGACACTTCTCCTCCCTCTGTTTTATATTTATAAAAATACTTGACTATTTAATCAACCGGTGTTAATATATGCCAAATTAAATATTAAACCTTTGATGGAGAGTAGTAGGTTTGGAGCCTCCAAAAGAGAGAGCCGCAGATGGTGGGATTGCGGATTGGAAAGACCAAGGTGAATGGACTCCTGAGGGCGAACTGAACAGACCAAGGGTCCCAGTAGGAGAGACGGAGAGCAAACTTCGTAAACAAAAATGCGTATGTTGGTACGCACAGAGTGGGCGCATAAGCGCCAAGCCGGGTGGCACCGCAGGATATGTTATTTAGTCCTGTCCCAGCAAATTGCAGGGACAGGATTCTATGTTTTTTGTAGAAAATCCAACTCCTGTCTCATAATCTAATTAGGGCCAAGGCCCTGGAGAAACGGAGGAAGAAAAATGTCAAACGAAAAAATCCCTTACAAAATTTATTTGGAAGAGCATGAAATGCCTACCCACTATTACAATCTCAGAGCAGATATGGAAAAGAAACCGGCTCCCCTGCTTAATCCCGGAACCGGAGAGCCTTTAACCCTGGAAGAAATGGAACCCATCTTCTGCAAGGAACTGATTAAGCAAGAGCTGGACAACGACACGAAATTTGTTCCCATTCCGCAGGAAATCCGGGACTTCTATAAAATGTACCGCCCCTCTCCTTTGGTAAGAGCTTACTGTTTGGAAGAAAGGCTGGGTACACCGGCAAAGATTTATTACAAGTTTGAAGGTAATAATACCAGCGGATCTCATAAACTGAACTCTGCCATTGCTCAAGCCTACTATGCCAAGGAGCAGGGCCTTAAGGGCGTAACAACAGAAACAGGAGCCGGTCAATGGGGCACAGCCCTTTCCATGGCCTGCAGCTATTTCCAGCTGGACTGTGATGTATACATGGTTAAGGTTAGCTATGAGCAGAAGCCCTTCAGAAGAGAAGTAATGAGAACCTATGGAGCTACCATAACTCCTTCCCCTTCCAACACCACCAATATCGGAAGAAAAATATTGGAGGAGCATCCGAATACCACCGGAAGTCTGGGCTGCGCAATCTCAGAAGCCGTAGAGGCTGCCACCTCCAGAGAAGGATATAGATATGTTCTGGGCAGCGTACTTAATCAGGTTCTTCTCCACCAAAGCATCATTGGTCTGGAAACAAAGGCTGCCATGGATAAGTATGGCATTAAGCCCGATATAATTATCGGATCAGCCGGCGGCGGATCCAACCTGGGTGGGCTAATTGCGCCCTTTATGGGAGAAAAGCTAACAGGAAAAGAGGACTACCAGATTATAGCCGTTGAGCCTGCTTCTTGCCCCAGCTTTACAAGAGGTAAGTTTGCATATGACTTTGCTGATACCGGAAAGATCTGTCCCCTGGCAAAGATGTACACTCTGGGCTCCGACTACATCCCTGCCCCCAATCACGCCGGCGGTCTGAGATACCACGGCATGAGCACCACACTTTCTGAATTGTATGATCAGGGATACATGGAAGCTCGCTCAGTAGCTCAAACCGATGTATTTGCTGCTGCTGAGGAATTTGCTAGAGTAGAAGGAATTCTCCCTGCACCGGAATCTGCCCATGCCATCAAAGTTGCTTTGGACGAGGCGAAGAAGTGCATAGAGACCGGCGAAGAGAAAACCATCCTCTTTGGATTAACAGGAACCGGATACTTTGATTTAACTGCTTATCAAAAATACCACGATGGAGAAATGGAAGACTATGTGCCCACAGACGAGGAAATCGCCAAAAGCCTCTCTTCCCTTCCCCAAATCGACTAACCTACACTTGAGCTCCTAGGCCTTTGCCGGCAGGGACCGGCGTATGGCTTTTATCAAAAAAATATAACCGCTATAGGCACTAATATTTCAACGCCTATAGCGGTTCTTTAATTTTATCTCCCCTTGCAACTATTCCGTTGGTTCTGCGTACACGGATGTGGTTCTGTAGTTGGGGGCGGCAAAGCCTCTAATATATCCGTATCCAATAGGTATGGTTCGTCTCTTTACGGCTTCGCTGTAGTTTCCTTCGATGGTTGTAATGGTTCCCTTGGGATTTCCATTGGCATCATAGCCTGTAATAACTACGGATTCTACAAAGCCAATATGGTGTCCCGGTCCATTGTTGGGCTGGGTTCTAATGTCCCAGTTAAAGACAATTACATATCCGGGTCTGGGAGCAATGGTTCCGTCTTCGATCCATATGCCCTTTTCTTTAAATATTTTTACATGTCTTTCAACACCACATTCTCTTCCGATTATATCCGCACAGCCTGCCACTATAGCTGCTGCGCTTACACAGGCATCACACCATTCGTCGTAATACTTCATGGTGTATCCAACGGGAAGAGGATATACTTTGTTATATATATCGATTATTTCCTTAAACTTGCCGTTAGTTTCGTTATATCCCAGCCAGCTTCTCATTACATTAAGCACATCCTGGGCGGTTCCTATTTTACCGGTAGGTTCTCCAGATACGTAATCTACATAACGCTCCAGCACCAGGTTTACTGTCTTATCGGAAAGAGCCAAAGGTCCTCCCAATGTATAGCAGCGAGTTACCTTTCTTTCCCTTGCATATTCTGCAGCAACTCCCGGAGAAGTCGCATCGCTTACTGTAATAATTGGGGCACCGGCTTCCATGGCCAAAGGAGCACCTGCCAAACCGTCAGGGAAATTCAGCGCAGTGGTAAGAACTATGGATTTTTGATTCATGGGGAAGAATCGTCTTGCAACCAAAACCGATGTATCATATCTGGTGGTTCCTCCGATTCTCTCTGTCGGACTTATTCTGCTGGCCTGAGTATATACAGTAGAGCTTACTGCATTCTCACCACCAATTATAAAAATCTGTTCTGGCCTCTGTTCCTTCAGGAAATCCAGTTGTTCTTTATTTAACTCATTAGCCACGATCATTATGGGTGCGCCTACTGCCGAAGCAGAAACCGTATCCGTAAAATCCTTGGCTGTGCAAATAAGTATTTCACTATTATAGGTATTTGTTTCCTTTAGAATAAGAAGATTTGTATCAAGACGAGTTGCTCCACCCAGCCTTTTATATTCTAGACCTGCAGCCTCCAGCTTGTCTTCAAACTCCGGCCTCACAACAGAATTACCGCCTAGAATATATACCATACCATTGGTTTTCATATGTGTTTTGGTATACTGCAGCACTTTGTTTTCTGATTCATCGTTGATATTAACCAGCAGTATGGGAGCATTCTTTTCCTTTGCCAGATATCCCCCGGAAAGAGCGTCGGGATAATCCTCACCATAAGCAACCACCACTGCATCAAAGGGACCGTTCTTTTTATAAAGCTCATCTGCAATGGCAAAGGCCGTGTCATATTTGGAGTTTCCATAGATACGCGTATTGGCAGTTTCTATTAATGTTAAACCATATATATTTGATGGAAAAATCGATAAAAAAAGCGCAATGACAACAACAGCCACAACGCCTATTCTGAATTTCCTATTAGTAATACCCATTTCTTTTCCCCTTTCTGTGGGATTATTTTATCACATATAGGGCTTTGTAACAATAAAAAGGGGGATTTTTAGACTTATTGCTAATAGAAATTGTACTAATTTATATAATAACTACCTAAAGAATACAATATGTGGTAGAATTAACACCAGCTACTAACAAATATATGAGTCGGAGGACACAGAATTGCCTATCATAGAAATAATCAAAGCCATACTCTACGGAATTGTAGAAGGAATTACAGAGTGGATTCCCGTCAGCAGCACAGGACATTTAATACTTCTAAACGATATAATCCCCATGAACGTCTCGCCGGAATTTTGGGAGCTCTTCCTTGTGGTTATTCAGCTTGGAGCCATTATGGCTGTAGTGATTTATTTCTGGCATAAAATATGGCCCTTTAACACTAAAGTAAAAAACAAACCCTTCATTAGATATGATGTAATGAATCTTTGGGTTAAGATAGTGGTCGCCTGCATCCCTGCGGTAATTGTGGGACTTCTCTTTGATGACTGGATAGAGGAGCATCTATATAGCTCCACCGTTGTAGCCATCATGCTTATTCTTCTGGGTATTGCATTTATAATAGTAGAAAACAAAAATAAAAAGGAAAGCATACCTCCAAGAGTAACCTCCCTTAGAGAATTAACTTATAGAGACGCAATAATTGTTGGACTCTTTCAGGTAATCGCAGCGGTTCTTCCCGGCACCTCCAGATCCGGTTCCACAATTATAGGAGGACTAATCATAGGAATAGAAAGAACTGTGGCGGCGGAATTTACCTTCTTCCTTGCCATACCGGTAATGTTTGGAGCCAGCTTTCTAAAGCTACTTAAGTTCGGATTCAACTATCTGCCTATAGAGATTCTTCTTCTGGTTATAGGCTGCGTAACGGCCTTTGTAGTTTCCCTTGGTTGTATAAAGTTTCTGATGGGATATATAAAGAAAAATGATTTTAAGATTTTCGGTTATTACAGAATTATTTTAGGAGTAATAGTATTGGTATACTTCACTGTTAAATCTTTTTTAGCTCAATAAAATTAATATTCTTTCCGGCTTCACTGAACTTGGTTTCATATTCAGTTCTTGGACTAAGCCGAGACCATTCCGAATTGTGTAAATCCCGGGTTTGATACACTGTGTCAAATCCGGTTTTGTTTTTTGATATTTCAATTTCCTCTAAGGTAAAATCAAAGAAATCGTCGTTGTCGGTTTTGATTCTCAGAAAACCATGGGGCGACAGGATTTTGGAATACTGCTCTAACCTATCTCTATAGGTAAGTCTTCTCTTGGCGTTTTTCTTCTTTGGCCAGGGATCGGAAAAGTTAAGGAAGATTCCGTCCACTTCGCCATCCTGAAACCAGGTGGAAATGTCATACACGAATTCCAGAACAAAAAGTACATTGCCAAGTTGAGCTTTTCGAACTTTGGAAACAGCTCTATAGATTACACTGGAAAACCCTTCTATGGCAACGAAGCAATTCTCCGGATCCTGTTGGGCAGAGGAAAGAATGAAGTCGCCCTTTCCGCAACCTATTTCCACATAGAGTTTTCCTTCCCTCTCCGGAAAAAGATTTCGCCAGCAGCCTTTGTTGGCCTTTGGATCCTCCACAATTAGATCACTGTAGTCTAAAAGCTTATTCTCAATGTCCTTAATTTTTCTTTGTCTCATAGTATTACAGAATATGACCAAAGTATTTTCTGGTTATAATAACCGCTGCTAAAACAAGCACCATAAAGATTCCGGCTATTAAATCATTTTTGCCAAACTTAATGGCATTCATTCTGGTTCTACCCTTTCCTCCTCTATAACATCTTGCCTCCATGGCCATGGCAAGGTCAGAAGCTATATGAAAGGCGCTTATAAAGAGTGGCACCAAAAGCGGAATTAAGGCCTTTGCTCTTTGGAGGATATTGCCTGTTTCAAAGTCCGCCCCTCTGGCTTGCTGAGCCTTCATAATCTTATCAGTTTCCTGCAGTAGGGTGGGAATAAATCTAAGAGCAATGGACATCATCATGGCTATTTCATGAGCGGGCACTCCTATAACCGAAAGAGGCCACATTAGTTTTTCCAAACCATCGGTAAGCTCAATGGGCTTGGTGGTTAAGGTTAGAAGGGAACTTCCAATTATTAATAGCACCAATCTTAGTCCCATGAAGAAGGCCCTATAGATTCCCTCCACTGTTATCTTAAGGAATTTCCAACTCCAGATTACAGTACCATCCACCATAAAGATATTGAGAACAAAGGTAAAGGCCAGAATAAGGAGTATGGGCTTCATTCCTCTCATAATAAAGGACAGAGGAACGCCGGAAAGTATTACTACCACAGCCAAAGCAGCGCCACATAAAGCAAAGCCAAGAAAACTCTTTGCCAAAAAGAGCTCTACTATAAATAAAAATACCGCTATTATTTTTGTTCTTGGGTCCAGTCTATGTATAGGTGACTCCGATGCATAGTACTGACCCAGGGTAATATCTCTTATCATTATTCAATCCTCGGAAACTCAAGCAAAGCTTCCTTTACCGCCGGTTAATCATCGGGCTTTACTTTGCCCGGTCAGGTAGTTATATATTTCTTCCTTTGCTTCTTTTAAGGTTAATACGTTTTCCTTAAGGGGGATCCCTGCCTTGCTAAGACTATTAATGAACTTAGTCACCGGCGGAACATCCAAACCGATGGCCTCCAATCTTTCTTCCTGGGAGAATACTTCTTCGGGAGTTCCCATCATTATCATTCTGCCCTTATCCATAACCATTATTTTATCCGCCAGGTTGGCCACATCAGCCATGTTGTGACTTACAAATATAATGATATTGTTCTGCCTTTGGTGGATGTCCTCAATCATGCGAAGGATGTCCTTATGAGCTCCGGGATCCAAACCTGCTGTTGGTTCATCCAGAATCAGAACCTGAGGCTTCATGGCGATTACTCCTGCAATAGCCACCCTTCTCTTTTGTCCGCCGGACAATTCGAAGGGAGATCTTTCTCTTATCTCTTCAAAATCCAGGTTCACCAGTTCCAGCGCTTCCTTTACTCGCCTCTGAACCTCCTCTTCATTAAGGCCCAGATTCTTGGGACCAAAGGCCACATCCTTTTCCACCGTTTCATCAAAGAGCTGATATTCCGGATATTGAAAAACCAGCCCCACCCTTTTTCTAACATCCTTCATTAGTATGCCGGTCTTGGTAATATCCACATCCCCTATTTCTATGGTTCCCTCCGTTGCCTTAAGAAGACCGTTGAGATGCTGCAGCAAAGTGGACTTCCCGGAACCTGTATGCCCTATAATTGCAACAACCTCGCCATCGTATATATCAAAGTTAATATTTTGAATGGCTATCTGTTCATCAGGCATTCCGGGGCTATATATATGTGAGAGATTTCTTACTTTGATTGACATATAAACTCCTGTAATGCCTCCGTTGTAACAATATCCCTTGGAATATCCAATCCCCTGGCCCTTAGATAATCTGTAATCTCCACTGCCATGGGAACCTCCAGACTATGGTCTCGTATTGTTTCTCCCTGGGAAAAAACTTCCTGAGGACTTCCGTCCAGCAGAACCTGCCCCTTATCCATGATAATGATTCTATCCCCTTGTACCGCTTCCTCCATAAAGTGAGTAATAAGTACTATGGTAATGCCTTCATCATTAAGCTGATGGATAATCTTCATTATATCTTCTCTTCCGGAAGGATCCAGCATTGCCGTTGGTTCATCAAAGATAATACATTCCGGCTTCATGGCGATGGTGCCTGCAATGGCGATTCTCTGCTTTTGACCACCGGAAAGAAGATGGGGAGCCTTTCTTTTATAGTCACCCATCCGAACATCCTCCAGAGCCTTATCCACCCTCTCTCTAATTTCCCTTGGATCCACACCTATATTCTCCGGGCCAAAGGCAACATCATCCTCTACAATGGATGAAACCAGCTGGTTGTCAGGATTCTGAAATACCATACCTGCCGTTTGTCTAATGTCCCAGATGTGCTCTTCCTCCAAAGTATTCCACCCTTTAACGTAAACAGCTCCTCCTGTTGGTAGGAGGAGTCCGTTTAGATTCTTTGCCAGGGTAGATTTACCAGAGCCATTTTGTCCGATTATGGATGTGAAGCTGCCCTTCTCTATTTCCAGACTAACTCCATCTATGGCTCTTTTTGGTTCTTGCCCTTCATCTGCAGGATATTCAAATATTAGATTTTCTATTTTAATTATCTCGCTCATTATCCTTTGTTCTGCTTAATGCATTGTATTGGCGTGTTTAAGTATATATTTACCACAACATTAATCCGTTACTTTATGGCAAAATATTTCTTTGCCGGCGTTTTATATAGAGCGGCAGCAAGGGCTGTCGCCAATATCATTCCAACAATAAACTGCCCAATATTTCCAGGAACAGAAAGTAACGGTGTCACCCAATTGCCATTCATTAAACTGGCAGAAATATAATAGCCAACTGTCATTTCAATTCCACCAAAGGTCATAGCCAGAAGTTCCAGAAGGGTAATATTCTTTCCGTCCTTAATCTGGCCCTTCTTTTCCATATGTTCCAGGGCTGCGCCAACAACAAAGGCCATAAGGGCCTTAACCACCAAAGTCCATGGGGCATAATAGGCATATCCGCTGAGAATGTCCGCCAGGGCAGAACCGATACCGGCAGCAAAGACTCCGTATTTTTTTCCCACTACCAATACAGCCAAAAAGATAACCGCATCCCCTAGGTGAACATACCCTTGGGTGAAGGGCACATGAATCCTTATCATCATGGTTGCCACCATAACAAGGCTGGTCATTATTCCCGTCATAACCAGACGGCCGGTTTTTTCATTCATACTTTTAACCTCTGTCTGTTTTCTGTCTTCCATTGTTGACGATTCCCTTTCTACCGGATATAATGCTATCATATAAGTGTAATTAACTAAATAAGCAAAATTAATTATTTTATAATATACAGTTTGGAGCATAGATAGAAATGAAACCGTTTATCAAGAGCGATGATAACAATTTATCCACACCTTTATATATACAGTTGTATCGACATATTAAAGAAGAGATTTTAAAGGGTAATCTTTCGGTGGGAGAAAAGCTTCCCAGTCTACGACAAATGGCTGCAGACAGCGAGGTGTCCATTACCACCTCTGCTCAAGCATATGAGCAGCTACTAACAGAAGGATATGTAGTCAGCAAACCCCAATCCGGATACTATGTAGCGGAAATCCCCACCACAGCCGTTACAGAAAAAAACAAAATCATGGGTAATCCTGAAATGGACGACTATACCTTTGATGGAGAAAAGCTTCTGCTGGATCCTGAAACCTTTGATTTTCTAAAATGGAAGAAATGCAGTTCCAGGGTTCTTAACGAATATGCGGATCTCCTTCTCTTTGAAAGCGATGTCCAGGGAGAAGCGGTCCTTAGATTTGAAATATGTAAATACCTGTATTCTTCCAGAGGTGTTTCCGCCAGCCCTGACCAGGTTGTTATCGGAGCAGGCAGCCAGCAGCTTACCGCTCATCTTTCTCGTATCCTTAGTCTTATGGGCATAGACCTAATTTGCACAGAAGATCCCGGGTATACTCCTATTCAAAATGCTTTTAGAGATAGAGGCTTTGGTATTGCCAAAATTCCTGTTACCGACGCCGGCATTATGATTGAAAAACTTCCGGTTAATATTCCAACGGCAGTATACGTAAGCCCTGCCAACCAGTTTCCCACCGGTTCTGTTATGCCCATTGGGGCCAGGTATCGCCTCCTTGAATGGGCCAGACAAAATGGCAGCATTATACTGGAGGATGACTATGACAGCGAACTTAGATACTACGGAAAGCCCGTCCCTGCCCTTCAAGGTTTGGATGACAACGATTCTGTGGTTTACCTGGGTTCCTTCAGTTCCACCCTCTTTCCCGCCATCAAAATCAGTTATATGATTCTTCCACCTATGATGGCTGGCCTGTTTTCCTCCATCAAAGACGACTATACCCAAACCTGTTCCAAATCCGAACAGTTAACCCTGGCTTTGTTTATGGAGGATGGCTATTATTACACCAACATAAGAAAGCTTAGAAGTCTATATGCGCAGAAAATCGAGATGTGTATAAATGCCTTTGAAAAATACGGAAAAGATCTGGTGGAGTGCACCAATACTCGATCCGGAATAAACTTTACGTTGGAGATAAAGAAAGACGCTTCTGCAGAAGAGCTTTCCTTAATGGGTAAAGAGCTGGGAATAAACATTCAGCCCTTTGATCAAAGGCGAATGATTTTTTATTTTAATCAGATACCCTTAGAGCAAATTGATGAGGTAATAAAAAAAATGGTTGCCAAATGGCGGCAACCAACTACTGAATCGGTGTAAATACCCTTTGAGGATTTCCCAGGGTTATGATGTTTTCTTCCTTATCTATAAGTATGTATGTGAAGTCCGAAAAAGTCATATAATTATAGCCAAAGGTTTCCGTTCTATTTTGATCTATCTGCTCTCTCAGCCAGGACTCACCCTTAATCAAAATAATTGTAGCCAGGGCGTCACAGTATTCCGACTGCCCCAGTTCCCCTATAACTGTAACGGACTCTAGGCCTGAGTCGGCAGGATAACCGGTTTTAGGATCCAGCACGTGATGGTATTTCACTCCACCTTCTTCAAAATACCGCTCGTATATTCCCGAGGTTACCACCGTGGCATCGTGAAGAGGAATGGACCCAACTATTTCTGTCGTTGTATAGGGACGCTTTATTCCCACGGTTATTTCCTGAGGTTCACCATTCTCTTCTTCCGATGGTTTATGGCCAAGTACCACAATATTTCCTCCCAGGTCAATAACTGCTCCCGTTACTCCTTCTCTAACTAAATACTCACCTATTCTGTCCGCTATATATCCCTTTGCTATTCCACCAAGATCCAGCTTGCTTTCCTGATCCACCAGGGAAACAGCATTTCCCTCTATTTTAATATTGCCATTATTTGAATCTGAAGAATCATAAACATGCTTTAAGGCTTCCTTTAGATCCTCCTCCTGAGGAACCATCGGCTCCATTGCATGAAAATCCCATAGCTCTGTTACACTTCCCAACCCAATATTAAAACTTCCCTGGGAAATCTCTCCAAACTGCATGCCATCCTGAATAAGCTCTATGGTTCCCTCATCACATTCAATAGGCATTCCCTTTCCACTATTAATCCTGGCTACATCAGAAGTTTCTATGGTTTTACTCAGGAGCGCCTCATACTCTTTACAGAGAGCAAAGGCTCCCTTAAGTTTTTCCTCAACTCTGGCCTTAACATCCACCTCTGATCCGCCGGAAATGGATTCGTCCATGGCATATACTGTAATTCTGCAAATAGTATCCAGAGAAAAATCTTCCTTATATATAGGGAAGGTATTGGTTTCCGGCTCCTTTTTCCCACACCCTGTCTGTGATATAATCAATAGGACAAATAGAATTCCAAGGAATATTATTTTGCTTGATTTTGTTTTTTTAATGCTTTTACTATAATTCATACTATGTTCAAAATAATCAAAAAAGCTGATATAGTTTTGTTTGTTCTTCTCCTGGTTCTGGGCATTGCCCTTTCTGTTCCGGGATTTGTCAGCGCCTTTGGCTCGGGAGATTCCAACCTTGCAGTTGAGATACGAGTCTCCGGAGAGCTTATGGGCTCTTATGACCTGTCCCAAAATCAGGAAATACCCATTAAGGACGGCGAGCACCTTAACAAGGTTATCATAAAAGACGGCAAGGTGCAAATGGTGGAAGCAAGCTGTCACAATCAGCTTTGTGTAAAGCAGGGAGAAATCAGCAGACCGGGACAAGCAATAATTTGCTTGCCAAACAGAGTGACAGTGGAAATAAGAGGCGGAGCCCATAATCAGGGAGGTGATCCAGATGTCATCTCCGGATAATCGCAGTAGCTCCTTTTCCAGCAAAACCATAGATACCAGAACAAAGAAGCTGGCCACCGCCGCAATACTGGCAACCCTGGCTTTGATCTTTAGTTATCTGGAATCCCTTATACCACTTTCCTTCACTATACCCGGAGTAAAACTGGGAATAGCAAATCTAGTTATACTTATAGCCTTGTATAAATTGGATTTTAAATACGCCCTGGCTATTAATCTGGTGAGAATACTGGTTAGCGGACTTCTCTTTTCCGGCGTCTTTGGTATCATATATTCTTTTGCGGGAGGGCTACTGTCCCTTCTGGTTATGTGGCTACTTAAAAGCACTAATCTTTTTAGCATAGTTGGAGTCAGTATGGCAGGAGGAGTGGCTCACAATATTGGTCAGCTACTGGTGGCTTCCCTTATTGTCTCGGACTTCAGAATGTTTATCTACATGCCTATACTTATGTTCTCAGGATTAATAAGCGGAATAGTTTTAGGATATGTATGCTATTATATTTTAAATCGCAGTCTTAGCTGATTAAGGAGAGATACTTAAAATGAGAGAACAACTAACAGCCCTTAGAAATGAAATGAGCCGTAACGGAATCGACCTTTACCTTATTCCCACCGGTGACTTTCATGGTTCCGAATACCTACATGATTATTTTAAAACCAGAGAATACATCTCTGGCTTCACCGGCTCCGCCGGAACACTGGTGGTTACCAAGGATGAAGCCCGTCTTTGGACCGACGGAAGATATTTTCTTCAAGCCGCCATGGAACTGGCCGATACGGGAATCGATTTGATGAAGGACAAGGAGCCAGGGGTTCCCTCCATTACCGAATATATAAAGGAAGTTTTGAAGAAGCTTTCCCATCCGGTTATAGGCTTTGATGGCAGAGTGGTATCCTGTGAAAGCGGCCGTTCCTTTGCTACTTTGGCAGAGGAATTTAATGGCTCTGTCCTCTGCAATGTGGATTTAGCAGGAGCTGTGTGGGCGAATAGACCTGTCCTAAAGGGAAGCAATATATGGCAGCTTCCTCTGGATTCAGCAGGCCTTCCCTTTGAAGCAAAGATCAAAGAGGTTCGCAACCTAATGGAAAAAGCCGGTGCTGACTATCACCTTATTACCACTTTAGATGACAATGCATGGCTGTACAATCTGAGAGGAAGTGACGTGGCTCGCACTCCAGTGTTCTTCTCCTATACCCTTATTACTCCTGCAGATGTAATACTATATATTTTCAGCGGCAATTGTTCCTCTGATATAATTCCTGAAGGGATAAAAGTAAAAGAGTATTTCAATCCAGGGGAAGATAAGCTTTCCATAATAGAAGACCTGGAGAAGCTTCCTTCCGGCTGCAAAATACTTGTGGACGTTAAGACTTCCCCCTATTCAATTATCACTGCCATTCCTGAAGATGTGGACCTTATAGAAACCGACTATATACCAACCTCCAGATTAAAGGCTTGCAAGAATCCGGCGGAAATTGAATCCACCAAAGCCGCCCATATAAACGACGGCATTGCCATGGTTAATTTTATCCACTGGATAAAGGAAGCTATGTCAAATAATTCGGATCAAACGGAAATAAGCGCCTCGGATTATCTGGAAAAGGAAAGGGCTTCCCTTCCGGGATTCCTGGATCTTTCCTTTGATACCATATCCGGATATATGGATCACGGTGCCATCGTTCACTATGGAGCAACAGAAGAAACCAACGCCAGTTTACGTCCTGAAGGCTTTCTCCTGGTTGACTCCGGAGGTCAATATGAAACAGGCACCACGGACATTACCAGAACCATTGCCCTTGGTCCCTTGACTCAAAAGATGAAGGAATGTTACACCGTGGTTCTCAAGGGCCATGCACAACTTGCCATGGCTAAATTCAAGGATGGAACCACCGGCATGGAGCTGGATAAATTAGCTAAGGCTCCCTTGGATGCCTATGGAATCTCCTTTAATCATGGAACAGGTCACGGAGTGGGACACGTACTCTGCGTTCACGAAGGCCCCCAAAGAATAAACACAATCTCCCAGGAACCAATTATACCCGGAATGATTACCAGCAATGAACCGGGATATTACCTGGAAGGAGAATTTGGAATTCGAATAGAAAATGAGATTCTATGCGTTATGGATTCTGATGCTTCAGAGAGCAAAGGCGGAGAAAAGATTTATTCCTTCCAAAACCTTACCTGCTGCCCCTACGAAAGAGATGCCATAATAAAGGAAATGCTTACTCCGGAGGAAATAGCCTATATAGATGACTATCACTACTGGGTTTATAACAGTTTAGAAAACAAGATATCTCCTCAGGCCTCTAAGTGGCTTAAGGAGGTATGCCAACCACTTTAAAACAATCAGAAAAACAGTTCCCGAAGGAACTGTTTCAGACCGTAGACAAAGCCCAAGTTTTAAAACTAAGCTTGGGCTTTTCTCGTGCAAATAAGGAAATTTTTTTCATTGAAGAAATTAGATTACTAAAAAAGTGTTTAAATTGTTCTCCATAAGGTCCAGTTTTAGGCCTCTTGCTAAGTATGTTTGCTAGCTTTTTCATGTTCATACAAGCGAAAGTTAGGCCAGCTTTCATGGCCATTTTTTCCTTACCTACTTGTTGAGTATAGCGCATAGCGTGATGCTCTTTTGCGGTTCCAAATATTCTCTCTATTGTCTCTTTTCGTTTATCGTATAGTGCTTTTCCTTTTGGTGTGAGACGGATATCCTCTGCTGTGTCAATATAGTCTGCCCACACGTGCCGCACAATTGTCTTTTGACAGTTCTTGCTTTCAGTGCACTGCGCTATGTGTGGACAAGCTTCGCATATCTTCCGATTGCTTTTGTATTCTCGGTAACCGTCGCGATTAGTTGTGGAATACTTTAGAACTTGATCATTTGGGCAGATATAGCAATCGTAGTACTCATCATAGATAAAATCGTTCTTCCTGTAAAAGCCTTTCTTTGCGTTCCCTCTGGTATATGGAAATATTGGCGTTACTCCATCATCTATTAGGAGTTTTGCTATTGGTGGATTCTTGTATCCTGCATCTAGCACCATATTTTCAGGTCCATACTTTCTGAGCTTTTCATAAATATGGGGGAATGTTGTACTATCATGTTCATTTCCCGGATGTACAGTATAGCTCAGAATCCATCCATGCTTATCGCAAGCGGTCTCAATTCCATAAGCGAAAACTTCCTTATGCTCTCCCTTATGAAACCACCCACTTTCAGGGTCTGTAGTACTTTGCTTTTGCTCTTTCATTTTAGATTCAGATTGAGTACCACTGCCATCTGGATCGTCATCTTTATCTTTCAGCGGTTTCTTTCCGTGAGTTTCTCTGTCTTTATCTATCTCTTCTTTTAGCTGTTGCTCATAGAACTTCGCAGCTTTCTTTGCAACAAGTATCTTCTTGGCTTTCTTCCGATTAGCAGCTGCTTTAACATGCGTAGCATCTACAAATATGGTATCGGTATCCACAAGCCCTTCTGTCATGCATCGGAAAAGTATCTTCTCAAATATCTGCTCAAATAAATCACTTCCCTCAAATCGTCTCTTGTAGTTCTTTCCGAATGTACTGAAGTGTGGAACCGGGTCATGAAAGCCAAGCCCTAAGAACCACCTGTAGGCCATATTAACCTCTATTTCTTTTATGGTTTGTCGCATACTCTTAATACCAAACATATATTGAATGATTGGTATCTTGATTAGGGTAACAGGGTCTATGCTTGGTCTGCCATTATCTGGAGAATATCTATCCTCTACGAGTTCATATATGAATGAGAAATCTATATGTGCATCGATCTTACGCAACAGATGATCCTCTGGAACAAGCTGATCAATGGATACCATTTCTATTTGTTCACCTTTATGTGATGATTTAGTAATCATATTGTACCTCCTTATATGCTTTTATTATACCATAAAAAGAGGCTATATGCATTGAAATTTCAATGGTTTTATCAATTGTATCAGGTAATATAATATGCCGTGTGTTTAATCTAAATCGCATCATCTCATCGGAGCATATTTGCAAAAAAAGACAAAGCCCCGACCTTTATGATCGAGACTTTGTCTACAGTCTGAA
>JAGAXF010000006.1 GCA_017941085.1 Bacillota bacterium
GCCATATTCAACCATGAGTGTTTTCCGGCAGACGCACCATGCGTAGCACTCATTTGCCGGAAACCCTTCGATTTTTGGGAGCCGCGTTGACGCGGCCTCGGTTTTGGATGTGTTTTCCGGCAGACGCACCATGCGCCAGCACCCCTTTGCCGGAAACCCTTCGATTTTTGGGAGCCGCGTTGACGCGGCCTCGGTTTTGGACGTGTTTTCCGGCAGACGCACCATGCGTAGCACCCCTTTGCCGGAAACCCTTCGATTTTTGGGAGCCGCGTTGACGCGGCCTCGGTTTTGGACGTGTTTTCCGGCAGACGCACCATGCGCCAGCACTCATTTGCCGGAAAAGCTGCCTCTGTTGATCACCATATGGCGGATAAGTTATGGCACTATACCATTTCCCCAAATAGTTAGTCAATCATAACTTTGATTGTCAAAGAATTGCTGAGTCTATCAGTAATTAAAACCCCTGATTCTGAACTGATTTCATCCAGTTAGAGTCATGGTCTAACTTTAGGAGTCACTCAAAATCAGGGGACTTGGATCTTTTTATTGTATTTATTTAAAGGTCGAATCCTCTCTCTAAGAATCTCACATGCTATTTTATAGGCCGAATCCTCTCTCGTAAAGTATCTCATCTGAATAGGTGTAGTCCTCCTTTAGCTTCGGAATATCCACCGGGAGTTTACCACTATGGTCGCCAGAAAAAGCAGCATAGATTGCGGCTGGGACATTAGGGCCGTACTCTCTTGTTACCCCCGTAAAGTCACCCGGAAGCTCTGCCATGCCTCTCGCTCCATAACAGATGAGAATGGCATCAGCCTCCTGGAAGGCGGCCACATCATAGGGGAGCTCAGCACTGATTATGATGCACTTCTTCCCCTTGCTATGGGCTGCTTCAATTAATCTCTGCAGGAAGTCTGTCAGTACTCCCTCCTCTATGGTTGGGTTTAGTTCAGAAAGTCCATACATAGCAGAGATACCGATTATGACATCAGCCTCATCCGCAATTGCGTTAACATCCCACGCGGCAACATCGCCATAACATATTGAAGTGATGCTGTCCTCCGCATTTATCACTCCATCCTCCAGAAGTTTCTGCTTGGCATAAGTAATGGAATTCATTTCGGAATTATAGGGAACCGCAATGGTCACTTTGCTCTTCTCAGGCACAAGGGGTTCTGCACCATTGTTCTCATCCTTCACCAAAGTAACTCCTGCCAATGCTACATCCCATTCTATATCGTGGTTTACTTTGCTGCCTACTTCCTTTGCTGCCTCAGACTCATCAAGGTCTGTAATCTCTGCAGAAAGGATTCCATACTTAATCTTTAGTTCAACAATCCTTCGTACCGATTCGTCGATTCTTTCCTCGGGAATGTCGCCGCTCTCTACCAGGCCTGCAATTCCTTTAATGTATTCATCAAGTTCCTTTCCTGCATCTTCAATATGAGCGGTTAGAGGCTTAAGCAACATATCAACTCCGGCGTTAATGGCAAGCTTCGCCGCATCAAGTCTATCAAAGTGATCAGTAATGGCTCCCATGTCCAGGGCATCGCTTATCACCACACCATAATAACCCAGTTTACCACGAAGAATATCCGTAATAATTGTCTTGGAAAGGGTCGCCGGAAGACTTATGTCTTTGCCCGTTTTCTTTGACTTGTATGTTTCCTTTTCAATCTCCGGGTATTGGATGTGAGCCGTCATTATCATCTCGGCGTCCGCCGCCACCGCCTGGAATGGAATTAATTCCAAAGATCTAATCTCATCCAAAGTTTTATTAATACAAGGAAGTCCCGTATGGCTATCCGTGTCAGTATCTCCATGTCCGGGAAAATGCTTAAGAGCAGGAATAATATTATAGTTACGAAGTTCCTCGGCAAAAATCTTGCCAAACTCACCCACTACTTCCGGGTCATCAGAAAAAGAGCGGATCCCGATTATGGGATTTCCGGGGTTGTTGTTAACGTCAATGTCAGGAGCAAAGTTCATGTTGAAGCCCTGTACTCTCAATTCGGAACCTATTACTCCGGCGGCAGCCCTAACAAAGCCGGCGTCACCTATTGCACCAAGAGTCATATTCCCCGGCATTTGGGTTCCGGCTCCAAGGCGAGTTACTGCGCCTCCCTCCTGGTCGATGGCTATAAAGAGGCCGGTATCAAAGCCGGCATCCCGGTTCACAGCCTGCATATCATTGATGAGTTTTGTGGTCTGAGATGGATTTTCAACATTCTCATTAAAGAAAATGATTCCGCCAAAGGGATATTTTGCGATGATGCTTTCAAGCTTATCATTCATCTCAAAGACGCCATCCGGCTCCTCACGGTCACCCTGGAATCTAAGGGCAGGTATAAGCATCTGGGCTATTTTTTCCTCGGTGGTCATCTTGTCCACAATGAAGTCTATTTCTTCTGGAGCGGGGATCCCCGGATCATCACCGGGATCTTCCGAGGAGCCATTCCCACTGCAGCCCGCAGTAAACATCATTATTCCCATCACCATTACCATTAAGAAAACAATCGTCTTTGATTTTAAAAATCTCATAAACCACTATCTCCTAACTATTTATAAATAAAACTCACTCGGCCTTTGAAAACCCTACAGCCTGACGTTTGCCTGCTCAAAGGTAGTCGTCTGGTATTCTTCAATATTAATACCTATTTCCCTGCAGATGCGAATAAAGCTATCGACAACACCTTTGTCATAATAGTTTTCGCAAACATCAATTATAAGGGTCCCATTAAGATCAACTGCGGCAAGCACACAGTCCCCTATGTCAGGCCATGAGCGAAAGTTAAAGTCCTTAAGTCGGCTTTTTACTTCATCGGAAAATGGAACTTTTCCCAGATATGTAAAGCCGATATTGTTCATCGTGCGCTTAATAATTTTGCAAACCACCTTCACTACGGCTTTCTGGAGTTTCAGCGGACGCATGTTATACAGGAAATCCGTGGAGTTTTTCAAATCGGTGCAAGCCCAGATAAGATTTTCAGGTTGAACGAACAGGTCCAGGATTCCCCTGTAAACAGTGCTGAGTTTAGGGAGATCATAGTCGTCAAATCTATCCTGGTATGTGATAACTTTGTTGGCGAAAAAATTATGCATAGTTTGCATATGCATAAGCCCTCGCATATCTACAACCACCCCACATGAAACGTTGCGATTTTTTACTTCCTTGGGCAGGTGCTCACGAATCGCTCTACAAAATAGCGGCACAATAATTGCCGCCGGAGTGGCGTCCACTTTTTTGGCAACCCTCATCACTTCCGAAGTTTCAGCCTTCAAAATATGGCTGGTGCACTTATAGCCATTATCTATAGTCTTCATGTCCTTTGCTTTAAATCCCGGGGGCTGCTTGACCTGACCAAAGGGCTTGACGCTTTTGTCATAGATGCTTTCAAAACCAAGCTCCAAAGGAAATTCTGTAGGAACCGGCGGAAGTTCCACACCAAAATACGCATCTAAGATAGTTGAGAAAAATGCTATGGCGCCTCGACCGTCCGACACTGCGTGGCACCATTCGAAAGATATTTCATTATCAAAATAGCAGACCTGGAATAAATAATTATTTGTATTCTTCCCAAATTCCTTTGGTCGACTATCTGTGTCGGTATTGAATAAAACTATCTCTGCACCGATATTATCCTCCAGATAATACTTCTTCTTATATGACATCTTGCACTTGAAAAGTGGATGATAGTCAAGGGCAGTCTTTATAGCTTTAAGAAGCCTGTCTCCATCCACCTTTTCATCCACGGTCGCCTTAAAGAATCCGGAATTTTCCATCACCGAACCATTAATGGCTATGGAGTATCTATCCAAATTTCCCAGTTCATATCTCATGGTCTTCTCAATCCCTCCAATATGGTAGTTTTGAGTCGTGCATTTTCTTTAGACCTGTTTTCCTCTAAAGTGTGTTTCCAATACATTTGTCTCCCATAGTTCCTCCAAGGAACAATTGATAATGTCATTATCGATAATCAAAAAGTCCGCAGACTTTCCTTCTGTGATGCTGCCGGTTTCGTCTCCCAGCGAGAGCTGCTTGGCGCCGTTTATCGTATAAGCCATGAGCGCATCCATGCGGCTGATGGCTTCCTCCTTCGGCGGCAGACTCTGGCCTTCTATCAAAGATGACCCACCTCGCGTGCACGCGTAATATATTCCCTTGAATGCGTCGCTGGTTTCTTCTTCTAGACAGCTATCGCTTCCGAGTGTAACCGCAACGCCTCCGTTTAATGCGGATGCTATCGGAAACTGCATCTTATAGCGGTCCTCTCCGAGAACACTTAGAGTGTGCTTGTCGCCTGTCGCCCAGTGTGGCGTTGTTTGAAAGAATATATCCTTCGCCTGGATTATCTTTTCTATTTCTTCAGGGCGATACAATTGGTTGTGTGCGATTGTTTTGGTGCCCTTGATGTCACCAAGGAAAGTGAGTATGTCCAGGGTTCTGCATACGGCTTTATCTCCTATGGCGTGAATGTGAACGGAAAATCCTCTGTCCGCGGCAAGCTCCGCGGCTCGCTTCATTTCGTCGTATTTCACGATTTCAGATCCATAGTTTTTGTTATCACCTTCAGGCGCCGCTCCGCAGTAAGGTTCAAACAAGAGCGCAGATTGCTCTTCGACTGTCCCATCCGATATTAGTTTCAGCGTGTTCGGAAGGACGTTCGCAGACGAATAATTGGCCCTGCATTTTTCCATGACCTGAAGGAAATCCTCCAGCTCTATACTATCTTCTCCTCCATAGTTAAACGACGTAGAGACGCGGAGCGGCAGCTCCCCTTCTTGATCAATATCAAAAAGGGCAACCAGATTCTCGCAGTCCTCGCTATCTATAGAGGATGCCTCGAACACTCCCGTATAACCCAGGCTTGTATAAGCCCGAGCCAACTCCTTAATGATGGCGGATCTGGCATCCATGGAAATCTCGGAAATTAGCTTTGCACAAGGGCGCATTGCGGGTATCTCTATCACCAGGCCCGTCGGATCCCCATTATCATCTCTAACATAGTAGCTATCTTTGCTGGGGTCCGGAGTGTCCCTATTTATGCCCAACTCTTCCATTGCGGTTGAATTCAAGAGAAGGGCATGTCCGTCATTAGCAAATACCACTACTGGTCTATCGGGAAAAGCCGAGTCAATATTTGATGAGCAAAAATCACCCATGGGAAGCTCAATACCCATACAAACGATGGTCTGATTATCCGCAACGGGCGAT
This sequence comes from Bacillota bacterium, assembly GCA_017941085.1. Classification (GTDB taxonomy): domain Bacteria; phylum Bacillota; class Clostridia; order Peptostreptococcales; family Anaerovoracaceae; genus Eubacterium_B. Next base: position 5,216 of record JAGAXF010000006.1, read on the forward strand.
TCTTCCAAAAGGGCCAGAATTTTCTCCCCCAATTCCGACGGTTTAGTGTCAGGCTCCACGAAAATCATATTCGAAGCAGCCGAAACAACACCGGCAAACATATGGCAGTGGGAGTCAATCAGGCCGGGGATTACACATCTTCCCTCTAAATCGATTTTCTCTTCACATTCACCAATGCCGTCTTCAGCACCTACATAAACAAATCGCCCATCATCTACAACAAAAGCATTAACAATTGGGTTATTACAATCTGCAGTATATATGGTCCCATTATAGTAGGCTATTCTTGACATCGTCTACTCCTGCCTCAGAGCAAAGAAGAACTTCCGTTGTTTCTCATTCATGATTACTCTGACAGGTTTCAGTTGGTTCATAGAAGATCCATTATAGACCATCATGTCTCTGTACAAAATGGATGTCTGTGGTTGCAGGAAATATACCTCCGGCTTGTCTAGCCAATGGTCATCGTAGCAGTCAAAGTAAACAGGATTGGTTTCACATAGATTCTTGAAAATCGATTCCCTCAGAGCATCCATGTCAAATGAGGTAATCTCTTTTCTCGGCTCAATCAGGAAGTCGTATCTATTTGGAGTGATATCCGTATTCGGATAAACGGTAAAATCAGCAAGGTCGATTCCCAGTTCCCCTGCAGTTTTTTCCACAGCCACCTGAAGAGCTTTCTCAGTGGTCTTTTCCTCCGCAAGATTAATAGTTCTATTAACTCTATACATAAATTGAATCTTGGGAGTCTTATTTTGGAAGCCTGTAACCATAACGGCATCACTCATACGATAGCGCCAGAATCCGCTTAAATTAGTAATGATGAGTTCATAAATCTTGCCTTCTTCAAGCTTGTCCATCGTCACGCACTTACTAAAGTCATCCCCCTCTTCCACCGGAAGGAATTCAACAAAGGCCGCGCATGGCGCCAGGATACTATCAAAATCATTTATACCCGCAGGAACCGACCAGAGTCCTTCGGATGCTGTAACTCCGGAGTAAATATTTTTTATTCCTTCACCGATGTAGTGCTCTTTGAGCTGCTTGTCGTAAATTTCGAACCCATCGCCACCTGCACCACAAAGATAAGTAAATCTCGGCCAAACCTTCTTGACCCAAGGTGTGTCCGTTCCATCCTTAAATGCTTCCCTCAGCTCTGCCGCACGTTCAGGCATGGGTTCAATCTTCTTGAGCAGGGATTCTCTTACGTTTTCCGGAAGATTTACATCCTCGGAGATTGTTCCGGTCTCTATATCGTGAATCAGAAGTTCGTAATTGTCTTCGATATATCTCAGGAACAAAACTATTACACTGTAGAAACCTGTAACAATTCCACGAACTTCTCTTTCCATCAGAGCAAAGCGCGTGTGAATATATTTGGTATCAATTCCGTCCTCTGGATTTAGGCCTTCCAACGGAGAGGTGTAGAGTGTACGGATCATCGCATCCAGTGCATCTCTGCCGCCTTTGATGTAGTCCGCCATTTTGGCAGAAGCTTCGCCAACAGTAAGGCCACTTTTCAGGGTGCGGCATGTTCCACTTGATGTGCAGAATCCTCTTCCCTTCATCCAGTCATGATCGAGCTTGTCATACATCATGCCATACATATACAGATTGTTATATTTAGCAAAAACGTCAGACTGCTCATCGGTCATAGGAACTACCTTCGGAACTCCCACGGTTCCTGAAGTCTCATTAAAGTGATCATATCTGTAAGAAGTAAGAATATTCTTTTCTCCATCCATCATTCGCTCAAGGTAAGGAGCGATGTCATCATAGACAACTACAGGTACCTTCTTTTGGTAATCCTCTATGGAATGAATATTGGCAAAGTCGTACTTCTTACCATATTCGGTGTCTTTGTTGTCATCAAGCAGCTTCATCAGAAGCTCAGTCGTTAGCTCCATTGGACGCTTGGTTTCTTCCTCAAACGCCTTGTAAACTTCTAGTCCTTGTTTAGAACTTTGTTCATATGCCAGATACGTTTTATTTGTTTCCATAGTTCCTCGCTCCATTCTAATGTCAGCCTTACACTGCTCTCTTTTATACACTGCTATTGTTTCTATTATATCATAATTTGCACCTCATCAGGAACACTTTAGTGACGGAATGACCATACAAAAAATCCCCGAAAACTCGGGGGTCAATATTGCGTAGGATTTTGAAGCAATTATGCTTTTTCTACGATGAGAGCTGTACCCATTCCGCCACCGACGCAATCTCAAGATTACTCTATTTCACCAAATCATATAGATACGAGCCCTCGCTTATCTTTCTGGTGCCTACACATTCCATGCCAAGGCTCATATATTTATCGCGCTTATCTACGCCATCTGTTTCAAGATAGACCGGACAGTTTCTTTTACGTCCCTCTTCAAAGGCGATATCCAGGACCTTTCGCATATATCCCTGCCCCTGGTACTTTTCCGTCACTGCAAGAAGGCCCACAACAATAAATTCTTTGTTCTCCCTCTTCAGTTTCTTGTCGTATGGCACACCTGCAGCTAGAAGCCTCCTCAAGAAATCAATCGCACCAAAGAACCCCATATTGCGAATCAAAGATTTGGCAATTCCTATCCCCACCGCATCGACCATGCTTTCATTTGACATTCTAAAAGAAATATAGGCCTCGTGGTTATCGCTTGTGCTATATAGATTGCCGCGCTCCATGGCTCGCCTCGCATAATCCGAGATATATCTGCACACTGCATCGTAATTTTTGAAATACGAATGCATGCCCTTCTCGCCATCTACATAGTTATGGTTTGCAAAGGCCTCGCCTATTTCATGTATTTCTTTTTCAGTGAGTGATGTTACGCGTAACATAAGACTTTACTTTATCAGTCCCTTTTTTTCAGCTTCATCTATCAATTTCCAGATGCCTTCATTCAGTTCCTCTATCGGAACTCCGCAGTTAATAACTCGCTTACATTTTGATAATGCAGTTAAAGCGTCTTTTAATACTTCATCTGATATGCGACGGAACGGTTTCTCTGAAAAAACTTTTGTCGATAGATTTTTCGCAACCTGAAAGTCTATATCGTTCTCGTAGAGGATCCCGGCGTAAAACGGAATGCTTTCCTTTTGCAGTTTTCTGAAGGTCGATATTCCGGAACCATTTCCTGATATAACAAATACCTCCGGTTCACCCTGTGGTGCGGGTAATTCTACGCTTCCGAACGTTATATTATATGTCCCATCTTTTATCTCATATAGGTCATTAATTATCTCGTCCTTAAATATCTCTTCGGGTGCGCCGAAATTATTTATTCTGTCACCCTTCACACACATTATCTTGTCTGATATTTTCTGTGCAAGGTCAATTTCATGAAGGGACATTATAACCGTAATCCCCTGCTCCTTTGCCATTTCTCTTAGAATCGAGAGAAGCTCGAGTTTATGTTTGATGTCTAAAAACGAAGTTGGCTCGTCAAGCACTATGATTTCAGGTTCCTGACAAATCGCCCTGGCAAGCAAAACTCTTTGACGCTGGCCGTCGCTTATCGCAGCAAAATCTCTTTCAGCCAAATCCTCTGCATGGACCCTAGCCATTGCCTCAATAACCTTAATCTTGTCTTCCTCTGAAAGAATTCCGAGATTTCCGGTGTAGGGATATCTACCTGTAGCCACAACATCATAACACACGAGAAGTTCTCCCTTAATTCTTTCAGTCAGGACAACGGCAAGCTTCTTGGACATCTCCTTGTAAGTCATCGACGCAATGGATAAGTCCTCTATGAAGGAGTCTCCCTTAATCGTTTCCAAATGCTTGGTTATACTTTTTAGAATAGTCGATTTACCTGCTCCGTTTGGTCCAATAAGAGTAAGTATTTCTCCAGGATATAATTCAATATTAATATCTTCAATTAACGCTTTGCCACCGTAACCGACGCTTAGATCTTTGGTAGAGAAGAATACTTTGTTTAATTCTCTTTCCATGCCGCTCCTCCTATGCCTTGCTTCCATGACGTTTAATAAGCATCGCAATAACAACCGGTGCGCCGAATATGGATGTAACAGTACTTATTGTAAGCTCCGTTGGAGAAAAAGCTGTTCTGGCAATATAGTCACAGAACATACAGAACACAGCCCCTCCCAAGAATGATGCAGGTATTACCAAAATCGGCTTTGCAGTTTTTAGGCTAAGCTTGACAAGCTGCGGGACTGCTATTCCAACAAAGGAAATAGGTCCTGCGAATGCTGTTACACACCCTGCGAGTATGCTGGATAAAAGAATCAAGAGCACTCTGAATCTTTTTACATTAACGCCCATGCTCTGTGCATATCCCTCTCCCATTTGATATGCGCTAATCGGCTTTGCCAAGAAGAAGGTCAAAGTAAATGTAATGAGAATAATAACCGAAGCCATTTTTACCTCGTTCCAGTTCATTCCAGAGAAACTTCCTTGAGACCAGCTATGAAGATTGACTATATCCGAATCCTGCGCAAAGGTTACTACAAATTCCGTTATGGCTGAGCAAATATAGCTTATCATTATTCCGGCAACAAGAAGCATAGACATCTGCCTTATGGACTTTGCAGCCAAAAGAACAAAGGCCATAGAAACCAATGCACCAATAAAGGCTGCAAACACCATGGTTAGAGATGAGATATAATGGAAGTAGTTAAGCATAAACACCATGACACCGGCGACAAATAGTTTGGAGCCGGCGGAAATACCCAGGACGAATGGTCCGGCAATTGGATTTCCGAAGAATGTCTGAAGCAGAAATCCCGATAGAGCCAGCGCTCCTCCAAGGATCGCAGCGGCGATTAGTCTGGGAAGCCTAATCTTCCAGATTATATTGGACCATTCAATGTCTGACTCCCCTTGAAAAATAATCCTAAAGACTTCACCAGCGGAAATATCAACAGATCCGGAATTTATATTCCATATTGCAATCAAAATAAGTGCTACAAAAAGCCCGATGAACACAAGTGCGTATCGGGTTCTTTGTTTTGCTCGATTACTTAGTATTGTTTCTTTACTAATATCATTCATAATCTTCACTCAAGTTTGAATATGTATTCAAGCATTGATGCATCGGGGTCATCTTCAGTGAGTATAACATTTATATCTCTAATTATACTACCCATCTTGTCCGTTTCCTGGAATAGACTTCTGGACGTGCACCAGGCATTGCCTTCTTGCACAGCCTTAAAGTCTTCCAAAATCGGACTCTTGTCAAAGAGTTGCTGCAAATTACTGATTGGCGCGCCCATACTTCCTATATTGTAAATAATATAGTCGGCGTCTTTTGCCAATGCATAGAACTCCTCCATACCCATATTAATAGTAGAAAGGGCATTGTCTTCTTCAAGCCCTATGTCACCGGGGATATATTCTCCTCCGGCAATTCTAATCATTTCGGGGACATATCCTTTGGACTTATATGTCACTGCGTTTCCAGAAGAGTTAACAAAGAAGAACGCAACCGTTTTACCTGTATTCTCTAGTCCTTCAAGCCCTGATATTTTTAAAACCTGTTCATCAAAAACAGCTTTTGCCTCCTCCGGTCTTCCTACGAGTTCTCCATAAAGCTTGATCCACTCCGTACGTCCTAGCGGATGTCCCTCGTAGCTAGACCTTTCCACTACCGTCTTGATGCCAAGTTCCTCCATCTTTTCTTTGACTTCAGGAGTATGGTAAATCATAGTGGACTCTATAGCAAGCTGAACACCGTTATTTATTAAGAGTTCATAATCCGGCGCGCTATATTTTCCTGCATAAAGCATCTCTCCGGCCCTAAGCGCATCGATTGCACCCTGGATACGCCAGTCACTTTCCTTTGACCCTGTAAACTTAATAGTATCCAGAGCATCCATAGCACTGAACAAAGCCATCGCCGAGGTGGCAACAAGATATATCTTATTTAAGGGTTGCTCAACCACTACGGTGTCTTGAGGAATTTCCTTGGGAATGGTGCCCCCTTCAGGAACCACCAGCATATTCTCGCTTCCCTCTACCACGATATACGAATAACCACCATTATACCTATATATCGCAAACTGGTTTGCGTATTCCAGAGCTACAGTTTCCCTGTATTCTAACCCTTCAATCTGCGGAACACCTTCCGGGGTTTCGTATTTTTTCCCGCATCCCGAAAGCATAGTTAGGCAGAGGCATATAGCAAGAACAAGGCATATTACTTTCTTATTCATTTTTGGATTCTCCGCCTATCTTTCCGGTTTTAAATAAGTAAATAACCACCGCAGCAATGGCACAAACTACAATTCCGCCAATTATTAATGGTAATTTCGAAGCTTCGTTTTCTGGCTTTACGGAATCTGTATTGGTAGTATTCTCATCATCGGTCTTATTGTCCGAGGTTTTTTCTTTGGTCTTATCATCACCGGACTTATTATCCTTTGACGAATCTTTTTTCTCTTTACTTTCTTCTATTTCTTTCTTATCGGTCTCTGCTTCCTCAGAAGATTCATTCTCTTCTAAAGGCTCTTTCTCTTCGGCTTCCTGATTGTTCTGGCCTGAGGAATTGTCACTACCCGTATTTGAACCTGCCGTTTCATTGCTATTGGTAGCATTGGAGTTCTGGCTTGTATTCGACGTAGGTTCTGATACTGGTTCCGGGTCCGGCTCAGATGCAAGCGGAACACCGTATGAACTTATACACATTGAATAGTCTACAAGATGTGGCTCGCTCATCGCTTCTGTCATGGCCGATATTGTAATCCATGTGTCAAGCGCAGAAACAGGCACCGTAAATGTTTGCCCGTAATCCGGATAAAATGTTACCCCGTTTACAATCACATATGTGAACTGGGTTGAGCCAGAATTTCCATTTGTTTTTATCCAATTGACCTCAACCCACATTGATCCGTCGGCTTCCACATACAGTACCCCCGAAGAAGCAAGCGAAGCTCTCCCTGCCCCGCCTTCACATGAAACCGATACCGTATATGTCCCCGGCGCATATCCATCTGCAAAGCTTACAGAAAAGGACATGAGAAGAACACTCAAGATTAGTAGGGTTATTACACTATACCTTTTTAAGAGTTTCATTTTGTTTTCCGCCTCATTTTAAATTTGACTCCGGGCGGCGCATATGCGCCGCCCTATCCAATTGCTATCTTTGTTTTCTGCGATATACCAACAATGTGCTTATTACAGCTGCTATAAAAATTGTGAGGTAAACAAACGCATTCGTTTCATCACCTGTTTTAGCCGCCTCGGTACCTCTCTTGGTGGTACTGTTGGTATTGTTTTTAGTCTGATTTGTCTTGCTACCGTCAGGCGTTTTGGTTCCCGGTTTTATATTTTCTTCTTTGCCCGGTTTGGTCTCAGGCTTCGTAGCCTCCTCCTGCTTCTTTACTCCCGTTATGGTGGTCTTTGCTATTCCATCGTGAGACAGAATCTTAACCTCATATGCCTTTTCGCCTAAAGACCCCGTGTATTTCCCATTAAATGTGACCCTGGTTGATCCTGAAACGGCAGAGTAATCGGAAGGCTCAACGACTTCATCATCAATCAAAACCGCAACGAATTTGCTGAATTCTGCATCGGAAGCCATTGTGAAATCCTCTCCGAGTGTGAACTCGCCATCTGCGTTTTCTATTATCTTGTATTCGCTCTTCTTGATATCCGTGGCTTTAATTACAAATTCGCGACCAGTCCATCCGTTCGGAGAATGAATAGCAAACTCAAGTTTGTCATTAAGCACATCAAGCGGAATCTTAAACATGCTTACACCCGACCTTCCCAAGCTGTTCTTAACGCCAGCCAGTTTTTCGATGGCCTCCCCACTATTTTCTGCTTCTTTCTTAGTTCCTTTGAAAATCTTATCCTGAGCACTGCTTGTTGTTATTACATATGCGCTCATTTTTCCACCTTCAACCTCTATGACTACATCTATAAAGTCATTTCCAAGGCTGTTTGCAGGGATTGTGTAAACTCCATCTTTAAGCTTAAGCTTCTTCATGGCAGCGTTGATATTGTCTGCCATCTCGTTTACCTCTTTCTGCTTGTCAGCGGTTAAGTTTTCTTCTACTGCATCTAATGCTTCGCTTAATCCTCTGATGGAGTCTTCAGTAAACAGCTCATTATCAATATTCTCTGCTTCTTCCTTTGCTTCATTAACCTTATTGTAATTTGCCGGAGTTTCTTTTATATCATCTTTAGTCTTGATTTCTTCTCCTGTGATTGTAATCTTCTTGTTTGCAAGATCCATTACAAACTCACGGTCAATCCATTCACCTGTCTCTTTTACATGGAATGCTACGGTAATCGGATTTGTTCCATCTATGAGGCTTATACCCTTGCTTCTTGAATTGATAAAATCAAGTTTTATCTTTCCGTCTTTTCCAACCTCAACTGCTTTTTCCTCATCCACATTCTCCGCCTTACCAATGAACGCCTTATCATATACTTGATCGGAAAGTGTAATGGTTGGCTTAGCCTCATATTCATTAGCAGGTGGGCAACCTAAGATGCTGATGACACCTTCTTTTTCAACCTTGAAAGTCTCTATCTCACTTGTTACCGTAATAGGCATTTCTTCTTGATAGTTTCCTGTATGTAGTTCTTTTGAATCCATATCAATTATAAACTGTCTAGCCATAAATGCCTTTGAGTAATCCGGCTTTCCTGTTCCTGCAGCTTTCTCGGCATTATCTCTCTCGCGCGCTGATACGGAAATCATAGGAATCTTTGTTTTTCCGGTTTCATTTACTTTGACCGGCACTCGGAACTGATATTTATTCTGAACGCCCTCGTCGGCTTCCGTTCCCCTTGCTGTGTATTTACAATCTACCTCAGCTTCCTTATAGGATGCCCAAGCATCCTTGTTATCCATCGCAAGTGCTTCTTCATAAGTTGCAGGAATTACATCCTTATATCCCGTTGAACTTAATGCAAATACGAGTTCTGTCTTTCCATCCTTGGTTTCAAGAAATGCATTTACAATCTTGAACATCGCCTCATCGTTAATCGGATGAAGACTTGTATTCTCTGTTTCCGCAGGGTCATCCCCTGAGTCCTTTTTCTGTAATGCTGCTATTGCATCCTCAATAGCCTGTGCCATAGCATCTACTGCTGCCTGCTCTGACGCCGGTTTGTCTCTTACAACAGCATTTACAGCAGCTGTAACAGCAGCGGCCGTCTCATCAGTGTAGATGCTTAGATCCGCAGGAACCTTTGCTAATGCAGCATCAACCGCTGTGTAATCTGCATCATCAGACTTCACAGGAAGCTTATCCTTTGCCGGTATTGCAAGATAATACTGCGTGCTTGTTGTTGCTGTTTCGTCAGTTTTCTTAATAGGTGCAACCGGGTGTGCATATCCACAATACTCGTCTGCAGGCAGTGTGAGATCTATCGTTCCGTCTGTGTTAAATGTTACATCCTTTGTGAGGTTAGTATCGGTAATAGCTCCCCAATGGAATCCTCCATATGTCGTTGTGTTCTTTGGAACAAAGTGGATGACTACATTGTCTCCATCTATCTCGCATGTTGTACCATCCTGCGCTGCAAACATCCCAAAACCGGACGTTAGATCTTCTTTTACAAATTTAATATCGTTTCCATCATAAGGAATCTTATCAATAGAAGACTTTTTAACAAGAGCTGCTATTGCATCCTCAATAGCCTTAGCCATAGCATCTACTGCTGCCTGCTCTGACGCCGGTTTGTCTCTTACAACAGCATTTACAGCAGCTGTAACAGCAGCGGCCGTCTCATCAGTGTAGATGCTTAGATCGACAGGAACCTTTGCTATTGCAGCATCAACAGCACTGTAATCGGCGGTGGGGACTGACTCATCTAATGTTGTTTCAAGCGCATACATGATAGGCGTAGGCATACTGCTTGATATGCCTCCGAAATACGTTATACCGTTAATATCAACCGGGATAGCATAATTATTATTCGCATCACGAGCAACAGTATTTCCACCGAACCATATGCTCGGATAGGATGTCAGTTTCTTAGCTGTCGCAGCGCCACCGGTAACGTAAATATATGCTGTTGCTTGGCCGTTTTCTACGACAACCTTCTCTACCCACCAGTTACGCGTGCGAGATGAATCGCTCTTTCCCTTGTTCGATTCGGAACTGACTGCCGGTTTCGTTGTCGTGGTATACTCTCCGTTGCCCAATGTGGTGCTAGTATCCGTTTCATACGACCGTACACTCCAAAGAGCAGATTCTAGCACGCGTCCAAGAGACTGCCCTGTACCGGAATGTGAAAAGTCTTTGTCCAGTGCAGCCTGGTCTTCGGCGCTAAGAGATTCAAAATCTGCATTGATAGCTTCTACTGAATTCCTATTAGCTGCGCTAAACTCAGTAGGATCTGCAGAAAGCTCTTTTATAGCCGCTCTAACACTATCAATTGTTGTTTCTGCATAAGCCGTACTATTTCCTGATGTAACCGGCACCAGGAGAACAACCATGATCACGGCCAGGAACATGGCTAAAAACCGCTTTGCTTTTTGCTTCATATAGACCTCCTCGCAGTAATAAAAAATGGTCTCTTCCGTAGAAAAGAGGCCATAAAAACAAGCACAAAAACAAAGATCATCCTTACGCAAATAACCCACTTTCTTCGGAAGCTGTTATCAGTTATCCCAGCAGGTTTCCTGACTCACGGATCATCGCTTGATGCACCTTCTCACAACCAAGTTGCAATGGCATTTTGCATCTCACTCCCCGTTCACAGTGACCGGATCGTTCAGGACTTTCACCTGATTCCCTTTTAACGTCATGTCCTTGCCTAAAGTATTCCCAAGTAGTTCGGTTGGACAATCTGCACTGGAACAATTCATATTTTTTGTTAATTGTATCACAATCGGATATTGCTTACAACCCCGTCTTAACACTAAGAAAAACCCCCAGAATGAACTGATTCCAGGGGTTTTGTTTTCAATTGCGTATCTAGATGTTGCAATCGAAACACTTTATAATGTTGAAGTTATTTGCTATACTTACCATTAAATAAAAAAGAAAGAGAGGCAAGTGTATGTATAAGCTATGGGAACAATTAAAGGAGTTAAAAAACTACAAGTGGGTTGAGCTCTCCCACGAACTAAACAACGAGAGTCCTTATTGGGCAGGAATTCCTGATGGAAGCGTTGAACTGGGAAAGGTTGTTTTCGATTGGGGTAATCCTATGCTGGAATGCCAAATCCAAACCTTCAAATTTCCCGGACAGTTCGGAACGCACATTGATTTCCCGGGACACTTTATCCAGGGCGGAAATTTATCGGAATCGTATTCCGCAGAGCATGGTGTATTCCCCCTTTGCGTAATCGATATATCCGAAAAGGTCAAGGAAGATGTTCACTACGCAGTTACTGCTGAGGATATCAAGGAATACGAAGAGAAGTACGGAGATATTCCTGACGGCGCCTTTGTTGCACTGAGGTCTGACTGGTACAAGAATTGGCCGGATATGGACAAGCTCTCCGGGACTGCAGAGGACGGAAGCGAACACTTCCCCGGATGGTCCATGGATGCTCTTAAATATATTTACGAAGAGCGAAATGCCGCCGCCAACGGCCACGAGGCACTGGATACCGACGCTTCAGAAGAAGCTGCAAAGGCAGAGGATCTGGCCTGCGAAAGATACGTTCTTTCCAAGGGCAAACTTCAGATAGAAGTCATGAAGAACCTTGACCAGGTTGCGCCTGCAGGTGCAATCCTAATTGCGGCATGGCCCAGAATCGAGGGTGCAACAGGTCTTCCTGTAAGAGTCTGGGCGATAACCGAATAGAATTGCGGAGCGTACTTTTTAATTGCGTAGGATTTTTAGTCAAGAACGAGGAAACAAAGAAGCTCACGCGCGGAGCGTACTTGGGTACGTGAGCACGTGAGCTTCAAAGTTGACAAAGTTATTGGCTAAAAAGACAAGCAATTATGCCTTTTCTACGATCATGGATGTACCCATACCGCCGCCGATGCAGAGTGTTGCGAGGCCCTTCTTGGCATCGTCTCTCTTCAGCATCTCGTAAATCAGGGTTACGAGGATACGGCATCCGGATGCTCCGATTGGGTGACCAAGAGCGATAGCACCACCGTTTACGTTCAGCTTGCTGAGGTCGAATCCGAGATCCTTACCTACTGCGCAGGACTGAGCTGCGAATGCTTCGTTAGCTTCATAAAGGTCGAGATCATCAATTGTGAGACCAGCCTTTTCAAGAGCCTTCTGTGTTGCAGGGATAGGTCCAACACCCATGATGGATGGATCAACACCTGCGGAAGCATAGCTGCAGATCTTTACCAGTGGCTTGAGGCCGAGTTCTGCTGCCTTCTCTGCGGACATTACTACAACAGCTGCGCCGGAGTCATTGATACCGGAAGCATTACCTGCTGTTACGATACCGCCGTCCTTCTTGAATGCTGGTTTTAGCTTTGCAAGACCTTCTGCGGAAGCATCTAACTTAATGTATTCGTCTGTATCGAATACGATGTCGCCCTTCTTGGAAGGAATAACTACTGGGCAGATTTCATCTTTGAACTTGCCAGCTTCCTGAGCTGCCTTTGCCTTCTGCTGTGAAGCAAGAGCGAACTCATCCAGTTCTTCTCTTGTGAGGCCCCACTGCTCAGCTACGTTCTCAGCTGTGATACCCATGTGATATCCGTTGAATGCATCCCAAAGACCATCGTTTACCATTACGTCAATGAGCTGTGTATTGAACATTCTAGCTCCCCATCTTGCTGCTGGAGCAACATATGGAGAAAGGGACATGCTCTCTGCACCACCTGCTACTACGATGTCAGCATCGCCAGCTTTGATGATCTGTGCTGCAAGACCAACTGCTCTAAGTCCGGATCCGCAAACCTTGTTCAGTGTCATTGCTGGAACTTCCTTAGGAATGCCTGCATCCATCATCATCTGACGAGCAACGTTCTGTCCAAGACCTGCCTGAAGTACGTTACCCATGATAACTTCTTCTACCTGATCAGGCTTAACGCCTGCTCTCTCAAGAGCTGCCTTGATTGCTGTAGCACCAAGAGTTCTTGCAGTTGTTCCCTTAAGAGTTCCACCATAGGAACCGATAGCTGTTCTGGCTGCACCAACGATTACAACTTCTCTCATGATTATTTACCTCCTATACACTAATAAACAAATCCTTTGTTTATCACTAAACATGGGTTACACTTTATTATATATTCTTAAGTGAGTTTTCTCAACTGAAAAAACAAAATTCTGACAATTTTTTAGTGTTATTTTTTTATCAAAGTATTACGGTATACCGCTCATCCATATGGTCCGGCTTCAGGGCCTCCTTTGCCTGCCTAAGGCCCGGAATTCCCATGTCCTCTTCCCTGTTTACATAGACTATGCTCTCCGGAAGATGCAGGCAATATTCTCGGCAAACCAACTGATACAATCCTCTATAGTCATCATTTGCTTTTTCAAAGTGCTCCGCCGCCAAAGTTTCGGAAATGATTTCACCTATGGCAAAGGCCTCCAGTCTTCCATTAATGTATATGGCGACGCCCCTTACAGGGAATTCTTCCTTGCAAATTATTGAGTCCCGGGAGGCTTCATCCTCCACACGGTCTCCCCCGTTATGGGGCTCCTCATCCTTTGCTTCCATTACGCTCAAAATCTGACTAATTGCCATGAACTCGTTTTCAATGTCCTCTGCTTCCTCCTCATCCTGAGCCTTATAATCCCGAATTGCTGCAGCCAGGGCCAGAACATCGTCTTTGTTCTCGTGAGTAATGGGCTTTGCCTCATACTCGTAATTTCTCAAGAAAAAGTTCAGATGGTTTTTCTTTTTGTGAAGCGCCCTTCCGGACAAAGTTATAAGATTCTCCTTTAGGTAAACGTATTCATCCAGTTCTTCATCGTGTTCGAACTCCGGATATGAACCATCGGCATCCTTAAAGGCTTCCTTAACTATGTCCACCATGTGCCCCGGTATGGAAGAAAACATCATGGGTCTTCCTTGTTCCTCGAATATCTTTTGACATTCTGAAACAGCTTCCCGCAGCGACCCAGGCTCATATTCTGTTCGGATGGTTTCGCAGATATCAGTGGATATAGCAAAGTTGTAGGCTCCTGACTTTGATGCCTGAATAATCTCCGCCTTATCCTCCGGCTTCATAATGAGAGGCATAGCCAGAAAAGCGATGCCGTCTTCCTTGCCGCACTTGGTTCCCACCAGGCAAAGATAGCCCTGCATCACATCCCAACTTACGCAATAACTATCCTTCCAAATGTAATGAGATAGAAAGGTATACCCCGCTCCCCTATAATCATATCCATTGAAAAACTTTTTAAGAAGCGCAACATCTGCTTCATTTATTTCTCTTAAATCATTCCTTAGAAGACTCATACTGTTAAATCCCATTCTGCCATTTTGGCTAAAAATTCGTGATCTGTGTGGTCCGGTCTAAGGGGTGTGATGGTGGCGTAGCCCAAGCTGTTGGCCCCTACATCCAAGGCCTCTCCCAAATGGGAGTAATCCGGCACGTGACCTTCCAGCTGATAAGTGGTTCCTTCCTTGTAAACAAAGCCATCCAGGAAGAAACTGGGGCCAAGGGCAGCATACTTTATGCCCTTCACTTGGTTCCTGGGAAGGTCCGGCGTATTGATATTTATTACTACCGATGGATCCATCCACATTACAATTGGAATAACCTGAACTGCCAAATCGCAGGCAACATCAAAGTGCTTTGCATCGTGATTGCCAACGGAAACTGCAACTGCCCTTACTCCGTGGAGAATGGCCTCCATAGCTGCGCCCACCGTTCCGGAATAAAGAGTGTCGGTTCCCAAATTGCTGCCCTGGTTGATGCCGGAGAAAACCAGGTCGATGGGAGTTCCCATCTCCTCGCACAGTTGAAGACCTATTTTGGAACAATCTGCAGGGGTGCCGTGGACCTTCCAAGCCTTCTTTGCTCCGGAAAACTCCACCTCCTCAACTTCTATAGCTTCCATGAAGGTTATACTTTGACTCTTTCCGCTCTGTTGCTTGGCCGGGGCGCTTACATATATATCACCTTGAGTGGCCAAGGCATCGGCAAGAGCTCTTATTCCGTTGGAATCAATACCGTCGTCATTAACTATTAAAAAATTCATTTATACTCCTTTTGTTTTCGTTTTTCTTTCTTGCATGATAGTCCGGTTTTGCCCCGGCAAAGCCTCACTAATCCATCTTCATTACTTTTCCGATGGAATCGTAGATAACCAGGTCGGCGCTGGCGTCCATTCCCGTGGGGGTCTTGTTGATTAGCACCAACTTATCCCCTCTGAAATAATTTATAAAACCAGCGGCAGGATAAACTGCCAAGGATGTTCCGCCGATAATCAGAACATCGCAGTCTGCAATGGCGCCAACGGCACCGGATATAACATCCGTATCCAAAGCCTCTTCATAAAGAACCACGTCAGGCTTAATTCTTCCGCCACACTCACAATAGGGCACCAGGTTTTTGCAGTTGCTTTCATCCATTATATAGTCCAGGTCATGGAATTTATGGCATTTCTCGCAATAGTTTCTTTCCACGCTTCCGTGAAGCTCATAAACCTTTTTACTGCCGGCCTTTTGGTGGAGACCGTCGATATTTTGTGTAACCACAGCCTTCAGTTTGCCTTCTTCCTCTAACTTTGCTAAGGCCTTGTGGGCATCATTGGGCTCTGCCTGGGTATGAATAAGGTTTTCCTTGTAGTACCTAAAGAACAATTCCGGCTCATTGTAATAAAAGGTTCTGGATAACATGTATTCCGGAGAGTAGCCATACTTTTGTCTGGCATTGTATAGCCCGCTTTCTGATCTAAAGTCCGGGATATTGCTTTCCGTTGAAACCCCGGCGCCGCCGAAGAAAACTATGTTATTAGCGCCATCAATTATGGCCTTTAATCTTTCGTCCATATTCCCTCCCAATTTGCTTAACCACTTTATTTACTGTGTTTCTAATGGTATTATTACATTAGGATGATTGAAATAATTGTATCATAATTGTGGGGGCAATAAAAGTGCCCCACCGAGGTGACATCATGGCTAAAGCAATTAAATCAAGCAAGAAAAAAACCGCCTTTGTTCTAAGCGGCGGCGGCTCCCGGGGCGCATATCAGATAGGCGTTTGGAAAGCTCTTACGGAGCTGGGTTGGGAGTTCGACATGGTGGTTGGAGTTTCCGTTGGTTCCCTTAATGGCGCCATGGTGGTCCAAAACCAGCAGTATCTGGCAGAAAACCTTTGGCGGGATTTGGAGACGGATCATATCTTTGACGTGGCCAGCGATGCCCAGACTGCGGACTTTGCTCTGGAATTTATTAAACAGGGCGGAGCCGGTTCCCATGGGCTAAAAAAATTCGTCGATAGCTACATAGACGACCACGTAATCAGAGAATCAAAGATAGATTTCGGTCTCCTGGTGGTGGAGTTCCCCTCCATGACCCCGCATTACCTTTGGAAAAAGGATATTCCCAAGGGAAAAATCGGAGACTTTGTTATGGCAAGTTCCTCTGCCTTCCCTGCCATTCAGGCTTACGACATTGACGGCAAAAAATATATCGACGGTGGCTTCGAGGATGTTATGCCAATTCACATGGCTGTAAAAAAAGGTGCAACGGACATTGTGGCAGTTTATCTCCAGGCCATCGGAAAATTTGAAAGAGAAAAAGAATTGGCCTCTGCCAAGGGGCTCAACTTGACTCTTATTGAACCAAAGTGGGACCTGGGGAATTTCCTTCTCTTTGATAAGGCCAACACCGCCAGAATCATGAGACTGGGATATGCCGACGCCATGAAGGCCTTCGGCGTTTATGATGGAGAAGCTTATACATTTATTAAGGGAGAAATAGAAAAGCGCCACCTGAAGGGCGCTGAGGCTGCTGCCAAAATTTTTGAATTGGATCCTTTGATTTTATATGGAAAGAATACGTTGCTGGAGCACCTGTCCGATTCCGTGGGTAAAGTTAGGTCAGGAACAAAGAGCATCAAGTCGGCATTGGATATTCTAATGGCCTCAATTACCAAGAAGGATAATAACGCTTTGGATATAGGAGCCTTAAAGTCTGCCAACAGAAAGCTTTTGACAGTTGCAATAGCAAAGGACATTGAAACCAACGGCATTTCCAGCGTTTTTCTAAATAGATATGCGCTTCGCATTGCTCACGATGAAATACTTGCCGCTCGTTTCATACAAGCTATGGAATTGATTTGATATTACCGACGGCGGCTTTGTCTTTCAATAATCTTTTCGGCGATCTTGATTCCGTCGCAGGCTGCGCTGGTGATACCCCCTGCGTAACCTGCCCCTTCACCGCCGGGATAGACACCGGAAATTAGCAAACATTCCAAACTATTCTTATCTCTAAGAATCCGAACCGGAGAAGAAGACCTGGCTTCCACCCCTTTAATGACGGTATCCTCACTGTCAAAGCCTTTTATTCTTTTTCCGAAGACGGGCATTGCTTCAGCAATATCCCTAGCAACAAAATCCGGAAGTGAGTCTATAACCTGCCTTGCGCCGGACATACTATTTGTTTCAGCCGAAGCATTTATGTGATCCCTATATTCACCCCAAGTAGTTTCAGGCAAGGTGTAATTCCCACCGCCATTTATAAAGGCAAGCCTCTCGTATTCCTCCTGGAAGGCCATGCCTGCACAAGGATCCCAGCAGCTTTCATTTTCCTTATGTTTTTTTGTCTCAGCTGATTCTTTCCGGCCCCCGTTTAAGGTGAACTCCTCAGTCATGTAATCCTCCGGCCTTACGTCCACCAATATTCCGCTATTGGCAAAGCCGCTATCTCTCCTGCGGTTACTCATACCGTTGGTTACCACGCCGCCTTCCTGGGAAGCCGCATTCACTATCTCTCCCCCGGGACACATACAGAAGGAATAAACCCCTCTGCCATCTGATGCCTTTGTGGAAAGCTTATAGTAAGCCGGCGGTAAATCCGGATGCCCTGCATATTCTCCATAGGTTCCTTTGTCTATTAGGTCCTGGGAATGCTGAACTCGCACTCCCATAGAAAAAGCCTTTGGTTCCATTTTAAGTCCCTGCTTATGGAGAGTTCTCACTGTGTCTCTAGCACTGTGGCCCAAAGCCAGCACCACCTCACTGCAGGGAATAAACTCTTCGGCCCATTGCTCACCGGTTTCATTTTTCTCCTCCGGCTTTTGTTCCTGCGCTACAATACGGCGGGTTACATTGACACCCTTACATATGATTTCAGTCCCAGTGTCATTGACTTTGCCGTCCAACACAAGCCTATCAACTCGACAACCAAATCTAACTTCGCCACCTAGACTTATTATTTCATTTCTTATATTCTTCACAACGGTACGCAAAACGTCAGTGCCTATATGTGGTCGTCCATCGATTAGTATATCTTTATCAGCACCAGCCTCAACAAAGGTTTTCAAAACGAAACTTGCCCTCGGATCATTTATTCCGGTGTTCAGTTTACCATCGGAAAAAGTTCCGGCTCCCCCTTCGCCGAACTGAACATTGGACTCTACATCAAGTTCACCATTAGTCCAAAAGGACTGGACCTTCTTGATTCGAGTATCAACGTCATCCCCTCGCTCTAAAACTATAGGTTTAAGGCCGGCTCTGGCCAATACCAGGGCGCAGAACATTCCGCAGGGACCAAAGCCCACAACCACCGGTCTTCCCTCCGGGCCTTCCTGCCGGTCTCCTTCTTTGGTGGAGGAAAAGCAAGGAATCAAATATTCAATCTCCTTAGGCTCTGGCAAATTAAGCCTGCCATCATAATCAAAGTCAACAGTATATACCTTGGCCACCGTGTTTTTCCGCGCGTCAATTGACCGCCTTACAATGGTGAGATTGAAAAAACTCTGGGGCGCAACCTTCTTGCCGGATAGCCTCTTGCCGTTTATTTTCTTGGCAATTCTATCCGGAAGGAGTTCTACGCTTTCACCCGGCTTCAGTTTTATCTCGTTTATCCTGTATCTACTCATAATAGTTAACTCATCCTGGGCGGAGGTTTCCACTGGTTTGCCGATGGAATCCTGAATAGAACTAGATTGTTTTCTTTGCAAATCCCTGGCCCATGACTTCGCTTGATTCCATAATAATCATGAAGGCCTTTGGATCCACTTCCTTCACCGCGTCCTGAATCAAATACATTTGACGTTTGCTACAGGCACACATGACAATATCCTTGTCCTCTTCCGTGTAGCTTCCCTGCCCCTTTAAGAAGGTTGCTCCTCGATGCGTCGCCGCGTCAATGGCCTCCGCCACCTCTTGAGCTTTGTCCGTAACAATCAAGGTCATTTTGCCGGCGGACAACCCGTAAAGGATTTTGTCCACAACGGTAGAAGCAATAAAGGCAATAATCATACCATAGATTAAGCCTGTTACATTTTTGGAGACTATCAGGGTACCAACCGAAACGATAATGGCGTCCAGAATAAATGCGATGTTTCCGATGGATAGATATGGTCTCCTTGATCTAATAGATAAGGTTATAAAGTCTGTACCTCCGGTGGATGAACCTCTGCTGTATATCAAGCCGTACCCAATACCGCTTAAAACACCGGTGCAAATTGCCGCCAGGATTTTCTCGTTTGTAAAAACCGGAAAATTCGGTGCAACATAGTCTATCATTACAGAGGTAATGAACATTGATTTAAGCGAATTGAAGAAATATCTTCTCCCAAGAATCTTTGAGCAGATTAAACCCACCGGAATATTTAATGCAATTAACATTAAACCCATAGGGAATCCCGTAAGCCTGTTTACAATAAGTGAAATTCCGGTGAATCCCGTTAGAGGGAAATCGCTGGCAGAAGCAAAATTATACACACCTGTCGCAATAAAGGCTCCCCCTATAATATCGAAAATAATGTCAATGATTATTTTTTTAACAGTATTCTTTTTTCCTGTATTTTCAATAGTGCTCATAACATTAGTCCTTTATTAAATCCAAAATATCTTCAACAATATTACGCAAAAGGACGCCCTTCGTCAACACCCAAATTAATAGTTTAAGGATTCAGAAAATATTAGGCTTCCCAGCCCTTGTTTACATCCTTACAATTATTGAGTAAACTTATATTGGAAAGCAGAAATGCTCACTTCTTTTCTAGCAGAATAAGGAAAGGATTACAAGGTCTTTTCAAGGCCATTGGAATACACGACCATGATTAACATATCAAAGATTTATGCTGTATATTTCAGCCCAAATAAATCCACCAAAAGGATCACCGAATATCTGGCTCGAGAAATAGCCGGGATTCTTTCTGAGAATCTTTCCGGACGCAATAACTTAACCGAGCTTACTTCCATAGATTTTACCCTACCCCCGGAGCGAGGAATGCATTACAGTTTCCAAGAGGGCGACCTCCTAATCTTTGGTTGCCCAACCTATGCAGGGAAGCTTCCAAATAAAATACTGCCCTTCATCAAAGAAGGCTTCTCCGGATGCGGGGCCTGCGCAATTCCAATAGTGACCTTTGGCAACAGGAGCTTTGATAATTCCCTGGCGGAGCTTGCAGACTCACTTGAATCCAATAATTTTACTTTGCTGGCTGCAGGAGCCTTCTGCACACAGCACGCTTTCACACGAAAACTGGGCACCGGCAGGCCCGATCAAAGAGACTATCGGGAGCTCTCCGAATTTGCTGAAGCCATTTCCTATAAAATTAAAACTCCTTGCGAGTCCTGCGGGAAACTTTCTATTCCCGGAAATAGTGACGCCCCCTATTACACCCCCTTGGGTACTGACGGAAACCCCGCGGTTTTTCTAAAAGCAAAACCGAAAACCAAAGAGGAGCTATGCGACGACTGCGGATTTTGCGCCAGCCATTGTCCCACAGGCGCCATCAGCCCGGATGACTTTGCTCAAATTACAGGCACCTGCATCAAGTGTCACGCCTGCGTCAACCTATGCCATGGCGGAGCAAAGTATTTTGATGATCCCGCATTCCTGTCTCACAAAAGAATGCTGGAACTCAACTTCTCAGATGAGCGCAAGCCAAATTTCACAACATTATGACCGTTGGCCATTAATAAGATCGAAAGAAATACATATGGATTTACTCTTCTAACATAAAAGCCCTGAGATTTTCTCTCAGGGCTTTTGATTATGAGTTTTGCTTGCCGCTGTTGTCATCGTCCTTGTTGCGCTTCTTTATGAAGAAGAGTATCGCCACCAGGCAGACTGCTGCAGCCAGGATTCCAATCCACAGGGCTGCGTTGCTTTCGTCACCGGTCCTGGGGGTTGGATCATCCTTTGGCGTCGGCTTGGGTTCCGGTGTTGGGTCAACCGACGGTTCCTTTGCAGTCTGATAGACAACGTGGACCTCGAAGGTTGTGCCTTCCGGATCTAGTACCTTGAATGCCGGAACCAGGATCCTATCTGCTATCCATTCATCAACCACCGGACTCTCAACGGCCGGGAATGTGTCTCCCGTTCTTGGAATCCATGATCCAATCCATACGAGGCCGTTGTCATCCGCATCCGGATTCTCAGGATCAAGCACTCCATACTTATCAAAGTCTAGGCTCTGTACTTCAGCGTTTGTAACTTCCTCGCCATCCGGTGTCAGATAGGTATAGGTGATCCTTCTTGTGGCAGTAGTGCTCTTGCGGTTATTCACAACCTCTGGCGTATATTTAGCCTCAGGATACTTGCCTGTAACTGCGCCCACCTTATCCTTGGCACGGACAGTTACTGTGGTTCCCTTACCTGTGAAGCCTTCCTTCGGCGTGAAGGTTACCTTGCCGGTTCCCTTGTCGATGGTGTATGTGCCTTCATCTGTTGTGATGGACGGAACTTCCTTTCCACTTTCATCAACCAAGACGAATTCTTCTACTTCGTTAGGTGTTCCCTTTCCATCAGGTACTACCACATCTTCGACTTCATCCAGGAAGTCCTTAGACGGTGCCCAAGCCTGATCCTTTATATCACCGTCCGGTTCATAAAGCACATCCTTGGTTTCGCCTGTTTCTGTGGCAGGTGTAGTCGCGTAAGGAACAATTTCCTTAATCTCCGTTGTTCCTTCCTCGATGCTCTTAATGATATCTTCCAGGGACATCTTTGGAGTTGAAGCCTTGGTAGCCTTCCATCCCTTGATGCCTGAGGTTGAGGAATCAGCGGCATCGTACTCAGGACTCTCTACCTCTGGGAATCCATCCTTGAATTCATCTTCTTCAACTTCCCAATCACCCCACTCTGTGACTTCTCCGGTTTCCAGATTGATTTCCTTTCCTATACGCTTTAAGGTCATCTTCTGCTGCTTGCTTGCAACTGCTGTATTACCGTTTTCGTCGATATATGTATATGTGATTGTTCTTGTTACCGTTTTAGTTTCCAGATTGTCTACCACCTCAGGTGTGTACTTGGCTTCAGGATACTTGCCTGTGGCCTTACCCACCTTATCCTTGGCGCGGACAGTTACTGTGGAAGCCTTGCCGGTAAATCCTTCATTTGGAGTGAATGTTACCTTACCGGTTTCCTTATCGATGGTGTATGTGCCTTCATCAGTTGTAATGGATGGAACTTCCTTTCCACTTTCATCAACCAAGACGAATTCTTCCACCTCGTTAGGTGTGCCCTTTCCATCAGGTACAACCACACCTTCGATTTCATCCATGAAGTCCTTAGAAGGTGTCCAGCTCTGATCTTTTACTTCTCCAACAGATTCGTAAAGCACATCCTTAGTTTCACCGGTATCTGTAGCCGGGGTGGTTTCATAAGGAATGTTCTCTTCGAACTCAGAGGTTCCTTCCTCAACTCCCTTTATAATATCCTCCAGGGACATCTTTGGAGTTGAAGCCTTGATGGCCTTCCAACCTTTGATGCTTGATGTTGAGGAATCAGCGGCATCGTACTCAGGACTCTTTACCTCTGGGAATCCATCCTTGAATTCATCCTCTTCCACCTTCCAATCATACCACTCTGTAACCTTTCCGGTTTCAGGATCAACGGCCTTTGGCATACGTCTAAGAGTCAGCTTCTGCTCCTTGCTGGCAACTGCAGTATTACCATTTTCGTCAATATATGTGTATGTGATTGTTCTTGTAACTTCCTTCTCTTCTCCATCAACAGGAGTATTTGTGAAGGTTGCTTCATAACCTTCGACCTCATCTGTTTCAGAATTCTTAACCTCTGTCAAAGTACCGCCGCTCTTGGTCCAGATGGATGGAACCTCTTCCTCAACAGAATATGTTATATCCATATGACTATCATCTATAGTCGGATTAGGATTATAACGGCGTGGCAGGTCTTCAAATACTACAGTAAGGTCTTCTCCTTCTGCATCAGCAGAAATGGTCTTTACCAGATCCTCATCTGTAAGACCCAGGTCTGAAGCCTTAAGCTCGGTGCTACCGGCTTTGGCTGTAACCTTTATCTTAATGTCCTGACGTGCGTAGTCTTCGATTCCTTCAAAGTCCGCATCGTCCCAGGCTTTGGTTACCTTTATGTAGACAGTTTCCGGTGTATAGGAATTCTTAATATCCAAGGTTCTATCTACAGCAGTCATTCCTGTTTCGTCTGACTCATCCAGGAGACTTACGCCCTTACCTTCTGAAGCATATACTCCATCGGCAGCGTCGTAGGTTGTGGTATATCCCGGCAGAGGATTTTCAACTACTCTGTAGTAAGCAACCTTTCCATCCACGTAGGCATATAACTCACCGGTGTTAACCTGACCATGGTTATTTTCGTAGTCGGTTCTTACAGGAGCCCAAAGCTCAGAGGAATTTGGTCTATGCATGTCTTCCCATGTGCCGTCTTCTCCCAGCTTTCTCTGGAGGTGCGCTCTAGTTTCGACACGCTTTCCATCTCTATTATTACCGTCGTCCCAGGTCTTGGTGATTGTGAGAAGAGCAGATATGGCGGTGTTTTCTACCGTCAAAGTATATCCGGTCTCTGCATCACCCTGAAGCTCAGTGGACTCAACGTCATTGAATTCCAAGGTGTACGTTCTCATCCACTTGTCGCTTTCGTTATCCAATGCGGCGGACTTGAATTCCGGCTCCCATACTACCTTGTACTCTTCGTCGCTCTTCTTGTATCCCTTTGGTACCGTTTCCTCCTTTATGGTGTAGGAGCCCGGAGTATCAAAGGTGAATTCAACTGTTCCATCTGCACCGGTGGCCTCTGTCACCTTGCTATACTCACTGTCGTCAGCCTTTGTGACTTTGAAGGTTGCGCCTGCAAGACCATTCTTAGTATTGTGGTCCACCTTCTTAATGTCAATGGTTATAGGATTGTATTTCTGGTCAACTAAAGGTTCATTCTTAAGAGTTACCTTCCACAATTTATCATTTGAAGTATCCCAGTCTCCAGTTCCGTTGGTAATCTTATACCCTTTAGGAACGCTCTCGGTAACTGTATATGACACTTCATTATTCTTAATGTCGTGTGTATGCAGGCCCGGCACAGATTCACCGACGTACTCAGGAAGGTCAGTTAACTGCACCGTCTTCCACTGATGTGTACCTTCCTGATCACCGCTTATTGTAACTACTCTGCGATAGACTTCAATTGTTTCGTCATTTCTGTCCTTTCCTGTTCCAACAACCGTGACAGCGATATTCGGTCTTGTGTATCCGTCAGCCTGATCTTCAAAGGTATATCCGTCACTATAGAATTCACCGTCTTCCCATTCCTTTGTTATTTCCAAATTGCGAAGCGGTATCAGCTCATTATGGAAGATTGGTATGCCGCCAGTTCCGTGTGCATGTTTATAAACATCATGATCTGTCAGCGTAGTACGACCTGTACCATTTTCGTTAGCTCCGCTCGTATAATAGAAGTCACCGGTATGGTCATCCGAAGAGGCAGTTACCTCCAGCTCATGGAAATCGTCGGTAGCATCATCTGGAGTTCCGTTATCGTTGGTCACGACTTTGACGGTAATCATTCTGGTATGGTGAATACCGTCATATACCTCCATATAATGTTCATCTGCAGTTTCTGTAACCTTGTTATATGTACCATCACCTGCATTGGTAAAGCCTTCAGGAATCTTCTCATAGATTTCGTATTCGAAGTGAATACCCTCTTCAAAAGCTTCGTCAATATCCTTATCCTCTGCTTCATAGACCCGCTCCAGATCCTCGCGAAGGGCGGTATAGTTGAATACCAGACCATCCAGACCATCCAGATCATCTCCGAATACGATTCTGTGTCCACTGTTTTTCTGGGTGTATGTTCGACTTGCACCGATTCCTGTGCTTCCCTCCGGCATCGGCGCATGATCCGCCAGCTTGCCGATGGGCTTTAAAACAAATTCATACTTTCCGTCTTCCAGATCATTGTCACTTCCGTAATGCTCGAATTGCTTCTCCGCTACCATCAAATATGTCGTCTCATTTGGATCGTATTTGTTTATAAACTCCGGAATCTTACCTTTATCAAGCTTCTGCCCCGTGGTCATGTCCACATAATGGAAGTCAATAAGTTTCAAAGCATTTGTTTCATCATCCGGGCCTATCGTCACATAAGCTCTATACCGGGCACCGGAATAGGTGATACCGGTGATCCTTGGCTTTCCGGTTTCAGCAGCTGTAAGCTCACGAATTGCATATACAAATGTAGTAGGCTTAAGGGAACCGTCTGGATTTTTATATAGTTTATCCGCTGTATAGGTAATAGCACCAAAGCCTTGTTTATCGGTATATGTTTCTGTTTCATCCGGTAACTTGGTATCATCGTCTATTTTAATGCTTATGTCCTCATGCATTACACCTTGTGTATCCGTTACATCATCCGGCATCGGCGCACTTCCCAGACTGAAGAGACCAAAGCTAAATTCATCGCTTGATTTCCAGTCCCGTCCGGTCAGTGTCTTTTGGATGTTCATATATCCTTTCGGCAATGTATATGGTGCGGAGTATCTGTTGATGACCTTTACTTCTCCGTCCTGTACCACGTGAGTTCCTCCAGCAGCATGTACCAGAGCAAAGTAATCATGCGAAGAAGAATAGGTAGAGCTATAGCTGGCTTCATATCCCTCGATTTGATTGTTTTCCCTTACTCTATAGTAGATTGTATCTCCGTCCTTGTAGACAGGCATGTCTTTCCAGGTAACGCCGGAACCTGCGGTTCCTTCTGCAATTCCACCGTTCTTCGGTACAGAAACATCTGAAACTCCTGTTACGAGATCCAGCTCTGAAATCGGTCTCCACACTCCGTCAGCGGGCTTTGTGGTCCATTCCAAATATACCTTAGGCATATTGTCACCGGCTTTAGCACGAAGACCAGCGTGGTCATTACCGTCCTTCCACTCCTTGGTTACCTTTATGTTTGCCTTCTTGGGCTCATATTTATTGGTAATTTTTACTGTGTAGATACCATTTTGGGCCTTCTCAAGAGTGAATTTAATATCATTGCCGGTAACCTTAACAGAAGCATCTCCACTCATGCCTTCATAGATTTGGGTATAGTTCTTAAGGGTACCATTGGCAAGGATAATTTCCTTCAGAGTATACTCTATTGGCGTTCCTTGATTTTGATATACTGGTAGGGGTTCTTTTCCAGTCCACTGACCGGCAGCTACGTTATCAGGAGATGTCAGACTAACATTTGTCAGATCAACATTCCATTCCTTCTTCCATGCGTCTCCTGCGCCGGCAGGCTTTTCCGCATTGGATGTTAGATTTACACGAATGAACTCCGTTCGGGTTCCATCCTGGTTGTTTCCATCAACCCAGATTTTGATGGTATTCAGTTTAGCTACCTTTGGTGTGTATTCATTTGTAATAGTTAAGGTGCGATCCTTTGCTGTTGTTGTTCCCGGCTCGACCAAGGCAAACCCATAGCGCTCGTAGGACTCATCCTGTGCTTGATAGGAAGGATCCTTGTATCCATCTATCTTACCCTCTTCAACTACACGATATCTAAGAAGCACTCCGTTCTTATACGCCGGAAGATTATTCCACGTATAGTTATTGGCAGCAGTCTCCTTCACTACACCACCATCAACTGGAACAGAAATATCCTTGGCAGTTATTCCGGTTACACCAGAAACATCTTGCCAATCTGCATCAGTCGGGGCTCCTTTCTCAGTGACCTGAAGCTTAACCTTAGGAAGCTTGGATGCATCAGCAGCCTTCTTTCTCAGCCCGTCCTGATCATTGGCATCATTCCAGACCTTTGTAACTGTGATTTTGGCTTTGATAGGATCATTGGGAACTGTTACAGAATAGGTCTTGGTTCCGCTGGTTTCTGTTTCCGTTATATCGATATCCGTTTGACTTTCGGCTTCACCCTTCTTGCCAAAGAGCAAATCATACAGCCACTGCCAAACCTTATTATTGCTGGCATTAGTTCCACCATCAACCAAAGTTATGGACTTAAGCTTTTGGTCTACCTGAATCTTAAAGTCATTATGCTTTACATATCCGTCAGGAACCTTAGTCTCGCTTACTGTGTAAACTCCCGGTGCAGTAAAATCAAAGTGGGTTTCACCGGCATTTCCCGTACTAGCTGTAGTGCCAACAACTTTATTGTCAGCATCTTTAATGGTGAACTGTGCTCCGGAAAGTCCTCCGCCGAATACAGAATCAGTCTTCTTAATGTGCAGTGTAATGGTATTGAACTTATCTACTTTAACCGGAGTGTTCGTAACCACTGCCTTAGCTATCCACTTCTCTGCTTTGCTATCAAAGCTTGCTTCTGCAGTAACCGGTTCGGAAGTGAATCCATCGATTGGAACCTCGGTCACGGTATACTTAACCTTCTGACCTTCCTTATACACCGGAAGTCCTGTAACAGTAGTCTTCCAGATGTCAGTTCCATCAGACGTGGTTTTGGTTAGGATTGCTTTCTTTTGGGCGTTGGTTAGAGCTACTTCATTAGTAACTTCCTTATCCACTCCATCAACCTTTTCTGTGACAGTATATTCACCCTTAATATTAACGGTTATGGAGTCCTGCCTCTTATACTCATTGGCATTACCTATATCTTTAGCTGGCGACTCAGAATACTTACTATCATTCCATGTCTTGGTTATTTCAAGCTCAGCTTCTGCTGTATTGGTGAAGGTAACCTTCTTTAGGTCTCTATCGATTGCAATCTCATCAGTGTCTAACTTGTTTTTAGCGATTTCGCTATCTACTTGATTCTTTGTATTTTTGAACTTATTATTCTTTGTTTCAGTAATCTTGACCTTGGCATTCAAAGGTACAACGATGGAAATATCCTCGTCGTGCTTGAGTGTAAATGTAAAGGATACCTTATCCTCTTTTGTCTCATCACTATCTGCAGTACGTTCAAAGAATTTGTGCTTGTTTACCCCAAGTTTGTTGTCACTATCCATATATCCACAGGTAAACTTCTCACCCGAAGCAAGTCCGCTAATACTTACTTCTGCGGTGAATGTAAAGGGCTCATCCGTAGGACCATCTTCAACAATTTTGCTGACCAATAGCTCTGTAAGGCGATTGGTGAAGGTATGGTCGTATTGTCCTTTATACTCTGAGTTCGATGTAATTGTAACACCGCCATTACCATCGTCCGTACGCAGGTACTTTTCGACCTTGATAACACCGCTTACCGTATTGCTATTAGCATCGACTTGTTTATTACTGCTTTCATCCCATTTTGTTGCATTCACAAATTCCCAACCTTTGGTGGGTGGTTCCTCTGTTATTGTATAAGTAGTTTGGAATGGAACTTCGCGTATGGTAAGTGTCTGTCCTTCGTGCAAGGCGAAGGTCCAAGTATTGTTAGTTTCAGACCAGTCACTGGCCTTTGTAACTGTACCTCCTTCTGACGGGTTGAACACAACATTCTTAGGCTCGAATCCGCCGCTAAAAGTGACGGTGTAATTAAAAGTGCCACTCTTCTTATCGGTGCCGCCGGAAGCCACACCATTGGTTTTCTTTGTAATCGAAATCTCCGACGTTTTGATTACGTTATGGAAGGTACCTACCTGTGGAATGTCACTGGTATCCACCGTAGTGGCACCCATTACATATGGGCTTCCATCGTCGGATGCTCCCGGATTGTACAAATAATACTTGTCCTCAATACGATAGAATTGTTTATTTGTGTTAGGATCAGTTAGCACGTCTACTGTGGTTGTAACCTGGCTATCGTCTACTTTCGGGTAAAAGCCAGAAGAAGCAGGATCCAGAGTTACTCCAATCTCCGAATAATATATATCTTTCTCTATGTAGTAGCGTATTGCAGGATTATCCTTCGTCTCACGGATGATATTCCCATTACCTGTACGATTTTCTCGTAAAGGAACCGGTGCCGTCAGAGCTACTTTAACAGGTTTGTCTGTATTTCTTGGGTCTACATCACCGTCTTGTTTTTTTGATATTACAGCAAGAGAATTGGCATCATAATACTTGCCACTATCTTCATAGTATTGAACACCATTTACATCCTTTTTAATGATATGGTTATTGGTTGTCTTTTTCTCGATATATACTTTTCGGTCTGTGCTCGGATTTGGATTGAACAAGCCATCCTGTTTATCTGTTAGACCCACTTTAAGCTCAGTACTCGGGTTGTTTGCATCATAGTACTTGTTATCCTTTTGGATATACTCTTTTCCGTGTACGTCAACTTGGACTTCTTTGCCATCAGCCATTTTGACTTCTGTAACAATTTCATCCGAAGGAAGTGGATCAACGTCCCCTGGACGAGCTGTAATAAGCTGCTTGCCTAGAGGTGTGTAGTATTTATTATCATCAGCTTTGAAATATTCCACGCCATTGTGATCCACAAAAACAGTATAGTCTTTCCATTTATAGTTAACAGTCTTATTATCACTACTGTCTGTCGATTCGGTACGCGACAGTTCTGCACTACTATCTGCACTCCAGAACTTACCACCCTGACGATAGAATTCCTTGCCGTTGGCATCCTGATATATATAGAAGGTCTCGGAAATATTCGTGGTGGTTCCCGTGTCCACCATGCCGCTTAGAGATCCGGGAGTAAATTCTTCAGTATTATTCGTTTCATACCAGCACTTGCCATCCTTGCGATAGAACCTGGTTCCGTTAAGCTCATAAATGGGATATGCCACATTAACATCCACAGTCTTTTGTATGGGTTCTGCTGTTTCAGGAGCCGGGGTGATTTCAGTGCCATCTTGGACCCTGTAGCATTTGCCATCCTTCTTATAGAACTCATTCCCGCTATTGTCTTCATAAACCGTATACTTTTTGCCATCAACCTGGGTTGTAATATACGCCGGTTGCATGTCGCGAGCCCAAACGGTTACGTAGTGTTCGGTATCCCAAAAGATGTTGCCGCTGTTTTGGTACTTCTCGCCGATGAAAATCTCAGCCTTGGTTCCACCTAGCAAACTGCTGTCATTTAATGGCGAAGATACAATAATCTGCATGTAATAGGTGGTGTCTTTGTCGTACTTAATAATGTCTTCAGTATCTGAACCGTTTTCTTCTGTAATCTTGTATACATAGGCTGCCTTATAAGGAGCAGTCTTTGGTGGATTAAGTTTAATGTGACCAAAGTAAATGTATTCGCCTTCGTTGGTGCGTCGCTTACCTAATGACGGTTCGTCACCTTGAGAATTTGAAAGGGTTCCATAAAGGGTTCTATTGTAACCAATGCGATCAAGAATATCACTGTTGACACTGGGAACATCACTTGCTGCATCCTCCATGTTAAAGTGGAAGTACTCGGTAAAATAAATTCCAGTGGGCACATAACCGCTTACTCTCTTTAAAAGCTCCGGCATCACATAAACATCATTAATGCCACTGGGTGGATCGGTCTGCCTGAGCAGCTGGGTCTCGCATGCAACACCGCTTGTCCATGTGTAGTTTGCGCCCGTTGCCGCGGCACGAACCGTAAATGCAGACCATGGCGTGGATGGGTCGGAGCCCGTAGGCACGATTTCGTTTCCGTCTAAAATCTCAAGGCCGGTGTGGCCAGCCAGTTCGACTGTGTTCAGGTCGTTTCCGTTGCCGAGGATCATGCCTTCACTTCCGTGTCCGTAGGTCACGCCGTAGCCTTCCCCATCCACATGGAATGGCAGTTCTCCAAAGTGCCAGTCTCTGACGCCGTCTTCAGGATCGATACCCGGCTTGAAGACCTGACGTGCAGGGTGATCCAGGTCCTCCATGTAGAAGAGGACCGAAGTATCCTGCAGCGCATCCTTTATTTCGACGTCAAAGTCGATGAACGTACCCGAGCCGTCAGTGATGATTTTTTCTCCGCCGTCATATGCTTCGTTTATGAAGGTCAGGTCTCCCTTCTTAAATCTGATGACAGGGCGATAGTAACTATCGGTCACATAGGTGTTCGGGTCATGTCTGACGTTTTCGCTTTCTTTGATTCTGTCCACATCCTTGAAGGTGATGGAATTAATCTTGACGATCACGTCATGTTTTTTGCCGTAAATATCTTCGGCTGCATCGGGATAGGTGATGGTTGCGACAGGCTTGCCGTTACCACTTTGGATGATGCGGTCGTTACCTACGGCCTCAAAGACACCGGAACCGTCCCAGTCACCCTTGGTGTAGGTTTTGGTTTGAATTATGTTACCTTTTATTTCGATTCGATCCTCGTCCGCGCTTATCTCGGCAGTCGGCGTGCTATCGTTGATATTTGAAATGCGGTAGAAGGTCTTCTGCAAATTGAGCGTAGGCTCTTCCCACGCTGTATCCGTGATCGTATAGACGCCCGGTGCCAGGAATCCTGCCCCGTTGGTATTCAGATGACCGTTTCCGCCATTATAGTTGATGTTCTTATCGGCATCCGGGATGGTGCTGCTTCCCGAAGACTGTCCTTCGTGGTCGGTCCAAAGATCGATCCAGTCACGCTTGCTGTCGATGGTAACGGTAGTCCCGACATCAGATACAAAGCTCATCTCCTTTTGGCTGAGGTAGTACATGTTGCTTTCGTTGCCAGCGTTAAAGGCGACGGCACTTGGCAGTCCCACATTGTTGTCTTTTACAAACCATACTTTAGAGTTCTTGGCCGAGACCGTTTGTAAGTTCGGCAGAGTTGAGGACGGATCTCCCCATGTAAACATCATCCTGCCGTCCGAAGAGTGATCATGAGCAGAACCTCTTCGTGGCTGGATTGCACTGTTGTCCAGGTTGTCGATAATCAAGGTCTTAAGAGCCGTGCAGTTCTTACCATCAGCTCCCAGGAAGCCGTTCATATTCGTGATATTCGGAAGCACTCCAAATCCGCTGATGTCCAAGTACTCCAAGCTACTGCATCCACGGAAGACATTTTGCATGTTGGTGGCGCCTTCGACATTCATGTCGCCGCCCATTTCAACACGTTTCAGACCCGCGCATTTGTCAAACATCTGTTGATAGTTGGTGCAATATTCATGGAACTCTGCATCACTCAGTTTCACAGTTTCCAGACTGGACATGTTGTGGAACATCTTAAAGGCGGACGTTCCATCATATGGGAACTGGGCGCCAGTCATATCCACGGTTTTGAGTTTCGGACAGGCGGAGGTGTCTCCACCTGTATCACTGTGAAGCATTTGCCTCAGATTTGGCATATCAAGCGTCGCACCTTGCAGGTTAAGCTCTGCCAATGTGTTCAGCTTGAACATGGTGGTCAAAGGAGTCGCGCCATCGGATATGGTGCCGCCATAAATAACGGCGTTCGGCATATTGATGGTCTTGTCTTTGGTATTGGCCTTGTCAAAGGCTTTAGTCATGTTTGCAATCTGGTTGGCATGCTTCGTTACCTGAAGCTCTGCCCCCGGCATATTCAGCGTTGTCAGATTGTCGCAGCCGCTAAATGCCGGCGCCGAATCTGTTTCAAACTGCCTGAAGGCATTGTCTCTGATATCTCTTATGTCCGTTGGATTATAGGGTTTATCCGCCGTACCGAAGTTGATGGTCGTAAGTGAAGAACAGTTCTTGCACATTCTCCATGTCTGGACGGGTGCAAACATACTTGGGAACGTGATCTCCGTCAGGCTTTCACACTCAGAGAACATATCATGGCAGGCTTCCAAATCAGCGGCATCCATGCCGGTCAAATCTGCGGTTTCTAGGTTTGTAAGACCATGGAACATGCCGCGCATGTCCTTTGGTGCCTTAACGCCTTCCTCCACAACCACCTTTTTTACCTCTGTGCGGTAATCCTTATACCAAGGCCACTTAGATTCCATGGTGGCCTGTGACGGAGGATTGCCGATGCCGCCGGTATTAGGCAGCGTTCCTGTTCCGCTGATGGTCAGCGTGCCATCGTCGGTCAAGGTCCAGGTACATCCTCCTACGGTGCCGTTTACAGCATCCTTGGTCAATATATTGATTTCGCTTCCATCATTAAAGGTAATGGTCAGCATCTCGCTGGTAGTAAAGGGCTTAAGGGATTTAATAATCCAATCAGAGCCGGACTTGGTAAAGCGAACCAGGGATGTATCTGTGAAATCCACACTTGTAACGTCACTAGCAGCTTTGTTTATTCCTAATTTCTCAAACAGCTCTGACAGCATCATTTCAGAACCACCATTCATATGGTATTCTGACTGAGCACCCTCATTATCTGTATAGTAAAAATCCACTGTGTAGTAGTACACTACACCGTAAACCGAGAAGGTATCTGCATCAAATGCTACAACATTGTCTGTTGTTACCTCTACTATGTCCGTAGAAACTATTTCTGTTGTACTATTCTTCTCTTCCTCTGTAAAATGGACAGCGGAGAAGGTTACATCTTCTGTTTTTAGTGCATTATCTTTTAAATCTATTTGAACTGAAACCGGTGATGCCGGGGCAACTACATCACCACTTGGGGAAAGAATCGTAATATCAAAGAAACGAGCATAGGGAAGTGTTGCAGCATCGGTGTCTTCATTTTCAAATACCTTTGCCGCAGCATTTTCCACATACTCGTTGTATTTATCCTCATCTGAAATTTCTTCTACCTTAAGACTTGAGCCATCTGGAACCTTGGCTGCCTCATCATAGGTCACTTTAATCTCGTAGTCTTTGGCTTTGCTGGTTAATGAACCGGAGGAGTATGATACCGGATCTTCCGCCTCTTCCTCCCGCGGCGCTTCTGCATCGGCACCTTCAGAGGAGCCGCCTCCTGTATTCGTAGTCTCATTGGCTTCGTTGGCTTTATTGGCCTCATTGGCAGTTTCATCTACCGGTGCAGGGTTTTCATCTGTCACCTGAGTAGTGTCTTCTGCATAAACAAGGCTTCCAACGGAACCAAAGTTCCCAAACACCATCAAAGCGCATAGCATCAAGCTAAGCACACGCCAACTAATAGCATTCTTTCTCATAGTCTTTGCCCTCTTTTCAGTCACTTTTTTCATTTTGGATTCTCCCTCAATAATACCCACTTTGATTTAGAAAATAAAATAACATCACAATAGGAATTTGCTTTTTTAGCAAATCCATTTTCCCATCTAATTATACAATGAAATGTTTGAAAAAATCAACTTTTTTGGATTTATTACAAAGAAAACCCCCGAGAAGACTAATCCTCTCAGGGGTAGTAGCTAATTTCCTCTATCATGGAAAATTATTCCATTTTCTTTTTTCTAACTGCCAGAACTGCAGCTACCATCATGACAGCTGTCATGAATACGCCTATCCAGAGCCCCTGTAGACTTCCATCCCCTGTCTTGGCCGCTACCTCTGCATTTTCAGTAGGTGTCTTGCCCGGAGTCGGCTTGTTTTCCGGCTCTTTGGGGTTAGGTGTCCAATTGGCAATATATGTAATATTACCATGTTCATCTACCTCTTTGGTCCAGCCATTAAAGGTATATCCATCCTTGGTTGGTGCAGGAGGCGCCTGAGGCTCATCATCACCATCCGGCTGGGTAGTTTTCTCCAGATATATAGTAGTTCCATCCGGATCTATATATGTTACCCAGTAAGTTTTTCTGTATTCAGGTGTAAATACTATGTCTCCGGTTACCGGAATTGATGCGGGATCATCCGTTTCTCCTGTTACAACTGTCCCGTCAGGCTGGGTAATGGTATATGTATAGGTTCCGGTGAACTCATATCCTTCATCCGGTGTTACGCCATTTCCGGCGCCGTGTTCACTGCCGTAATCCTTGCCACCTTCATCACCCTTTCCATCACTCTTGCCGTGATCTCCATCTAGGTAGGTTACGGTGAAGGTGCGCTTACGATAAACAACAGTATAGCTTTCGTCACCCTTATCCGGAGTTGTAGGGGTTCCTGCTATTTCTTCCTTATCCGGACGATAGTTATTGGTTACGTCCTTAGGAACATTCTCTTTGGATACTTCGTCCTTGTAATCCTGAGGTTCCCAGGACTCCCAGGTTACTGTTCCTGTTTCCGGATCCACCTTGCCTGTACGTGTAAAGGTCTTCTCTTCAACCACTACCACAGGAACTTCTTTCTTCTGGCCCGGGTTTTCAGGATCATCCACCTCTTCGGTTACCGGAGTTCCATCGTCATAAACATAGTTGATCGTTCTCTTTACAGTCTCAGTCTGAACAGTATCTACAATAGTTGGAGTATATCTACCTACTGCAGTATTGCCGTTCTTATCAGTACCCTGAACATCTACGCCTGTTCCCTCTCCAACAAAGTCAGGTTCCGGTGTAAATGTAACTTCTCCTGTTTCCGGATTTACAGTGTATGTACCTTCTCCGGGAATTGTGATGGTATCTGTGGGCTCACCATCTTCATCCAGGAGAGTAAATCCGGTAAACTCAGTGCTTCCTTCAGTAAATGGAGGTGTGCCCTTCTGAGGATCACCCTTAGGACCAAAGGTCTTTTTATCCTCTGCCGTTGGCGGCTTGGTATAAATGATGGTTACATCCTCAGGATCATCGGAATGCTTCAGGTCCGGAATGGCCTCAACTGTATCCTGTCCCGGTACATATCCGTCTCTATCTGCCTTTGGTGATGGAACCTCATCCATGTTTCCGCTTTCCGGTGCCCATTCACCCCAGGTTACTTCACCTGTATCAGGATCCACCTTTCCGGTTCTGGTGAAGGTTACCTCCTGTTCAACCTTTCTGGGTTCACCGTTTTCGTCCAGCACCGGCGTTCCATCGTCATACTTGTAGTAGATGGTACGCTTTACGGTTTTGCTCTCTGCCGCCGGAGCAAAGTGAGGTTGATACTCAGCAGGCGAAGAAGATGTCTTGCCGTTCTTATCCACACCTACCAGTTTGGCCGGAAGGGGATCAGCTGCTCCATCAAAGTCATCTCTCGGGCTAAATACTATTTTGCCTGTGGAAGGATCGTAGGTGTATGTTCCCACAACAGTCTTTCCATCCTGAGCATATGCGTTTACAGGACCGTTGGTGGTTTTGCCTGTATCCGGATCGATGAGCTTGATGTCTACAATATCATTTTTCTCACGATTGCCATTTTCGTCTGCCGCAGTTAACGGTGTGGTTACCTTGAACAGAGCCTTGGCGCTTACGGACTGATTTTCCTTTGGAGCTCCCCAGGTTTCATCCTTCTCCGGTGTAGGTGGTTCAGGATTATATATTACTATATCTCTCTTGACCCACTTGGTTTCGCCGGTTTCCGGATCTGTTGTCTGTACGAAACCATTCTCCTCTGCATTATCAGGATTGATTCCGTTTATGGCATCTACCACATCCTTGTTCGGTGTCCAACCGCCGTCGTCAGGATCTTCCGGTGAAACCTCTTCCTTAAAGTCCGCTGAGGTCCACTTGGTGTTTGGTCCGTCGTAGTTAACGGTATCTTTGCTGTCGGTATCTTTATACTCTTCCGGATGGTCGTCCTTAGATGGATCATAGTCACCAATTCTCTCAACG
Organism: Bacillota bacterium; assembly: GCA_017941085.1. Taxonomy (GTDB): domain Bacteria; phylum Bacillota; class Clostridia; order Peptostreptococcales; family Anaerovoracaceae; genus Eubacterium_B. Next base: position 41,852 of record JAGAXF010000006.1, read on the forward strand.
GTCTTGGTTTCTACTCTCTCTTCTACTACTTCGTTTCCATTCTCATCCAAGTAGCGATACTCAACTACATGTTCAAATGTAACGGTTTCTTTGTTTGGTACAACAATAGGTGTATAAGTGGTCTCTGCTTTATTTCCAAGCTTGTCAGTTCCCACAATCTTTACACCGTCGGCTTTTCCTGTGAATCCCTCCTCAGGAGTGAATTCTATCTCGCCAAATTCGTTTATCATTTTATAGGTGCCCTGTCCCGGTACGGTTACACTTCCGTCCGGATTCTTTACAGCACCTTCCACTCCATCCGGTACATCCAATTCAATCTTGAATGTATTCTTTGATCCATCAGGTAGTGTTTCTGTTTCTGTAGCAAAGTTAGGTCTACCGCTTCTTTGAGTAATTATGCTGCCGTCTTCACTGCTATACTGTCCGTCCTTTGATACTAAAGGTTCTACCGTCGGATCGCCGGGCAGGTATACAACGTGCTCATGTTCATCCTGGGGCGTATCCTGGGTAAGGTCGATTTCCCATACAGGAATTTCAGCTTCATCCGGTTCCCAACCTTTGATAGACGGCGATGTTACTGCATTGGTCTGCGGGTTTTCATCTACTATTGTCCAGTCTTCCCACTCAACTACACCACCTTCCTCATCCACAACCTTGGGTAGACGCTGCAGATTTACCTTCTGTTCAACCGTCTTTGACGCTTCTGTGCCATCCTCGGTAAGGTACGTATAGGTTATAGTCCTTGTTACAGTTGTGGTTTCTATTTTCGGTGGATACTTGTTTGTGACTATAAAGCCATTTTCTGCATCACCATCGATTGTACGCGAATACGGACTTGCATTGCTTTCCTTAAGAGTGTAAACGATTTCCTTTCCTGCTTTGTATTTGGGTACTGTCCAAGATACCTTAAGAGCGTCACCTGTATCAGTTGACTTGATAGTCTTATCTTGGTTTATGGACTCGCTATCTGCCAGCAAAGTAAATGTAACGTCTTTTCGGAGATCATACTTGTTATCTAGGTCGTCCCAAATCTTTTCTGCCTGGATTGTTATTTCTTCGGGCTTATGGATATTGGTAATGGTGAATCCTGTTTTCTGGTCACCTGTTATCTCAGTTTCATAGTCCTTGATTTTTTCTTCCTTTACACTATAGGTAATCTTCTTTCCTTTCTCGGCTGCAGGGATTCCCTTCCACTCTTTGATTACTTCTCCGCTGGATGTTGCCTTGGTTACGTTGGCTGTATGGCCTTCTACTTCAACCTCTTCCGTTTCTCCCTCTACCTTTTTGTAAAGTGTAACTACAGCATCATCTCTCAGGCCGTCCTGGTTGTTGTTATCGTCCCATACCTTGGTGACTTTAATGTCAATAAGCTCTGTGTTTTCAATTTCACCACTGTTTAGGGCCTTTTCTTCTTCCTTAGACTCGTCAACATCTGTGGTTTCGGAGTCATCTATATTGGTGTAGGTAGCCTTATAGTTATTAGGAACTTTTTCGGTTACATAGTAGTTAGCCTTAACAATTTCGCCACCTACGTTTATGTAGGCAGGTAAACCTACCCACTTTACATCAAGCTCCCTGCCGCTTTCCGGTGTGGTTGTTCGAACTTCGTTATACTTGAACTCTCCCTTGTCTGAAACTGCACCATTATTATCATATAGAGTAATCATACCTTCGATTTCTGCCTTGGTATGCTCACTTTCCTTTTTGGAGTCGTTCCAAATCTTTGTAATTCCAAAGTCAATGGTTTCCAAGGTATTTTTCACTCTACCGGTATAGGAATTTACCTTCATCTCTCCAACGGTAGCCTTTTCAGTATCCAGGGTCGCTTTGCCGTCGTCATCAATCTCAGTCTTATATCCTGTCAAGAATACAGTCTCATCTGATTTATTCAGCACTGTTCCCTCTTCATTGGTTTCGCGGAGAGTGTAGGTAATCGTCTCACCTTCGCCGTCAACTTCAGTGAGCTCGTTTACGTAGTATATGGTGCCACTTTCGGCAGGCTTATATTTAACGACTTGAACGCCGCCTACCTCCTTATATCCATCAGGCTCCATTGGAACGTACATATGAGGATTGCTCTCAGACCGTGCATAGTAGATATCCTTCGGAAGGTCCGAAGTAGTACCTACGACCTTAACATTGCTGTAATCAGTTTCCTCATATTCACTTAGATAGTCATCGCCATAGGCCTTCTTGTTACCCCAGGTTTTTATCTGAATGTCACCGATTTCCGTAGCCGCCAGCTTCTGCGGAGGCAGAATGTCGTTTGTCTTTGTACCGTTGATTGTGGCATCGATGTGGAACCACACGTCCTGACGGGTATCAAAGGCATTGCTAAAGTCTTCCCAGGTCTTTTCCGCATTCACGACAACCAGCGGAATGTTCACGATTTTACCGCCCCAGGTATCCGTGTGCTTGGTTATGGCATTATCATGGTCGGAGAACACGGACATGTAAGCGTGATTGGAGCTTGCCGCATCCTTTATTACCTCACCTGATTTTTGAACGTCCTTGCTGGATGCAAGAGCCCAGGCGGAAAGATGCCCACTCGAAGCTACCTGATATACCTCGTTACGTCCTTTTGCTATGTCGATAACGCCGGGTGCCTCGGCTGCAACGTTGTCGTATTCCACCAGTGCCCAACCGGGAGCATCCTCAGTCACGAACCAGTAATTGCGCTCCACGTGATTGATGTTATGGGCAGAGGGCTTTGTCTCAATTGGGAGTGCAGGCCAGGTCTTACCTCCCTTGGTTGTGTAACCTGCCGCCGGATAGCGGATTTTCCAGACCGGATAGCCATCGGCATCGGTCTCCGCTATAACATTCGTTTCTTCCGTATTGTCTGCATCCGTCTTTATTACTTCGAATTCAACCGGTTCGCCGTTCTTTTCATATTCAAGGCGAATGGTGAATCGCTTGTCTACTGTTCTACTGTCAGGATCCTCCGGATCTGTAAGCTTATAGGAAACAAGGTCATTTCCTTCCAGGTAATACACCGTAATATTCGAATTATCACCAATCCTCAGTGCGTTGTTTTCCAGCGTATAGCTCTTCCCGCCACCGGTGAAGGTGTTGCCGCTGATGGTGTACTTGGTGCCATCAATGGTAACTTCCTTGAACTTGTAGGCATACGGAGTTGCCGTCAGCTTAAGACTTGTCGGCTCCTGCGTTGTGCTCTTCCATACCTTGTAGAAATAGTAGTCGGTAGTGAAGTCCGCGTGAACATGGCGCGGGACATCCATATTAGGAAGCGTCACATCGATGGAGCCGCCGGTATTCACTTCAAAATTAATCTCGCCGTAGGTGGTATCCGTAATGGTAACCTTACCCTCCGTCACAGGATGCTCGGTTCCGGCGTTATCCTTGATTTTCGTCACAGCACCGCTGGCATCGTAGACAGGATTAAAGACGCTTGAGTTTCCTAACGCTTTGGCACCAATTTTAATGGTGTCTATGCGATAGCCGTCCTCAGGTACCACGGTAACGGTTGCATCCGTTCCCTTACCCATAGTGACGGTGCCTTCGGCGCGATTGACCTTACAATCGTCACCTACATCGTAGGTCTCAAAATAAATGCCCCCGCCCGTACCGTGGGTCTGCTCGATATACGTGAAGAGCGTACTATCAAAGAGATTGGATACGGCTTGTCCGCTGTTATAGCTGGATCCTGTCCAGCGGAACGTGGCCTTCGCAGGATCGATCAGCACGGCAAACGCCGTGTCGTAGGATTTATCGCCATCGTTTCTTTCTACCGCATAGGATCCATCCTTGATATAGGCTACGGCATCTGCAGCTGTTATCTGTTTCCATGCTTTCGGATTGCCGGATTCGTCCTTGACTTTTCCCGCGAGCTGTTTCTTAACATTATCGTTGAGCGGAATCGTACTCAAATTCTCTTTATCTCTCAGTCTCGCTGCATTGATATTATTCCACATAAAGTCCCTGATCGAACCGTCCGGCTGTGCCATCAATTCATCACTATTGTTTTCATTCCAGGAGAAGAACGAATCCTTCCACAAACCATTCTGATCACGAAGAACTTTTTCGCCATTCGCACGGAAGCTGACGCCGTCAGCATTGGAACCGCGACCCCCTTTAATATTTAACGGACTGTCCCAAGAGTCCGTCAGGCCCTTGGCTACCCATCCTGAAGTCAGCGTAGTTGCATTGCTATGGTTGTATTCGGGTACAAGTGCATAGGATTGCGAACCGGAAAGGATCGATAATCCTTCCGAATACATGAAGGGATCGTTGCTTTCACGGCCCCAGATATTCTGATAGGATGGAAGATCCAGGTCCTTGGCCGCATAAGCCATGGTCCCCACAGCAGGATTTCCTTCGGAATCCACCACCTGTATATCAAAGGTATAGGCAGCGCCGGCGGTATGCCGGATTGTCTTATCTTTGGCCATGCTGTTTCCTATTTTATCTCCGCTAGGGAGGTTTTTATTTGCCGCATTAACCGCTGACTGCACTTCATCTTTTGTCAAAACAACAGCGTATGGTTCGTTGACCCAGTTGCCTGCCGAGTCCACAACGCCGGAGGCCACGCGTAAGGTGTTTGCCCCCTGAATCGGCATGACAGCTTTCGTATACTCATACTCGTTGCCATCCTTATCCTTAAGCTTACGGGGATTATCTTCACTTAC
>JAGAXF010000007.1 GCA_017941085.1 Bacillota bacterium
AAAACTAGCCCAAGCAGGGTTAGTTAGCTTGCTCGACTACTACACGGAGAGTCATGCTTTGAAGTTTAGTTGAACCGCCGTATGCCGAACGGCACGTACGGTGGTGTGAAAGGGCGGAGAAAATCCGCCCTATTCGATTACAACATATAGATGAACGTAATTTCTTTGGAGGTAGAACATGAGATGTCCTTTTTGCGATAATGAAGACAGCAAAGTAATAGATTCCAGACCCAGTGACGAGGGTAGAGCCATTAGGCGTAGAAGAGAATGTGAAAAATGCGGAAAAAGGTTTACCACCTACGAAAAGGTGGAGGCCACTATTTTGATGGTTATCAAGAAGGATGGAAGCAGGGAAGCCTTTGATAGAGATAAGCTTCTATATGGACTTGTTAAGGCCTGCGAAAAGAGACCCGTATCCATGGATGACATAGAAAAGGTAGTTAATGAAATCGAAAGAGGACTAAACAACCTAATGCAAAAGGAAGTGCAGAGCTCCTTTATCGGTGAACTGGTTATGGATAAGCTAAAGGAATTGGACGAGGTTGCATATGTAAGATTCGCCTCTGTTTACAGACAGTTCACAGATGTTAATACATTTATCAAAGAAATCGAAGCCCTTGTGGACAAGAAAAGGAATTAAAGGTGACTCTCTTGAATACAGAAAACAAACTACTTAGAATAGCCATTGATGGTCCTTCGGGATCCGGTAAAAGCACAGTTGCCAAGCTTCTGGCAAAGGAATACGGAATCGATTATGTGGACACCGGTGCCATGTATAGAGCCATGGGGCTTAAAATTCACAGAGAAGGAATTCCCTGTGAGGAAGGGAACCTTATGGATGAGCTTCTGGCCTCCACCAATATTGAATTTAATGAAGGCAGAATATATCTGGATGGTGAGGATGTTAGTGACCTTATAAGAACCCAGGAGGTATCCATGATGGCCTCGGACTGCTCTGCCCTTGGTTCCGTAAGAAAGAAGCTGGCCACTCTGCAACAGGAAATGGGCCGAACAAAGTCGGTGGTTATGGACGGAAGAGATATCTGCAAGGTGGTTATGCCGGATGCGGAGCATAAATTCTTTGTCACCGCCAGCGCCGAAGAAAGAGCCATGAGGAGATTTAAAGAGCTTCAGGAGAAGGGACAGAATCCGGTGTATGAAACCATCCTCAAGGAAATAAACGAAAGAGATTATAACGACATGCATAGAGAGGTGGACCCTCTTGTTCAGGCGGAAGATGCCATCTACGTGGACACAACTCATATGAATATTGATGAGGTGGTTAAGGCCATGAAGAATGAAATAGATTTGCGGAGAAACCGCTAAAATGATATAATTATATGCTTAATTGAATAGACTCGACATCGGTTAGATAGGAGAGAATATGAACATAAAAAATCTACCGATGGAAGAGAGACCCATGGAGAAAATACTTTCTACAGGGGTAAGAAATTTATCAAATACGGAATTATTGGCCGTAATAATTAGAACCGGAACCAAGGCTGAGTCGGCCATTGGACTTTCTGAGAGAATTCTTTCTCAGGTGGGAGGAGGCATCAAAGGCCTTTTAAATGTCAGTCCCGAGGAGCTGATGGAGATTCCCGGAGTAGGCATAGCCAAGGCTTGCGCCCTGTCTGCTGCAGTGGAATTAACAAAGAGGCTTGGCAGATCCGGTTTTGAGAAAAGATTATCTGTAAGCTGCGCCAGGGAGGCTGCTGAAATATTTATGGAAGACCTAAGGTTCGAAAGGAAGGAGCATTTCAAGACCCTTCTTCTGGATACCAAAGGCAAGGTCATACATATAGATGAAGTCTCCATAGGGGACTTAACCATGGCGCCGGCACATCCCCGGGAAATCTTCCAGGGAGCAGTAAAACGAAGTGCCGCAAGTATAATACTGGTACACAACCATCCCAGCGGTGACCCAACCCCCAGCAGTGCAGACACCGTACTAACGGAAAGATTGGTATCTGCCGGAAAGCTAATGGGCATTAGGGTTCAGGACCACATAATTATTGGAGATGGAGAGTACTATAGTTTTGCGGGTATGGGGCTAATAGAGGATTAGTTTAAAGGAGTTGGATTATGGGTTTTTTGACAACAAGGGATATGGGGATCGATCTGGGAACTGCCAATACTTTGATCTATGTTAAAGATATAGGCATCGTCTTAAATGAACCTTCAGTAATCGCTTTAGATAAAAGAAGAAATGTGGTTATTGCCGTTGGTGCACCGGCAAAGGAAATGATCGGTAAGGCTCCGGACAATATTTTGGTTGTTCGTCCTCTTAGAGACGGAGTTATTTCCGACTTTGATAGAACGGCAGATATGCTGAAGGCCTTTATCGGTATGGCCACATCCAGCAACAGAATCAGAAACTTCAGAGTTGTTGTTGGAGTTCCCAGCGGTGTAACCAATGTTGAGAAAAAGGCAGTAGAAGAGGTGGTAAGGCAGATGGGAGCCTCCGAGGTATTTATTTTGGAGGAGCCTATGGCAGCAGCTATCGGTGCGGGCCTTGATGTGGATAGTTCCACTGCCTGCATGGTGGCGGATATAGGCGGAGGCACCACGGACATTGCCATAATCGCCCTAATGGGTATAGTCAATAAAACCTCCATAAGACATGCGGGAGATAAATTTAACGAAGCAATTATTCAATATATAAGAAAACGCTACTCCTTGAATATCGGGGAAAAGACAGCGGAACGTCTAAAGATAGAAGCCGGTGCCGCTTGTTTGGACATTGATGAAAACGGAGATGAAATAATAGAAACTGTAAAAGCCAGCGGCTTGGATCTTTTAACGGGACTTCCAAAGGTAATCGATGTTACCAACAGAGATATTATGCTGGGATTGCAGGAATCCATCGATATAGTAATAGATGGAATCAAAGCAACCATCGAAGAGGCAAAGCCGGAAGTAGCTGCGGATATAGCAGCCAACGGAATGGTTCTCTGTGGCGGTGGCGGCAAGATTAAGAATCTTGATAAGCTGGTAACCAAGAGAACAGGCATAGAAGCCAGGGTGGCGGAAAATGCCTTTGAAGCTGTAGCCATCGGCACAGGAATCAGCTTAAACGACATAGAAAAACTGAAGATATACGCATCCAGTGAAAAGAGAAGATAAGATTTTTATTAGGGGCAGGGGGCTTCTATGAAGTGGATAAGAGAGCATAGATTTATCAGTGCTTTAATTGGAGTTCTGATAATTACTTTGCTGATTTTGGGTATTAGTATCAGGTCCGGTATTGGACCCGGTGGCTTCATAAATAGGGTCTATATGGCCATTGAAAAGCCTATCTCATCACTCGGCACAACCATTAAGAAAAATGTGTCGGGTATTTTTTCCTATAGAGAATTAATAAACGAAAACGAAGAGCTGAGAGAAGAAAACGAAAAGCTGAGGAACGAAATCAGTCAGCTTACTTTTTCTGCCAATGAGCTGCAACAATTGCAGGAGCTGTCCCAGGCCCTTAACTACGACTTTATTCAAAATGACAAGAATCTGGTTACCGCCAAGGTTACCTCTTTGGATGGAACCAACTGGACAAATTCCTTCACCATAGACAAGGGAACAGAAAGCGGAATACAAGCGGAAAACATAGTCCTTTGCGGACAAGGATTGGTGGGAAGAGTTTCCGATACAGGAGAAGGTTGGTCCAAAATAGTTCCCATAATAGACGAGTCCAGCAGAATCAGTTTCTATGTGGAAGGCACAGGAAATATGCTGGGAATAATTGAGGGCTCAGAAGACGGAAGCCTTACTGGATTTATGCTGGACAGCAATGCAGAAATCAGTGAAGGTGACAGAATAATAACCTCCGGCATAGGTAGATATCCCGCCGGGATAATACTGGGGAGAGTTGTTAGAGCCGGCTACGACAGCAACAAACAATTAATGGAGCTGACAGTTAAACCGGAAGTAGATTTTACATCCATAGATAAGGTAAGCGTAATTATTTAACATGGGTATCAAATTAAGAACCATCTTAATAATCGGGGCCTTTATTATCCAGCCGTTCCTGTCCGCCTTGCTTCCTGCTTGGTTTGTGCCGGACCTGGATTTTTGCATTTTAATGGTTATGGCCGCCACAATGGATTTAGAGGACATGACTCCCTCCATGGTTCTTATTTTTGCCTTGGCTTTAATTCAGGATATTTATCAAAGTCAGTTTATAGGAGTTACGGTTTTGGCCATGATGATTGCCATGGTGGTGGTAATTATTATGAGACGTATGGCCAATGTGGAAAATGTTGTGTATATAGCTGTGGTAGTTGCTGTGGCCAATTTTGTTTATGTGGCTTCCTACTGGGGAATTTACTCCCTGCTATCCTACCATTACAGCTTTATGTATATGATAGAAAGATTCCCCCAGTTCCTGGTTCCCAATGCAGTGGTTCTTTTAATTGCCATATTCATTGTAACCAGGGGAATCATACAGAAGAGACGGGACGGATACTTTAGATGAACAAAAAAATCAGAGGCGTAAGATCCGGAAATATTATAGCCTTTATCATTATCCTGCTGCTGATTTTGGCAGTCCGTCTTTTCATGCTTACAATGCTGCAGAACGACAAGTGGCTGGAGGAGGCTTCTGCCCAAACCACTAAAACCATATACAGCGCAGCTCCCAGAGGAAATATCTACGACAGAAACGGAAATCTCCTGGCAGGGAACAGGCAGGTATTTAACGTTATATTTAACGCCAGCAATCTTTCCACAGAGGAAATTAATGAGTCTTCCCTTACTTTGATCAACAAGCTTATTGAAAATGAAGATGAGTATAGCGATGATTTCCCCATCGTCATAGATGAGGAGGGGAATTATTCCTATACCTTTGATACGGAATTGGACAAGTGGTTAATTGGCCACGGATTTGAAATAGGAACTCCTGCCTCCCAGGTTTTTGAATACTACCTGGAGGAGTATGGCATACCGACAGAAACAGATAGATATGAAGCCATGGACATATTGGCTGAAAAGCACAATGTTTATCTTCCTATTAACGTAAGAACCATGAAGTATACCTATCGGGCCAACAAGGAAAACTTCTGGACCAGATTTGGCATCTATGCCGACGGCGAAAACAATATAGATCCAAAGGAATGCTTCAGTGAATTGAGAAGCAACTATCGGGTGGATGAAAGTCTATCGGACCTGGAGGCCAGGAAGATTTTCGTGGTAAGAAATAAAGTTGCAGCCAACAGTTATCAAAAATATCTGCCCCTTACCATAGCCACAGACATCAGTGATCTTTCGGTGGTATTCTTTAAGGAAATGAATCTTCCGGGAGTGGATGTAAGTTCAGAAACCGTTAGATACTATCCCTATAATGAAACGGGGTGCCATATTCTAGGATATATGGGGGCTATCTCCGACAACGAAATTGAATACTATGTAGACCAGCGGAATTATATGGTTAGTGACCTGGTAGGGAAGGATGGTATTGAGGCTGCCTTCGAAGAAACCCTTCATGGAACTCCGGGTATAACCACCGTAAGAGTTAACAGTTCCGGTTCCTATGTAAATACCTTAAGTGAGCAGGCCGGCAAAAAGGGAAAAGACATTTACCTTACCATGTCAGTGGAACTACAGCAGGCAACGGAAGAGGCTTTGGAAAATGTTATTAGAGAAAATGAACATGCCAGAAGTGGTGCTGCTGTTTGTCTGGAGGTAAAGACCGGTGACGTTCTTGCCATGGCCAGCTATCCTGATTTTGATTTAAACGCCTTTGCCGATGGTATCAGCACTCAGGAATGGGAAGATGTGCAGGCGGAGAATCCAAGGGATTCCTTATCTCCTGCTCCTTTATATAACAATGCCACCAGATTGGCGGTGGCTCCCGGTTCTACCTTTAAGCCTTTAACAGCCTTGGCGGCTTTAGGATGTGGGTTGAGTCCCGAAACAAATATTGTGGACAGAGGTCATATAGATATAGGCGACCGTACCTTCGGCTGCTCCACCTGGAATGAAGCCGGAGCAACAGATGGTGTTGAAAACCTGGAGTGGGGTATAGGTAATTCCTGTAACTATTACTTTGCTTGTATAGCCACCGGTAAGGACTGGGGTACCAACGAGTCCTTGGGATATCAGATTTCTGTAGATGACATTTTGGAAAAGGCCAGGCTCTATGGCCTCTTTGAAGAAACGGGAATTGAAATTGGGGATGTAACCAGAAATCCCGTATCGGCGGAAACAAAAATAAACAACTACAGATATGCGGTTTGGAATGCATTGGAGGAAAGAGCTTCCACATATTTTCCGCCGGAGGTTTATCAGGATACGGAAAGGCTTGAAAAGAATATTACCACCATTGCCAATTGGATTTATGAGAATCCTGAATATTGGGAGGTATGTGAAAGACTAAAGGAAGAAACAGAGGTCTTGGAAAACCAAATAGAAAACTGCGCCTCCATGGTAAAGTTCGACTATTTCATTCAGGCTGAGTGGACCACCTTCGATCTCTTTAATATTTCCATTGGACAGGGTGATAACAACTATACTCCTCTTCACATGGCTAATTATATTGCTACCTTGGGTAACCACGGTATGAGAAACAAGGTAAGCCTTCTCTACGGTATTGAAGGAGAAGGTAAAAATATAAAAGAAGAACCCTTCGACACCAATACCTCCGATGCCCACAGAGCGGCAGTCCTTAGGGGTATGAGAAGGGTATGCACCTCCGGAACTTTAAGGGAAACCTTTGCTGATTACAATATTGAGGTAGTGGGGAAAACCGGTACTGCCGAATATCAAAGTATCAAGCAGCCTAAGGATGAAGTGGAATATGTAAAGAATTATCTTTATTGGATAAATGATTATGCAGGCACCAATATTACTGAGGAGGAGCTGGATGCTAAAATTAAGGAACTTATGAAGAGCGATGCCAATTTGTATCCAACGGAAAATGATACGGTGGACGAAGCTTTGATTCTTCTCAGCGATAGAAAGATAACCCAAAGAATCATCGATGCCAACAAGGGAGGTTATGAGGACTTTGCATGGGTGGTTACCATGGCTCCCTATAACGATCCGGAAATTGCAGTTGTGGTTCTTCTTCCGGAGGGTGGCTATGGATCTGAAGCTTCTCAGGCTGCCAAGGACATTATCTCCGCTTATTTTAAGATGGACAGCAACAAGAACGGCACCAATGTATTTGTGGCCACCGATGATAATGGCTCTAACACTTTGCAGTAAATCTGTGATATAATCTTTTTGCATAACACTATTGGAGGATAGGATGGGAAAGGTAATAGTAGTTGCTTCCGGCAAAGGGGGAACAGGAAAGACCATGTTCTCCGTAAACCTTGGAGCTACATTGGCCAAGGAGGGCAATCAGGTTGTACTGGTGGATCTGGATATGGGACTGAGAAATCTGGACCTGTACTTTGGTTTGGAAAATAATGTGGTCTACGATGTCTATGATGTTCTTACGGGAATGTGTCGTATTAAGCAGGCCCTTATAAGAGACAAGAGATTCCACAACCTATATGTAATGGCTTCCTCTCCCAACAGAAATGACGGATACCTAACCCCGCTTCATATGAAGGTATTATGCGAAAAGCTAAAGGAGGAGTTTGACTACGTTATTATCGATGCTCCTTCAGGTATTGACGACGGTCTGGTTATGGCCATTGCCGGCGCCGATGCCGCTGTTTTGGTAGTTACCCCTGACTATTCATCTCTGAGAGATGCAGATAACATCGATAGACAGATGGTGGAAATGGGGCTTACAGAAAGATATCTGGTTATAAATAACGTGGATATGGAGCTTATGGAACGAGGCTTTGTTCCCACGGTAAGCGAAATTACCGACATGCTTAGCCCGGAGCTTATCGGCGTTATTCAGGCAGATCAAAATATCAGAATTTCTACTAATCTTGGAGTTCCTATTGTTATTAAGGATGGAACCTACATAGAAGAAGCCTTTAAGAATATAGCTTCAAGAATTTAGATCTTTAGAATTTTATTTTCTCACTTCTGGCTGACACATTTAGAACCAAACCTATAGCAAGCATATTGGATATTATTGCAGACCCTCCATAACTTAAAAACGGGAGGGTTATTCCTGTTACGGGCATTAGTCCCATGGTCATGGCAATGTTTTCAAATATCTGAAAGGTAAACATTCCTATTACGCCGGAAACTATAAGAGCGCCATAAAAGTCCAGAGCATCATAGAGGATATGCATCATACGAACCAGGAGAACTCCATATAGGACTATAACAAAAACTCCCCCCACCAGGCCCAGCTCTTCTCCAATTACGGAAAAAATAAAGTCGCTGGTTTGAACCGGTATAAAGTCCAGGCTCTTTTGGGTGCCGTTAAATAGACCTTTACCAAAGAGACCACCGGAGCCTATGGCTACCTTTGACTGCCAAACCTGATAGTTGCCGGGCAAAGAAAGATTGTCAGGATGAAGGAAGGCCTCTAGCCTTTCTTTTTGATAGTCGGCCATAAATATATAGGCTACGGGAACCATGGCAAGAACTATGGCCAGGAACTTTGCAAAGGCCTTGGCATCAATGCCGGCAAAGAAAAGCATAACCAGCCAGGTGAAGGCAAAGACCAGGGCGCTACCAAAGTCCTCTTTAAGTACAATGAGTATGATAGGGGCTCCAATAAGACCTGCCTTAAGGAGGCACCTAAAATTGTAAAGGTCATCCTTATTTCGGTCCAAATAACCGGCCATTATGAGGATGAAAAGAATTTTGACAATTTCAGAAGGCTGAAGGGTGATGAATTTAAGGTCGATCCAGGATCTGGAACTGAATTGTTCAATGCCCAGGCCGGGAACATATACTGTAAGAAGCAGGAGTATAGCCAGAACATAGAGCCAATTGCTTATATCCTCAATAACCATATAGTTAAATCTCAGAATAAACAGAATAGAGATTACTCCGATTCCGTAGGCTATGGTCTGAACTATTACGCTTCTGGATAAGAATCCGGAGTCTATGCTGGTGCTTCCAATCATTATAACACTGATTAGAGCAAGAATAAGCACCACCAGTGCAATGACTTTGTCTACACTTTTATATATATAGGAAAAATAATCCATCTTTAACCCCTTTGGATTCTTGACATAATATTGAGGTGAACATTATAATATAACTTGTGTAATAATGGCAAGTTTTATATTATTTCGTGAAATTTGAAATATAGAAAACTAAATATTTTAATGAGGAGGTGCAAGAATGAACAACCCAGAGATTTCACCTGTTGTAATCACTATTATTACCTGCGCCTTTGCTCTGGTTTTAGGGCTTTTAATCGGATATATTTACAGAAAGAACGTAAGTGAACGAGTAACAGGAAGCGCTGAACAAACAGCAAAGAATATGATTCTAGATGCTGAGAAGAAAGCTGAAGGAATAGAGAAGAAAATTACTGATGATGCCAAAGAGGAGGCTCGCCGCATAAGAAGCGACGCCGACAGAGAGGTAAAGGAACGTAAAAACGAGGTAAGACGACAGGAGCAAAGAATCCAGCAAAAGGAAGAATCCATAGATAAAAAGCTGGAAAACATCGAAAAGAAAGAAGAATCAATTAACAGACAACACCAGGAAATAGCCAACAAAAAGAAGGAATTGGACAGCTTCCTGGAGAAGAAAATCGTGGAGCTGGAAAAGGTTTCCGGCTTAACTGCCGAAGAGGCCAAGCAGATTCTCCTGGATGAGGTTGAACAGGATGTAAGACATGACGCATCCCTGCTGATTAAGGAAATTGAAACCAAGGCCAAGGAGGAAGCGGATGCAAAGGCTAGAGAGATAATTGTGGGAGCCATTCAACGCTGTGCAGCAGACCAGGTGGCAGAATCCACAGTTTCCGTAGTGGCCATACCCAATGACGAAATGAAGGGTAGAATCATCGGTAGAGAAGGCAGAAACATTAGAGCCATCGAAACTCAGACCGGTGTGGACCTGATAATAGACGATACTCCTGAGGCAGTAATAGTTTCCGGCTTTGATCCTGTAAGAAGGGAAATAGCCAGACTGGCTTTGGAGAAGTTGATTACCGATGGACGTATTCATCCGGCTCGCATAGAAGAGATGGTTAAGAAGGCTGAAACGGAAGTCAATAATACCATCAAGGAAGAAGGGGAAAGAGCAATCTTTGAAGCAGATGTCCACAATCTGCATCCGGAACTGGTAAAGCTTCTGGGAAGACTAAAATACAGAACATCCTACGGACAAAATGTTCTTATGCATTCAATAGAGGTGGCTCACCTGGCGGGACTTATGGCAGGAGAGCTGGGACTGAATGTAAGCCTTGCAAAAAGAGCAGGATTACTCCACGACATCGGAAAGGCCCTTACTCATGAGCACGAGGGCAGCCACGTGGATTTGGGAGTCTCCGTGCTGACAAAGTACAAGGAATCAGAAGAGGTAATAAACGGTGTGGCGGCTCACCATGGAGACTATGAAGCCAAAACTCCTGAGGCAGTTCTAATAGCTGCTGCCGATGCCCTTTCTGCTGCCAGACCCGGAGCAAGGCGTGAAACCTTGGATGTATACATCAAGAGACTTGAAAAGCTTGAAGAAATTGCCAATACCACACCGGGAGTAGATAAGTCCTTTGCCATTCAGGCAGGCCGTGAGATTAGAATCATTGCCAATCCGGATGAAATCGGTGATGACAGTATTGAACTTCTGGCCAGAGATATTGCCAAGAGGGTAGAAACAGAAATGGAATACCCAGGGCAAATAAAGATAAACGTAGTAAGGGAGACCCGTGCTGTAGAGTACGCAAAGTAAAATGATTTACTTGGACAACAGCGCAACAACTAGAGTATTTAATGAGGTGGCGGATGCCGTAAGCAGAATGATGACTTCTGCTTACGGAAATCCGTCATCTTTGCATGAGGCAGGCTTTGAGGCGGAGAAGGCTTTAAAGGATGCGCGAAGAAATGTGGCCTCTGCTTTTCCTTCCAGCGGATCTGTGGTCTTTACCTCCGGGGGAACCGAAAGCGATAACTTTGCTTTGGTTAGTGGGTACAGGCTAAAGAAAAGAGAAAGCAATCGAATCATTACAACCACCATTGAGCATCCTGCCGTTTTGGAAACAGTAAAGATGCTGGAAAGCCAGGGGGCAGAGGTGGTATATATTCCCGTGGACAGAAATAGCCGACTGGATATGGATGCCCTTAAGGAAGAGGCATCAAAGGGAGCAGCCGTAATCAGCGTCATGGCAGTTAACAACGAGACCGGTGCCATGATGCCCCTTTGCCTGGTAAATGAGGTGAAGGGCAATGCTCTTCTTCACTGCGATGCTGTTCAAGCCTTAGGGAAAGAAGATATAGCAAGCCTTCCCGGGGATTTGATTTCCGTAAGCGGACACAAGGTTCACGGACCTAAGGGAATAGGAGCCCTATATATAAATAAATCAATTAAGCTTCAACCCTTTATTACAGGTGGCGGCCAGGAAATGGGTCTAAGGTCCGGGACGGAAAATACCCCGGGCATAGTGGGATTTGGTATGGCGGTAAAAAAGGAACTGGAGGACTTTCACCAAAACCGGAAGCTAATGGAGAAGCTTAATACCAGCCTGAAGGAAGGTCTTCTTTCGGAGATAGATGACATTAGAATAAATAGCCCTGAGGATGGATGTAAGGCCATTTTAAATGTGTCCTTCCTGGGCACCAGAGGGGAGGTAATTCTTCATAGCCTGGAGCAGGAGGGCATTATGGTGTCCACAGGTTCCGCCTGCAGCTCCGGAAAGAATGCCCACAAATCCGGCAGCCATGTGCTAAAGGCCATGGGTCTATCGGAGGAGGAAATCCAGGGTGCCATTAGATTCAGCTTTGGTTCCTTTAATACCATGGAGGAAATACCTATTGTGGTGGATAAGGTGAAGAGCAGCGTAGAAAGGTTTAGGCGACTGGGATCCTTTAGATAGGAGCCTTAGGGAAATTTAGTTTTATATACTACTTTGATTATAAAAATAGATTAACAGTTTGGATAAGAACCCTCTAGGAGAAACATGAACGAAGAGAAAATATTAATAGTACGTTGTGGCGAGGTGGCTCTCAAAGGAATGAACAAACCCTACTTTGAGAGGATCCTGGCAGAAAGAATAAAGAAAAGACTTGCCATGTCCGGTTTTGGCTCCAGCCAAGTGAAACGTCATGAAGGTCTTATTTTTGTACGCTTTCCTAAGGACTGGGAATACGAAGATGTGGCCAAGGAAATATCCAAGGTATTCGGCGTAGCTTCCATAAGCCCCGCAGTAGAAGCGGAATCCAATCTGGATGCCATAGGTGAAGAGGCAGTAAAGCTTATGCTGGAGCTTATAGAAAAGCGAGGCATAACCACCTTTAAGGCGGAGGCAAAGAGGGCGGACAAAAGCTTTCCCATTACCTCTCCTGAAATAGCTAAAATCATGGGAGCAAAGGTATTAAAGGGATGCAAGGTCCTTAAGGTGGACGTGCATCATCCCGACGTGCTGCTTCACGTGGATTTAAGACACGATAAATCCTACATATATACAGATAAGCTTCCCGGCTTTGGTGGATTACCTTTGGGAACCAACGGAAAGGGAATGGTGCTTTTGTCCGGAGGAATAGATTCACCGGTGGCTGCCTGGATGATGGCAAAGAGAGGCATGATTATTGAGGCGGTTCATTTTCATTCCTATCCCTATACCTCTCAGAGGGCCCAGGAAAAGGTGGAGGAGCTGGCTTCCATAGTGGCTTCATATACCGGTGACTTTAAGCTTCACGTAATAAATATTCTGCCTATTCAGGAGGAAATAGTTAAGAATTGTCCGGAGGCGGAAACCACCATTCACGTAAGAAGATTCATGATGCGAATTGCCGAAAGAATTGCAGAGAAAACCAGATCCATGATGCTGATTACCGGAGAGAACCTGGGACAGGTGGCCAGTCAAACGGCAGAGGCTTTGGTGGTTACGGACAGTGTGGTAAAAATGCCTGTTATGAGACCTCTTATAGCCATGGACAAGGTAGATATTATGGAGAAGGCCCAGGAAATCGGAACTTTCGAAACTTCCATAGAGCCCTATGAGGATTGTTGCACTGTATTTTTGCCGAAACATCCCACCACAAAGCCTAAATTGGACAGGATTATAGAGTCGGAATCAAAGCTGGATGTGGAGGCCCTGGTGGAGGCAGCTGTAGCCTCGGAAAACATAATAGAAATTAAGGGGTTATAGAGCAAAAACGGCTTGCATTATTATGGGAAAAATGAGATACTATGTTTGGTGTTGTTATTTTTATAACAACGTCAAAAACTGAACGGTATAGGCTATCCTTCCCCCTAAGAGAAGGACCGTTAATTTTATTAAGGAGGCATTTACATGAACTTTCAACTGACGAAGGAACAGGAATTCGTAAGAAAAATGGTAAGAGAGTTTGCCGAGACCGAAGTTGAGCCAATTGCCGCAGATATCGATAAGGAACATAGATTCCCAGTCGAGACTGTAGAGAAGATGGCTAAGTATGGTCTTATGGGAATTCCGTTCCCAACCGAATACGGTGGAGCAGGCGGAGACAATATCTCCTATGCTATCACTGTAGAAGAGCTAGCTAGAGTTTGCGCTTCAACAGCAGTTATCGTTTCCGCACACACATCACTGTGCTGCTGGCCAATTTATCACTATGGTACAGAAGAACAAAAACAAAAGTATCTTCCGGACCTTTTAGCAGGCAAGAAGCTTGGTGCTTTTGGTCTTACTGAACCTAACGCAGGTACAGATGCTTCCGGACAGCAGACAAGAGCAGAAGAGGACGGAGATTATTACGTTCTCAACGGAGCAAAGTGCTTCATTACAAACGGTGGATATGCTGACGTATTTGTTGTAATGGCTATGACAGACAAGAGCCAGGGCAACCACGGCATCACAGCATTCATCGTAGAGAAGGGTGACGAAGGATTCTCCATCGGTAAGACAGAAGACAAGATGGGTATCTGTGCATCCTCCACAACAGAACTTATTTTCCAGAACTGCCGCATTCCTAAGGACAGAATGCTGGGCGGAATCGGTAAGGGCTTCAAAGTTGCTATGACAACTCTTGACGGCGGCCGTATCGGTATCGCTTCCCAGGCTCTTGGTATTGCACAGGGCGCTTTGGATGTAACTATTGAATACATGAAACAGAGAAAGCAGTTTGGCAAGAAGCTGACACAGTTCCAGGCTCTTTCCTTCGTAGTAGCAGATCTTGCAACAAAGATTGAAGCTGCAAGACTTCTGATCTACAAGGCTGCTTACAATGAGACTGCCGGACTTCCTTATGGTCCTGCTGCAGCAATGGGTAAGCTCTTTGCTGCTGAGACAGCTATGGAAGTTACCACCAAGTGCGTACAGCTCCACGGTGGTTACGGATATACAAAGGATTATCCGGTAGAAAGAATGATGAGAGATGCCAAGATTACTGAAATCTATGAAGGTACTTCAGAAGTTCAGAGAATGGTTATCGCAGCCAGCGTAATAGGCAAATAGGATAAGGAGGATTCAAGATAATGTTTAACATTGTAGTATGCGCTAAGCAAGTACCGGATACTAACGAAATCAGAATCAATCCGGAAACAGGTACACTGATCAGAGACGGTGTTCCCAGCATCCTCAATCCTGATGATGCTAACGCACTGGAAGAAGCTCTGAAAGTAAAGGACATGGATCCTGAGAATATCCACGTAACAGTGGTATCCATGGGACCTCCTCAGGCAGATCAGATGCTGTTCGAATGCATTGCTATGGGAGCAGATGAAGGTGTTCTTCTCTCCGACAGAGCAGTTGGTGGTTCCGACACATGGGCAACATCCAACGCAATCACAGCAGCAATCAAGAAGCTGGACTATGATATGATCTTTGCTGGCCGTCAGGCTATCGACGGAGATACAGCTCAGGTAGGTCCACAGATTGCAGAAAAGCTGGACCTCCCACAGGTAACATACGTACAGAAATTCGAAATCGCTCCTGACAAGAAGTCTGTAAAGGTAGAAAGACAGCTGGAAGACGGTTACGAAGTAATCGAAGCTCCAATTCCATGCATGCTCACATGCATCAAGGAACTCAATACTCCGAGATACATGAACATCGGCGGAATCTTCAATCCTGACAAGGACATCAAAGTATGGAGTGCAGCTGACGTAGAAGTTGATCTTACAACTGTAGGTCTGAAGGCTTCCCCGACAAACGTATTCCGTTCCTTCACACCGAAGCCAAAGGGAAAAGGAACAATGCTAGAAGGCGACAGCGAGAAAGAACTTGCTGAAAAGCTTGTAGGAAGCCTCAAGCAGAAGCACATAATCTAAGGGAGGAAAGTAAAATGGCAGATGTAAAAGATTTTGCTGCATATAAGAATATATGGGTATTCGCAGAACAGCGTGATGGCAAGATTATGAACGTTGCGCTGGAACTCATCGGCGAAGGTAAAAGACTTGCTGCTGAGCGCGGTGACGGATGCAAAGTTGGCGCACTCTTGGTAGGTGCTAAAGAAGATATTGAGCCTCTTGCAAAGGATTGCTTTGAATATGGTGCTGACATGGCTTACATTGTTGCAGATCCACTTCTTAAGCAGTTCACAACAGATGCTTATACAAAGGTAATCACTCAGGCTATCGAAGAGTTCAAGCCTGAAATCATTCTCTACGGTGCAACACACATCGGTAGAGACCTGGCTCCTCGTGTAGCAGGTAGAGCAAATGTAGGTCTTACAGCTGACTGTACACACCTTGACATTTCACTCCAGAGCTATATCGAGTTCAACGAAAAGAACACAACACTGAACACAGCTAGCTTGGCTAACGAAGATCCTAATGACACCAAGCTGAAGATGACTCGTCCGGCATTCGGTGGTAACCTGATGGCTACAATCGTTTCCCCAACATCTCGTCCTCAGATGGCAACTGTAAGACCTGGCGTTATGCAGAAGCAGGAAGCTAATCCGGGAGCAACAGGTGAAATTATTGAAATGAAGCCTGAAATTTCCGAAGCTGATATCAGAATCAAGGTTCTGGACGTTGTAAAATCCGCTAAGGAATTGGTATCCTTGACAGACGCTGACATCATCTGCTCCGGCGGACGTGGTCTCGGTGGACCTGAAGGATTTGAAACAATTCAGAAGTTCGCTGACAAGGTTGGCGGCGTTGTAGGTTCCTCCCGTGCAGCAGTTGATGCAGGTTGGATCGGACACGACCACCAGGTTGGACAGACAGGAACAACTGTAAAGCCAAAGATCTACTTTGCTTGCGGTATCTCCGGTGCTATCCAGCACTTGGCAGGAATGCAGAATTCCGAGTGCATCGTAGCCATCAACAAGGATCCGGATGCTCCGATCTTCGAAGTTGCTGACTATGGTATTGTAGGTGACCTTTACAAGGTTATTCCTGAAATCATCGAAGCTTGGGATAAGGCAGAAGAACTTGCTAAATAATTAAGCAATTAATATCAACCCCCGATGTACTTATGTATATCGGGGGTTTTCATATGCTTCGTTATCTGTTTATGTGGGATTGGTTAGAAATTCTTCAATTCTTCAAGGAGGCGAGGGATGGGGAGTCCCATAACATTGGAATAGTCTCCTTCAATATGGTCGATAAATCTTCCAAAATACCCTTGAATTGCATAGGCCCCTGCCTTGTCATAGGGCTCATCTGTATTTAAATAATCTTCTATATCATGGGGAGAATATTCCTTAAAGAAAACTGAGGTTTCATCCACAAAGGATATTTTCCGGGAGCCATCTAACAAGGAAAGAATGGTAACTCCCGTATACACCTTGTGCTCTTTGCCGGAAAGCTTCATAAGTATTGAAAGGGCATCATCTTTATCCCTAGGTTTTCCTATTATATTATCCAAATAAACTATGGTATCGGCAGCTATAATAGGCAAATCTTCAGACAAAACCGCAGTTAAAGCGCTGTAATTTGAAGGAGAGTTTACATAATCATTATTTGAGTCTCCAATAATCTGCTTAAGTACATTCCTTACAGCTTGGGCCTTTTCCATGGAAAGATTAATTACCGTTTCCTCCGGTCCCCACTGAGGATTAATGTTTTCTTCGGTATTGGCTGGAATTGAGGTTACTACAAATCCTGCCTTTTCCAGAAGCTCTATTCTTCTGGGGGATTTGCTTGCTAAAATAATGGCATTGTTCATTTTTTCATCACTTTTCTATGCTATACTCAATTGTTCTTTTGGTTAAGAATCATTATAATATATTTTGACTATGATTCGAAGCCTAATTGTGGTAGAATACTAGGGATTTAGGGAAATCTTATTGATTGGGTATTGGAAGACAAGAATAGAGGAAATTGAATGAGTAGAATGGAACGCCGTAGACAGGCGGAACAAAGTAGAAGAAGGGGTAGTCAGGTAGGATCTTCTGTAGCGGTAAAAAAGAGGAAATCTCCTTTAAGAATTATTCTTACCATATTAATTGTCTTGGCGCTATTAGCTGCCACTATTTCCATAGTTGCTTATTGGTATGTAAATTCAAAATTGGATAAATTGACAGAGGTACCCTTTAAGGCGGATGTTGAGAACTACGATGAGCACGATCTGTCCTGTGTGGATGTTGATGGTTATATCAATATTCTTGTTTTGGGTGTAGACGCCAGAGACATGAATGATACAGCGGATTGGAGATCCGATGCCATCATGATTGCCAGCATCAAAGAAGAAACAGGAGAGGTATATTTAACCTCCATCTATAGAGATACGCTTCTTTACATGCCGGATCAGGGCTGGTATGACAAAATAACCCATGCCTTCTCCTATGGTGGAGTAAAGGAAAGCATTAAAGCTGTTAACCAATGTTTGGATTTAAATATTAAAAACTACATTGTATTTAACTTTAAGGCTGCCGCAGACGTGGTGGATGCCATGGGTGGCTTGGAGCTTGACATAGAGGACTACGAGATTGAACAGCTTAACCTTTACAACCAAGAAACCTGGAGCATTTGCGGATATGAGGGTAGCCCCATGCAGATTTATTCTCCGGGAACTCAGAAGGTGGATGGTTCCATGGCTGTAACCTATGGCCGTATTAGAAAGGGCGTAGGGGACGACTACAAGAGAACCGAAAGAATGAGAATAGTTGCCGGAAAGATTATGGAAAAGGCAAAGACTCTCAACTTTAAACAGCTGGATCAGATTTTGGATATTGGTATTCCACAGATAAAAACAAATCTAAGTAATTCTGATATTATGGGCCTGGCCTTTAAGGTATTCGACTTTAAGATTGCAGGTACCACCAGTTTCCCCTTTAATATTGCAGATGGATATATGGGACCGGTTTCCTATGTATTCCCAACAAATCTATATGGGGATGTATCAAAGCTTCATGAAGACTTCTTTGGTCAGGTGGGGTATACCCCCAGTGATACCTGCTACAATATTAGCTCTGTAATCTCTCAATACTATAATGGCTCTTCTTCCGCTCCAATTGGAGATGAGCTGGCAGATGGAGATGATATAGGTGGTTCCAGCACCTGGACCGATATTGAGGATCCGGAGCCTATACCCATAGAAGATGAAGAGGTGGAGGATCCTAGTCTTGTTCCTGAAGAAGGAACCGGAGAAGGTACCGGAGAAGGCACCGGAGAAGGAACCGGAGGAGAAACTGGAGAAGGCACCGGAGGTACACCCGGCGGAGAAACGGGAGAAACCGGCGGAGAAACCGGAGGCACCACCGGTGAAGAAACCGGCGGCGGAACAGGTACTGTTGAACCTCCTCCTGAACCCACTCCAACACCGCCACCTGCGGATACAGGAACCACAGGTTAAGTCAGGTTGGTAAGTAAATATAACGAAGATAAATAACAAAGGACCTTTAATTAAAGGTCCTTTTCTTTGTTATTGTATTCATTTATTATCTGAATTCCGGCGCTTACTCCCAGTCTGTTGGCTCCCGCCTCTATCATGGAAAGGGCGGCGTCCAAATCTCTAATTCCTCCTGAGGCCTTGACTCCCATGTCTTCTCCCACTGTGTCTCTCATAAGTTTTACATGGTGAGGCTTTGCGCCATCTGTTCCAAAGCCGGTGGATGTTTTAACAAAGGCTGCTCCGGCGGCTTTTGATAGCTCACATGCCTTTACTATTTCCTGGTCGTCCAGATAGCAGGTTTCCAGTATTACTTTAACATGTCCTCCATACTCCTTGGCTGTATCCACCACCGCCTTAATATCCCCCTGGCATTCTTCGTATTTATGACTCTTAAGAAGTCCTAGATTGATAACCATGTCAATTTCCTCGGCTCCATTTTTACAGGCATCCATGGTTTCCTGACATTTGGAGTAGGTGCTGGAGGCTCCCAGAGGGAAGCCTATAACCGATGCTATCTTAACCCGGGAGTCCTTTAGGCATTCCTTCACTAATGGTACATAGCAGGAATTGACGCATACTGCATAAAAATCATAGTCCATAGCCTCTTTACACAGGGTCTTTATATCCTCTTCTGTGGCCACTGCCTTAAGGAGAGTATGGTCAATATATTTGTTTAAGGGTATATTCATCTTCATTAATCCTCTTTCTTTAGCATTTTTTGGCAGAACATATTATATCATATAAATTGACAAATATATTGATTTGTGATAGAAAAAGACTTGTGCAAATTTTAGTTATTACAAAAGGAGCCTTGTATTAGGAATGGAAATTGAGTTTAAATTCAAAATAGAAAATCCGGAACAGGCGGAGAGAATATTTTCTGATCCTGAGATAGTTGCCATAACCGATGACAATTCTCAGGAATCCATTAACCTGCATGCCATATACTTTGATACTGAGGACAGAAGGCTTTCCAGAGAAGGCATTACAGTAAGAACCAGGAAAGAGGGAGAAGCCTATGTGGCTACAGTAAAATGGAATGGTGGCAGCGAAAATGGGCTTCATCAAAGAGAGGAAATCAATATCCCCATGGTGGATGACAGCAAGTTCCACTGCCCGGATTTGGAAATCTTTTGTCAAAGCGAGATGTGCGAAACCTTAAAGCAGGTTATAGGTCACAGAGAGCTGCTTAAGAGGGTGGAGGTTAAGGTCCTAAGAAAACAGATAAGAATTGATACAGGTAAATCAATCTGCGAAATGTCCTATGATAAGGGAGAGGTAATAAATCAGGACCAAAAAGGCATAATCTCTGAGATGGAAGTAGAATTATACTCAGGAAGTAGAGAAGATATGGAGAGTTTTGTAGAAAAAATAGCCGAAAAATACGGGCTGGAGCCGGAAAATCGCAGTAAATTCCGTCAAGGCTTGGAT